>NZ_JAUEUK010000006.1:0-505712 GCF_032487555.1 Bradyrhizobium sp. SZCCHNRI1029
ATCATGACCTTCAGTCCTGCCCACTAGACAGACTGAATCACCGATATCTCTGCGTCGCAACTGCTGACTTTTTCAACGAAATCGTCCCGAAGCGGACATCAGAACAACGGTGCTGCGCGCTGCAATCTGAACTTTATCAGGGAGCCCGAGTCGCGGCCGTTGTCACCGGGCAGTCAGACGCCACTGCCGGATGACGCCTTGAGAGTTGCCACTACAGGGGATCGGTCAATTGGACAGTGACAAAGCGTGAAAATTGGCGGCGCTATTTAGCAGCCTCCTTCATTAATATATGTTTGTAACATTTACAACCTTTCGGTATACTTCTAAACTTTCGCACTGGGCGGGCTCAAGGGGGATTGCATGAGGCTAATTAGTCGAAGGTCATTACTAACAGGCGCTGGCGCAGTCGCGATTTCGAGCTCCAAACTTTTGGCCATGAAAGACAGCGTTGGCACCTTGCAGCGCGCCTACGTTGCCAAGCCGCAAATCATTAAACAGGAATGTCCTGAATGGTGCTGGGCAGCCTCCACAGCAATGATCTTTGCGGCGCACGGACATCGTACCGATCAAAAGAAAATCGTAGCCAAAGTATTTGGCGGCCTCGCATGCAAACCCGCTGGAACGCCGCTCGCCATAGCGCAAGCACTCAGTGCGCCGTGGGTAGACGACAGCGGCCAGTCTTTCCAGGCGAGCATCAGCGCAGCCTACGATCCGACTGACGGCATTATGGCCATCA
Organism: Bradyrhizobium sp. SZCCHNRI1029; assembly: GCF_032487555.1. Taxonomy (NCBI): domain Bacteria; kingdom Pseudomonadati; phylum Pseudomonadota; class Alphaproteobacteria; order Hyphomicrobiales; family Nitrobacteraceae; genus Bradyrhizobium; species Bradyrhizobium sp. SZCCHNRI1029. Next base: position 737 of record NZ_JAUEUK010000006.1, read on the forward strand.
GTAATAACTTCATTATCAACGAACTGGCGAACGACCGACCCGTCTTGTACTGCAACACTCACCACGCAATGGTCATAGTCGATTTCAACTATGTTATGAGTCCAATGGGTCCGGCTCCCCAGCAAGTGGGCGTGCTCGATCCGTGGCCCGGCAGTCCGGACTACCATCCACTTTCTCAACCCGAAATGTACGGAATTAATATGGCGCCCGGCGGCCAGATGACGTTTCTGGCCGCGGTTGCTTTGTAACTGCGCATGCATGCTCGAATAGAACGAATAACATTTTGCATGGAGTCTAAGCGATGAGAAACGCACTAATCGCCTTAATACTCGTTGCGTCTACCACTTTTTCGTTAGCCGAAGACAGGGTACGGGTCGGCGACTGTTCGGTTATTGCAAGCTATCTCGAAGATCAGATCACTCCCGCTGATACGGACAATCCTTTTCGCTCAGAGGAGATTTGCTACAGGTGGCAGGTGAGGACCACTTGTAACGTTCAGATGCGTTTTGACTATCGTGTTAGAAAAATGCGCGGGGGCGATGTGTCAGTCAAAAGCGGTACTATCAGCAAGGGCTCGCTGAAGAGCTTTTGCGGCCCCGGCGGGGATAGCGAACGCTTCTTTGTGGAATAAGGATAGGAAGCATTAGTGAGCGTCACGAGACGGGCGATCTCCATATCGCCCACCTCGGCGAGGAATTTATATCCCAACAAACTAGTGCTGCTCATGAAATAGCAAACGACGCCGCATCTCAGGCCCGGCAGCCTGATGTATGGGTATTGTCTATAGAATGACGAGGACACGCTATGGAGCGTCGACAATTTCTGTCTGGCATGTGTATAGGCGCTACGATCGGTGTCTTCCCTTCGATGGCTCGCGCTGAAGCGACTTGTAGGACCTCAAATCAAACCGACATACGCATCATTGATGCCAGCAAGAATCTTACCAGATCCGCCAAGCGGGTAGCAGACGCCGGCGTCACTACAGTGATCCGGTTTTATACACGCCTCGAAAATTTGGATCACGGCCCTTATCAGAACGCAGTTCTATCCAAAGCGGAACTAAATGCGCTTGAAGACCAGAGGATCGCCGTCGCAACTGTATTCCAGTATTTTAGCGGCGGGAGTGGCCGAACTTTTCAAGAGCCCACCAAGAAAATTTATGACGTGCGCGACGCAGTGAAGAATGCTGACAACATGAAGCAGCCCGAAGGGAGCGCTATCTACTTTGGCGCGGATTTTGACCTAGCGAGCGGCGACCGTGAGAAAAATATTCTGGCGATAAAACAGTATTTTCAGTACGCGCAAAAAGAAGTAGCCAAATCTGGTCGCAAAATCGGTGTCTACGGCTGCGGAAAAACCTGCGAAATCCTCGCAGAAGAACAGTGGGATATGTACTATTGGCTTTCGGCTTCTGTCGCTTATTGGCGCACAGCAGAATTTTACAATTCAGGCAATTGGCATCTATTTCAAACCAAGACTGATCTAGCCCGCCCCTATGGTGAGATCGATACCAATGTACTCAATCCGAAATTCACGTCGTTCGGGCAATGGCGGAGCGACGGGAGCCTAGTGACGGAACCCGCCGCGGTCTCGAAACGGATCCTTGATGCCCGTCGTTTCGTGGCACCGAAGCGGATACAGTTGTTCTCAGATCCGCTAAATCCCGATCAAACACTGATTCCTCTGGAGGATGCGGAGCTTAGTCGCGCCAGCTTCGGGCGTTCCGTGAGAGTAATGTGCCAAGAGGGAGAAGCACTCGGAGTAAGCCTAGATGAGCAGATGCTTCGTGGCTTCTGCCGACCTGAAGCTCTCCGTTCCACTATCCCGAGTTTCGGTTAGTTATCTAACTTTTATTGCCGCTCGACGTTTTATGTTGATCGGATTTTCAAGGGCGCAAGCCTGGTCGGCCTTCCCGTTCAACAGCCGACTCGGGTTTTTCTCGTCATCAATCGTCCGGCAACGGCTTCGCCCCCGGTACCGGCTGATCGGGCGACATTTCAGATAAAAATCAATTTCTTGCGCTTTTACGGAAATCGTGATTGTCTATGCGTATCCCGCCTCATGCAGAGGGGCGTTGCGCGCGATCGTCACGACACGCGAGGTGGGGAGCGATGGCCGCGAGAGATCGCAGCGTCTTCGGTAACGAGGGCGCGGACGAACGATCTGTCGTGGACGTGAAGTCGCAGCGTCCTGACACCCCGATGCTGGTGTCCCGCGCAATGCGCAAGCGTTGCCGCGAATGGTGGCCAACAAGCCCGGTGCACCAGGGAGACTGCGTATAAGCGTGAAGACCATCGCGCAGGGAATGCCGGCGTGTTTCGGCTTTGCCTGTGGTACCTGCCGCCTGCATTCTTTTCGCAGGCGGGCCATGGGTGAGGCCTTCACCCGGCATTCCCTGCGCCCTCTGCATGAGTTGCGAGGGACGGACTGATCGCGGGACTCGGGCGTGCTACGCCGCGAGAATGCGATGACATGTCCCTCATCCGTTGGCTGTTTGAAACGTAAAATCCCGCCAGACCTTCTGCTGTCGTCCCGGACAAGCCGGCAGCGTTCGCCGGGACGACCGCGGTGTTGTTTATGGCTTTCGATATCTCACGACGATCACGACGCCTGCCGCGCCGCCGGCTTGCGCTCGACCGGGTGGATGTCGATGCCGCGCAGCCGTCCCAGCCGCAGCACGTCCATCGCGACGGTACGGCCGATGCGGTCGCGGTCGAGCACGCGGATCAGGTCGTCGACGCCGTTGATGTCGACGCCGTCGAGCTTGATCACGACGTCGCCGGGCAGCAGGCCGGCGCGGGCCGCGGGCCCGTCCGGCTCGATCTGCATCAACAGCGCGCCCATCTTGTTCTCGACGCCGGCGAGCAACGCATGTCGCCGCGGCACCGGCGCGGTCTGCCCGGACACGCCGATATAGGCGCGGCGGACGTAGCCGTGGCGGATGATCTCCGACAGCACGAACTGCGCGGTGTTGCTGGCGACCGCAAAGCAGATGCCCTGCGCGCCTTGGATGATGGCGGTGTTGATGCCGATCACCTCGGCGGCCGACGACACCAGCGCCCCGCCGGAATTGCCTGGGTTGAGCGCCGCATCGGTCTGGATGACGTCCTCGATCATGCGGCCCGAGACCGAGCGGATCGAGCGGCCGAGCGCCGAGACCACGCCAGCCGTCACCGTGGATTCGAAGCCGAGCGGATTGCCGATCGCGACCACGAGCTGGCCGCGGCGCAGGCTCTTGGAGTTGCCGAGCGCGGCGTAGCGCAGGTCGCGCGCGTGATTGGCGCGCAGCAAGGCGAGATCGGTGTCGGGATCGACGCCGAGCACCTGAGCGTCGGTGACGACGCCCTCGACGTCGCGCAGCCGGATGCTCTTGGAGGAGCCGACGACATGGCTGTTGGTCAGCACGAGACCGTCGGGCGAGATCACGATGCCCGAGCCGAGCCCGCCGCGCTCGGCGCGGGAGCCGGCGGTCGACCCAGCCCTGGGGCCGGTTTCGACGCGCACGACCGCAGGGCCGACCCGCTCGGTGACGTCGATGACGGCATTGGAATAGGCGTCCAGCAGCGCGCGGTCGTCGGCCGGCGCAGCATCAGACGCGCGCGCCGGCGACAGCGCATCGCCGGCGAGATCGGAGGTAAAGTCCAACATGGCAAGATTTCCTTCGCCCGGTCAGATGGGTAGCAGCCGCCCCCCGCGCAAGGTGGCGATCCGGCGGCGCCGTTCCGCGCCGTCCTTGGCGAGACTCACGCGCGCTGTGATAGGACTACGGCTGGGTATTTGATGAATCTGATTGCGGGAGGAAGCATGCGGCTGCGAGACCGGCTGTTGTCGTTGTGTGGGGCCATGGTGCTGGGAGCCGACATGACCGGCGCATCGTTGGCGGCGAGCGCCACGGTACGCAGCGGCGACACGATCCAGCTCGGCGACACGGTGTTCCGGCTCGACGGCATCGATGCGCCGGAGGTCGACCAGCTCTGCATCGACGATCACGCCGATTCCTGGAGCTGCGGCGTCGAGGCACGCGAGCAGCTTGGCAAGCTGATCGGCGGCCGCTCGGTGCGCTGCGACGATCTCGGCCCCGACAAGCCGCTCAAGACGCGCAGGATCGGCCTCTGCACCATCGACGGCGACAAGGTCAGCCTGAACCAACAGGTCGCGCGCGCGGGCTACGCCATGAGCGCGGATCCGGCGATCAAGTATCGCGCCAAGGACGATGTCGCCGCGGCCAAGGAGGCGGTGCGCGGGCTGTGGAAGGGATGTTTCGTCGCCCCAGCCGAGTTCCGCGCCGACAAGAAGGACGGCGCCCTGGTCGGCGCGGCCTGCCGCGCCGACCGCGACCGCGAGATCCGTGCGGTGCTGTTCCCGGACGCGCCGAGCGCGCCGCCGGGCTGCAGCATCAAGGGGAAGTTCGCGGTGCGCGCCCGCGTCACCGGCAACATCGGCATCTACCATCTGCAGGGCTGCCCGAGCTATCCCGCGACCACCGAGCCCGACCGCTGGTTCTGCTCGGAGGACGATGCACGCGCCGCCGGCTTCCGCCGTGCATTCAACTGCCGCGCGCCGAAGAAGTGAGATCGGACGGTCGACGAGTCGGCACGACGAAGCAATCGAGAGCTGTCGCGCGGCCCCTGGATTGCCGCAACGACGCTCAGTGCTGCATCTGCAGCAGCTGATCCATCGGCATCATGTTGTGGTTGAGGTTCGCCATGATCCACAGCGAGCCGCCGACGACGAGAAACACGATCAGCAGCCCGAAGGCCAGCGCCAGCACGTTGTTGGTGTTGTCGGGCCCGGTGGTGATGTGCAGGAAGAACACCAGGTGCACCCCCATCTGGGCGATCGCCAGGACGATGATCGCGACCGGGATCGATGGCTGCCAGACGAGGTCGGTGCCGGCGACGAAGAACGACGTCGCCGTCAGCAGGATCGCGAGACCGAGGCCGGCGACATAGAACAGGACGCGGGAACGCAGGCTGCCATGCTGCTGCTCGCCGGGCGCGAGATCGAATTCCGCGGGCGCTTGATCGGTCATGTCGCACTCCCGAGCAGATAGACCACGGAGAACACCGCGACCCAGATGATGTCGAGCGCGTGCCAGAACAGCGCGAAGCACAGGATGCGACGCTCGATGTCGGCGCGGAAGCCCTTGGCGACCACCTGCGCCATCATGGTCAGCAGCCACAGGATGCCAGCCGCGACGTGCAGGCCATGGCAGCCGACCAGAGTGAAGAACGCCGACAGGAAGGCGCTGCGGCTCGGCCCGTCGCCGCGGCCGACGAGGTCGACGAACTCTCGGACCTCGAGCAGCAGGAAGCCGGCGCCGAGCAGGCCGGTGACGGCCATCGCGACCTGGAACCAGAGCTGGTTGTGGCGCTCGGCGGCAATGCTCGCCATGCCGCAGGTGAAGCTCGACAGCAACAGCAAAGCGGTCTCGACCGCGACGTTGCGGACGTCGAACAGTTCGGCGCCGCCCGGACCGCCGGCGGTCGCACCCGACAGCACAGCGAAGCTCGCGAAGAAGCACGAGAACATCACGATGTCGGAGAGCAGGAATATCCAGAAGCCGAATCCGGTCACGATCCGTTTCGGCGCCGGCCCAGGATGCTCGGCGGCACGCAGTTGATGCGGATCGGCATAGGCAGGCGCCTGAGCGACGGTGGTCACCGACATCGGCCCACTCCCTTTGCGACGACTTCAGTGGGCATGCGCCGTTCCGCCTTCCGGCCGCGACTGGTTCTCGCTGAGCTGCGGTCCCGGCGCCGGAGGGATCTTCTGGCTGGCGATGTTGCCGAACAACTCGGGATCCGCGAGCCGATAAGTCTTCGGACGGGTCTCGACGGACTGCGCCGCGAGCTCCTTGTAGCCCGCCTCGTCGAGCACCTGGCCACTCCTGGCAGCATTCGTCACCCAGTTGGCGAAGTCGGGCTGCGAGACGACGTTGGTGTCGAACATCATGTCGGGAAAACCGTCGCCGCTGAAATGCGAGGCCAAGCCCTTGTAGGTCCCGACATGATCTCCGCGCAGGTTCAGCCGCGTGACCATGCCGTTCATGGTGTAGATCATGCCGCCGAGCTGCGGGATGAAGAAGGCCGTCATGACGCTGCCGGACGTCAGCTCGAAGCGCAGTGGCGCGCCGATCGGGACGGTGAGGCTGTTGACGGTGGCGATGCGCTGGTCGGGATAGATGAACAGCCACTTCCAGTCGAGCGACACCGCCTGGATGCGGATCGGAAGCCCGGTGCCGTCGACGGGCTTGCCCGGGTCGAGCTGGTGCGAGCCGATCCAGGCGACGCCGCCGAGCAGGATGACGGTGAGCGCGGGGATCGACCACACCACGAGCTCGACCGCGCCCGAATAGGCGAAGTCCGGCCGGTAGCGCGCCCTGGTGTTGGAGCTGCGGAACCAGAACGCGAAAGCGAGCACCGCGATCGATGTCGGCACGATGATCGCCAGCATGATGATGACGGAATCGATCAGGATCGTCTGCTCGGCGGCGGCGATCGGCCCTTGCGGATCGAAGATGTTCATACGCTCATCCGGCATTCATCCGCGCTCCCAACCCACACCGGGTCGAGAGGTTCCTGCGCCGCAAAGATCCGCTCAGCGGCTCACGCGCCAGATCGTGCTGTTGCCGTCTTCGGAGATGAGCAGGCTGCCGTCGCGCGCCACGGTGACGCCGACCGGCCGGCCCCAGACCTCGCGATCGTTGACGACGAATCCGGTGACGAAATCCTCGTATTCGCCGGTGGGCACGCCGTCCTTGAGCCTGACCCGGATCACCTTGTAGCCGGTGCGCTTGGACCGGTTCCACGAGCCGTGCTCGGCCGCGAAGGCATCGCCGCGATACTCCGGCGGAAACAGATTGCCGTCGTAGAAGGTCAGACCGAGCGAGGCCGAATGCGGCTGCAGCAGCACGTCGGGCACGGTGATCCCGCCCTTCAGGTCGGGGCGCTCGCCGGCATGGCGCGGGTCGGGGTTGTCGCCGATGTAGTACCAGGGCCAGCCATAGAAGCCGCCCTCCTTCACCCGCGTAACATAATCCGGCACCAGATCGTCGCCGAGCCCGTCGCGTTCGTTGGTCGAGCACCACGGCGTTCCGGTCGCGGGCTGGATGGCGAGGCCGACGCAGTTGCGGATGCCGGTGGCGAACAGGCTGCGGTTCTTGCCGTCGGGATCGAACGCCAGCACGCCGGCACGGTCGGCCTCCCCGCCCCAGGCCGCGCCGAGCGGGTGCGCCTTGATCCAGGCACTGACTCCGCCGGCTGGCTCTCCCAGAGCTTCGCCGACATTGCCGGTGGAGCCGACCGACACCAGCATGCGCTTGTCGTCCCTGGTGAAGACGATATCGCGCGTCGAATGGCCGTAGCCAGCCGGCAGATCGGGCACGACGACCTGCAGTGGCCCCGACGCCTTCATGTCGCCGGCCCGATAGGGAAAGCGCATGACGCGCTCGGTGCTCGCGACATAGATCCATTGCGGATCGCTGCTCGGGTAGAAGGCGATGCCGAAGGGATGGCCGAGACGGTCGGCGAAGATCTCGCTCGACGCGACCTTGCTGCCGTCCTCGCTCGGACGCAGCACGCGGACTCGCCCTGCCCGGGTCTCGGCAACGAAGATGTCGCCATTCGGCGCGGTGCGGAGGATGCGCGGCCCGCTCAGCCCCTCGGCGAACAGCGCGATCTTGAAACCGTCGATGACCCTCGGCACGGCGGAGGCCGGTCGTTGCATCACGCGGGAGACGTTGGCCGCGGACGCCGTCGCACCCGGTTTGGGCAGGTCTTCGGGACGGATCAGCCTGATTGTGCCAGGTGCATCACCCTGCCAACTGCCGAACGCGTCCTTGCCTTTCAGCACAACAGGTTCGGCTGCGGCGGCGGTCGCCGCCAGCGCGCTCAAGGTCGCCACGACAGCCGTGCTGATCAGTCTCGTCATGCGGTCCTCGCGCGTCTCGAACGGCCGGCAGTCTACCCCGGTCGAGGACCGGCGATCACGTGTCGCGGCGACGGGACGCGATCACGACAGCGCCCCGAGCACGCCGCGCGTCGCCTGGTCGATCTCCTCGACATAGCGGCGGCGCGCGAAGGACTCGGTCAGGAAGCCGATCACCTTGCGGCTGTTCTCCGATTCCAGCACCGCCAGCTCTTCGGCGCCGGAATCGTCGAAGATCTTCATCGCCGTCTTGACGTTCATTTCGGGCAACAGCGCGACGTCGAAATATTTGGCGAGCTCGACCACCTGGATCTCGTCGGCGATGGAGTCCAATTCGCCCGAGAACAGATCGGGCAAGGAGACCAGCCCGCAATAATCGTCGCTGTTGTTCACCACCACCACGGCCTGGCGCGTGCCCAGCGCGAACTCGCGCCGGCAGGCCGCGATGCTGGTCGTGGTCGGCACCTTGGCGACGTCGGAGCGCATCAGCCGCTCGACCGTGAGGTTGCGCAGCCAGCCGACGTCATTGGCGCTGCGGATGGTCTCGCCGCGCAGATGCAGGCGCCAGGTCGAGAACGAGTGGCCGAACAGGACGCGGACGCACACCGACGTCACGATGCAAGCGCCCAGCACGACGGCCGTGACGTCGACGCTGCGGGTCATCTCCAGCACCAGGAACGACATCGTCAGCGGCCCGCCGACGATGGCGACACCGAGCGTCGCCATGCCGGTGAGCATCGCCACCAGCGGGTCGATCGCGAGCCCGAGGCCGGCCAGCGCGAGCAGTCCCGCAAACAGCTTGCCGAGCAGGCTGCCGACGAACAGCGAGGCGAAGAACAGACCGCCGCGGAAGCCCGAGGCCAGCGAGATCAGGCAGGCGGCGAGCTTGAGCACGATGATGGTGGCGATCATGCCGACCGCCATCTCGCGATGCAGGTCGAGCAGCATTGCGCCGTGGCCTGCCGCCAGCACCTGCGGCGTCACGATCGCCATGGCGCCGACACAGACCCCGCCGATCACCGGGCGCAGCCACACCGGAATGCGGACGAACAGCCGCTCGACCGCCGGCGAGGCACGCATCACCACGATGCCGATGCCGGCGACGAGGAGCGCCAGCACGAACAGCGCGATGTATTGCTCGAAGCCGACCGCGCCGACCTTGGCGACCTCCAGCGAATACGGCGCGCCGGCGAGATATTGCGAGGTCAGCGCACCCGCCAGCGAGGCCGCCAGGATCGGCGCCGCGCTGCCGACGGAGTAGACGCCGACGATCAGCTCATAGGCATAGAACGCCCCCGTGATCGGCGCGCCGAAAGCGGCCGCAATGGCGGCGGCCGCACCGCAGCCGAGGATGAGGCGCATATCGTTGCGGCGGAGCGTGAGATACTGCCCAAGCAGCGAGGCGACGCCGGCGCCGATCTGGGTGTAGCCGGCCTCGAGCCCGACCGACGCGCCGGAGCCGTTGGAGACCAGGGTCTGGCCGCTCACCACGATGCTGTCGCGCATCGACAGCCGTCCGCCGCGCAGCGCATTGGCCTCGACGGGGTCGACCGCGGCCGCAATCTTCCAGCGCCGCCGCAGCCATTCCATGATGCCGAGCGCAAGGCCGCCGCAGGCGGGCGCGATCAGGGCGACGGCCGGGTTGACCGAGGTATGAGCGCTGAGCCGGACATCGATCGGAATGCCGTAGATGACCACATGCGCGACCTGCGCGATCAGGCTCATCACCGTCACGATCGCACCCGTCGCAACGCCGATCACCAGCGCCAGCGGTATCAGGTAGAACTCGTTGCTGCGCAGCAAGGCCCGCAGCCGCGTGACCACCCGGTTCGAAGCCTTGCGATCGATGATATGCGACAGCGTCGACAGCACGGAGAGCCATTTCTTCTACGATGAGGCCTCGCCGTGGCAATAACCTGTCGCAACTAGCGGAACAAGCGCGAATTCCTGTCCGATCGAAACGTGGTTGACTGGTCCGGAAACTGGAACCGCCGCGGCTCGCGCGATCCTGCGCCTCAACTGCGCGGCACCGCCGAGGTCACAAGCGGCCCAGGTGCAAAACAACGGCGCCCGCCACGGGAGACTCCGCAACGGGCGCGCGCAACTCAAATCGAGGAGATGTCCCGTTCAGATCCGCTCGATGATGATCGCGGGTGCCATGCCACCGGCCGCGCACATCGTGACCAGGCCGCGCTTGAGATCGCGCCGCTCGAGCTCGTCGAGCAGCGTCCCGATCAGGATGGAACCGGTGGCGCCGATCGGATGTCCCAGCGCGATCGAGCCGCCGTTCACATTGACCTTGGCGCGGTCGAGCACGAGGTCGCGGATATACTTCTCGGCGACGACGGCGAACGCCTCGTTGATCTCGAACAGGTCGATGTCATCAAGCTTGAGCCCGGCCTTGGCCAGCACCTTGCGCGTCGCCGGCACCGGGGCGTTCAGCATCAGGGTCGGGTCGTCGCCCATATTGGCCATCGCCACGACGCGTGCCCGCGGCTTCAGGCCATGGGCCTTGGCATAGGACGGCGACGCCAGCAGGATCGCCGCCGCACCGTCGACCACGCCCGAGGAGTTGCCGGCGTGATGCACGAATTCGATCTCGAGGCCGGGATAGCGCTGCAGGATCAGGTTGCGATACGTCGTGCCCTTCTCGTCCAGCGCGTAGTCGGCGATCGCCGGAAACGCCGGCTTCAGCGCGGCCAGCGCCTCGGCCGTGGTCTGCGGCCGGGGGTATTCCTCGTGGTCGAGCGCGACGCTGCCGTCCTCGCGATGCACCGGCACCAGACTCTTCTTGAAATGGCCGGCAGCGATCGCAGCCGCCGCGCGCTTCTGGCTCTCCAGCCCGAGCGCGTCGACGTTGGCGCGGGTGATGCCTTCCATGGTGGCGATGGCATCGGCGCAGACGCCCTGATGCGACTGCGGATGCAGCGCGCGCAGATGCAGATTGCCGGCATCCATCATCAGCGGCCCCTCGCCGCGCCGGCCTTCCATCGACATCATCTCGCAGCCGCCGGCGACGACGAGGTCCTCCTGCCCAGCCATGATCGAGGCCGCGGCGATGTTGACGCTGGTGATGCCGGAGCCGCAGAAGCGATCGAGCGTGACGCCGGAGGCACGGATGTCGTAGCCGGCATCGAGCGCCGACATGCGGCCGAGGTCTCCGCTCTGCGGCCCGCGCTGCGACGAGCAGCCCCAGATGATGTCATCGACATCGCCGGTATTGATGCCGGTGCGGTCGGCCAGCGCACGCAGCACGGTGGCGCCGAGATGCTGCGGGTGCAGCCCGGCGAGCGCGCCCTTGCCGGCCTTGCCAATACCGCGCGGCGTTCTGCAGGCATCGATGATGAGCGCGTCGACCATGGTGTTTCCTTTGCCCGATATTGTTGTGAGCTGACAGCCGCGCAGCATCTCGGCGCCCGCACGCCTCTCTTTGCTGTCGCATAGCATTGCGCATGCGGTCTTCACAACGGCGCTTGAAGCTGCCGGCGCATGACCAAAACGCACGCCACGGCGTTGACGCAACTCACCTTTCCGTCGCACGAACAATTCTGCAGATCGGCGCGCTCGGGCTGCCTTCTCGCAGACTGGTTGAAGAGCAGCCCATCTCGCCCAGTCGCGCTGCAACGCAGCTCGAACGGAGGGTCTCAGCAACGTTGGCAGTAGGACGGCAGAGCATTGTCCAACCAAGCGAACTGACCGTTCACCCAATGCTTCTTGTCATGCTGCAGAGGCTGCAAGATCCTCGATCAGGAACGACTGGGATCACAGCGATCCGCCGGCTCGGGAGCCGGAACCCCCATGATCACGACGCCACGTTGAGAGGTCGCCCGACCTCTCCTTCGTGGCGTGACGATAGCAAACACGAACGATGCCGGAGCCTGGCGGGCAGCGCCTGCCTGTGACCGCGGCCATCCCGAGGAGGACGCTCTGATGTTGAGACGAGACCTGCTGGCCACCATGGCCGGACTGGGAGCGGCGAGCGTGCTCGGAGGCCCTGCCCTCTCCGCCGACGAGGCCAAGATCCCCAGCATCGCCGGCCCGGATCCGGCACCGAAGACCCCGAGCTTCAGGGCGCCACCGGGCAGCGTCGATACCCACACCCACATCTTCGGGCCGGCCGCGACCTATCCATTCTCGCCCACTCGCCCCTACACGCCGCCCGACGCATCGCTGGAGATGTTCCAGGCGCTGCACGCCAAGATCGGCGTCGAGCGCGCCGTCATCGTCAACGCCACCGTCCACGGCACCGACAATCGGGTCGTGACCGATGCGATCGCGCAGAGCAACGGCAACTACAAGGGCGTCGCCAACATCAACGCGGCGATGTCCGATGCCGACCTCGCGGCGCTCGGCAAGGCCGGCATCTGCGCCTGCCGGTTCGCCTTCCTCCGCCGCCTCGGCGGCGTCGGCGACATGAACGTCTTCCGCACCCTGGTGGACCGCGTCGCGGCGATCGGCTGGCACGTTGACGTTTATCTCGAGGCCGGGACGATCCAGGAATTCGTGCCGATCCTGAAGGCGCTGCCGGTCACCTATGTGATCGACCACATGGGCACGATCAGCGCCGCCAAGGGGATCGACGATGCCGGGTTCAAGGCGCTGCTCGACCTGCAGGCGAGCGACGACAAGTGCTGGATCAAGATCACCGGTCCCGAGCGCGCTTCGGCCTCCGGCCCCCCGTTCCACGACGCGGTCCCGTTCGCCCGCAAGCTGATCGACAACGCGCCGGATCGCGTCATCTGGGGCACCGACTGGCCGCATCCGAACGTCAAGATCATGCCCAATGACGGCGATCTGGTCGATCTGATCCCACTCTACGCCCCGGATCCGGCCATGCAGCGAAAGCTGCTTGTCAGCAATCCCGAACGGCTGTTCAAGTTCGAGCCCAAGAGCTGAGTCACCGCCAGCTGCGAATTCGCCCCTTCAGCAACAGGACCGATCATGACCACCACGACCCTCACCGCCGACAGCAAGGCAGGCGCCCGCCGCGGCTGGTGGAAGGAGCTTTGGGTCCAGGTCATGATCGCGATGGCAGCGGGCATCCTGCTCGGTGCCATCAAGCCGGATCTGGGCGCCCAGATGCAGCCGCTCGGCGACGCCTTCATCAAGGCGATCCGGATGCTGATCGCGCCGATCATCTTCTGCACGGTGGTCAACGGCATTGCCCACATGGCCGACATGGCCAAGGTCGGCCGCGTCGCGATCAAGGCGCTGATCTATTTCGAGGCCGTCACGACGCTGGCGCTGATCATCGGCTTGACCGCGGTGAACCTGTTTCAGCCCGGCGTCGGCATGAACGTCGACCCGGCGACGATCAACTCCGCGACGATCGAGCCCTATGTCAAGCAGACCGCTGCGGTCGGCTTCGTGCCGTTCCTGCTCAACATCATCCCGCAGACCTTCGTTGGCGCCTTTGCCGAGGGCAATATCCTGCAGGTGCTGTTCATCTCGGTCATGTGCGGCTTTGCGCTGATCTGGCTCGGCGACCGCGCCAAGCCGGTGACGGACGTGATCGATGTCGCCGGCCGGATGATCTTCGGTGTCGTTCGGATCGTGATGTGGGCAGCGCCGCTGGGCGCATTCGGGGCCATCGCCTTCACCGTCGGCAAGTTCGGTCTGGGCTCGCTGGCCAAGCTCGGCCTGCTGCTCGGCAGCTTCTATCTCACCTGCCTGATCTTCATCGCCGCCGTGCTCGGCCCGATTGCCGCCTTCACCGGCTTCAGCCTGTGGAAGCTGATCCGCTACATCAGGGACGAGGTGCTGGTCTGCATCGCCACCACGTCATCGGAGACCGTGCTGCCGCGCATACTGGCGAAGCTCGAAGCCGCTGGCTGCGAACGCAGCATCGTCGGTCTCGTCATCCCCACCGGCTATTCGTTCAATCTCGACGGCACCTGCCTCTACCTCGCGACCGCCGCGGTGTTTCTGGCGCAGGCGACCAACACGCATCTCGACATCAGCCACCAGATCGGGCTGCTGCTGATCCTGCTGGTGACGTCGAAGGGCGCGGCCGGCATCGCGGGCGCCGCCTTCGTCGTGCTGGCCGCCACGCTCGCCGCGACCGGTACGATTCCGGTCGCCAGCGTCGCGCTGGTGCTCGGCATCCATCGCCTGATGTCGCAGGGGCTGACGCCGACCAACCTGATAGGCAATGCAGTCGCCACCATTGTCATCGCGAAGTGGGAGGACGGCTTGGACGCGACATGCCTGCGCGAGGTGCTCGATGGCCGCAAGACGGCATCTGATACAAATTGACATCATCCCAGCAGTCCTGAAACGACCTCTGCCGCATTGATGCCGATCAAACGGCGCATGACCTAAAATTAATAGTTATCTCCTTCGTCTCGCTGCTGCGCTCAGCTAATGAAGCGCGGCGGACGACAGGTTGATATCCCGGCGTCGTCCAGCGAGAACGATCAGAAACGTTCACGGAGCAGACGCCTGCGGACAACGGTCCCGCATGATACCGCGTGCGAGACGATCAATCGGAGACGATCATGAACAAGCAGCTTCTGCTCAAACTTCACCGTTGGATCAGCCTCGTCTTCGCGCTGCCATTGCTTGTCATCATCGTGACCGGGCTGATCCTCTCCTTCGAGCCGATGGCGCAGGTCGCCGCCGTGAAGCCGCAAAGCGTCGATCCGGCGCGCGTGGTCGCGCTGATCAAGCAATACGATCCCGACGGCAAGGCACGCGGTCTGTCGATCGACGCCTCCACGCAGCATCTGACCTTGCAGGGCGCGCCGGGCGCCGAGGTCGACATGACAACCGGTGCCGCCGTCGAAAAGCCGGCGATGCCCAGCGTCTTCTCGTGGGCGCGCAGGACCCACGAGCATCTGATCGGAATCCCCGGCCTCACCCTGATCTCGACCATCGCCATGATCAGCATCATGATCATCGGCATTCTGATGGGACTGCCGCGGCTGCGCAACACGCTGTCCGGCTGGCACAAGGGCACGGCCTGGTTCACGCTGCCGCTGATTTTGCTCAGCCCGCTCACCGGACTCTGCCTCGAGCTCGGCCTGACCTTCGCAGGCGGCACTCCTCCTGCCGCAGCCAAGCGCGTCTCGCTGCCTGACGCCGTCAGCATCGTTGCCAAGGACCACGACCTGTCGTCGGTGAACTCGATCGGCAATCGCGGCGGACGGATGATGGCGCGCATCATCGAGGGCGATGAGCTCAGGGCCTATGCCGTCACGGCCGACGGGCTCTCCGCGTTGCCGCGCAACTGGCCGCGCCTGCTGCATGAAGGCAACTGGTCTCTGATCGGCAGCGCGGCCAACGTTCTGATCTCGGTCGCGCTGTTCGCGCTGCTGGTCACCGGCCTGCTGATCTGGACGCAACGCCGGCTGCGGCGCCCGAGCCGCGTGCGCGACGTGCCGGCGAAGCCGGTGGTCGCATCCTCGATGCCATCCTGACCGGCGCTACGTTGCAGACGCCGGCTCGCACCGCGGGCCGGCTTCCAGCGCGATCTGCACGCGCTGCTTCGCTCGGGCCTGCCCTGGACAATGTAGGCGCGACGGCGCTTTTTCGATCATTGTGAGAAACGACGTAGCTGCCCGCCACCGCGGGAAGGGCAGCGGCGCGTTCTCGGCGTTCGTCTCGGAGCTGTCATGCCCGCGTCCCGATGCAGGCGAGCGCCGGCGCCGCGCAGCGGTGCGCGAGACGTGAAGCTGTGAGCAAGCTCGCTTTGTCATCAACGTGACTTGACTAGGCCGGAACCGCCACGCATCGTCGGCGACAGAAAACGAAACGGTTCAGTTTTATGTCCGATGATGTCAAAATGTTTCATGCCTGTTTGGGGCTGGTCCCGAGATGCAGCGCGCTGCCCTTGCGGCTCGGCCTCCTCGGCTGCAGCATGCTGCTCGCGTCCTGCGCCGTCGGTCCGGACTTCATGTCTCCGGACGCGCCGGCCGCAACCGGTTATGTGGCCGAACGTCGGCTCGCCGCGACCGCCAGCGCCTCGACACCGGGCGGCAATGTGCAGAGCTTCGCGCCCGGAGGCGATCTGCCCGGCACTTGGTGGGCGCTGTTTCATTCCCGGCAGATCAACGCCTTCGTCGAGGAGGCGATTCGCAACCACCCGGACATCGAAGCCGCACAATTGGCGCTGCGTGCTGCGCGCGAGAACGCGCTATCGCAGCAGGGCGCGCTATTTCCGCAGCTGAGCGCGAGCGGCTCGGCCGAGCGTACGCAGGCCTCCAGCACGCAGCAAGGACAATGGCCTGGTCAGACCTCGCTGTACACGCTCTATGGCACGTCGGTGAGCGTCAGCTACGCGCTCGACCTATGGGGCGGCACGCGTCGCCAGGTGGAGGCGCTGCAGGCGCAGGCCGACTACCAGGCCTTCAAGATGGAAGCGACGTATCTGTCGCTGACCGCCAATGTCGTCACCGCCGCGATCAGCGACGCCTCGTTGCGCGATCAGATTGCCGCGACGGAGGAGATCATCAAGGCGGAGACCGACCAGCTTGGCCGGATCCAACACCAGTTTGACGTCGGCGCCATCTCCAAATCCGACGTGCTGGCGCAGGAAGCGACGCTGGCGCAGGCCAAGGCGACCTTGGCGCCGCTGCAGAAGCAACTCGCACAGCAGCGCAATCAACTGATGGCCTATCTCGGCCGGCTGCCGAGCCAGGATCGCGGCGAGCATGTGACCCTCGCGGAGCTGCGGCTGCCGCGCAAGCTGCCGATGTCACTGCCCTCCTCGCTCGTCCGGCAGCGTCCCGACATCCGGCAGGCCGAGGCCACGCTGCACCAGGCCACAGCGACGGTCGGCGTCGGCGTCGCCAATCTGCTGCCGCAGGTGACGCTGTCGGGCAGCTACGGCGCAAGCGGACCGGGCCGGCTGTTCTCGCCGACGACCATCGTGTGGGATGCGGCCTCGAGCGTCAGCCAGAAGCTGCTCGACGGCGGCACGCTGTATCACACCAAGGAGGCGGACGTCGCCACCTTCGAGCAGGATCTGTCGCTCTACAAGAGCACCGTCATCACGGCGTTCCAGAATGTCGCGGATTCGCTGCGCGCCATCCAGTACGACGCCGAGGCGCTGAAGGCCCAGGCCGCCGCCGAGAAGGCCACCGCCGACAGTCTCGCCATGGCGGTCGAGCAGTTCAGGAGCGGCGCGGTGCCCTACGCCAACGTCATCAACGCGCAGCAATCCTATCTCAACGCACGCGTCTCCCGCATCAAGTCGCAGGCCACGCGCTTCACCGACACCGCGGCGCTGTTCCAGGCGCTCGGCGGCGGCTGGTGGAATCGCCAGGACGAGACCCCGGCGGCGCTGCCGCGTGCCAATCCCGGTTATTTCGCCGGTCCCAATCGTACGACCCAGGAAGCAATGTAATGAAGAAACGCATGACGATCATGCTGGCCGCCATGGCGGTGCTGTTCGGCGGCCTGTACGGCTTTCAGACCTTCAAGGGCATCATGATCGCCAAGGCGATCGGCGCCATGGCCAACCCGCCGCAGACGATCTCGACGGTCGTTGCGGCGACCGCAGCATGGCGCTCCAACCTCACCGCGGTCGGTTCGCTGCGCGCCGTCAACGGCGCCGATCTGGCGCTGCAGGCTGCAGGCATCGTGCAGGGCATCCAGTTCAATTCGGGCGACACCGTCGAAGCCGGCCAGCAATTGCTGCAGCTGGTCGCGACCGATGACGTCGCCAAGCTGCAGTCGCTGCAGGCGACTGCCGAGAACTATGCCATCGTCGTCAAGCGCGACGAGGAGCAGATCAAGTTCAACGCGGTCAGCCAGGCCACGCTCGACAGCGATCGCGCCAACCTCAAGAACGCGCAGGCCCTGGTGACGCAGCAGAAGGCGATCGTCGAGCAGAAGACGCTGAAGGCGCCGTTCGCCGGCCGGCTCGGCATCCGCGCCGTCGATCTCGGGCAGTATCTCGGCGCCGGCACCACCATCGTCACCCTGCAGAGCCTCGATCCGATCTTCGTCGATTTCTACCTGCCGCAGCAGTCGCTCGCCGACATCCGGATCGGCCAGGACGTCGGAATCGCCGTCGACGCCTATCCCGGCGAACGCTTCACCGGTCAGATCTCGGCGATCAACGCCAAGGTCGATTCGACGAGCCGCAACGTCCAGATTCGTGCCACGCTGCACAACGATGCGACGCGGTTGCTGCCGGGCATGTTCGCCAAGGTCGAGATCGCGACCGGCAAGCCCGAACAGCTCGTCACGCTGCCGCTGACAGCGATCGTCAGCAATCCCTATGGCGATCTTGTCTACGTGGTCGACGATCTGAAGGACGGCGAGGGCAAGGCGCGGCAGACGTTCGTGAAGAGCAAGCCGGCCAAGGGCGACCGGATCGCGATCACCGACGGCATCAAGCCGGGCGAGACGGTGGTGATCGCGGGACAGATCAAGCTGCGCAACGGCAGCCCGGTGAAAATCGACAATTCGCACGTGCCGGTCGCGGAAGCCGCGCCGGATGTCGTCGACCAATAATCCGGCCAGCCCGCACCCATCAGAGTCATCACTATGCGTTTCACAGACATCTTCATCCGCCGGCCGGTGCTGGCGCTCGTGGTCAGCGCCCTTATTCTCGTGCTCGGCCTGCGTTCGATGACGACGCTCGCCATCCTGCAATATCCGCGCACGCAGAACGCCATCGTCACGGTGAGCACGGCCTATGCCGGCGCCGATAGCGACATCATCGCCGGCTTCATCACCACGCCGCTGGAAAATGCGATCGCCCAGGCCAACGGCATCGACTACATGACGTCGACCAGCGTCACCGGCAGCAGCACCATCACCGTGAACCTGCGGCTCAACTACGATTCCGGCAAGGCGATGACCGAGATCAACGCCAAGGTGAACTCGGTGCTGAACCAGCTTCCGACCGGCACGCAGCAGCCGACCCTGACCTTGAAGGTCGGGCAGACCATCGACTCGATGTATATCGGCTTCGCCAGCGACGTGCTGGCGCCGAACCAGATCACCGACTACCTCACCCGCGTGGTACAGCCGAAGCTGCAGGCGGTCTCCGGGGTGCAGACCGCCGAACTGCTCGGCGCCAAGAAATTCGCGCTGCGCGCCTGGCTCGACCCCGACAAGCTTGCGGCCTATGGCCTGACGGCAACCGACGTGTCGACGGCACTGTCGGGCAACGACTACATCTCCGGGCTCGGTACCACCAAGGGCCGCCTCGTGCAGGTCGATCTCGCCGCCGCGACCAACCTGCATTCGCTGGAGCAATACCGCAATCTCGTCGTCAAGCAGGTCAATGGCGCCATCATCCGCCTGCGCGATGTCGCCAATGTCACGCTCGGCAATGACGACTACGACAGCGCGACGCGCTTCAACGGCAAGACCGCGGTCTACATCGGCATCCAGGTGGCGCCAACGGCGAACCTGCTCGACGTCATCAACGGCGTGAAGGTCGTTTATCCGGAGCTGCAGCGACAGCTGCCGAACGGCATCACCAGCGAGATCCTGTACGACTCCACCGATTTCGTGAACTCGTCCATCGACGAGGTGATCCATACGCTGGTGGAGGCGATCGGGATCGTAATTGTCGTCGTCTTCATGTTCCTGGGATCGTGGCGCTCGGTGCTGATCCCGGTGATCGCCATTCCGCTGTCGCTGATCGGCACCTTCGGCCTGATGCTGCTGATGGGCTTCTCCATCAACCTGCTGACCTTGCTGGCGCTGGTGCTCGCGATCGGCCTGGTCGTCGACGACGCCATCATCGTCGTCGAGAGCGTGCACCGCCTGATCGACGAGGGTGTGCCGCCGGTCGAGGCTGCCATCCAGTCGGCGCGCGCGCTGGCGAGCCCGATCATCGCGATGACCGTGGTGCTGATCGCGGTCTACGTGCCCGTCGGCTTCCAGGGCGGCCTCACCGGCGCCCTGTTCACCGAATTCGCCTTCACGCTCGCCGGCGCCGTCACCGTCTCGGCGGTGATCGCGCTGACGCTTTCGCCGATGAACTGCGCCTGGCTGCTGCGCCGGACCGAGCGCGACGCCACCACGGTCGAGGCGCGGCTGGTGCGTGCGATCGACCACGTGCTCGAACGGCTCGCACAGGGCTATCGCCGCGGGCTCGAAAGCGTGTTCGCGACCAAGCCGGTGGTCGTGGTGTTCGCGCTGCTGCTGCTGGCGATGATCCCCTGGCTCTATGTCAGCTCCACCAGCGAGCTCGCGCCGGACGAGGACCAGGGCATCGTGCTGTCGCTGACGAATTCGGCGCCCTCGGCCACGCTCGAGCAGCGCCAGTTCTACGGCCAGCAGCTGTACGGCCTGATTGCCCAGCGGCCGGAGACGCGCACCGTGTTCCAGATCGACACCTCGACACAGGTGATCGGCGGCTGGGTGCTCAAGCCCTGGGATCAGCGCAAGGCGACGACCAAGACCCTGCAGCCGGAATTCCAGCAGCTCCTGAACGGCATCGCCGGCGCCCGCTCGGTGGCGTTCCAGCCCTCGCCGCTGCCGGGCAGCAACGGCCTGCCGGTCCAGTTCGTGATCGGCACCACCGGCGCGTTCGGCGAGCTCAACGACGTGTCGCGCGATTTCATGGCCAAGGCGCTGGCGAGCGGCCGATTCATCTTCCTCGACAGCGATCTGAAGATCGACAAGCCGCAGACCACCGTGGTGTTCGATCGCGACAAGACCGCCGATCTCGGCCTCAAGATGAGCGATCTCGGCGGCGCGCTCGCGACCATGCTGGGCGGCAATTATCTCGACTATTTCAGCCTGGAGGGCCGCTCCTACAAGGTGATCCCGCAGGTGCGGCAGAACGACCGCCTCACCGACAATCAGTTGCTCGACTATTCGATCCGCGCCGGCGGCAATGCCATGGTGCCGCTGTCGACCGTGGCCCGGCTCGAGCGCAAGACGATTCCCGAGTCGCTCAATCACTTCCAGCAGATCAATGCGGCGACCATCTCCGGCGTGGCGATGCCGGGCATCGCGATGGGCGACGCGCTCGCCACCTTGAAGGAGATCGCGAAGTCGCTGCCATCGGGTTACTCGATCGACTATGGCGGCGCGTCGCGACAGCTCGAGCAGGAATCCGGCGGCTTCGTCACCACCTTCGTGTTCGCGCTGATCATCATCTTCCTGGCGCTCGCCGCCTTGTTCAACAGCTTCGTCGATCCGATCATCATCCTGGTGTCGGTGCCGATGTCGCTGGCGGGCGCGCTGATCTTCATCAGCCTCGGCATCGGCGGCGCCAGCATCAACATCTACACCCAGGTCGGCTTGGTCACCCTGATGGGCCTCGTCAGCAAGCACGGCATCCTGATGGTCGAGGTCGCGAACGAGCTGCGCGAACAGGGCAAGGACCGCACCGAGGCGATCATCGAAGCGGCGACCGTCCGGCTGCGGCCGATCCTGATGACCACGGCGGCGATGGTGCTCGGCGTGATCCCGCTGATCACCGCGAGCGGCGCCGGCGCGGTGTCCCGCTTCAACATGGGGCTCGTGATCGCGACCGGACTCGCGATCGGCACCCTGTTCACGCTGTTCGTGGTCCCCGTCGCCTATGCGCTGATTGCGCATCGCGGCACGGCGCACGAGGCTGCGGGTCGCGTGACCGAGGCAATCCCATAAATCGCGTGAAATCAACGCGTTATTTGCAGATTCGGAAACCTGCATCGGTCACGGTTGACAAACGAAACCTATAAACGATATATCGTTCGTACGAAACGGAGATCATATCGTATGAGACATCATCATTGGACGTTTGGCCCCTCCCGCAGAGACGACGACAACCAAGAGCGCGGCTGGGGACATCGCGGACGTCATGGACGGCGTGGCTTCGACGAAGCCTGCGAGGAGATGCGCATGGGCGGGCGCGGCGGCGGGTTCGGCCCGCGGGCGGCCGGCCTGTTCGAGCGTGGCCGCCGCGGCGGTCGCGAGGAGTTCGGGCGTGGCGGCGGCGGCCGCTTCTTCGGTCCCGGCGATCTGCGCAGCCTGCTGCTGTGGCTGATCGGTGAGAAGCCGCGCCATGGCTATGAGCTGATCAAGGCGGTCGAACAGTTGGTCGGCGGGGCGTACTCGCCGAGCCCGGGCTCGGTCTATCCGATCCTCAATCTGCTCGAGGACATGGGCCAGATCGAAGCGGCATCGGCCGAGGGCGGCAAGAAGCTGTTCGCGATCACCGACGCCGGCCGTCAGGCACTGAAAGAGGATGAAGCCGCCATCGATGGCCTGCTGAGCCGGCTGCGCATCATGGCCCGCACCATGGGCGGCATGCGCCCGCCGGAGCCGGTGCTGCAGAGCGTGCAGACGCTAAAGATGGCGCTCAAGATGCACCGGCAGGGCTGGAGCGACGCGGAAGCGAAGCGTGTCAGCGACATCCTCACCCGCGCCATCGCCGATATCCAGGGCGACGAGGGCACCGCGAGCTGACATCAACATCAGCCAGGAGCGGAGCCGTGGCAGCCGGAATTGATATCCGTGCTCGCGCCGCCCAGACGCTGCGCTCCCTCTCAACCGTTCTTCACGGCGAGAGGGTCGGGGTAAGGGCAACCGCACGGAAGTCGGTCGAAGGGAGCCACTGACAGCCACATCCCTCGATAGCATCCGCGGTATGGGTCCGGCGTTCGCCGGGACGACAGCAGTGGTGGGGCGCGGCCTATCCAAGCCCACCCGTGTCGTCCCGGCCTTGAGCCGAGACCCATACCGCGTGATCGTCGTTGGCAGACGACTCTCAGTCGTCGCCTTCCGAAAAAGACTCTCGCAGGGGCCCTACACCGGCTCCAGCACCATCAGTCCCGTCGCCGTGTTGGAGATCGGGATATGATAGTTGGCGTGCTCCTTGCGGACCTTCTCCGGCAGCGTGCCGCGCGCCACCATCCAGTTCAGCAATTCGACGCCCTGGGTGCCCGACAGCTCGACCAGCTCGGTGGTCGAATACTTCGTCGCCCAGGCGGGATCGTCGACCATGCTGGCCATGAACTTCTCGTCGAAATCCTTGTTGATGAAGCCGGCGCGCTCGCCGTCGAGCTGATGCGACAGGCCGCCGGTCCCCATCACGACGACGCGCTCGTCCTTCGGCCAGGATTGAATCGCCCGCGCCAGCGCCTGGCCGAGCTTGTAGCAGCGCGCGGCCGACGGCAGCGGCGCCTGCACCGTGTTGACGACCACGGGCACCACCCGCACCGGCCATTTCTGATCGGGCCAGCACAGCGCCATCGGCAGCGTGAAGGCGTGATCGACCACCATCTCCTGGCAGGTGGTGAGGTCGAAATCCTCCTTCACCAGATGCTCGATCAAATGCCAGGACAATTCGCTGTCACCCTTGAACGGCGCGGTCTGCGGAATGCCCCAGCCCTCGTCGGCATTGCTGTAGCTGTCGGCCGCGCCGACCGCGAAGGTCGGCATCTTGTCGAGGAAGAAGTTGAGGCCATGGTCGTTATAGACGAGCACGACCACATCCGGTTTGACCTTGGCGAGCCACTCGCGGACATGCGGGAAGCCGTCGAAGAACGGTTTCCAATACGGATCCTGCTGCAGGCCCTTGGCGATCGCGCCGCCAATGGCCGGAACGTGCGAGGTGGTGATGCAACCGACGATCTTTGCCATGACGATTACCCCCTCGCCGCCAGAAGCTTGGCCTTGAACTGCTCTTTCGTCAGCCCGGTCTGCTGCGCGCCGATGTCCTGCATGTCGAGCCCGAAGATGCCGGCGAACTTGGCGAGGTAGTAGGCGTTGCCGCCGGCCTCGATCAGCTCCAGCACGTTGCGGTTCCTGATCGCCGCGCGCTGCTGTGCATTGAGGCCATATTTGGCGCAATAGCCGTCCTCGTCGGCGACGAACGCCTTGCGGTTGGCGGCATCGTTGAACGAGTAGCACATCTTGTTGAGGGCGTAGCCTTTGCGGGCCTGCTCGCCGTCGAAGATGGTGGTGCCGGGCACGGGCTGCCGGGCTGACGTGGTGGACATCTGAGCCTCCCCTGGGCGTGTTTCGGACGGCCGCGCTTGATCTGGATCAAACGCGGCGCCGTTCGTGCCCGCCAGTATCGCCGACAGACACCGTCAATAAAGGCCGCGCGACCGATCCGATCCATGAGCCAATTCGATCATTTGGACCTCGACGGCCACCTGCTGCAGCTCCTGCTCGCCGTCATCGAGGAAGGCTCGGTCACCCGCGCGGCGCAGCGGCTCGGAGTCACGCAGTCGGCCGTCAGCCATCTGCTCGACAAGCTGCGCGCGATCACCGGAGATCCGCTGTTCGTGAAGTCCGGCCGCGGCATCGTGCCGACTGCGCATGCGCAGCTCCTGGCGCTGCGCGCCCGCGCGCTGCTCGACGATCTCCGGAGCTTCTCGCACACCGCTGCGTTCGAGCCGGCGAAAATCTCCGCGCAGGTGACGATCGCGGCCAATGATCTGCAGCGCGACCTGCTGCTGCCGTCCCTGCTCCGTTACGCCCGCGCGCAGGCGCCGGGCCTCAGCCTGCGCGTGATCCCTTCCGGCGCACCGACGCCGGAGATGCTGCGCGAAGAGCACTGTCAGCTCATCATCACGCCGCGCCCGCCCGAGGGCAGCGACATCCTGCAGAAGCGGCTGTTCGAGGACAGCTATCGCGTGTTCTACGATGCGAGCCAGCGCGAGCCGCCGCAGAGCCTGGAGGACTATCTCGCCAGCGACCACGTCACGGTACTGTACGAGCCGCGGCGCCGCCTCGACATCGACGAGGTCCTGGCCGAGCGCGGCCTCGTCAGGCGTTTCGCGGCGCAGGTGCCGGGCTTCGGCGGCATCGGCCCGTTCCTGCGCGGCAGCCGCATGATCGCGACCCTGCCGAGCCTGCTGCGCGCCTACATGCTGCGCGGCCTGGCCGTGGCGCCGGTCCCGGTCCCCTGCCCGGCGATGCCGATGTACATGGTCTGGCACCTGCGACACCACGAAGATCCGATGCACCGCTGGCTGCGCCAGCAGCTCGAGATCGTGGTCGCGCCGAGCTTGGCCGCGGCCGCCGAGCACATGCCGGTGATGGCATGACTCATCCCGAGGGGTGAGCGGCCCTCACGCCGGCGCGTGGCACACCGCCTCGATGTTGTTGCCGTCGGCGTCGCGCACGAACGCGCCGTAATAGTTCTCGTGATAATGCGGCCGCAGTCCAGGCGCGCCGTTGTCCATTCCGCCTGCGGCGATCGCCGCTTGATAGAACGCATCGACCGTGGCGCGATCCTTGGCGTGGAACGCGACATGCGTCGAGGTCGCGGCCGTCCCGCCGGTGCCGATCCAGAAATCCGGACGGCCGTCGCCGAAGCCGGCGTGATCACCGTGGCCGCCGGTCTGCGCGTCGGTGATCTCCATCATCAGGACATAGCCGAGCGGCGCCAGGGCGGCCGCATAGAACGCCTTGGCGCGGGCGAAGTCGGAGACAGGGAAGCCGACGTGGTCGAGCATGGTGATCCTCGCCATGGTGACCGGCGAATGCTAGCGCCGTGGGCGCACCGGCGCAACGTGTTGAACACGGCCCGATCACATCGCGAGGATGCGCCGCGCCGTTTGTTGCCCACTCGCCAGCGCCGCCTCGACCGTTCCCATGTCGCGTCCGCGATACAGCGCTTCGCCGGAGATCAGCACCCGTCCGCCATCCCGACGCGAAAGCGTATCCTGCGCCTCGTGGGATGTCAGCGTCGCATAGGAATAGGCCCCGCGCGCGAACGGATCCTTCGCCCAATCCGTGACATGCGACGCGACGAGCTGCTGCTTCAGCAAGCCCGCCGGCTGTACGAAGACGTCTGCGAGCGCCGAAAGCCCGTTTTCGATCAGCGCGGCCTCGTCGCACGCGGCGAAGGCGCCGGCCGGCGGCCCGGCGAGCCAGCCAGTCATCACCGCGTCATCGTTCGGATGCTGCGTCCACCACACCGGCACGTCGGCGTCGGACAGCACGAACAGCATGTCGGAAAGGTCCTCGGTCCGGGCCTCTCGCCACCAGCGACGCTCGAAGCGCAGCAGCAGCTTGATGACGTTGCCGAAGCCGATGGTTTCGGCTGCGGCCAATTGCGGGCGCATGGCCGGCGGCAGCGCGATGGTTCGCAGCAGCGGCAGCGGCACGGTCAGGATGACGAGATCGCCGCGCTGCGCACGGCCGTCAGCCAAGCGCACGACGACACCATCGTCGGAGCTCTCCACCGCGCGGACCACCGCCTCGAGCAGCATCGCCACGCCATGCGCCCGGCACTCCGCCAGGAGATGATCGAGCAGCGCCGCGTAGCCGCCGACGATGCGCGCCTGAGCGCCGCGGTCGCCGCCCATCCATTCGTCGCGCAGCGCGAACACGCTGGCACGACCGGGATCGGCCGCGTCATAGCCCTGCACCATCCCCAAGACCGACTTGCGCAGGGCGGCAAACTCCGCGCCGGCGAAATGCCGATCGAGCAGCGCCGTCACGGTCATATCCTCGTCGAGCTGACGCGCCACGCGGTGCAACTGGCGCATCTGCCGATCAGCGGGATCCTCGCGCGAGAACGCGCCATCCGTCACGTACCAGCGCGCGCCATCGACCGGCGTCGAGGTGAGCCCCGCCTCGGCCATCAGCGCGTGGGTGACGGGCGCCTCGCCATGGATGAATTCCGCACCTGCATCCGCGCGATATCCGAACCTGCTCGCGGGCAGCGGATGGATGCGCCCGCCGCAGCGATCGCGCGCCTCCAGCAGCGTCACCTGCTGGCCTGAGCGGGCCAGTTCGCGCGCCGCCATCAGGCCCGCGGCACCGGCCCCGACGATGATGATGTGCATTCGCCGCTCAGCCATGACTTGCCTGGGTCGGCAAGGCCGAGCCGTTGGTGATCTTGTAGCGCAGCCACAGCGCGCCGCCCTCCAGCGCCGTGCTGCTTTCGAGCGTCATGGCCGTGATCGGGGCACGCTCGCCGGACTCGGCTTCCGTCGAATCGAACACGCTGGGCGCCCCCTTGGCGCCATCCACCGCCGGACACAGAACGAGGTTGAACTCGTCGACCAGGCCCGCGCGAAGGAACGCGCCGTTGGCACCGCCACCGCCTTCGAGCAGCAGGCGTTTCACGCCGAGCTCCTGCGCGACGATCTCGAGCACGCGCGAAAGATCGAGCTTCGCCTGGCCGGCGAAGATGTACGACACGCCCTCGCCGCGCAGTCCCGAAAGATGCGCATCCGACACGGCCTCGGTCAGCACGACGACGATCGGATCGCCGCCGATGTCGGAGCGACCCCAGCAGATCTTGCCATGGGGATCGAGCACGATGCCGTAGGCCTTGGCATCGCGGCGCGCGATCCACTGAGTGCGCGGGAATCGCTCCGTCGTCTCGGCCGGATAGGCCGAGCCCTTGGCGAATTCCTGGCCGGTGACGCGGCCGATCAGCCAGGCGTCGCCGCCGAGCTTGTCATGCACCTGCTCGAACAGATCGCCCGATCCCTTCGGACGCCAGCGGCTCGGCAGGGTCCGGCCGTCGACGCTCGACGCCATCAGGCAGATGACTTCCGGTTTCATGCATCCTCCTTGTCGCCGCTGAACGGGGGTCACCGAATATCGCTCCGGCGGCGTTGTCAACGAAGTGGCGTGCGTTTCGTTCGATTGCGCCGGTGCGGCTCGCCTGCGCTGTCGTTGTTACCGCACCAATTCCTGCGCTAGTTTCGGCTGCAAACGGAGCCGATCATGGACGCTGCGCCGCGCAGACGAGACGCCATCGGTTTGCGCGGGGCAGCCCTGCTGGCCGCAGCGCTCGCCGGCCTCGCGCTCTGCGTCGCCGGGATCTGGCGCCTCGAAGCCGAGCGCGCGGGCATCACGATCACCCTGCTGCAGGCAGGCACCACCCCCATCACCGTCTATCGGCGCGACGACGCGGCTGCGTCGCCCGTGGTCGTCATTGCCCACGGCTTTGCGGGCTCACGCCAGTTCATGGAGGCCTATGCGCTGACATTGGCGCGCGCGGGCTATGTCGCGGTCTCGTTCGACTTCGAGGGGCATGGCCGCAATCCGACGCCGATGTCGGGCGACGTCACGCGCGTCGACGGCACGACGAAGAAGCTGATGCGCGAGATCGGCCGCGTCACCGACGCCGCGCTGTCCCTGCCGGGGAACGACGGCCAGGTCGCCCTGCTCGGACACTCGATGGCTTCCGACATCATCGTCCGCCAGGCGCTGGCCGATCCGCGTATCAGGGCGACGGTGGCGATCTCGATGTTTTCCGAGGCCGTCACGGCGAGCGCGCCGCGCAACTTGCTGATCATCACAGGCGAATGGGAGGCGGCCCTGCGCCGGGATGCGCTGCGCAACCTCCGGCTCGCCGATCCCGCCGCGCGCGAGGGCGACACCGTGGGCGATCCCGCCGCAAATGGCGGACGCCGCGCCGTCGTCGCGCCCGGAGTCGAACACGTTAGCGTGCTGTATTCGACGACCGCACTGCGCGAGGCGCGCGACTGGCTCGATCGGGCGTTCGGCCGCGCCAGCAGCGGCCCGGTCGCTTCGACTGGCGGTGCGGTCGCGCTGCTGCTCGCCGGCATCGTGCTGCTGGCGTGGCCCTTGGCCGAGCTGCTGCCGAAGGGTGATGCGCCGCCGCCGACAATTCCGCTGCGCAGTCTTGCGATCGCCACGCTGGTGCCGGCGGTGACGACACCGATCGTCCTGAGGTTCGTCGAGACCCGCTTCCTGCCCGTTCTGATCGCCGACTACCTCGCCGTACATCTCTTCGTGTACGGCACGCTGTCGCTCACGCTGCTACGCGCGCAGGGCGTTCACTTCGGCCGCGTGGCCTGGCTCGCGGCGCTGGCGCTGGCCGCCTACGGCATCTGCGGCTTCGGTGGCGCGCTCGACCGCTACGTCGCCTCGTTCATGCCGATCGCGGCGCGCCTGCCGATCATCGCCGCGATCGCAATGGGCGCGGTGCCCTACATGCTGGCGGACTGCATCGCCAACAGGGGCGGCCACGCCGCGCTGTGGCGCACCGTGTGGATCCGCACCGCCTTCCTGGCCTCGTTGGGCGGGGCAGTCGCGCTCGACCTCAAGCGGCTGTTCTTCCTGCTCATCATCATCCCCGTGATCGTGCTGTTCTTCATCGTGTTCGGACTGATCGGCGGCTGTGTCGGTCGCAGGACCTGCTCGCCGATGGCCGAAGGCCTCGGTCTCGGCCTGATCCTGGCGTGGTCGCTCGGGGTGTCGTTTCCGATGTTCCTGCCGGGCTAGCGTCCGTTTCCGACATGTGCGAACGAACGTGCTGTCCGACGATCCGAAACGCGGACATGAAGCACGCGCTCGTGCCGCGCCGTCGCCCCTCGCAGACCCGACATGCCTCGCCTACGATCCGATGGAGTCAGCATGGCAAAACACCGCATCTACACGACGAGCTTCGCGAGCGTGTACCGATTGTACGTCGCGAAGGCCGAGAAGAAGGGACGCACCAAGGCAGAGGTCGATCAGGTGATCTGCTGGCTGACGGGCTATGGCCAAAGCGAGCTTGAGATCCGGTTGGAGCGTCAGACGGACTTCGAGACCTTCTTCGCACAGGCGCCAGCGATGAATCCGGCGCGGACCCTGATCAAGGGCATGATCTGCGGCGTCCGCGTGGAGGATGTCGAGGAACCGACGATGCGGGAGATCCGCTACTTGGACAAGCTGGTCGATGAGCTGGCGCGGGGAAAGGCAATGGACAAGATCCTGCGCAAGGCCTGATCGTGTCTCGCGACCCGGTCTCCCTCAATCCTGCTCCTGCCCTGGCGCCGGTCGTAGCATGAAATGGCCGAAGGCGGTGGCGATCGGCTTCGTCGCATCGTCCTGCCAGGCGCGGGCCTCGAAGGCGACGACGCGGCGTCCCTGCTTGACGATCGACGCCGATGCGACGGTGTCGAGCGCGCGGCCCGACCTCAGATAGTTGATGGTGAGGCCGACCGGCTTCGGCGGCGCCGTGGCGCCGAGCTCGCGCATCACGGTGACGATCGCTGCGGTCTCGAGAAACGCACCGGTCATGCCGCCATGGATCGCAGGCAGCACGGGATTGCCGATGATCCGGCGCGAGAACGGCATCACCAGCGTGTCGTTCTCGGCGAAGCGGATGCCGAGGCAGCGCGCGAACGGACTGGTGGGAAACGGCCCCGCCGGATCGTCCGGGGCGTCGAGCGGCGGTGGCACGCCGTCGAAGGCCGCCCGGTCGGTCAGCATGTTGGTGCGGTTGGCGCCAATCATGAAGCAGGCGGTCGCGGTGGCGACCGGTGCGGTCTCCTCCTCCTGATAGGCGGTGGCGCGCACGAACGCGATCGAGCGCGTGACGCGGAAGCAGACCGCATGGGCCTTGATGTCGAGACCGGGGGTCGCCGGCTTCTGATAGTCGATGCGCAGATCGAGCGTGGCGATCGCCCGGCTGCCGTCGAGCGCAAGCTGCACCGCCATGCCGCAGCTCTCGTCGAGCATCGCGGTGACGACGCCGCCATGGATCACCCCGGTTTCGCTGTCACCGACGAACACGGGACGATAAGGCAGGGTCGACCAGGCTTCGCCGGGCGCGCAGCGATCCATCCTGAGCCCGCTGATATGGCCATAGACCGAGCGGCGCTGCCCGATGGCCTCGGCAAGCGCGTCGAATGCCGGCGGTGCGGCGGTGGGTGGAATGTCGGACATGCGCGATTTAGATCACGATCCCGAGGACGCACGAAGCCTTTTCCGACGGATCCGATCTGAGTGCCAACGATCCAGGCTAGGCCATCACCGTCCCTGCATCCGCACTCTTGAGCGCCGCCGGTCATGCTCACAACTCGAGGCTGCGAGAGCCCATTCCCGCAAAACTACGTGGATGAAATGTTCCGCTGGAGCGGCGCGCTTAGAACATTGGCAACCTTAATATGATCATAATTGTCTCCATCAAATCCCGGAGACCCGTCGATGCGCAGATCCACCAAGACGCCGGACGCCCCGCCGAGCAGCGGCACGGCCTCTCTACGAATTGTCCTGAGCCTGGCGCTCGCAGCCAGCGCCGGTGCGATGTGGTGGAGCAGCGGCGGCGCCAACAGCTTCTCCTTCGGCACCGGAGCGCCTTCGCTCGAGAGCCGCGTCGCCACGCTGACCTCGGAGCTGGCGCAGCTCAAGGCCGAGACCGCCCAGCTGCGCGACCGCCAGAGCGACACCTCCGGCGAGCTTCTGCAATTGCGCGCCAGCCTCACCACGGCCGAAACGGGCCTGGCCGTCTTGCGCACCGCCGCCGACGAGACCGAGGCGCGCCGCCGCGATACGGCCGACAAGATCGAATCCGATCTCGCGCTGCTGAAGCGCCAGACGATCCGCCTCCGCGGCGCCCAGGAAGATACGGCGACCGAGCTGAGCGGGCTGCGCACCGCGGCCGCGAACAGCGACATGACCATCGAGCAGCTCCGGACCTCCACCGGCGAGATGCGTCAGCAGTTGACGCGCATCGAGACCGCTCGCGAGGCGACCAGCTCGATCTCCCGCAGGCCTCACCGTGTCAGGCGCGTGGCGCGCGCGACCGAGGCGCAGCACGAGCCGCAGCCTTTCCTGATGCAGTGGCCCGGCGTCATCCCCGCAGGTCGCAACTGATTTGAAGCGCCATCCGGCCTGACCCGCGAATCGCGGTCAGGCATCAGCCCGGCTGGTCACCACCAGCCCGGCTGGTCACCACCAGCCCGGCTGCACCGGCCGGTAGTAGGTCGGAGGCGGACCGCGACGGCGCGGCGCCGCGACGGGCTGGCCATCCCAGCTGCGCTGGAAGAAGCTGCCGAAGCCGTCGTCATATTCGTCCCCGCTGGCGACGACGTCGACATTGGTCGTCGGCCGGCGCGTGATGAAGCCGCCCTGCGGCTGGTTGCTCAGCACCGCGACGAACTCGGTCCGATAATTGGTCTCGCTCGACAGCGGCTCGTCCGAGACGATGATCGAGGAGCGCGGCACGGCCGTCGGCGCGATCCGGTCGAGCACGTCCTTCGGAATGGTGATGCGGTCGAGCGCGTCCTTGGCGGTGTCGCCGTCGTCGATGGTCACCGCCGTCCAGCGCAGCTCCGCGCCGTTCTGCGCCACCGCGGTGAACACATGCGTTCCGATCGGCCGGTCGGGATCGCGGATGGTCACCGGCGCCTCGATCGAGGTGTCGAACACCTCGCCGCCGCCATCGGGGGCCGGCTTGTGCGTGTTGCGCCTGACATAGAGCATCTGCGTCGAACGGCTGATATAGACCGAGACCGGCTCGGTCGCGAGCCTGGCGTCCGTCGCAGCCTTGCTCGCATCGGACTTCCTGGCCGCCGCCGCCTTGGCGGCATCCTTGGTCGAGGTCGCCGCAGCGAGCTTCGCGGTCGCGTCCGACTTGGCGGCCTCGAGCTGCGCTGCCGCGTCGGTCGCCTTGGCGGCGGCCTTCTGCTCCGCATCCTCGGCCAGCGTCCTGGCCTGATCGGTCTTGGCGGCGGCCAACTTCCTGTCGGCGAATTTGAGCTCGGCCTCGGCGCGCGCCTTGGCCTGCTCCAGCTTGCGCAAGGACGCCTTCAGAGCCTTGGCCTCGCGCTCGGCCGCGGCAGCCGCCGCCTTGGCCTCGTCGGCGCTCCTGGCGGCGTCCTCGGCCTCGCGGCCGAGCGTCGCGGCCCGCGAGGGCACCGCGGCGAGCGCCTGCGCATTCGGCGCGAACAGGGCGGGATGGGAGAACTCGACGGGCGCCGGGTCACCCGGCGCGATGATCACCCGCATGCCGATCCAGGTCCGGTCGAACAGCTTCTCGGCAAAGCCGTAGGGCATGCGGACGCAGCCATGCGAGGCGGCATAGCCGGGCAGCGGCCCGCCATGCAGCGCCACCCCGTTCCAGGTGATGCGCTGCATGTTCGGCATCCAGGCATCGTCGTAAAGAGTCGAGTGGTGGTCCTTGTCCTTCTCGATGATGGCGAACACGCCGGCCGGCGTCTCGCGGCCCGAGACGCCGGTCGACACCGGTGCGCGCCAGATCCAGCCATCGGCGTCGTAGAACGTCACCTTCTGGGTCTTGATCGACACGATCGCCATGATCGGATCGCCATGCGCACGCGGCGCCGTCGCCTCGATCACCGGCGCCGGACGTGCCTGTCGCGCGCGGGCCTCGGAACCTTGCAGAGCCAGCACGGTGGCGGCCGCGACAGTCATCAGGACCGCTCCCCGACGCCGCATCGCTGCAAGGTTCTGAGCCGCCGTGGATCGTGTCACCATGCCCTATCCCAATTCGTTATTGCTGTTCCGCCGGCGCGATCGGCGCAGGACGATCTATACGCTCGATCATGTCTTGGGGTGAAGTGAGGCGAAGGCGCGTCCTCATGTCATCGGGCCCCCCTCGCCGCAATTGGGGCAGGATCGGGCAACGAATCGGACTCAAGGCGCGCCCTTCCGTCGCAAGCTCCCCCGAAGGCCCGCATTCCACCACCCTACCAGTTGCTCATCGCTTAACGCCGACCAGGGCGATCTGGTCCGTGGCTGGACTGGAGAACGGCGGGGCGCAGGCGCCGCGCGAGATCAATCTTAGAGCTGCTTCTCGAAGAACAGGTCCGGATAGGGATCGTCGTTGAAGCGGTCGATCTCCGTCCAGCCGGCGCGGCGATAGAGCTGGACGGCCTCGGCGAGCGCGCTGTTGGTGTCGAGGCGAAGAATGCTGATCGAGAGCGTGCGGGCAGCCTCTTCGGCCGCATCCATCAGGCGGCGGCCGAGGCCGAGGCCGCGCGCGGCGGGCGCGACCCAGAGCCGCTTGATCTCGGCGACATCGCCGCCGCTGCCCTTCAGCCCGACACAGCCGAGCGGCAGGCCGTCGGACAACGCCACGAAGAAAGCCCCGCGCGGCGCCATCATGTCCAAGGCATCGGGATCGCGCGACAGCGACACATCGAAGCCGCGTTCGAAGCGCCGCGACAGCTCGGCGTAGTACTCGCCGAGGCAGTAGCGCGACTGCTCGCCGCGCGGATCAACCTCGTCGATGGCGATGCGGCTGCGTCCCAGCGCGGCCGCGACCAGGTCCATCGCCGCCAAGAGCGCTTCGGGCTGCCCGTGACGCGCCAGCATCGATTCGGCCTGAGCGTTGGAGAGCGTCTCATAGGCCTCGAATTCGCGCCGCCCGGCGGCTGTGAGCCTGGCGATGCGGCGGCGCGCGTCGTCGGGATGCGGCCTGGTCATCACCAGCCCCTCCTCCTCCAGGCTGCGCAGCAGCCGGCTCATCAGCCCGGAATCGAGTGCGAGATAGTCGCGCAGCTCGGCCACGTCGCTGCGGCCATGACCGATTGCATTGAGCACGCGGGCCGCCCCGAGCGGCCGACCGCGCCCGAGGAACGAGGTGTCGAGCGCGCCGACCTCCGAGGTGACGGCGCGGTTGAAGCGGCGGACGCGGGAGATGGGGTCGAGCATAATGCCTGACTTAAGTCAGACATTTCCGTCTGTCAATTGTGCCCGTAGTCGAGTGCAGGCGGCCGCTCCAGCCTCTGTCGTCATTGCCTGCGCAAGCAGGGCATCCAGTACGCCGCAGCGTTTCGATTGATCACAACCGTCATGTCCAGTCCGTGGGTACCAAAAGCATCTCCAAGCAAAAAAGGGCGGCCCAGCCGCCGGCCGAAGCCGGTTGCCGGACCGCCAGGTTTTCCCCGGGAGGAACTCAGTTCAAAAGCTTGGCGACGTTGTCCTTGGTGACGAGGTCGAGGCCGGTGTAGATCACCTCCGGCACCTTCTCGCCCTTCTTGATCGCGAGCAGCGTGTCCATCGCCTTCTCGCCCATCTCGAACGGACGCTGGCCGGTCAGCGCGTTGGAATAGCCGTCGCGCAGCAGCTCGAGCTGCATCTTCAGCGTATCGGCAACGACCAGCGTCAGCTTGCCAGCGTCGATGTCCTTGCGGTTCTTGTTGACGAAGGCCTTGTAGCCCTCGGGCGCGAACATCGGCCAGCCGCCGATCGGCACGATGGCGCCGAGATCCGGCGTCGCGGTGCGCAGATCGGCCATCTGCTGCACGGCGAGCGCGGGATCGTCGTTGCAGAAGGTCGGCGAGCCCGCCACTTCCGTCCACTTCGAGCCCTTCAGCGCCTCGCGCACGCCGTCGACGCGCTCGGCAAGGTTCTTGGCGCCGGGACCGCCGGAGACGACGGCGTACTTGCCGCCCTCAGGCCGGAGCTCGCGGAGCTGCTTGCCGAGCGCGAGGCCGAAGTCCTTGTTGTTGGTACCGATATAGGCAATGCGCTTCGAGCCCGGCGCATCGGCGTCGAAGGTGATGACGGGAATGCCGGCCGCCGTCGCCGCCTCGATCGATTTCGTCATCGATGGAACGTCGGCGACCGAGATGGCGAGGCCGTCGACCTTCTGGGTGATGAAGTCCTGGATGATCTGCGCCTGCGTGGCCGGCTCGTGCTCGACCGGGCCCTTGTAGATGCACTCGACATTGCCGAGCTCCTTGGCGCGCTTCAGACAGCCGTCGCGCGCGACGTCGAAGAACGGATTGTTCATCGCCTTCGGCACGATGGCGAAGCGGTATTTGGTCTCGGCCTGCGCCGGGGCCATCAAAATCGCGAGCGATGCGACCGCATAGAGCAGCTTCTTCATGGGTTTCCCTCCTCCATGTCTATCCCTGATCATTGTCTGTTCCGGGTGAGGATAGACGCGATTGTCACCCCGGCCAGTATTCGTCACAGCAGGCGCGCGCGGATACGATCCACAAGCACGGCGGCGATGATGATCACGCCGACCAGGGTCTGCTGCCAGTAGGAGTTGACCTGCGCCAGCACCAGCCCGTTACGGATCACCTCAAGCAGGACGCAGCCGACGATGGCGCCGAGCGGACCGCCGAGACCACCGGCGAGGTTGGCGCCGCCGATCACGGCCGCGGCGATCACGTTGAGCTCGTAGGACGTCGCCATGTTCGCGGGCGCCGATCCGAGCCAGCCCGAGATGATGATGCCCTGCAGGCCGGCGGCAAGCGCGCCGATCACATAGACCTCGATCTTCACCCGGGGCACGGAGACGCCGGTGAGCTCCGCGGCTTTCTCGTTGCCGCCGATCGCGAACACGTGGCGGCCGAACGCGGTGTGGTGCAGCACCAGCGCCATCACCAGCGCCAGCACGATGAGATAGATGAAGGGCGCAGGCACGCCGTACACATCGCCCTGCGTCAGCGCATAGAAATAATCGGCGTCGGGGCCGCCGGGGAAGCTGCCCTTGCCGTTCGAGATCACGTAGCTGAGGCCGCGCACGATCGACAGCATGCCGAGCGTGGTCACAAACGGCGACAGCCCGAGCAAGGCGATGCAGACGCCGTTGATCAGGCCGACCACCAGCGAAACCGCCAGGCCTGCCAGCACCGAGACGATCAGGATCAGGCCGGGCACGTTCGCGACCACGGTCTTGCCGTCCGCGGCGAGATGCACGAATAGCGACGACAGCGGCATCCCCGGCGTCGATAGCGTCGTCATCACCATCGAGGTGATCATCGCCGCGAAACACATCATCGAGCCGACCGACAGGTCGATGCCGCCGGTAATGATGACGAAGGTGATGCCGAGCGTCGCGATGGCGATGAAGGAGAAGTTCTTGGCGACGTTCTGCAGATTGCCTTCGGTCAGAAAATAGGGACTGGCGAAGCTCATCACGATGATGAGGGCGATGAGCGCCAGCGTGACGTAGGCCGTCTGCGAGGCGAACACGCCGCGGTGCCACCATCTGATGACGCCCACATTGGTGAAGGTGACGTCGGTGCCGGCGGAGCTGGTCTCGGATGGAACGGACATCACGCCGCCTCCTTGGCGCCAGTGATCAGCGCGGTCACTTCCTCGGGGCTGGTCTCGCCTACCGGCTTGTCGGCCTTCTTTTCGCCGCGGCGCATCACCACGACGCGATCGCACACCGCGAAGATGTCAGGCATGCGGTGCGAGATCAGGATGACGGCGATACCCTGTTCCTTCAGGCGATGGATCAGGCTCAGCACCTGCTCGACCTGGCGCACCGAGATCGCCGCGGTCGGCTCGTCCATCATCACCAGTCTGGCGTTGGACAGCCGCGTGCGCGCGATCGCCACCGCCTGGCGCTGGCCGCCCGACATGTCCTTGACGAGATCGTGCGGCCGCGTCTCGGAGCGCAGCTCGCGAAACAGCTCCAGCGCGCGCGCCTCCATGCCCTTGTGGTCGAGCAGCGCCAGCGGGCCGAAATTGCGCTTCAGCTCGCGGCCGAGAAACACGTTGGCCGCTGCCGTGAGGTTGTTGGCGAGCGCCAGGTCCTGGTACACGACCTCGATGCCGACGCTGCGCGAATCCATCGGGCGATGGAAATGCACCTCGCGGCCGCCGAAATGGATCGTGCCCTGGCTCGGCGGAAAATTGCCGGCGATAATCCGCACCAGCGTGGACTTGCCGGCGCCGTTGTCGCCCATCAGGCCGACGACCTCGCCGGAGCCGATCGAAAGATCCACGCCCTGCAGCGCGCGGATCGCGCCGAACTGCTTGCCGATGCCCTTCAGCTCAAGGACCGGCTGCGCGGCGGTGCTCGTCACGGCGCGCTCAGCGTCATTCGTCATCGTGCGCAGGCTGCTGTCGTCAAACATAGCGGTTCACCACGCTTTCGAGATATTCCTGCCGGCCGGACCGCGGCTGCGGATCGAGGCCGGTGTTGACGGCGCGGTCGGCGAGCTCGGCGAGCGAGCGGCGGCCGGCGAGGATCGCCTGCCCCTCGTCGCCGTCCCAGCCGGCGTAGCGCCGCGCCAGCGGCGCGGTCAGCGCGCTGTCGGTCAGCATCTCGTCGGCGGCGATCAGCGCCCGCGCGCAGGCATCCATCGAGCCGACATGGGCGTGCAGCAGGTCATCCGGATCGATCGACTGCCGGCGGATCTTGGCGTCGAAATTCAGCCCGCCCGTGGTGAAGCCGCCGCCCTTGAGCATGTCGTGGAACACCAGCGCCAGCTCCGGCACGTTCATCGCGAACTGGTCGGTGTCCCAGCCGAGCAGATCGTCGCCGCGGTTGATGTCGAGGGAGCCGAACACGCCGAGCGCCTGCGCCAGCGCGATCTCGTGCTGGAACGAATGGCCGGCGAGGATGGCGTGGTTCTGCTCGATGTTGAGCTTGACGTCGTTCAAAAGGTCATAACGCTGCAGGAAGCCGTAGCAGGTGGCGACGTCGAAATCATACTGATGCTTGGTCGGCTCCTTCGGCTTCGGCTCGATCAGCAGCGGGCCCTTGAAGCCGATCTTGTGCTTGTGCTCGACGACCAGCGCGACGAAACGGCCGAGCTGATCGAGCTCGCGCTTCATGTCGGTGTTGAGCAGCGTCTCGTAGCCCTCGCGGCCGCCCCACAGCACGTAGTTGGCGCCGCCGAGACGATGCGTCACCTCGAGTGCGGCACGCACCTGTCCCGCCGCGTAGGTGAACACGTCCGGATCCGGATTGGTCGCGGCGCCCGCCATGTAGCGGCGATGTGAGAACAGGTTGGCGGTGCCCCACAGCAGCCGCACCTTGGCAGACGCCATCTTCTGCTCGAACAGGTCGGCGATGGCGTTGAGATTGGCGACCGACTCCTTCAGCGTCGCGCCTTCCGGCGCGGCGTCGACGTCGTGGAAGGTGAAGAACGGCACGTCGAGCAGCCGGAACAATTCGAACGCCACGTCGGCCTTGGCCCGCGCCATCGCCATCGCGTCGTCGCCATGCTGCCACGGCCGCAGGAAGGTCTCGCCGCCGAACGGATCGCTGCCCGGCCAGCAGAACGAATGCCAGTAGCAGACCGCGAAGCGCAGATGATCCTCCATCCGCTTGCCGCGGATGACGCGATCCTTGTCGTACCAGCGGAACGACAGCGGGCTGCGTGACTCGGGCCCGCCATAGCTGACGGTCGCGCCGGTCTGGAAGAAGGGGGCCTGGACGTTCACGACGTTACTCCTTGAGAGCAGGAAAGAGCTTGCGCCATTGCGCGTAGGCGGCGTCATATGCCGCGCGCTGCGGCGCGCGGGGTTCGAAACTCTGCAGCCGCTGCGGCTTGCGGCAGACATCGGCCGGTGCTGCGCCGGTCGCGGCAAGACGGCCGAGCCGCGCGGCGCCGATGGCGGCGCCGACCTCGCCCTCCTCGACCCGGTGCACGGTGACGCCAAGCACGTCGGCCATGATCTGCGCCCACAACAAAGAGCGCGAGCCGCCGCCGACGAGATCGAGCTCTGTGATCGGCTGCGCGCTGCGCGCGAGCGCGGCGAACATGTCGCGTGAGGCAAACGCCACGCCCTCCAGCACCGCCTGCACGAGATCACCGCGGCCGGCTGCGCTGCGCAGGCCAACCAAGGCGCCGGCGGCATGGGCATCGTTGTGCGGCGTGCGCTCGCCGTCGAGATAAGGCAGGAACTGCACCGGGCTCGGACGTTCGACGCTGATACCGAGCGGCGCCAGCAGCGCGGCTTCCGGCGTCTCGAGAAGGCGGGCCAGCCACGCCAGCGAGGCCGCGGCCGACAGCATCACGCCCATCTGATGCCAGAGACCGCCGAGCGCATGGCAGAACGCATGCACGGCCGCTTCCGGCGCTGGCGCGAAGCGGTCGGTCACCCGGAACAGCACGCCTGATGTGCCGAGCGACAGGAAGGCATCGCCGGGCGTGATGGCGCCGAGCCCGATTGCGCTCGCCGCGTTGTCGCCGGCGCCGCCCGCGATCACGACGTCAGCGCCCATGCCCCAGCGCCGCGCCAGCTCGGGCGACAACACGGCACTGCGCTCATTGCCCTCGACGAGGCGCGGCATGTGATCGAGACCGAGCCCGGTCGCCGCCAGCAGTTTCTCCGACCAGCGCCGCGCGCCGACATCGAGCCACAGGGTGCCCGCCGCATCCGACATGTCCTCGACCATCTCGCCGGACAGCCGATAGCGCACATAGGCCTTCGGCAGCAGCACCTTCGCGACCTCGGCAAATATCTTCGGCTCGTGCTTCGCCACCCAGACGAGCTTCGGCGCGGTGAAGCCGGGCATCGCGAGGTTGCCGGCGATGGCGTGCAGTTCGGGACAGCGGCGTTCGAGCTCGGCGCATTCGGCCTGCGAGCGGCCGTCATTCCAAAGGATCGCCGGCCGCAGCGGCCGACCGGTGCGGTTCAGCAAGGTCGCGCCGTGCATCTGGCCGGACAGGCCGATGCCGCTGACGGCAGCGGTCTCGCGCGGACGCTCCCGCGCGAGATCATCGACCGCGCCGATGACGGCCTCGACCCAGTGATCCGGATTCTGCTCGGACCACAGCGGCTGCGGATGCGACAGCGCCAGCGGCCGCGCGGCGCTCGCGATCAGCGCGCCCGTCTCGTCCTCCAGCACGGCCTTCACGCCGGATGTGCCGACATCCAGTCCGAGAAACACGTCTCCACTCCTCCCACCGACCGCAAGGCGCTTCGGCGATCTGCCGTCGCCTCGAAACCAGCACCTCGGTCTCTTCTCATTCCGTGCTCAGGCCGACCGCGTCATCGCGGCCATCCGCTCACGGCAGATTGTCCCGCATCACGATGTCGATGCGGATCGTCTCCTGTTCGCTCAGGATCGGCTCGCCGCGCGCCAGCGCCAGGAGCACGCGCACCGCGGAGCGCGCCTCGTGTCCCGGGTTCTGCGAAATCGCCGCGTCCATCACGCCGTTCAACAGCAGCTTGCGCGTCAGTGCCGTCACGTCGTGGCCGACGAACACGATGTTGTCGGCGCGCCCCGACTCGGTCAGCGCCTTGGCGACGCCGGCCGTGCCAGCGCCGACATTGTAGAGCCCGACGATGTCGCGATGCTCGGTCAGCAGCTTGCGCATGAGGTGCTCTGAGCGATCGTCCACGTCATGCCCCTCAGCGACCGGCAAAACCTCAAGTTGCCGAAACTCCGCCGCCAGGACCTGGCCGAAGCCGAAGATGCGCTCGGCATGATCGCGCAGGCTTTGCGAGCCGGCCATGATCGCGACCCGCCCCGCCCTGCCACCGGCGAAGCGTCCGACCAGCGCGCCCGCGGTGCGGCCGGCGGCGATGTTGTCGATGCCGACATAATGATGCCGTCGCGACGACGGCACGTCCGACACCAGCGTCACCACCTTGGCGCCGGACTCGACGAGATCGTTGATCGCCGCGCGCACGCTCGGATGATCGAGCGCCACCACCGCGACGCCGTCGACCTGACCGACGAGCTGCTCGAGCTTCGCGGCCAGCACGGCCGCATCGAACACGTCCGTCGTGACCACATCGACCGTGAGCCGGCGCGCGGCCATCCAGCTCGTCAGATCGCCGAGATGCGCCTGAATCTGCTGCATGAAGGGATTGGCGCCGGACGGCATCACGAAGGCAAAGCGCCGCGCGCGGGCACGGGCGAGTTCGGAGGCCGCCGCATGCGGCTGGAACGCGCTGCGCTCCATCGCGTCCTTGACGCGTCGCACCGTATCCGGGCGCACGCCCGGCCGGTTGTGCAGCACGCGATCCACAGTGGCGAGGCTCACGCCCGCCTGCCGCGCAATATCCCGCAATGTCAGCGGCGCGTTCATGCTCCTCCCCTTTGGGTTGAGGACCATAGCGCGGTTTTTGAGGTACGCAACTCATTTTTGAGGGCGGGCGGGGAAGCCGACAAACTGAGGCAGCCGGCGCCAATCCCGACAGCGCGTCCCGGATCGTTTGCCCCCTCCATCTCGAGCTGAGCGAAGTTGCACCAGCCGAAGCAGCCGCAGGCGGATGGGCACAAAGCCAATCGCCAGCCTGCCTCAAACCGCTCCCTGGGTATGGGTCCCGGCGTTCGCCGGGACGACAGCGAGGCTACTGATGCGTGGTGCCATCAAGCAGCGCAGGCGAACTGCGTCGCGTTGACCTCGCTCAGAACGGCAGCCCGACATAGTTCTCCGCCAGCGACCGCTGCGCGGCCTCGGACGAGAACAGATAGGCGAGCTCGGTGTCCTGCAGTCTGTCGTCGTAGGACAGCCGGTCGGGGAAACGATGCAAGAGCGTCGTCATCCACCAGGAGAAGCGCTGCGCCTTCCAGATCCGCGCCAGCGCCCGCTGCGAGTAGCCGTCGATGCCGCGATCGTCGCCTTTCTTGTAGTGGTCGAGCAGCGCGTGATAGAGATAATAGATGTCGGACGCAGCCGAGTTCAGCCCGCGCGCGCCGGTCGGCGGCACGATATGGGCGGCGTCGCCGGCCAGGAACAGCCTGCCGTAGCGCATCGGCTCCGCGACGAAGCTGCGCAGCGGCGCGATGCTCTTCTCGATCGACGGTCCGGTGATCAGACGGCCAGCGATCTCCGCCGGCAGCCGGCGCTTCAGCTCCTCCCAGAACGCGTCGTCGCTCCAGTCCTCGACCTTGTCGGTGAGCGGCACCTGGACATAGTACCGGCTCAGCACCTGCGAGCGCAGCGAGCACAGCGCAAAGCCGCGCTCGTGCTTGGCATAGATCAGCTCCGGCGACACCGGCTTGGTGCGCGACAGCACGCCGAGCCAGCCGAACGGGTACACCCGCTCGTATTCCGTCAGCTTGTCGTGCGGGATCGACTTGCGGCTGACGCCATGAAAGCCGTCGGCGCCGATGATGTAGTCGCAGTCGATGCGGACGACCTCCTCGTCCTGACGGTAGGTGACGAAGGGCTTGTCGGAAGCGATGTCGTGCGGCGTCACGTCGGCCGCGTTGTGCACGACCTTGCCGCCGAGCTTGTCGCGGGCCTCGTAGAGATCGCGCGTCAACTCGGTCTGGCCATAGACCATCACCGAGTTGCCGCCGGAGTATTTGTGCAGGTCGACGCGATCGAGCTTGCCGTCATGGGCGATGTAGAAACCGTGATGGATCTCGCCCTCGCGGTCCATGCGCTCGCCGCACTGCGCCTCGCGCATCAGCTCGGCAAAGCCGTGCTCGAGCACGCCGGCACGGATGCGCGACAGCACGTAGTCGCGGCTGGATTTCTCCAGGATGATCGTATCGATGCCCTGCAGATGCAGGAGCTGCGACAGCATCAGGCCCGACGGGCCTCCGCCGATGATGCAGACTTGGACTTTCATGGGCGTGTTCTCCCGGATTCGCAGACGCAGGCTTGTTGGGTATGCTTTTCAGTCGCGGATTTTAGCAAGGAATGCGCAGGGATCACTTGGATGGACGCGGCATTCTCTTGCACTTTTCCGACACCATGCCGCGATGCACAACGAACGCCGCAATGGTATCGGCGGCGCCGATCAGCCTGCCGGCGGCGCCGCGTCGTCTCCGACGCCCATCGCACGGCGATAGTCGCGCGGGCTCGCCCCGGTGTGCCGCTTGAAGAAGCGGCAGAAATAGGCCGGGTCCTTGAAACCGAGCTCGAACGCCAGCTTCGACACCGGCGCCGCAATATAGGTGAGCCGCCGGCACGCCTCGCGCGCGAGCCGCGCATGCACGATGTCGAGCGCGGACTGACCGGTCTCGGCCCGCGTCAACCGATTGAGCCGCTCCGGCGTCATGCCGAGTTCGTCGGCGTAGCGCGCCACCGACCAGTGATCGCGGTGATGCGCCTCGACCAGCACGATGAAGCGGGTGAACAGCGCGGCATGCCCGCTGCCGCGCCGCGCGCCTTGCGACTGCCGCGCGCTCTGCTGCGCCAGCCGCCACACGATCGAGCGACCGAGCCAGTGCGGAACCGGCGAGG
This sequence comes from Bradyrhizobium sp. SZCCHNRI1029, assembly GCF_032487555.1. NCBI lineage: Bacteria > Pseudomonadati > Pseudomonadota > Alphaproteobacteria > Hyphomicrobiales > Nitrobacteraceae > Bradyrhizobium > Bradyrhizobium sp. SZCCHNRI1029. The sequence continues at coordinate 44,149 of NZ_JAUEUK010000006.1, forward strand.
CCGCGGAATCGGCGGCGGCGAACTCGTCGGCGAGGTCGACGAACAGCGCGGCGATGCGCCGCGTCGCGACCGCCTGTGCGTCGAGATGCAGGATCTGCGCGGTTGCGAACAAGTCGCGCAACGCCTCGCCGGTCGCCGGCACGTCGCCCTCCACCACCGCCCGCGGATTGAACGTCAGCACATAGCCGTCAGTGTCGCGCGAGAAGCGGAAGGCATGGACGACGCCGGGGGGAATGATCACGGCGACCGGGCCGGCACAGCGCTCGCGGCTTTCGTCCAAGGCGATCTCGGCCGGGCCGGAGCCGACCCAGAGGATCTGGTGCAGGCCCTGATGGGTGTGCGCCTCGATCTCCCAGCGATACAGCTTGCTGCGCACCTGGATCGGCTCGACATGCAGCATGTCCGGCTGCGCGGCCGACGCTTCGCCGTACAGCGCGAACGCGGGGATCGACGGCTTGGTGCGAAAGCGGGGCATGAGCGAGAGCTAACCCTGAATGTCGGAAAAGTACAAGTCTTGGCCGGCTTTCGTGTCTCACGCCGCGGCCACGGCTCGGCTAGATCAATGAAAAGAACAACAACGACCACACTCAATGGAGAGGAGGCCCAACATGTTCGCGTTCGACCCGTATTCGCCTGCGGTCGATGCCGACCCGTTCCCGTTCTACAAGACGCTGCGCGACGAACACCCCTGCTTCTGGAGCCCGCAGGCCCAGGTGTGGATCCTGTCGCGCTATGCCGATGTGGCGGCGGCCGGAACGAACTGGCAGACCTATTCGTCGGCCAAGGGCAACCTGATGACCGAGCTGCCGAACCGTGCCGGCGCGACGCTCGGCACCACCGACCCGCCGCGCCACGACCGGCTGCGCGGCCTCGTCCAGCATGCCTTCATGAAGCGCAATCTGGAGAGCCTGTCAGGCCCGATCCGCGACATCGCGCGCGACTGCGCCGAGGCGCTGCGCGGCCAGGACCGGTTCGACTTCATCGAGGCATTCTCGTCGAAATTCACCGTGCGCGTGCTGTTCGCCGCGCTCGGCCTGCCGCTCGGCGACGAGCAGACGGTGCGCGACAAGGCGGTGCTGATGGTGCAGAGCGATCCGGTGAGCCGCGCCAAGGGACCGCAGCACATCGCAGCCTACAACTGGATGCAGGACTATGCGGCCGGCATCATCGCGGAGCGCCGCGCGCGGCCGCAGAACGACCTGATCTCGCACTTCAGCATGGCCGAGATCGACGGCGACAAGCTCGACGAGCGCGAGGTGCTGCTGACGACGACCACGCTGATCATGGCCGGCATCGAGTCGCTCGGCGGTTTCATGACGATGCTGGCGTATAATCTCGCCGATCACGCGGAGGCGCGCCGGGCCGTCGTCGCCAATCCCGACCTGATGGCGGACGCCGTGGAAGAGTCTCTGCGCTACAACACCTCGGCGCAGCGCTTCCGCCGCTGCCTGCAGAAGGACGTCACCCTGCACGGCCAGACCATGCGCGAGGGCGATTTCGTCTGCCTCGCCTACGGCTCCGCCAACCGCGACGAGCGGCAGTTTCCCAATCCGGATGTCTATGACATCAGGCGCAAGCCACGCGGCCATCTCGGCTTCGGCGGCGGCGTGCACGCCTGTCTGGGATCGGCGATCGCGCGCATGGCGATCAGGATCGCGTTCGACGAGCTGCACAAGGTCGTGCCGGACTATCGCCGCACCCAGGAGCAACTGCCCTGGATGCCGTCTTCGACCTTCCGCAGCCCGATGTATCTCGAGCTGACGGTGCATTAGTCATCGCGAGGACTAATGGCAGGCTCGAGCTCGCGCCTCGCTGACGGTACGCCCCCTCGCCCCGCTTACGCCGGACGAGGGGCACCAACGGGTCTACAAGAGCTCAAACCAGCGCGCCGAGATCCGCTGCGCTGAAGCCCTTCAGGCCCGCTTTGTCGCCGGCCTTGATCTTGGCGACCCATTCGGCATCGCTGATCAGCGCGCGGCCGACCGCAATGAGGTCGAACTCCTCCTTGGCCATGCGCTCCAGCAGCGCATCGAGATCGGCCGTCGTCGACGGCTTGCCGGCGAAGGCCGAGAAGAATTCATCGGACAAGCCGACCGAGCCGACGCTGATGGTCGCGGCGCCCGTGATCTTCTTGGCCCAGCCGGCGAAGTTCAGGCCCTTCTCGCCGTCCACGTCCGGGAATTCCGGCTCCCAGAAACGGCGCTGCGAGCAGTGCAGGATGTCGACGCCGGCCGCGACCAGCGGCTGCAGCCAGTCGGCCATCAGCGCCGGCGTCTCGGCGAGGCGCGCCGCATAGTCCTGCTGCTTCCACTGGCTGACGCGCAGGATGATCGGGAAATCGGGACCCACCGCCTTGCGGATCGCGGCGACGATCTCGCCGGCAAAGCGGGAGCGCTCCTTGATGGTGACGCCGCCATAGCGGTCCTCGCGCTGGTTGGTGCCGGACCAGAAGAACTCGTCGACCAGATAGCCGTGCGCACCATGGATCTCGACGGCGTCGAAGCCCGTGCGCTTGGCGTCGGCCGCGGCTTGCGCGAATGCGGCAACGGTGTCGGCGATGTCGTTCTCGGTCATCGCGTTGCCGCGCGGCTTGCCGGGCGCAACCAGCCCGGATGGGCTCTCGACCGGCGCATCGGGCTCCCAGCGGCTCATGCCCTTGGTCGAGCCGGTGTGCCAGATCTGTGGCGCGATGCGGCCGCCGGCGGTGTGCACGGCGCTCGCCACGTTCTGCCAGCCGGCCAGCGCGGCATCGCCGTGGAAGAAGGGAATATTGGGCTCGTTGCGCGAGGCCGGGCGGTTGACGACAGTGCCCTCGGTGAGGATCAGCCCCACGCCACCTTCGGCGCGGCGGCGGTAATAGGCAGCGTTGGCCTCGCCGGGAACGCCGTTCGGCGCGGCGTTGCGGGTCATCGGCGCCATGACGATGCGGTTCTTCAGCTCCAGCGACTTCAGGCGAAACGGACGAAACAGCACGCTGGTATCGAGGTCGGACATTCAGGGGGCTCCATTGCGTTCGGAACCGCTCCAGTATACTTCGTAAACCTGAAGTCAATCAGGCACCCGAAGTCGCTCAGGTATATCGGAGGAAACTGCTGTCGTGACCGCCGCATCGACATCACAGACCGCCCCGCTCCGCTGCAAGCCGCAGCACTTCTCGTCGGAATGTCCGAGCCGGGTGCTGATCGACCAGATCGCCGACAAATGGTCGATGATGGTGCTGGCCGTGCTGGACTCCGGTCCACTGCGCTTCAACGCGATCAAGAAGCAGCTCGAGGGCGTCACCCAGAAGGCACTGACGCAATGCCTGCGCCGGCTCGAGCGCAACGGCCTCGTCGCCCGCGAGGTGATCGCGGACTCGCCGGTCGCGGTTCAGTACGAGATCACGCCGCTCGGCCGTACCCTGCAGCCCCCGTTCCGCGCGCTCTATGCCTGGACCATCGCCAAGATGCCGGAGGTCGAGCAGGCGCGGCAGGCCTTCGACGAGCGCCGGAGTCGCTAATCCCAGGCGGCCAAAGGCCGCTACTGGAAGGCCACCTCCGCGAAGCTGCGCAGCTTGCGCGAATGCAGCCGCTCCGACTCCTGATGCTTCAAGAGCTCCAGCGCCTTCAGCCCGATCTGGAGATGCTGGCCGACACGCTGGCGATAGAAGTCGCTCGCCATGCCGGCGAGCTTGATCTCGCCATGCAGCGGCTTGTCGGAGACGCAGAGCAAGGTGCCGTAGGGCACGCGGAAACGATAGCCGTTGGCGGCGATTGTGGCCGACTCCATGTCGAGCGCGATGGCGCGCGACTGCGAGAGGCGATGGATCACGGCCGGGCCGGAGATCTCCCAATTGCGGTTGTCGACGCTGGCCACGGTGCCCGTGCGCATCACCCGCTTCAGCTCGAACCCGGAATAGCCGGTGACCGTCTCCACGGCCTCCTCGAGCGCGACCTGCACCTCGGCGAGCGCCGGGATCGGCACCCAGGGTGGCAGCTCCTGGTCGAGCACATGGTCCTCGCGGACATAGCCGTGCGCCAGCACGTAATCGCCGAGCCGCTGCGTATTGCGCAGGCCCGCGCAGTGGCCGACCATCAGCCAGGCATGCGGCCGCAGCACCGCGATGTGGTCGGTGACGTTACGCGCGTTCGACGGACCAGTACCGATGTTGATCAGCGTGATGCCCTGGTGCCCCGGCTCGACGAGATGAAGCGCCGGCATCTGCGGCGTGCGCGCCGGCGCGGAGCCGGTGGTGCCGCCGCCGAGACGGGCATTGCGGGTGATGACGTTGCCCGGCTCGACGAAGGCCTCGGCTGCGCCCTGCCCGGCCGCCAGTTGCTGGCGGCCCCAATCCGCGAAGGCGTCGACATAGAACTGATAGTTCGTGAAGATCACGAAGTTCTGGAAATGGTCCGGGTCGGTGCCCGTATAGTGATAGAGCCGGCGCAGCGAGTAGTCGACGCGCGCGGCGCGAAACAGCGACAGCGGCTCGGGCATGCCGGGCTTCAGTCCGAGCGTGCCGTCGGCGATCGCATCGTCCATGGTCGCGAGATCCGGAGCGTCGAACACGTCGCGCAGCGAGCGCGTCACCAGCGGGCTCTCGTGGTGCGGAAGCGCCGTCTCGATGTTGATGTCGCGGCGGTAGGCGAAATGCACCGGGATCGGCTCGGCCGACTCACCGATCTCGACCGGCACGCCATGATTCTCGATCAACAGACGGATCTGCTCGGTCAGGTACGAGCGGAACAGGTCCGGCCGCGTGACGCTGGTCTCGTGCACGCCGGGCCCCGCGACGAAGCCATAGGCGAGACGCGAGTCGAGCCGGGCGTGACTTGCGGTGGTCAGCCGCACGAAGGGATAGGTCGCGCGGATCCGTGTCGCCGGCACGACGCCGTTGGCATAGGCCTCGAAATGGCCGCGCAGGAAAGCGGTATTGCGCTCGTAGATCTCTTCGAGCCGGGCCACCGCGGCGGCCGCGTCGGTGAAGGTTTCTGTTGCCACGGGTGGCGGAGATTGGACAGTCAATGGCGATCCTTTGTATCCGGCGGACGGTCGTCGAGGCAGACTTGCGCAATCATAGAAATCACCCCTGGCTTTGCCCAGGGGGGCGGGTCACGCGACGACGCCCATGAACTGGACGTTGAGCCATGATGCGCTGCATTGCGACAAGGATTTGTGGCCGAATGTTTCAATTGCCTGTGCGCGTCATTGCTCATAAGACGGTTTCACATTGGCCGGAACAGGTCGATATCTGAAAAGGGAGGTCATCGCGCAGCATGTCGCAAGCGAATGGATTCGGATTGGCTGGCGTCATCGGCATGCCCGTCGCTCATTCCCGCTCGCCCACGATCCACAATTTCTGGCTCAACGCGCACGGCCTGCGCGGCGCCTACGTCCCGCTCGCGGTTCAGCCGGAGCGGCTGAAGGATGCGCTGGCTGGGCTGGTGGCGCTCGGATTCCGCGGCTGCAACGTGACCATGCCGCACAAGCAGACGGCGATGCCGCTGCTGCACCGGGTCAACGACACCGCACGACGCATCGGCGCCGTGAACACGATCGTGGTCGAAGCGGATGGCACGCTGAGCGGCTTCAACAATGACGGCAACGGCTTTGTCCAGAGCCTGCGCGATGCCAGGCCGAACTGGCGCGCCGACGAAGGCCCTGTTCTCTTGCTCGGGGCCGGCGGTGCAGCGCGCGCGGTCGTTGTGGCGCTGCTGGAGAATGGCGCCCGCGACATCCGCATCAGCAACCGCACCACCGAGAAGGCGCAGTCCATCGCAGCCGAATTCGGGACGGCCATCAGCACGGTGGCGTGGGATGATCGTTCGGCGGCAGTCGCCGATGTCGCGCTGCTCATCAACAGCACCGATCGCGGCATGATCGGAAAGCCCGCACTGGAGATCGATCTGGGACGACTGTCCGCGAAGACGCTCGTCGCGGACCTGATCTACACACCGCTCGAAACGCCCTTCCTGGTGGACGCGCGCGGGCGCGGCTGCACGACGGTGAACGGGCTCGGCCTGCTGCTCAACCAGGCCCGCCTCGCCTTCGAGGCCTGGTTCGGGGTTCTGCCCGACGTCACGCCCGAACTGATCAAGGCGATTCAGGCGACGTTCTGAACGTCGGTCAGAGAGGGCTCGACCATGGCACTTCCGGCAGGCCCCAGGATCGATTGCCACATCCACGCCATCGATCCCGCGCGCTTCCCCTACGCGCCGGATACGCCCTATCGTCCGACCGGCCAGGAAATCGCGCCCGCCGCGCATCTCATTCGCGTGCTCGACGTCTTCGACGTCCGGCACGCGCTGATCGTCGCAACCAATTCCGGCTATGGCTCCGACAGCCGCATCCTGCTCGACACACTCAGGCTCGGAGATGGCAGGTTCAAGGGCGTCGCGGTCGTCGAGAAGGACGTCGACATCGGAGAACTGGAGCGGTTGAAGGCCGCAGGCGTCATCGGCGTCGCCTTCAACGTGCCGTTTCATGGCACCGACTATTACCGTGACGCCGCGCCGCTGCTGGACAAGCTGACCGACCTCGATCTGTTTCTGCAGGTCCAGGTCGAGCAGGATCAGTTGCTCGACCTGCTGCCCCTCATCGAGCGGTCGACGGTCCGCCTCGTGTTCGATCACTGCGGCCGGCCTGCCGTGGAGCATGGGCTGCAACGCCCATCCTTCCAGGCCCTGCTCGCGCTCGGCCGCGACCGCGACGCGCATGTGAAGCTGTCCGGCTACTACAAATTCGCGCGCCAGCCCTATCCGTACGCCGACACATGGCCGTTCATCGCCGCGCTGGTCGAGGCCTTCACGCTCGACCGCTGCGTGTGGGGCTCCGATTGGCCGTTCCTGCGCGCGCCCGAACGCCTCGACTACGGGCCGCTGCTGGCCAGCATTACCGAGATCTTTCCGGACCCGGACGATCAGCACCGGCTGCTATGGCGAACGCCGTCGCGACTACTGGGTTTTGCAGAGGCACCCGCAAGTTCATCATCATAAGCAAAAAACAATCGGGAGGACGTCATGAGGCATCTGGGAAGATTGAGCGGCTTGGCGGCCGCCATGTCATTGTGGACGGGTTTGGCCTGGGCAGAGAACACCGTCTACATTCCCGATGTCGTCGAGCTGTCCGGCCCCGGAGCCGTGTCGGGCACGAACTGGCGCGATGGCGTCGCCCTGGCGGTCGACGAGATCAACAATGCCGGAGGCATTCTCGGCCGCAAGATTGCGACCGAGCACCTCGACACCCAGAGCAATCCCGGCGTCTCCCGGGCCCAGGTGCAGAAGGTGCTCGACCGCGAGCCCTATGTAGTGCTGGGGCCGATCTATTCGGGCTCGGTCAAGGTCAACATGGCGCTGACGCAGCAGGCCGAGGTGCCGCAGATCGTCGGCGCCGAGGCCGCCGATATCACGACGCAGGGCAATCCCTGGATCTTCCGCACCGCCTTCGGCCAGCAGTTCAGCATGCCGAAGATCGCCAACTATCTGCATGACCAGCTGAACGTGAAGTCTGTCGCGGTGGTCTGGGTGAACAACGATTTCGGCAAAGGCGGCCGCGACAGCTTCGTCAAGGAGATGAAGGCCCGCGGCATCGAGGTGGTGTCGGACATCTCGACCGAACAGGGCCAGGTCGATTTCGGCTCCGACGTCATCAAGCTGAAGAACGTCAAGGCCGACGCGATCTTCGTCTACACCAACGAGGAAGAAAGCGCGCGTTTCCTGATCGAGGCCAAACGTCAGGGATTGTCGGTGCCGCTGTTTGGAGAGACAACGCTGCTCAGCCAGAAGGTCGTGGAGCTCGCAGGCCCCGCCGCCAACGGCGTGCGCGGCCATGTCGGCCTGAGCGCGGATGCGCCCATTCCTGCCATCCAGGCCTTTGCGAAGAAGTTCAACGAGCGCTACCGCTACTGGCCCGACCATAACGGCATCAAGGGCTATACCGCGGTCTATCTCGTCAAATACGTGACCGAGATGATCGGCAAGTTCGACGGCCACGCTTTCGGCGCCACCATGAAGGGATTGACGCTGACGCCGGACAAGGCGCCGGGCATGCTGATGGAGGCAAGCTGGGACCAGAACGGCGACATCGACCGTGAGAGCTTCCTGGCCGAGATCGTCGACGGCAAGCAGAAGATCGTCGCGACGCTGCCGAAGCTGAAGCCGTCCAAGGCGCCGTAGATCTGCGCCATCGTAGAAGCCCTCCTCACGCGCAACGCGCGCAAGGAGGGAAGAAGTATCAGCCCTTGGCGAGCTGCACGTCGAGATCGTGCAGCACCTGGTAGCAGGGCAGCACCTGGGCCACGGAGGCGTTGGGCTCGCGGCCCTCGCGGATCGCGGCGAAGAACTCGCGGTCCTGCAGTTCGATCCCGTTCATGGAGACGTCGACCTTGGAGACGTCGATCTTCTCTTCCTTGCCGTTCACCAGATCGTCGTAGCGGGCGATATAGGTGCCGGTGTCGCCGATGTAGCGGAAGAAGGTGCCGAGCGGGCCGTCATTGTTGAACGACAGCGACAGCGTGCAGATCGCGCCATTGGCGGCCTTGAGCTGGATCGACATGTCCATGGCGATGCCCAGGGTCGGGTGGATCGGACCCTGGATCGCATTGGCCTTCACGATCGGCGAGCCCGCCTGATAGGCGAACAGGTCGACGGTGTGGGCGGCGTGGTGCCACAGCAGATGGTCGGTCCAGCTGCGCGGCTGGCCCAGCGCGTTCATGTTGGTGCGGCGGAAGAAGTAGGTCTGCACGTCCATCTGCTGGATGTGGAATTCGCCGGCCTTGATCTTCTTGTGCACGAACTGGTGGCTGGGATTGAAGCGGCGGGTGTGGCCACACATCGCGACCAGCTTGGTCTCCTTCTGCAGCTCCACCACCTGCTGCGCGTCCTTCAGCGAGTCGGCGAGCGGAATCTCGACCTGAACATGCTTGCCGGCCTTGAGGCAGTCGATCGCCTGCGCCGCATGCATCTGGGTCGGCGTGCAGAGGATGACGGCATCGACCTCCGGCAGCTTGAGGCTGTCGGCGAGCTCGGTCGAGACGTGCTTGACGCCGTATTTGTCGGCGACTTCCTTGGTCTGGTCGAAGCGGCGGCCGACCAGCGACACCACCTCGACCCCGTCGATGTTCTTGATGCCGTCGAGATGCTTGATGCCGAAGGCGCCGGCGCCGGCGAGCGCGACCTTGATGGTCTTGGCCATATCAGTTGTTCTCCAGGATCAGATGGCCGACGGCCGTGTTGCTCGCCGGCACATGATAGAAGCGGTGACGCACGGTCGGCGCGTTGCCCTTCTTGGTCTCGTTGACGTCGCTCATGGCGCCGCGCGCGATCAGCCACATCACGAGCTCGATGCCCTCGCTGCCGGCCTCGCGGACGTACTCGATATGCGGCACCTTGGACAGGCCTTCCGGATCGTTGATGAGCTTGTCCAAGAACATGTTGTCCCATTCGCGATTGATCAGGCCGGCGCGCGGGCCCTGCAGCTGGTGGCTCATGCCGCCGGTGCCCCAGATCTGCACGTTGAGCGGCTCGTCATAGCTCTCGATCGCCTTGCGGATCGCCTTGCCGAGCATGAAGCAGCGGCGGCCCGACGGCACGGGATATTGCACGACGTTGACCGCGAACGGGATCACCGGGCACGGCCAGGCATCGACCTGGCCGAAGATCAGGCTGAGCGGCACGGTGAGGCCGTGATCGACGTCCATCTTGTTGACGATGGTGAGATCGAAATCGTCCTGGATCACCGACTGCGCGATGTGCGCGGCGAGCTTCGGATGCCCGATCACCTTGGGCACCGGGCGCGGGCCCCAGCCCTCGTCGGCCGGCTGATATTCAGCCGCGGTGCCGATCGCGAACGTGGGAATCATGTCCAGGCTGAAGGCGGTCGCATGGTCGTTGAAGACCAGGAATACGACGTCCGGCTTCTGCTCCTTCTCCCATTGCTTGGCGAAGTCGTAGCCGGCGAAGACCGGCTTCCAATAATCCTCGCCGGTCTTGCCGAGGTCGAGGGCGGCGCCGATCGCCGGGACGTGCGAGGTGAAGACGCTTGCGGAGATCTTTGCCATTTACTTCTTCTCCCCGGTGTAGCGGTTGCCCTCGACCGAGCGGCCGCCCTTGATCATCATCTCGCGGTACTGGTCTTCGGTCATGCCGGTCATGCTGCCCGCCATCTGCTGAAAGCTCTTGCCGTCAGTCGCGCCGATCTTGGCGAGGAAGTAGATGTTGCCGCCAAGCGCAATGCAGCGGTTCAGGTCACGATCGAGCACAGCCTGCTTCTGCTCCTCGCTCATCGGCCATTCGTCGAGATAGGCGCGCTCATTGGCCTTGAAGCGGGCGCGGTTCTCCGCCTTCATCAGTGACATGCAGAACTGGTTGAGGTGATAGCCCATCCGCGACATGTCCGCGTCGAAGATGGTCGTGCCGGGAACGTCGGTATAGGGTTTGTCGAGCGACATCGCTTCCCTCCTTCAGGATTCTTCGGGCCAATACAGCCGCATCGGGTTGTCGACCAGGAGCTTGTGCTGCAGCTCCGCGGTGACGGCGATATGCGGAATGAAATCGACCAGCAGGCCATCATCCGGCATGTGGTCCTTCAGGTTCGGATGCGGCCAGTCGGTGCCCCACAGCACGCGATCCGGGAAGGTCTCGACGATGCGCTTCGCAAACGGCACCACGTCACGATAGGCGTTCTGCTCGCCATTCAGTGCCGGCGGTCCCTTGACCGAGAGACGCTCCGGGCAGCTCACCTTGGACCAGACGTTGCCGTGCTCGCGCATGAACTTCACGAACAGCTCGAACTCGGGACCATCGACCGGCTTGGTCACATCAGGACGGCCCATGTGGTCGACGACGACCGTGGTCGGCAGGGACGTGAAGAAGTCCCACAACTCAGGCAGATCAACGGCTTCGAAGTAGATCACGACGTGCCAGCCGAGCTTGTTGATGCGGTTGGCGATCTCGATCAGCTCGTCCTTCGGCGTGAAGTCGACGAGGCGCTTGACGAAATTGAAGCGGACGCCGCGCACGCCGGCGTCGTGCATCGCCTGCAGCTCGGCGTCGCCGACGCTGCGCTTGACGGTGGCGACGCCGCGGGCCTTGCCGTTCGAATGCACCAGCGCATCGACCATGGCGCGGTTGTTGGCGCCGTGGCAGGTCGCCTGCACCACGACGTTGCGGGCGAAGCCGAGATGGTCGCGCAACGCATAGAGCTGATGCTTCGAGGCGTCACAGGGCGTGTATTTGCGCTCGGGCGCATAAGGGAATTCGGCGCCGGGGCCGAACACGTGGCAGTGCGCGTCGACACTGCCGGCCGGCACCTTGAAGCGCGGCTTCGACGGGCCGTCATACCAATCGAGCCATCCCGGGGTCTTCTGGAACTCCATGAGGTTCCCTACTCCTTGGACTTGATCTTGTTGAGAATGCGATCGGCCTCGGTGCGCCAGTCCGGGCTGCGCGCGAATTCCTTGGTGCCGCGCGTACCGAACAGGCCCTCATCGGCGAGATCGGCGACCCAGGCCTGGCGCTCGGCGGTGCCTTCCGCCGACCACGGCGTCAGCCCGATGTCGCGCACGGTCTCGGCAACCTCCCTCACCTCCTCGGCGCGGCGGCGGCCATGCTCGATCACGCGCTGAAAGAAATAGGCGCCCTGCTTCTCCCAGTCGATGCCGGGGAATGTTTCCTTCAGCGAAGCCAGCACCGCGTCCTCGACGCCATAGGCGCGCGCGGTGGTGAAGCTCTCGATCACCATCGCCTCGAGCCCCTTGATCATGATGCTGCGGCACATCTTGGTCGCCGAGGCGACGCCGAGCTTGTCGCTGGCAGGCTTGGCGGCGAAGCCGAGATCGTTGAGCAGCGGCGCCAACTCGCGCGCGCCCGCGCCGCCGAGCAGCAGCGGCACCTTGATGCGATAGGGCGGCACCGAGGTCATGACCGCGCCCTCGACATAGCGGCCGCCGGCGCCGTCGATCAGCGCGGCGGCGCGCTGCTTGGCGCCGGGCGAGGCCGAGTTGAAGTCGAGGAACCACGCGCCAGGCTTGATGGCTGCAGCGCAGGCCTCGGCGACGGCCACGTCCTGGCTGGCGGTCACGGCGGAGACGATGAAGTCGGCCTCCGCCGCCAGCTCCGCATGCGATGCGGCCAGCGTCACGCCGATGCTGTCGGCGTGGCCACGCATCGCGTCGCCGCGCGAGTCGGCCAGCTTGACGTCATAGGCCGAGACGCGCACGCCGTCCTTGCGCAGATCCTCGGCGAGGATCTTGCCGACCTCGCCGTAGCCGATCAGCCCGACATGCCATCGGTTCGAAGGATTTGGGTTGGACGCCGCGGTCATGCTCAATCGATGTATTTGAGCCCGGCCTTCGCCAGCGGCTCGCGCATCTTGTACATGTCGAGGCCGAGCACGCCCGACGCCAGCTTCTCGCGCTTGTCGGCCTCGTTGGCCTCGCGCGCAGCAGCGGCGTCGGCCGCCTGATGCGCAACCGCCGCCGGGACGACGACGATGCCGTCGACATCGGCGACGATGACGTCGCCGGGATTGACGGCGGCTCCGGCACAGACGATCGGGATGTTGACCGAGCCGAGCGTGGCCTTGACGGTGCCGCGAGCCGAGATGGCGCGCGAGAACACCGGGAACTGCATCTCAGTCAGATCAGCAACGTCGCGCACGCCGCCGTCGATCACGAGGCCCTGGGCGCCGCGGGCGCGGAAGCTGGTGGCCAGCAGATCGCCGAAGAAGCCGTCGGTGTTCTCCACCGTGCAGGCGGCGACGACGACGTCGCCGGGCTGGATCTGCTCGGCCGCGACATGCAGCATCCAGTTGTCGCCGGGCTGCAGCAGCACGGTGACGGCCGTGCCGCACATTTTCGCCGTCGGATAGATCGGACGCATGTAGCACTGCATCAGGCCGACGCGGCCCATCGCCTCGTGGATGGTGGCGACGCCGAACTTCGACAGCTTCTCCACCGCCGCCTTGTCGGCGCGGGTGATCTTCGTCTTGACGATGCCGAGATTGTTCATGGGGGTGCTCATATCGCCTGCCCTTTAGATTACTTGCCCTTGGCCTTCAACGCGGCGTCGAGCCGCGGGAACACGCGCCGTGCATTGCCTTCATAGATCTGGTGGCGCTGCTCGGGGGTCAGCTTGGCGGCCTCGATATAGCGCTTGGTGTCGTCGTAGTAGAAGCCGGTCTCCGGGTCGATGCCACGGACGGCGCCGATCATTTCCGACGCGAACAGGATATTGTCGATCGGGATCACGCCGGTCAGCAGGTCGATGCCCGGCTGGTGATAGACGCAGGTGTCGAAGAAGATGTTGTTGAGCAGATGATCCTTCAACAGCGGCTTCTTCAGTTCCTGGGCGAGGCCGCGGAACCTGCCCCAGTGATACGGCACCGCGCCGCCGCCATGCGGGATCAGGAACTTCAACGTCGGGAAGTCCTTGAAGAGGTCCGACGTCAGGCACTGCATGAACGCGGTGGTGTCGGCGTTGAGGTAGTGCGCGCCCGTGGTGTGGAAGCAGGCGTTGCAGCTGGTGGAGACGTGGATCATCGCGGGGATGTCGAGCTCGACCATCTTCTCGTAGATCGGATACCAGTGCCGGTCCGACAGCGGCGGCGAGGTCCAGTGGCCGCCCGAGGGATCCGGGTTGAGGTTGATGCCGACGAAGCCGTATTCCTTGATGCACTTCTCCAGTTCGGGAATGCAGGTCTTGGGGTCGACGCCCGGCGACTGCGGCAGCATCGCAACGCCGATGAAATTGTCCGGGAACAGCTTGCTGACGCGGTAGCACAGCTCGTTGCAGATCGCGGCCCAGGTCGAGGACACCTGGAAGTCGCCGATGTGGTGGGCCATGAAGCTCGCGCGCGGCGAGAACACGGTGAGGTCGCTGCCGCGCTCCTTCATCTTCTTGAGCTGGTTGCTCTCGATGCTCTCGCGCAGCTCGTCGTCGCTGATCTTGAGCTCGGAGGCCTTCGGCATGACGGACGGATCCTTGATGCCCGCGATCTGCCGGTTGCGCCAGTCTTCCAGCGCCTTCGGGGCCGTCGTGTAATGGCCGTGCACGTCGATGATCACGTCAGTCTCTCCCTCAAAGCTTCTGTGTCTTGCGGTGGCGCGCGCCGCTCAATGCGCCACCACGGCGGAGCCGACATCCTCGCCGCTGCCGCGGCCTCCCGGTCCCACGACCTGCTTTACCACAAGGGCGAGCGCCGCGATCAAGCCGGGAACCGCGATCACGGTGAAAATCTCGCTGAAGGTCAGTTGGCGCGCGGTCAGCTCGGCGACCAGGAATGAGCCGGCGATGCCACCGAAGCGGCCGATGCCCATCATCCAGGCCACGCCGGTGGCCCGGCCCTGGGTCGGATAGAAGGAGGCGGCCAGCGCCGGCAGCGACGACTGCGCCGTGTTCATGACGACGCCGGCGGCGAACACGATCACCACCAGGAAGCCCATGTTGCCGACCGCCTGCCCGATCAGGAAGATCGTCACCGCGGTCAGGGCGTAGCCGACCGCGACGATGCGGTTGGCGTTGAAGCGGTCCATCAGCATGCCGAAGAACACCGCACCGACGCCGCCGAGCGGGAACAGCGCCGAGATCAGCGTCGCGGTCTGCGGATTGAGGCCGACATCCTTGAACAGGATCGGCATCCAGTTGATCAGCGAATAGAAGATCACGAGCCCCATGAAATAGGTGACCCACAGCATCAGCGAGCCGATGCGCAGCACCGGCGACAGCACCATGCCGATGCCGGTCGCGTTGACGCGGCGCGTGGTCTCGGCATGCTCCGGCTCCAGCATCACGAACTGGCCGACATCGGAGGCTGCAGCCGATATCCGGCGCATCACCTTGCGCACACGCTCGACAGTGGCGCCGCGCGACAGCAGGTAGTGCACCGACTCCGGCAGGATCGCGATCAGCAGCACGGTCAGCACCAGCGGGGTGACACCGCCGAGCACCAGCACGCTGCGCCAGCCCCATTGCGGGATCATCCACGCCGCGAGGAAGCCGCCGCAGGCCGCGCCGAGCGGAAAGCCGCAGAACATCAGGTTGGTCATGGTCGCGCGCAGCCGGCCCGGACAGTACTCGCTGAGCAGGGTCACGGCATTCGGCATGGCGGCACCGAGGCCGATGCCGGTGACGCAGCGGAGCACGGTAAGCTCGGTGAGGTTGCTCGCGAACGCCGAGGCCAGACAGGCGATGCCGAAGATCAGCACGGAGCCGACCAGCACCAGCTTGCGGCCGAGACGATCGGCGATCGGCCCCGCGAACAGCGCCCCGCCGGCAAGACCGAACAGCGCCGCACTCAGCACCGGTCCCAGCGCCGATTTCTCGATGCCCCACTCCTTCAGGAGCGACGGCGCGATGAAGCCGATCGCCGCGGTGTCGAAGCCGTCGAGCAGCACGATGACGAAGCCGAGCGCGAAGATCAGCCACTGGAAGCCGGAGAACTTGTGGTCGTCGAGAAAGGCCTGGACGTCGACGCGGGCGGTCGTTGGCATCGCTTCTGCTTTCCTTGGGGTGCTGTTCTTGCGCCTTGACCGACGTCCGCAGGCGCGCGTTCCCTGACGGGATCGGCCCTGCGCTTCGGAGGCTTGACCGGGTATGTGACCGAGCGCGCCGGCCCGCGCCAGCGCCCGGAGGCTTCTATCAGCTATTCCGAAACGGTATAAGATATCAGAGGAGCCATGCTGATTTTAGAATGGGTCTGAACAACTCCGCTGTTGGCTTTCGCACGGCTCAGACACCGCGGGCTCCACCCTCCCCTGGAGGGGGAGGGTCGGCTCACGGGGAGCGAAGCAAGCCGTGAGGCGGGGTGGGGTGATCTCTCCTCTGGCACCGGCGCGCGGGGAGAGATCACCCCACCCCGCTCGCCCGCTTCGCGCGCGAGCGACCCTCCCCCTCCAGGGGAGGGTGGCACTGCCCGAGCCGAGATCACCCGCGATTCACCGCGGCAGCTTCCGGATCAGCGCGGTCGCCAGCTTGATGGTCTGCTGCGCCAGCGGCGTCGGGCGCTTGTGCGCCGAGGTGACGAAGCACAGCACGCTGGTCGGGGCGGGCTCGGTCAGTGGGCGGATGGCGAGCTCGCTGGCGCGGCCCGAGGCGGCGACGCCACTCGGGGTCAGCACGGCGTGGCCGTAGCCGGCGCAGACGAGATCGATGATCGAGGGCACGCTCGACACCTCCCAGGCGATGTCGAGCTTGATCCCGGCGAGCGCCGCTTGCGTCTCCAGCAGGCGCCGCATCGCGTGCACCCGCTCCGGCATGATCAGGCTGTAGCGCGACAGCTCGGCCATCGGCAGCGGCGCGGTGACGCGGCGCTTGCCCTTGGGCGCGTGGCTCACCAGCGCCAACGGCTCCTGCAGCACCGGCGTGATCTCGATGCCGGGCTGGGCTTCCGGATTGTAGACCATGCCGACGTCGATGCGTCCGGTGGTGACCCACTCCACCACATGCGTCGACAGGCCCTCGACGACGGCCAGTCGCGCCGCCGGATACTCCTTGCGGAAGCGATCGATCAGCGGCAGCGTCAATTGCCGCGCGATGCTCGGTGGCAGGCCGATGGTGACGCGGCCGACCGGCGCATCTCGGCTGGCGCCGAGATCTTCGCGCGCATGCGCCACCAGCTGCAGCACGCCGACGCTGTGGTCGAGCAGCCGCTTGCCGGCCTCGGTCAGCGCCACGCCGCGCCCGTTGCGCGCGAACAGCTGCTGCTTCAACTCCGATTCCAGCGCCCGCACCTGCCGCGACAGCGCCGGCTGCGCCACGTCGAGCACGGACGCGGCCTTGCTGAACGAGCCGAGCTCGGCGACCTGCACGAAATATTCGAGCTGCTTGAGGTTCATGGGTGAAGGCCTCGACCATCAAGCGTCAGTCTGCCGCGCTGCCCGCCCCACCCCCGACTGTCGTCCCTGCGAACGCAGGGACCCATAACCACCGGCCCTGATTGTTGAGCACGAAAGGCAACTCGGAGTCTTTTCCGACAATCGGCCGTCCGCGGTATGGGTCCCTGCGTTCGCAGGGACCACAGCGGAGGATGCGGCGGCAGCACACCCGATTGTTGACAGCGTCGCCCCATCAGCCGCCTCATCTCAATTCAGCACGTTCACCGAGAAATTCAGCGCCGACGCGAATGCGACCCAACAGGCATAGGGCACGAACAGCAGCGCCGCGATCCGGTCCTCGCGCCATTGCATCACGATGAAGGTCACGATCAGCACGAACATGCTGGCGATGATCGCGAACGCGACCCACATCAGATGCGCGGTGAAGAATACCGGCGACCAGGCGAAGTTCAGCACTAGCTGTCCCCACCACACCTGCATCACCGCACCGCTTTCGACCCGCTCATAGGTGCGCCAGCCGGCGACCGCGATCATGACGTAGAGCACCGTCCAGGCGATCGGAAACAGCCAGCCGGGCGGGGTGAACCAAGGCTTGTTGAGCGAGCCGTACCAGGCGCCGGGCATGTTGGAGGCGCCGATGATCCAGCCGCCTCCGACCACGAGAACCAGCAGGACGAGGAGATGCAGGATGGATCGGTTCATATTCCGCTCGGCGTGATTTGCAGGAGGAGGTTCTCGGTCCGGTCCGCTGGCGACCGGCAGCCATGCGGCCGAGGCACCCACGCGCGCACTGGACAGGGCTGCCCGGGACGCGTAGCCAGGACATAACACAATGCGAGGAAAAGTCAGGGTTTTCGCCTGACCACCAACGTCCAGGGACCGGAACGCCGATCACATCTGCGCCGGGTCCTGATACCAGGAAACGGAGTTTCGTCAGTGGCTGATTCCCCGGCCCCCTCTTCAGCCATCGCCTCGATCGCGGCCGTCGAAGCCGGCCTCGCCGCCCAGGGCTATATCGCCAGCCGCCAGATCGCCACCGCCGTCTACCTGTCGCAGGCGATCGACAAGCCGATCCTGGTCGAGGGCCCAGCCGGCGTCGGCAAGACCGAGCTTGCCAAGGCGATCGCCGCCTGGCGCGGCCTCAAGATGATCCGGCTGCAATGTTATGAGGGGCTCGACGAGGCCAAGGCGCTGTATGAGTGGAAATACGCCAAGCAGCTGCTCTACACCCAGATCCTGAAGGACAAGCTCGGCGAGGTGCTCGGCGGCGCTCAGACCTTGCATGCGGCGCTCGGCCAGCTGCACGATTTCGGCGACGTGTTCTTCTCCAAGGAGTTCGTCGAGCCGCGGCCGCTGCTGCAGGCGCTGCTCGAGCCCAATGGCTGCGTGCTGCTGATCGACGAAATCGACAAGTCCGACGCCGAGTTCGAATCGCTGCTGCTGGAGATCCTGTCGGACTTCCAGGTCACGATCCCCGAGCTCGGCAGCATCGCCGCCGCCAAGCCGCCGACCGTGATCCTGACCTCCAACTCCGAGCGAAACCTCGGCGACGCCCTGAAGCGACGCTGCCTACATCTGCACATCGGCTTCCCCGAGCAGCGGCTGGAAGAGCGCATCGTCGAGAGCCGCGTGCCCGGCATTTCGCAGAATCTGCGCCGGCAGCTCGTGGCCTTCATCCACGACGTCAGAACGCTCGACCTGAAGAAGCAGCCGTCGGTCAGCGAGACCATCGACTGGGCGCGCGTGCTGGTGCTGCTGCAGGCGGCCGAGCTCGGCCATGACGTGGTGAAGGATACGCTCAACGTGCTCTTGAAATACGAGTCCGACATCGAGGTGGCGCTGCCGCAGGTGACGACCTTCGTCGCCAAGGCGCAGCGCCAGAACATCTTCGGGTGAGGCTCTCATGCAGGAGAACCTGCATCGGTTCTTTCGGGCGGCGCGCGGCGCCGGCGTGCACGTGTCGCCGGCCGAGAGCATCGACGCGATGCGCGCTGTGGCGAGCGTCGGTCTCGCCGATCGCACGGTGCTGCGCGACAGCCTGCTGATGACGCTCGCCAAGAGCGAGGACGAGAAGAAGGCGCTCGGCGCCTGCTTCGACCTGTTCTTCGCCCATGTCGATCCGGCGCAGGCCGAGGCGAATGACGAGACGCAGCAGGACGCGGCGTCGAATGAGGCCCAGTCGGCCCCGCCATCCGGAGAGCCGATCGGCGGTGAGGCGGACGCGGAGCTCGGCGCTCTTGCCCAGATGCTGCTGGCGCAGAACACGGCTGACATCTCGGCCGCGATCGCCAACGCGTCCAGCGCCGTCGGGCTGTCGGAGATCCGCTACTTCACCCAGCGCGGCCTGTTCTCCAGCCGCATGCTGGAGACGATGGGGATCCAGCGGCTGCGCGACGATCTCGATAGGCTCACCGAGACCAATCCGGCGTTGGCGGAGCGGCTGCAGGCCGGGCTCGACGGCCTGCGCGACACCGTGCGCGATGCGGTCGCGCAGGCGCTCGCGCTGTACGGCCGCGAGGAGACCGAGAACCTGCGCCACGAGATCCTGCGCAACGCGCAGCTGTCGCGGATCGAGCCGCGCCAGGTCGCGGAGATGCGGGCGCTGATCCGGCAGATCGCGCGCCGCCTGCGCGAGCGCTATGCGAAGCCGCGCAAGCGCCAGCGCCGCGGCCATCTCGACGTCCGCCGCACGCTCCGCCGCAACGCGGCCTGGGGCAGCGTGCCCTTCCTCACCGCGTGGAAGCGCCGGCACCGCGACCGCCCGAAGATCGTCGCGCTGTGCGACGTCTCGGGCTCCGTCGCCCGCGTCTCGGATTTCTTCCTGCTGCTGATCCACAGCCTGCACGACGTCGTCAGCGATGTTCGCTCGTTCGCGTTCTCCGGCCACCTGATCGAGGTCAGCGAGATCCTTGAGCAGAAGCCGGCCGAGGAGGCCATGGCCGAGATCATGCACAAGGTCGGCTTCGGCTCGTCCGACTACGGCTCCTCGCTGGTGGATTTCGAGAAGCAGTTCATGTCGTCGGTGACGCCACAGACCACCGTGATCATTCTGGGTGATGCCCGCAGCAACAAGCTCGACCCACGCGCCGACATCCTCAAAGCCATCTCCGAACGCGCCAAGCGCGTGGTCTGGCTCAATCCCGAGGGCCGTATGACCTGGGGCTGGGGCGATTCAGAGATGCCGCGCTACCAGACCTTCTGCAACGTCGTGCGCCCCTGCGCGACAGCTCAGCAATTGGAACGCGCTGTGAGCGACATCGTCTCGGCGTATCAGTAGCACTCCGCTCTCCCCACGCGTCATTGCGAGCGCAGCGACGTGTCCGCCGAAGCCCTCTCGGGCGAAGGCGGAAGCAATCCAGGGCCGAGTGCGCGACTCTGGATTGCTTCGTCGCTGCGCTCCTCGCAATGACGCCATAAGTTCGTAGGGTGGACAAAGCCGTCGTGCGGAGTAAGCCGCACGATCGCGTGCCCACCGGCGGACCGTCCGCGAACAACGGCGGGCACGGCGCGATCAGACAGTGCCAAAAAACAATCGCGATCACGGCGCGCCTTTGCCCACCCTACGCACCGGGAGCGGAGCTACCGTCCCCCCGCGGCGCGCTTCAGCAACGCCGCGCGCTGCTGATCTGTAAAAGTCACACCCGACTTCTTCTCGACCACCCGCACGGGCCATGACCGCATCGGATCGTCATCCACCCGCGCCGGCTCGCGCAGGATGGCGACGCCGATCTCCAGCATCTTGGCGTCGGCCTGATGCTCGATGCCGCCGCCCCCGGCCGTCGCCAATGCCAGCGCGCCGGCCGCGGCGCCGATGCCGGCGGCCAGCGCCGTCGTCACGAAGAGTTTCCAGTCCAAGTCCGCCCCCTGCTCTCACCCGCCACTGCGCCGTCACGCTCGAACAGGTTGATGTCTGCGACATGGCGATCCCAAGTCGTTCATTCGGCGGCAGGATCATCAGACGACCACAATTGTTCCACTAACGAAGCGACATGCCTGCGAACCGTGATGTCCTGTGTGACTGCCCGTCGCGTTACCATGTCGCAGCGCGCTGGCCTTGTGCCGTCGGGCAAATCACGACGATGCTTGCGCCCAACCTGCCCAGGCGAAGAGGGGCGTACGCGTCGTCACGATACGTGGGGCAGGCCGCGGTGGACGCCGTTGCATCATGCGCTTGTTGCGCGGACGAGTGATGTCGTGGCGTACGGTGAAGTCGTGATGTCCTGATACCCCGACGCTGGTATCACGTTCGCGACGATGCTCAGAGCATCGCGCGGATCATGGTGGCCAACAAGCCCGGCGCACCAGGGAGACCACGTATAAGCCGTCAAACATCGCGCAGGGAAGGCCGGCATGTTCGGCCCACCTGTGGTTCCTGCCCCGTGCATTCTCTGTCGCACGGGGGCCGCGGGTGTGGTGGACACCCGGCCTTCCCTGCGCCCTCGATTTTCGCCGGGGGTGATCGACCAGCAAAGCTCGGGCCGACCAGCCGCGAGAACGCGATGTCACGTTCCAAGTTCGACCGATCAAAGACCAGCCCCTGCCGGCAGCACGCGCCCTCAGCGCGGTACCACCGCAGTCGCCTCGATCTCCACCCGCGCGGCCTTCTCGACCAGCCTGACGACCTGCACCAGGGCCATCGCGGGATAATGACTGCCAAAGATCTCGCGATAGATCTTCCCAAGCTCCCTCAAATTGCCGAGATACTCATCCATGTCGACGACGTACCAGGTCAGCCGCACCAGGTGCTCCGGACGCGCATTGCCTTCAGCCAGGATCGCGGCGATGTTTTCCAGCGCCTGCCGGACCTGCGTCACAAAGCCATCGGCGAGCGTCTCGCTCGCGTCCCAACCGATCACGCCGCCGGTGACGACGATGCGCCCCTCGGCACTGATGCCGTTGGCGTAGCCCTTTGGCATCGGCCAGCCGCTCGGCTGCAGAACGCGCATGCCCTCGGCCTCATCCTGCTTCACCACGGCCAGCGTGGGCGCCTTGGTCGTGCTCACGAACGTCTCTCCTTGTCTCTCCTACGAGGCCGCGCCGGGCGACGGCGTAGCGGCAGCCTGCGCGATCTGCCGCAGGGCGAACCGCTTCAGCTTGCCGGTCTCGGTCTTGGGCAGTTGCGTCACGAACTCGATCGCGCGCGGATATTTGTACGGCGCGATCTCGCGTTTGACATGCTCCTGCAGCTCGGCCACCAGCGCCGGCGTGCCTTCCACCCCCGGCGCCAGCACGACATACGCCTTCACGACCATTCCGCGCGCGTCGTCGGGAGCACCGACGACGCCGCATTCGGCGACCGCCGCATGCGTCAAAAGCGCCGCCTCGACGTCGGTGCCGGCGATGTTGTAGCCGGACGAGACGATCATGTCGTCAGAGCGCGACTGATACCAGAAGTAGCCGTCCTCATCCATCACATAGGTGTCGCCGGTGACATTCCAGCCGTTCTGGACGTATTTGCGCTGACGCTCGTCGGCGAGATAGCGGCAGCCGGTGGGACCCCGCACCGCGAGCCGCCCCATCGTGCCCGGCGGCACGTCGTGGCCCTCGTCGTCGACGATCTTGGCCTCGTAGCCCGGCACCGGCTTGCCGGTGGCGCCGGGACGGATCTCGTCCTCGACGGCACTGATGAAGATATGCAGCATCTCGGTCGAGCCGATGCCGTCCATCAGCTTCAGCCCGGTCGCCTTCAGCCAGGCGTCGAAGGTCGGCTTCGGCAGGGTCTCACCGGCGGAGACGCATTTGCGCAGCGAGGAGATGTCGCGCCCATCGAGCTTGCTCAGCATGGCCCGATAGGCGGTCGGCGCCGTGAAGCAGATGGTGGCCTTGTAGCGCTCGATGGCCGCGAGCAGATCGTCCGGCGAGGTCTTTTCCAGCACGACGTAGGATGCCCCGATGTGCATCGGAAACAGCACGCCGCCGAAACCGAAGGTGAAGGCGAGCGGTGCGGTGCCGATGAAGCGGTCGCTCTGGCTGGCGCGCAGCACGTTGCGGGCGTAGCCGTCGCACACCGCGAGCATGTCGCGGTGGAAATGCATGGTGCCCTTGGGATCGCCGGTCGTGCCGGAGGTGAAGGCGATCAGGCAGAGATCGTCGGAGGCGGTATCGACCGCGGTGAACTCCGGGCTGGCATCGGCGATCAGCGCCTCCAGCGCGTTGGGCTGGCCGTTGCCCCAATAGACCACCTGCTTCAGCGCCGGCGCGATCGGGCGGGTCTTTTCCATCTCGTCGGCCAGCTTGCCGTCGCACAAGGCCAGCGCGATCTGCGCCTTCTGGATCGGATAGGACAGCTCTTTGGCGCGCAGCAGCGGCATGGTGGCGACCACGATGCCGCCGGCCTTGATGACGGCCAGATAGGTGGCAACCATCATCGGATTGTTCGCGGAGCGGAGCAGCACGCGGCCGCCGGGCACGAGACCGAGCTTGCCGACCAGGACGTTGGCGATCCTGTTCACCAGTGCCTGCAGCTCGCGATACGTGTAGCTGATGTCAGCGCTGATGATGCATGGCGCATCGCCCCGCCCCTCCTTGACCCAGCGATCGACGAAATGCGTCACGCAGTTCAGCCGCGGCGGATACTGGAATTCGGGCCGGCTGAAGACGAAGTCTGGCCACAGCTCACGCGGCGGCAGATTGTCCTGGGCGAAGGTGTCGACGTGGGCGCTATGCGCATGCGCGCTGGCGCTCTCCGGCTGCTGAACCTTGGCGGCAGTGGCCATCACACGCTCCTGTCTGAAGGGAAGGACGCCCGGCACGTTTCAGTCCTAAACATTTTAGACTTAAAACATCTAGGCGCAAGAGCCGAAGATTGTGCACTGCCCGCAAATTGTTTGAGCGCCTGCCGCGCGTGGCAGCGTGGCCTGCGACGTCCTGTCAGGCCCGCTTCAATCCTGCCGGCGCTGCACGGCCTTCTGCGCCGATCCCTTGGTCTTGGCGAGCAGCCGCATCAACTCGCGCACGTCCTTCTCCGTGAGATCGCCGAAGATGTCCGCGATCCAGGTCTCGTGCTCGGCCGCCATCTTGCGGAATTCGGCGCGGCCGAGCTTGGTCAGCCGGATCACCTGGACGCGGCGGTCGGTGTCGGAGGTGCGGCGATCCAGATGGCCGGATTCGACGAGGCGCTCGACCAGTCCGGTGACGTTGCCGTTCGAGACCATCATGCGCTTGGAGACGTCGGACAGGGTCATGCCATCAGGCGCCTTGTCGAGCTGCGCCATCAGGTCGAAACGCGGCAGGGTCACGTCGAAACGCTCGCGCAGCCGGCTGCGGATCTCGCCTTCGATCAGGGTCGTGCAGGTGAGCAGGCGCAGCCACAGCCGCAGCTCCTCGGCATGGTCCTCGGGCAGCTCGACGGCCTTGGTCTCGGAATCAAGCGTCATGACGGAATCACTTGGGCACGTTCAGCCTCGTCTGGCGAGGCTCGTGAGTTTGACCTTCAGGACCTCCTGGGAGCAAGGAAAAATGTACCGTCATTTTGCGCAGGACGATGAGGAGGCAATTCCTTTAACCTTCAAGCAATTGGCGCGGCGCTTGCATACGTGCCGAAACTGCCCCTTCCGCGAGCAGCTCGCTTGCAGCTGAGGGCGTCATCAGACTAGGCTTGTGACCAAGCTGCGGTCTGGCCCATCGTTTGGTCAGGTGCAAAAAACATAAACCTGAATTTCCGCATCCCGGGGGAGTTGTCATGAAAATGAGTTCGAAGCTGGCCGGTCTCGGCGTCGGTCTTGGCATTGCCGCGAGCCTGCTCGCCCAGCCGGCGCTGGCCGACGACAAAATCAAGATCGGCGTCATCGTCACCCTCTCCGGCCCCGCCGCCGCGCTCGGCGGCCAGGTCCGCGACGGCTTCAACCTTGCCATCAAGGACCTCGGCGGCAAGATGGGCGGCAAGGACGTCGAGGTGGTGGTCGCCGACGACGAGCTGAAGCCGGATGCCGCGATCACCAAGGTCAAGGGCCTGCTCGAGCGTGACAAGGTCGACTTCGTCGTCGGTCCGATCTTCTCCAACATGCTGCAGGCCATCCACCGGCCGGTCACCGAGAACAAGACCTTCCTGATCAGCCCGAATGCCGGTCCGTCCAGCTACGCCGGCAAGGAATGCAGCCCCTACTTCTACGTGACCTCGTACCAGAACGACCAAGTGCATGCCGTTCTCGGCAAGGTCGCGCAGGACCGCGGCTACAAGAAGATGTATCTGCTGGTTCCGAACTATCAGGCCGGGCGCGATTCCGTCGCCGGCTTCAAGCTCGACTACAAGGGCGAGATCGTCGAAGAGTCCTACGTTCCGCTCAACACGCTCGACTTCCAGCCCGAGCTGTCCAAGATCTCCTCGCAGAAGCCGGACGCCGTGTTCACCTTCATGCCGGGTGGCATGGGCGTGAACCTCGTCAAGCAGTTCAAGCAGGCCGGCCTTGCCGACACCATTCCGGTGCTCTCGGCCTTCACGGTCGACGAATCCACGCTCCCTGCGCAGCAGGATGCCGCGGTCGGAATGTTCGGCGGCGCCAACTGGGCGCCCAATTTCGACAATCCGCAGAGCAAGAAGTTCGTCGCCGGCTACGAGGCCGCCTACAACAGCGTGCCCGGCACCTACGCGATGCAGGCCTATGACGCCGCGCTGCTGATCGACAGCGCCGTGAAGGCAGTCGGCGGCAACCTCAGCAACAAGGATGCAGTAGCCGCGGCGCTGAAGAAGGCCGATTTTGCCTCGCTGCGCGGTAACTTCAAGTTCAACACCAACGGCTATCCGATCCAGGACTTCTATCTGACCAAGGTCGCCAAGCGGCCGGATGGCAAGTTCCAGACCGAGATCGTACAGAAGGTGTTCGAAAACTACGCCGACCGCTACGCCAAGGATTGCGCGGCCAAGTAACAGCAGGGAGCGAAAACGACATGAACCATCCGGAAATCGCCGGCATCACCCGGGCCAATGAGGGCATCCAGGGCATCTCCTGGAACATTCTCGGCCAGGTCTATGTGCCGAAGAACCGCACCGAGCACAGCTTCTCCTGGCACGCGACGTTCCCGGTCGGCACCTTCGTGCCGCCGCACATCCACCCCGACCAGGACGAGTATCTCTACATCCTCGAAGGACGGCTCGACTTCTTCCTGGATGGCGCCGAGGAATACGCCACCGCCGGCGACACGGTGCGGCTGCCGATGGGCAAGCCGCACGGCATCTTCAACAAGTCGCAGCAGACGGCAAAGACGCTGTTCTGGGTGTCGCCGACGCGGCGGCTCTACGAGCTGTTCTGGGCGATCCACAACATGCGCGAGCAGAACCCGGACGACGTGGTGAAGCTCGCCGCCGAGCACAACATCCACTTCCTGCCCCCGCCTCCGGGGGCGTGAGTCTGATCTGGCGCTTGTTTCGAACTGTTGCGCAGAACGTAGCGCGCTCCCTCTCCCCGTCCTCACGGGGAGAGGGATGGGGCGAGGGGCAGCCGTTCGGGCAGTCTCAGATAGTTGCTACGACGCCTGCCGCGTCACCATCCGCGCGGCAAAGCCGGCCCGGCTCGCATAACCGCGCACGATACCCTCTCGGGCTTCGTAGTTGAGGATGGTGTTGATGTCCGTGAAGCCTTGCGGCGCGAGCTGCTCGACGGCATCGATGACGCCCTCGGGGCCGCCGCGGCGGTTCGACGCGACGATCTCGGCGGTCATCGGCAGCCGCTTCTGCTCATAGGCCATCAGCGCCTGGCGCGGATGCTCGGAGCGGGCCAAGGCATCGGCGAGCGCGCGGGCATCGAGAATGGCCTGCGAGGCGCCATTGGAGCCGACCGGGTACATCGGATGCGCGGCATCGCCCAACAAGGTGACGCGGCCGCTCGACCAGTACGGCAGCGGATCGCGGTCGCAGCAGGGATATTCCCAGAACTCCGGCGTCGCCCGCACCATCGCGGCGAAGTCGACCTGGGGAATGGAGAAGCCGTTGACATGCGGCATCAGCTCGTCCGTCTTGCCGAGCCGCGACCAGTCCTCACGCCGCGGCGGCGCGGTGTTGGCATCGCCGATGCGCACCAGCACGGCCCAGTTGGTGAGGCGGGTCGCGGGGCTCGAGCCCTCGGCGATCGGATAGATCACCGCCTTGGCGTTCAGGCCGCCGGCGATGATCATCGACCGCCCGGTCAGGAACGCCGGCCAGTCGGTGGCGCCGCGCCACAGCATCAGGCCGTTCCAGCACGGCGCGCCCTCATTGGGGAACAGCGTCTGCCGGACCTTGGAATGAATGCCGTCGGCGCCGATCAGGACGTCCCCGCGGACGGTGTGAACATGAGCGCCGGTGCGGTCGAAGAAATAGGCGGTCACACCGCCCTCGTCCTGGGTGAACGAGCCGAGCCGGCAGCCGGTGTGGACCTTCTCAGGCCCGAGCCGCTGAATCACCGCCTGATGGATCACGCTCTGCAGACGGCCGCGGTGAATCGAGAATTGCGGCACGTCGTGGCCGGCGTCGAGCCCGCGGGTCTCGTGCCAGACCTCCTGGCCGCGCCGAGTCAAGTAGAACAGCTCATAGGTCCGGATGGCGACTTCGTCGAGCCGGTCGAGCAGCCCGAGCTGGGCGAGCTCCCGGATCGCGTGCGGCAGGGTGTTGATGCCGACACCGAGCTCGCGGATTGCATCCGCCTGCTCGAACAGCTCACAGTCGATGCCGCGCGCCCGCAGCATCAGGGCCGTGGTCAATCCGCCGATACCGCCGCCAACGATGATCGCCTTCATCGCCTCTACTCCACTCGTACTTCTCGTACCGGGCAGCAGCGTGGCACGGAGCCTTACTCCGCCGCAAGCGGCTTCGCAGCCTCTGCCGTCAGCTCGGCCCGCGTCTTCGGCTTAGCCTTAATCTTCAGCTCCTCGAAATCCTGCCGGTCGCGGACGCTGTTGCGGAAGATTTGCTCCTTGCCCGGCAGATATTGCGGCGGACAGAACGTGTCGGCGCCGTACCAGGCCGCGGCCTTCATCGTGAAGGCGGGGTCGACCAGATGCGGACGGCCGAGCGCGACGAGATCGGCGCGGCCGGCGGCCAGGATGGTGTTGACCTGGTCGGCCGAGGTGATGTTACCGACACACATGGTCGCGACATCAGCCTCATTGCGGACCTGATCGGAGAACGGCGTCTGGAACATGCGGCCGTAGATCGGCTTGGCCTCGCAAACGGTCTGGCCGGTCGAGACATCGACGAGATCGACGCCGGCCTCGCCGAACGCGCGGGCGATCAGCACCGCGACGTCACCAGTGACGCCGCCGTCGGCCCAGTCGGTGGCGGAGATGCGCACCGACATCGGCTTGTGCGCCGGCCACGCCGCGCGCATCGCCGCGAACACTTCCAGCGGGAAGCGCAGCCGGTTCTCCAGCGCGCCGCCATAGCCGTCGGTGCGCTTGTTGGTCAGCGGCGAGATGAAGCTCGCGAGCAAATAGCCGTGGGCGCAGTGCAGTTCGAGCATGTCGAATCCGCAGCGGTTGCCACGCTCGGCCGCAGCGACGAAGTCGGCCTTGATCGCATCCATCGCCGCGCGGTCGAGCTCGCGCGGCACCTGGCTGTCCGGGAAATACGGCAATGGCGACGCCGACACCACGTCCCAGCCCCCCTGCTCCAACGGCTGGTCGATACCGTCCCACATCAGCTTGGTCGCGCCTTTGCGGCCGGCGTGGCCGAGCTGCAGCGCGAACTTCGCTTTCGAGTTGGCGTGGACGAAATCGACGATGCGCGTCCAGGCCGCCTCCTGGGCGTCGTTCCACAAACCGGCACAGCCGGGTGTGATACGCGCATCGCGGCTGACGCAGGTCATCTCGGTGAACAGCAGGCCCGCGCCGCCGATCGCGCGCGAGCCGTAATGCACCAGGTGGAAATCGCCAGGCACGCCTTCATCCGCGGAGTACATGCACATCGGCGACAGCACCGCGCGGTTCGTGACCGTCATCTCCCGCAGCTTGAACGGCTGGAACATCGGTGCGACCGGTTTCTCGACGTCGACGTCGAAGCCCTTGGCGCGGACCTGCCGCGCGAAGGCCTTGTCAACCTCGGCCACGAAGTCCGGCGCGCGCAGAGTGAGATTGTCGTAGGTGATCGCTTTCGAGCGCGTCATCACGCCGAACGCGAACTGAACCGGATCGAAATCCCAGAAGCGGTCGACGTGCTCGAACCAGACCAGCGACACGTCGGCGGCGTGCTGGGTCTTCTCGACCTCCTCGCGCCGGCCATGCTCGTAAAGATCGAGAGCCGCCGGAATGTTGGGCGCGCGCTGCATGGCGTCAGCCAGCGCGATCGCGTCCTCCATCGCAAGCTTGGTGCCCGAGCCGATCGAGAAATGCGCAGTCGACTTGGCGTCACCGAGCAGCACCATGTTGTCCTTGACCCAGCGCTTGTTGCGGATCATCGGGAAATTGCGCCACATCGAGCGGTTGATCAGCAGCGGATGGTCGCCGAGGAACCAGCCGAAGATCTCCTTCATGCGGTCGGCGGATTGCCGCTCATCGAGCCCGGTCAGGCCGGCCCGCTCGAAGGTCTCCGGATCCGTCTCGAAGATCCAGGTCGAGTGCCCCGCCTCGTATTGGTAGGCGTGCGCGATGAACGGACCCCACTCGGTCTCCTGGAAGATGAAGGTGAAGGCATCGAGCGGCTTGGTCGAGCCCATCCACGCGAACTTGTTGGCGCGCAGATCCACCTCCGGCTGGAAGTGATCGACGTACTTCTGACGGAAACGACTGTTGATGCCGTCAGACAGGATCAGGAGATCCGCATCAGCGAATTGCGACTCGTCCTCGAGGTCGACCTCGAACTGCAGGGTCACACCCAGCTCGCGCGCTCGCTCCTGCAGGATTCGCAGCAGCGTGCGGCGCGAGCAACCGCAGAAACCATTGCCGCCGACCCGGTGGACCGTGCCGCGGAAATGCACGGCAATATCATCCCAGTAGGCGAACTCCTGGGTGATCCGCTGGTAGCTCGGCAGATCGTGCTTCTCGAAATTGTCGAGCGTGGCGTCGGAGAACACGACGCCGAAGCCGAACGTATCGTCGGCGCGGTTGCGCTCGTAGACCGCGATGTCGGCGCTGGGCCGCTGCTTCTTGAGCAATATCGCCGCATAGAGACCGGCAGGTCCGCCGCCGATGATCGCGATCTTCATGAGCGCCTCCACTGGAGAGCCGAGCCAATGAAAATTATTTTAGACCTAAAATATCTCCTGGCAAGTCCCTTCGGTTCCCGCAGCAGCTCAATTCCCCTGGAAGACCGGTTTGGACTTGGCGGCGAAGGCTTCGAAAGCGCGATTGAAATCCTCTGTTGTCATGCACAAGGCCTGGGCAACTGCCTCCGCCTCGATCGCCTCCTCCACCGACATCGCCCATTCCATGGCCAGCATGCGCTTGGTCATGGTGTTGGCGAAGGTTGGACCGTTCGCGATCTCGGTCGCCAGCGTCACCGCCTGGGTCAGCACTTCGGCCGGCGCAACGATACGGCTGAAGAAGCCCCAGCGCTCGCCTTCGTCCGCGCTCATGAAGCGGCCGGTGTAGAGCAGCTCGGAGGCGCGCGACTGGCCGATGATGCGCGGCAGGATCGCACAGGCGCCCATGTCGCAGCCGGCAAGGCCGACCTTGTTGAACAGGAAGGCGACCTTGGCACCGGTCGTGGCGAGCCGGATATCCGAGGCCATTGCGACGATCGCGCCCGCGCCGGCGCAGATGCCCTCCACGGCAGCCACGACCGGCTGAGGACAGGCGCGCATCGCCTTGACCAGATCGCCGGTCATGCGGGTGAACGCGGTCAGGCCCTTAGTGTCCATCTTCACCAGCGGACCGATGATCTCGAAAACGTCGCCGCCGGACGAGAAATTGCCGCCTGCACCGGCCACGACGATCGCCTTGACGTCATCGTCGAACGCGCAGGCCCGGAAGAAGTCGGTCAGCTCGCGATAACTCTCGAAGGTCAGCGGGTTCTTGCGCTCGGGCCGGTTCAACGTCACGGTCGCGACGCGATCCTTGACCGCAAGCAGGAAATGGCTCGGCTTGTAGTCCACCAGCGGCACGGTGACGGGATTGGCCGGTCTCGACATGTAAGCTCCCTCTGTTCAACTGTCTTCGTTAGGCCAGGGCGCTGCGGCTCACACTTCGCCGCCGGCAACCGCGATCGCCTGCCCTGTGATCGCACCGGCACCGCTGCCGCACAGCCACAGCACGGTGTCGGCAACCTCCTGCGGCGTGATGAGACGCCCCTGCGGATTGCGCTTGGCAAGTTCGGCGATCGCTTGCTCCCGGCTGCGGCCGGTCTTTTTCATGATGTTGTCGACGCTTTCCGCGACAAGATCGGTATCGGTAAAGCCGGGACACACGGCATTGACCGTGACGCGCGTCGCGGCCAGCTCCAGCGCCAGCGATCGCGTGAGGCCGACGACCGCATGCTTGGCCGCGGTGTACGCGCTGACATAGGGATAGCCCTTGAGACCCGCGGTCGACGCCACGGCGACAATCCTGCCATAGGGCCTGCCCTTCATCGCCGGCAGCACCGCCTGCACGGCGTGGACGACGCCCATGAAGTTGATGTCCATCATGCGGTGGAACAGCGCGGTGTCGGATTTCAGGAACGGCGCCGATTCTGCGCTTCCCGCATTGGCAATCAGGATGTCGATCGGCCGACGCGCGGCGGCGCTTGCGGCTGCGGCATTGAGCGCCGCCGGATCGGCAACATCGGCGATTGCGGCGTGATCCGCGCATCCGGCCGCGACCGCCTCATCGAGCGTTGCGCCGTTGCGACCGACGATCGTCACGGTTGCGCCCGCAAGCTTCAAGGCGCGCGCGATTTCGCGGCCGATGCCGCGCCCGCCCCCCGTCACCATCGCATGCGCGGCTTGCGGAAGTCCGGACATGCGTGCGCCTCCTCTGATTTCGTTGGCAGGTCTCGACGGGGAAGTTATTTTAAACTTCAAATTTTTGCAACAACACGCCGGAAGCGGCTTGACACCTCGGTTACCGCGACTAGCGTTCAAGGGCCCGGAGCGAGCAACGTAGCGGCCTCGGGCATATCTCGGAGGTCTGCGTGCCTGCGTCGCAAATCTTTACCACGAAGGACGGCCGCTTCGGCTACGAGGCATCGGGGACGCCCGAGCAACAGAGCGTTGTGTTCCTGCACGGCATCGGTGGTGCCGCGCGCGCATGGCGTGGTCAGCTCGATTATTTCGGCGAGCGCTGCCATGCGGTGGCCTGGGACATGCCGGGCTATGGCCGATCCGCACGGCTCGACATGGTCAGCATCACCACGCTCGCCGCTGCGCTTCAAGATTTCCTGATCCAGATCGGCGCCAAGCAGCCGATCCTCGTTGGTCATTCCATCGGCGGAATGATCGTACAGGAATGGCTGACGACGCATCCGCAGGCCGCGGCAGCCGTGGTGTTGGCTCAGACCAGCCCGGCCTTCGGCAAGGCCGACGGGGACTGGCAGAAATCGTTCATCGAGGCGCGCCTCGGCCCGCTCGATCGGGGCGCGACGATGGCGTCGCTGGCGCCGGACCTGGTCAAGGAGTTGGTCGGCGACGATCCCGATCCGCGCGGCCTTGAAATTGCAACCTCCTGCATGGCCGGCGTACCCGAGGCAAGCTATCGCGCCAGCATGCTGGCCCTGCTCGGTTTCGACCGGCGACAAGCCTTGAAGGACATCAAGGTGCCGGCGCTGGTGCTCTCGGGCTCGAAGGATCGCAACGCGCCGGCGCCGATGATGGAGAAGATGGCGAGCTTCATTCCTTCGTCCGACTACGTCGAACTTCAGGGCGCCGGTCATCTCGTCAATCTCGAACGGCCCGGCGATTTCAACGCCGCACTCGATACGTTCCTGACGGCACGTGCAACACCAGCGACAGCGGAGAGATGATGACGATCCCGGTCCAGAAGACGGCGACAGCCTCCGGCGAAGCCCTCGATGCTCCGATGTTCGATCCGGCGGCATATCGGCTCACGGCCGAGCAGGCCGACATCATCGCACGGGCCCGGGAACTCGGGCAGAGCGTGCTGGCGGGCCGCGCCGCGACCTGGGATCGCGAGGCGAGCTTTCCGACTGAGAACTACAAGGACCTGCATCGCGCGGGCCTGCTCGGCATCTCCGTTCCCAAGGCTCTCGGCGGCCTCGGTGCGGGCTACCAGACCTATGCACTCACCGCCGCCGAGATCGGCCGCTATTGCGGCGCCACCGCGCTGACCTGGAACATGCACGTCTGCTCGACCCTGTGGTCCGGACCGCTCGCCGACGATCTCGACATGGACGAGGACGTCCGCGCCGAGCACGAGCGGCGGCGCGCGATCCACTACAAGCGCATCGTCGACGACGGCGCGATCTATTCGCAGCCGTTCTCGGAGGGCGGCGCGGCGGCAGCGGGCGGCGTCGCGTTCGGCACCGAGGCCAAGCCGGTCAAGGGCGGCTGGCTGATCAACGGCAAGAAGATCTTCGCCTCGCTTGCCGGACACGCAGATTATTATGGAGTGCTATGCACCGAAGTCAGCGAGGGTGAGAAGGCGTCCCGCCGCAACACGCTCTATCTCGCTGTGCCGGCGAAAACGGAGGGCGTCTCTGTCGTCGGTGACTGGGATCCGCTGGGCATGCGCGGCACGGTGTCACGCACACTGCTGTTCAAGGATGTCTTCGTTGCGGAGGACGCCGCCTTGATGCCGCGCGGCGTCTACTTCCAGGCAGCGATGCGCTGGCCGCACATGTTCATGACGCTGTCGCCGACCTATATGGGGCTGGCGCAGGCCGCGTATGACTTCACCGTCAAATATCTGCGCGGCGAGGTGCCGGGCATGCCGCCGGTCAAGCGGCGGATGTACCCGACCAAGCAGATCGCGGTCGCGCAGATGCAGATCAAGCTGGAACAGATCAAAGGCATCTGGTTCCAGGCCGTCACTGAGGCACGCGCCAATCCGACGAAGGAGCAGGTGCTGCGCGCCTATGCGGCGCAGTACTCGGTGATGGAGGGGGCCAATGACCTGGCGGCGCTCGCCATCCGCACCTGCGGCGGACAATCGATGCTGAAGACGCTGCCGCTGGAGCGCATCTATCGCGACAGCCGTTGCGGCTCCCTGATGTTGCCCTGGACCGCGGAATTGTGCCTCGACCGCATCGGCCGCGAGGCACTGTACGAGCCCGGCGAGACGGACGACTGAGCGTGGACCTCTGCAGCCTGATCGAGCGCAATGCGGCGTTCACGCCGGACAAGCCGGCGATCCATTTCGATGGCGTAACGCAGAGTTATGCCGATTTCAGCGAGCGCATCGCGCTGATGGCGCGCGCGCTCAAGTCGGAGTTCAGCGTCGGACGTGGCGACCGCGTCGCGATTCTGAGCCTCAACCGGCCGGACTATCTGGTCCTGCTCTATGCCTGTGCGCGGCTCGGCGCGATCCTGGTGCCGTTGAACTGGCGGCTTGCAGTGGCCGAGCAGGTCTTCATTCTCTCGGATGCTGCCGCCAAGGTGCTGGTGCTGGAGCAGGCGTTCGCGCCGGTGCTGCCGGCGCTGGCCGAGAGCCACCCGGAGACAGCGCCGGTCGGCATCGACTTTGCCCCGGCCGACGGACTGACGCTCGATGAACTGCTGGCGCGCGGTCATGGCGACGACCGCAACCCGCACATCGATCTCTCCTGCCCGCTGCTGATCGTCTACACCTCGGGCACCACGGGCCGGCCGAAGGGCGCGGTGCTGCGGCAGGAGGCGCTGCTGTGGAACGGGGTGATGAGCCAGCACATGCATGGCCTGACCTCCGATGATCACGTACTGACGGTGCTGCCGCTGTTCCATGTCGGCGGCCTCAACATCCAGACCACGCCGGCCCTGCATCACGGCGCCACCGTCACGCTGCACGCCCGCTTCACGCCGGATTCGACGCTGGCAGCGATCGTCAACGACCGGCCGACATTGACCGTGCTGGTGCCGGCAACCATCCAGGCCGTCACCGAGCATCCCGATTGGAACGCGACGGACCTGTCCTCGCTGAGAGCTGTTGCGACCGGATCGAGCATCGTGCCGCCAGCGCTGATCGAGCGTATCACGGCGCGCGGCGTGCCGGTGCTGCAGGTCTATGGCTCGACCGAGACCTGTCCGATCGCGGTCTACACACGGCTCGGCGGCGACCTCTCGCGCGCAGGCTCGACCGGCCTGCCCGGGCTGTGCTGCGAGGCCAAGATCATCGACAAAGACGGCGACGAGCTTCCGGCGGGCAAAGCGGGCGAGATCGCCGTGCGCGGGCCCAATTTGTTCTTCGAATATTGGGGCAACGCCAAAGCCACGCAACAGGCGATCCATGACGGCTGGTACCGCACCGGCGACATCGCCCAGCGCGATGCCGAGGGGTACTTCTTCGTGCTCGAGCGCAAGAACAACATGATCATCTCCGGCGGCGAGAACGTCTATCCGGCCGAGATCGAGCGCGTGCTCCGCGAGCATCCCGACGTCGTCGAATGCGGCGTGATCGGCCGGCCCGATCCGCGCTGGGACGAGGTGCCGGTGGCGTTCGTCGTCAGGCGCCAGGGCTGCGCGCTCGATGTGGACACCTTGCGCGCGCATCTGCAGGCGCAGCTCGCGCGCTTCAAGGTGCCGCGCGACATCGTGTTCGTCGACGACCTGCCGCGCACTGCGCTCGGCAAGGTGCAGCACCATCTGCTGCGCCAGATCGACGGCCCCAAATAAGCGAGACGGAGACGCACTCTTGAAAATTGCAGTGCTCGGCGGCGGCAACGGCTCCTTTGCAGCGGCAGGCGATTTCGCGCTGGGAGGTCACGAGGTCCGGCTGTGGCGCCGCGATGCGGACGCTGTCGCGCAGCATCGCGCGGCGGGCTCGACGATCGTCGTCAAGGACGTCAATGGCCGGCATGAGGCGCGGCTCGCGCTGGTCACGACCGACATCGGCGAGGCTATCAGCGGTGCCGAGCTGATCCTCTGCCCGGCGCCGGCCTTCGCGCAAGCCGACATCGCCCGCCTGCTGGCGCCGCATCTCGCCGATGGGCAGGTCGTGTTCCTGCCCCCGGCGACCTTCGGCACCATGATCTTCGCAGCGGCGGCGCGCGAGGCCGGCAATGAAGCCAGCGTCAGCTACGCCGAGACCGGCACCCTGCCCTGGCTGACGCGCAAGCACGGCCCGTTCGAGGTTGCCATCACCATCCGGGCCAAGCGGCTCCCGGTCGGCGTGTTTCCTCTCAAGACGGCGGAGCACGCGCTCGCGGTGATCGGCCGCGCCTTCCCCGGCGTGATCGAGCCATGCGGCGATGCGCTGTCGGGCGCTCTGATGAATGCCGGCTGCATCATCCATCCGCCGCTGATCGTGATGAATGCCGGCCCCATCGAGCATTTCGAGCGCTGGGACATTCACAAGGAAGGCACGCAACCTTCGATCCGCCGCGTTACCGATGCGCTCGATGCGGAGCGGATCGCGGTGCGCGAGGCGCTCGGCTACGGCGCGCCGCATTTTCCGCTGGCGCATCACTATGCCAAGGAGGGCGAGATCTGGATGTATGGCCGCGGCTCGCACGATCGGTTGACCGATTCCGGCGATTGGCGCGAGCAGCTCGTGCTGACGCAGCACCGCTACATGCGCGAGGATCTCAGGCTCGGCCTGTCGTTCCTGATCTCGGCCGCCGAGCTGACCGGCACGCCGACGCCGCTCGCCCGCGCCTTCCTGGCCATCGGCGGTGCGATCTGCGGTGAGGATTTCATGGCAACGGGACGCACGCTGGCGAGCCTCGGCCTGGCTGGTCTCGACCGGACCGCACTGCAGGCGTTGCTGCGCGATGGATTTGCTCAATGAGCGCGCGCGGTCATATCGCCTGCCTCGGCGCCGGCCGCATGGGCCGCGGCATCGCCGTCGCCTTCGCCTATGCCGGCCATCCCGTGACGATGATCGACATCAAGCCGCGCACGGCGGAAGAGTTCGCCAGCCTGCAGCGCGATGCGCTCGGCGAGGTCGGCGCGACATTCGCGACCTTGGCGCGGCTCGGGATGCTGCAGGCCGCTGACGCCAACAAGCTGATGGACAAGATCGCCGTCGCGCCGGCCGGCTCGAGCGGCGATGTCCTCGCACAGACCACGCTGGTGTTCGAAGGCGTGCCGGAGATCGTCGACCTCAAGCGCGAAGTGCTGGCTGCGGCGTCGCGCGCGGTCGCGCCCGACGTCATCATCGCCTCGACGACATCGACGATCCTGGTCGACGATCTCTCTGGTGCGGTGGAGCGTCCTGAGCGCTTCCTGAATGCGCACTGGCTCAATCCAGCCTATCTGATTCCGCTGGTCGAGATCTCGCCGGGCAAGGCGACCGATCCCGATGTCACCGCGCGGCTGAAGGCGCTACTGGAAGACATCGGCAAGGTGCCGGTGGTCTGCGCGGCGACGCCGGGCTTCATCGTGCCGCGCATCCAGGCGCTCGCCATGAACGAGGCGGCGCGCATGGTCGACGAAGGCGTCGCCAGCGCCGAGGAGATCGACAAGGCGATCCGCTACGGCTTCGGCTTCCGCTACGCGGTGCTCGGCCTGCTCGAATTCATCGACTGGGGTGGCGGTGACATTCTCTACTACGCCAGCCGCTACCTCGAAGGCGCGCTGGGCAGCGACCGCTACCGCGCACCCGAAGTGATCGAGCGCAACATGGCCGAGGGCCGCATCGGCCTGCGCACCGGCGCCGGCTTCCTCGATTATTCCGGCATGGACGTTGCGGCCTATCGCGAGCAGCGGCTCGGCGCGCTGGTCGAGATGCTGCGGCATTTCAAGCTCGCCCGGCCGCCGGTGGTGGATTGAGGCGGAGCACGCGGCAGCAACGGAGCCGTGAGGTGGGCAAAGGCGCGCCACGCCGTCGCCGGATCGTGACGATCTCTCGCGCGCCGTGCCCACCAGTCGCGCCGATTGCGTGGATCTACGGTGGGCACGCAACCGCCCTGCGGGTGGCCGCTTTGCCCGCCCTACGGCTGCGGTGATCTTCGCCTCTCGCGAATGTTGACCGCAACGACATCAACGAACTCCGACGTCGTCCCGGCGAACGCCGACGGCGGTGGGTGGGGTGGGTTCACGGCTCAAACAGCGGGCCAAATAAACAGCTACGACATAACTGGTCGTTCTCGCGGCGCATCTCGCCCGAGTCATGCATCGAATGGGTCCCTCGCGAATCATGCAGAGGGCGCAGGGAATGCCGGGTGAAGGCCTCACCCATGGCCCGCCTGCGAAAAAAATGCAGGCGGCAGGTACCACAGGCAAAGCCGAACACGCCGGCATTCCCTGCGCGATGGGTCTAACGCTTATACGCAGTCTCCCTGGTGCGCCGGGCTTGTTGGCCACCATCACCGCGCGGCACTCAGGCCGACGCGACTTGATACCAGCATCGGGGTATCAGGACGCTGCGACTTCACGTCCGCGAGCGATCGTTCGTCCGCGCCCTCGTAAGAAGACGCTGCGATCTCTCGCGGCCATCGCATCCCCACCTCGCGTGTCGTGACGATCGCGCGCAACGCCCCTCCGCAGTGAGGCGGGATGCAGAGAGAGAACCATGATTTCCGAAAAATCGCAAGAAGATTATTTTTAACAGAATAGCGGGATGATTCTGTCTCGGCGCTTGTCATTTGGGCCGGCCCGCCCCGTGAGGACGGTGCGCTCCCCTCCCCCTTGCGGGGAGGGGTTGGGGGTGGGGGTCCACGAGTTGTGCTTGGAGCGACGAGCACAAGAGCCCTGCATCGATCAACCGACGGCGTGTTGCGGCCCCACGCGTCTCACAGTGGAGGTTTGGGTACGAGCAGTTGTGCCCACAACGAAGTTCAGCGTATGGGGACCCCCACCCCCGCCCCCTCCCCGCAAGGGGGAGGGGAGCGCACTACCGCCGCGGCGGCAGCTCGCCAGTAGAATGCGCAGGACTCTACCCGAACACATCCTGCAGCACGCCGTGCTTGATCACGGCGACCCCATCCAGCTCGATCGTGGTGCCCATCATCGGCAGGTCGAAATGACCCGCCGTGTAGCGGCCGGCAAACTCGTTGGCGCCGGTGGAGAACAGGAAGTTGCCGGGGACGGCGCGCAGCTCGGTGCCGTTGGTGTCGCGCTGGTCGTACATGGCCAGCGCCTCGTAGCGCGCGCCGGGGTTCATGCCCCAGCCGACATGCGACACGGCGTATGCCTCGCGGTCGCCCCAGGACGCGAGATAAGATCGCATCATCGCTGCGTCGGCGCCCTCGCCTGCCAGATCGGTCACGTAGTCGTCGCGCAGGGTCATCGTGACAGGCGAACTCAGATAACGCTTGAAGGTGAGGTTGATGTCTCCGGGCGCCATCACGATGGTGCCGTTGACCGATTTGCTCTTGGGGAAGCTGACGACGATGCCACCCGGCCAGTGCGCCAGGGTGCCCGGACGATCGGTCCAGCCCCAGACGCCGACGGTGGAGGCGCCCTCCATGATCACGTCGAGGTCGGTGCCGGCCTTCGACGTCACGCGCATCCGCTTGGTTCCGCGCAGCATCTTGGCTGCGGCGCGCACCCGCTTTTCGAGCGCCGAGTCCGGCACCATGCGCTCGAGCGCCTCGGGATGCTCGTTGGAGATCACCAGGATGCGCGCGCCGGCCTTCAGGATCTCCGGCGTCTCCACCGCATGCATCAGGCCTTCGATGGTACAGTCGACGACGAAGCCGGCCTGCTGAAGCGCTGAGACCACCGGCCCGAGCTTGCCGATCGCCTCCGACGCGCCGGTCGAACGGACGGGAACGGGATGCTTGTTGCGCGGGGTCGGCACCACGACATGGAACGGCCGCGCGCCCATCCGCAGCAACGCCAGCTCGGCGATGTGGACGTTCAGCGCCCGGGACTGCGTCTCCGACAGGATCGCAGCGGTGTCGCCCGCCTTCACGGCGCAGCGCTCGAAGATCTCACAGAATGCGTCGATCCATTTCGCCTCGATGCGATCCGCCAGCATGGTCGTTCTCCCGATTGTCGTTGTGTTGTTATCAGACCGAGGGGAAGCCGCGCAGCAGATAAGCGCGCAGGCCTTGCAGCAGGGCGTTGAGAATGAGGCCCAGCAGCGAGATCGTGATCAGCGGCACGAACATGTCGACGGCCTGGAAGGTGCGCGCGGCGGTCACCAGCACGTGACCGAGCCCGTCGGTCGAGGTGATCATCTCGGCCAGGAACACGACGATGCAGGAGATCACGAGGCCGATGCGGCAACCGGTCAGGATCGAGGGCATCGCGGCCGGCAGCACCACCTTCCACAGGACGTCGCGCGGCGGCGTCCCGGCGGCGAGCGCCGACCAGATCAGCTTCTGCTCGACCGTGGCGGCGCCGTAATAGCTCGACAGCAGGATCGGAAACAGCGCATCCGCCGCCACCAGCATGATCTTGGATTCGTGGCCGAAGCCGAGCAGCAGCAGGAAGGCCGGATAGAGCGCGACCTTCGGCAGCGGCGCCAGCACGCGCACGATCGGCTTGACGGCGGCGTTGACAGGCGGGCTCACCGCGGCGGCAATTCCCAGGGAAACACCGAGCACCACGGCGATCGCAAAGCCCGCGAACAGCCGGAACAGCGTCGCCACGATGTCCTGCTGGAAGGTGACGCTGGTGAGTTGCTGGCCCATGCGCTGGAACACCTGTCCCGGCGGCGGCAGCAGGGTCGGCGGCGCGTAGCCGAACGACACCAGCCCCTGCCACAGCAGCAGGACCAGCACGATCGGCGCGGCGCCCAGCAGGATGTCGTTGGAGGTGCGCGTCATGAGAAGCTCAGCGGCATGTCGAACTGCGGCTCGGACCAGCGCACCAGCCAGCGCCTGACGACCTCGAACGCCGCATCGAGGCAGATGCCCATGGCGCCGATGATGATGATCATCGCGAACACCGTGTCGTACTGGCCCATGTCGAGCGCGTTGAACAGGATGTTGCCGGCGCCGGACTGCCGCGCGATCATCTCGCTGGTGACCATCGTGATCAGCGCCAGCACCAGGCCGGTACGGCAGCCGGTCAGGATCTCCGGCAAGGCTGCGGGCAGGACGATGCGCAGCAGGCGCTCGCCGGCCGAGAGTCCCATCGCCGCGCCCGACCACAGCATCTTCTCCTCGACCGCCTTGGCGCCCTCGAAGCTGTGGTAGATCACCGGAAGGCTGACGCCGAGGAAGATCACCAGCGTCTTGGAGATGTCGCCGACGCCGAGCCACAGCATGATGATCGGCATCAGCGCCGCCTTCGGCACCGGGTAGATCAGCATCAGCAGCGGATTGAAGAAGGCGGCGGTCGACCGGCTGCGCCCCATCAGCAACCCGAGCGGAATCGAGAACGCAAGCGCGAGCGCGAAGCCGATCGCCATCCGCCGCAGCGAGGCCATGATGTTGATCAGGGATTCCTTGTCGGTGAGGATCGGCGGGATCGCGCGCAGCGATTCCAGCGCGGTCGGGAAGCTGTCGTTCTTGAGCCCGAGCGAGGCGAGCTGCCAAGCCAGCAGCAGGCCGCAGCAGGCCAGAATCGGCGCGAGCGGCTTCGACAGACCATTCATGACGGCAGCTCGTTGTCACCGGAATCGTCGAACATGCGCTCGATGTCGACGATGTATTTCTGATAGCGCGGGTCCAGCAGCAGTTCCTCGCGGCGGCGCGGCCGGGGCAGATCGATGTCGATCACCTCGCGGATTCGGCCGGGCGAGCGCGACATCATGACGACCTTGTCGGACAGGAACACGGCTTCCTCAACCGAGTGGGTCACGAACAGGACCGTCTTACGGTCGCGCTCCCAGATGTCGAGCAGGTCGTTCTGCAGCCGCGTGCGCGTATGCGCGTCGAGCGCGCCGAACGGCTCGTCCATCAGCAGCACCTCCGGCCCGTAGGCCAGCGTGCGGGCCAGCGCGACGCGCTGCTTCATGCCGCCGGAGAGCTCCTTGGGATAGAATTTCTCGAAGCCGGTAAGTCCGACCATGGCGAGCAAAGTCCGCGCGAGCGCCTCGGCCTTCGCCGGCTTCTTGCCCTGCTGCAGCGGACCATACATGACGTTGCCGAGCACGCTCTTCCAGGGAAACAGCGCGAACTCCTGGAACACCGGGCCGCGATCGGTGCCGGGACCGGTGATCGGCTTGCCCTTCATTTTCGCGGTGCCGCTGGTCGGGCTGACGAAGCCACCGACGATGTAGAGCAAGGTCGACTTGCCGCAGCCGGAGGGACCGAGGATCGAGACGAAGGCGCCCTCGCCGACCGTCAGCGAAATGTCCGACAGCGCGGTGTGGTCGCGGCGCGACGAGGTCTTGAACACCTGCGACACGTGATCGATCTCGATGATCGGCGTGGCCACGCGACGGCCGAGCGGAGTGCCCGCGAGCTGGCCGGGTCGGATCGGGGTCACGTCCATGTCGGCTTCTCTTTCCGATGCAGCACGCTCAAACGCTCCGTGAAATCAGGCAAGACAGACTGCCGCAGATTAGCAAGAAACCTGCCAATCGTCGCCACGCGCGGATCATTCCCGGTCCTGATCGAACCAGGGCCATTCGGCCGGCCCTTCGTGAGTCACGGCGCCGAGCGGTGCCTGCCCAACGAGTTTCGCGTATTTCGCCAGTGCCCCTGCCCTGTGCCGCGGCGGCCGCTGCGACCACGCGCTGCGACGCACCGCGAGCTCGGACTCATCGAGCAGCACGTCGAGCGTGCGCGCCTTCGCATCGATGCGGATCGGATCGCCGTCTTGCACCAGCGCCAGCGGACCGCCGACGAAGGCTTCCGGCGAGACATAGCCGATGCACATGCCGCGGGTGGCGCCGGAGAAGCGGCCGTCGGTGATCAGCGCGACCTTCTCGCCCATGCCCTGGCCATAGATCAGCGCCGTGACGCCGAGCATCTCGCGCATCCCAGGACCGCCGACCGGACCCTCGTTGCGGATGATCAGCACCTCGCCGGCCTGATAGTTGCGTGCGCGCACCGCGGCGACGCAGGCCTCCTCGTCCTCGAACACCCGCGCGCGGCCCTCGAACACCAGGTTCTTGAGGCCGGCAACCTTGATGACGGCGCCGTCGGGCGCGAGGTTGCCCTTGAGGACAGCGACGCCGCCATCCGCCATGATCGGCCTGGCCGGGCTGAACACGATCTCGCCGTCCGGCGCATTGGCCGCGCCATATTCCTCGGCCAGCGTGCGGCCGGAGACCGTGATGCAGGAGCCGTCGATGTGGCCGCTCTCGATCAGCGCGCGGATCACAACGGCGGCGCCGCCGATGTCGTAGACGTCCTTCGCCGTGTACTTGCCGCCCGGCCTGAGATTGCCGATCAGCGGCGTGCGCGCGAAGACCTCGCCGACATCGTCGAGCGTGAAACGGATGCCGGCCTCATTGGCGATCGCCGGCAGATGCAGCGCGGCGTTGGTGGAGCCGCCGGTGGCCGCGACAATGGCCGCCCCGTTCTCCAGCGCCTTGCGGGTGACGATGTCGCGCGGTAGCGGCCCGCCGCGCGCGAGCATCTGCATGATCAGGCGTCCGGCCTGACGCGCGACGTGCGCTCGCTCGGCATAGACGCCGGGAATCATCGAGACGTTGGGCATCGACAGCCCCATCGCCTCCGACAGCATGCCCATGGTGTTGGCGGTGAACTGCCCGGCGCAGGCGCCGATCGTCGGGAGGCAGGTCCGCTCGATGCCTTCGAGCGTCCGTGCATCGATCTCGCCGGT
Source organism: Bradyrhizobium sp. SZCCHNRI1029 (assembly GCF_032487555.1). Classification (NCBI taxonomy): domain Bacteria; kingdom Pseudomonadati; phylum Pseudomonadota; class Alphaproteobacteria; order Hyphomicrobiales; family Nitrobacteraceae; genus Bradyrhizobium; species Bradyrhizobium sp. SZCCHNRI1029. Next base: position 87,562 of record NZ_JAUEUK010000006.1, read on the forward strand.
CATGTAGCTGCCGACGGCCTCGTAAGAATCGAGCACCGTGAGCGTCCGGCCCTGGTAGTTGCCGGGCAGCGCGCTGCCGCCATAGATGAAGATCGACGGCACGTTGCAGCGGACCATGCCCATCATGACGCCAGGCAAGGTCTTGTCGCAGCCGCCGAAGCCGATCAGCGCGTCATAGGCGAGGCCATGGACGACGGCTTCGATGGAGTCGGCAATCAGCTCGCGCGAGAACAGAGAGAACTTCATTCCCTCGTGGTTCATGCTGATGCCGTCGGAGACCGAGACGGTGGCGAACTCGCGCGGGGTGCCGCCGGCCTCCGAGATGCCCGTCTTGGCCGCATCGACCTGGAAGTCGTGCGTCATGTTGCAGGGCGTCTGCTCGCCCTTCTGGCTGACGACGCCGATCATCGGCTTGGCGATGTCGGCATCATCCAGCCCCATCGCGCGCATGAAGGCGCGGTGCGGGGCGCGATCGAGCCCCTCCACCGTCACGCGCGATCGCAGCTTCCTCATCGACAAGGCTCCGCGCCGGCCGCCTACTGGATCGGCGCGACGATCGTCGGATGCTTGAACTGGGCGACGTCGAGCTTCGGCAGCATGCCGGTCTCGGCGTAGATGTCGAGCATCTTCTGGATCGCCGGGAAGTTCGGCGCGGCGACCGGATCGCGGCCGAAATCATTGTCCTTCAGCAGATAGGTGTCGATGACGGCAACCGGCGCCTTCATGACCTCCGACACCACCTTCAAGGTCTCGTCGCGATTGGCGAGCGCCTTCTTCATGCCCGTCGTGATGTCGCGGACATAGGCCTTCACCAGCTCCGGGTTCTTGTCGACGAAGTCGGCGCGGCAGGCCTCGAGGATGTGCACGATGTTCGGCATCGCCTCGGACAGCGAGAACAGCTTGCGGGTGCCGCCCTTGGCCTCGGCGCGCGCTGCAAAGGGTTGATTCATGTTGACGGCGTCGACGCGGCCCTGGCGCAGCGCATCCTCCGACACCGCGAAGCCGACCTCGACCAGCTTGATGTCCTTGGCGGGATCGAGCCCGGCCTGCTTCAGCAGCATGTTGAACGGCCCTTGCGTGCCGCCACCGATCACGGAAATGCCGACCGTCTTGCCTTTCAGGTCGGCGATGGTCTTGATCGGCGAGTCGTCCTTGACCGCCCAGTAGACCGAGAAACCGCCCGGCTTCTCATAGACGTGCTGGGCGACGATGTAGGCCTTGAGGCCGCCGCCGACCACGCCGTTCGCCAGCGACAGCGGCGCCTGCGTGGCGCAGTCGAGCGCGCCGGCGGCGAGCGCCTGTGTCATCGGTGCCGTTCCCTGGAACTGGGTCCACTCGATGTTGTAGATCTTGCCGAGATCCGGAAATTCGGTGGGCCGCTTCATCATCCAGTACTTGGATTCTTCCGCTGGGATGGTCCAGCCGACGCGGATCGTCTGCTGTGCGAATGTCGGCCCCGCGCTCGTCACCAAAGCCATCGCCGCGAGTGCCGCCAGCATCGATCGTTTCCGCATCACGCCCCTCCGCCATTCAAAAAGCAACCTCGCGGAGAATGTTTCATGTCTCAAATATCTGTGCAAGCGCGGAAAACGCCCGCCTTTGCCTGCCCCATGGGCAAGCCCGCCTTGCAGCGCGACAAGGGCGGATCATCGTGAAGTGCCGCGTTCCGTGTGCCGCGGCGCTGTCGACAACGCAAGGTCGCACGCCCCAGGTGGCGAGAGTGGCCGTTCGACCGACTGGCGTTGCCGCGTCGCACGCGCTAGGGAGAGGCCCCGAATTCACCTTTTGAGGAGTTCTTCGATGTCGATCCAGCGTTTCGAAATTGGCCCGCGCATGAGCCAGGTCGTCGTTCACGGCAATACCGTCTATCTCGCCGGCGTCGTCGCGCAGAAGACGGCCGGTGAAAGCGTTACCAAGCAGACCGAGGAGATTCTCTCGATCATCGACGGCCACCTCGCCAAGGCCGGCACCGACAAGTCGAAGCTGTTGTCGGCGACGATCTACCTCACCGACATCAAGACATTCGGCGAAATGAACGCCGTGTGGGACGGCTGGGTCTCGGCCGGCAACACCCCGGCTCGCGCCACCGTAGAGGCCGGGCTTGCCGCGCCGCAATACACCGTCGAGATCATGGTGATCGCGGCGAAGTAGGCGCTGGGTCGCCGCGCACTAGTCGGTGTCGCGGCGACCAGTGTTGCGATTGAGCGGATCACGCCGCTCGCGCCTGAGCCCTTCCGGAAGCACCGGCTCGGTGCCGGGCAACGGCTCGGCCCGCACGTCGGCGCCCCACTGCTCCTGCTGGTGGGGCGTCGTTTTGTCCTTGACCTGTTGCGGCTGCGGCAGACCGTCCTTGCTGACGTGGTCGTAGGCGCCGGAGCGCAGGTCGCGGGTGTCTCGGCCTGTCATGATCCTTCAACAAGCCTTCTCCAGCATTCGTTCCTGATCGCCGGCATGGAACAGATGCCTTCCTGCCGCCACAGGACGACCGGGTCCGCGAGGAGCATAAGTCGCGCGTCGCAACATCAGATGAGCGCAGTGGTGGTCGGCGTCGACGCGATGATGATGCGGACGAGCGCTGGCGATGCAGCCACGGTCAGGACTGCGGCCGCAGCGGCGCGCCCTCGCGGATGCCATCGACCTTCACGGCGAGCCGCTTGATCTTGTCGTAAAGCGTCTGCTTCGGAATGCTCAGCAGCGCCGCGGTCGCCGGCACGTCGCCGAGCTTGCGGCGCAACGCATCCTCGATGATCGAGCGCTCGATGTTCTCCAACTGCCGTGGCAGCGACAGCTCCGAGGCTGCGGCGCCCGAGCGGTCGAGGACCTTGCGGTCGAGCACACCGAGCACGAAGCGGTCGGCGACGTTGCGCAACTCGCGCACGTTGCCCGGCCATGAGTAGCCGAGCAGCAGCGACATGGTCTGCTCGTTCACGATCGGCGCGTCGCGCTCGAACCGCTTGGCGGCCTCGAGGGTGAAGTGCTCGAACAGGATCGGGATATCCTCGCGGCGTTCGCGCAACGGAGGCAGCTCGATGAAGGCGACGCCGAGACGATAATACAGATCGGCACGGAACAGCTTCTGCTCGCTGAGCTCGAGCAGATTGGCCTTGCTGGCCGCCACCACGCGGCAGTCCACCGCCACGGGCTTGTTGGAGCCGACGCGCTCGACCGAGCGGTCCTGCAACGCCCGCAGCAGCTTCACCTGCACGCTGAGCGGCATGCTCTCGATTTCGTCGAGGAACAGCGTGCCGCCATGGGCATATTCGATCTTGCCGATCCGCTGCTTGGTCGCGCCGGTGAAGGCGCCGGCCTCGTGGCCGAACAATTCGCTCTCAACCAGTGATTCCGGCAGGCCGCCGCAATTCACCGCGACATAGTTGCCGCCGCGCCGGGCGCTGTGAGCGTGCAGGCAACGGGCGACGACGTCCTTGCCGGTGCCGGTCTCGCCATAGATCGTCACGTCGACATTGGTCGAGGCCAGATTGGCGACGAGGCGGCGCACCTCCTGGATCTGCGGCGAGCGCCCGAGCAGGCTCGCCTCGATGCCCTGGCGGTCGGCGAGCGCCGAGCGCAAGGTGCGGACTTCGAGCGTCAGGCGACGCTTGTCGAGGGCGCGGCGCACGACGGAGACGAGCTGCTCCGACGAGCACGGCTTCTCGATGAAGTCATAGGCGCCGTTGCGCATCGCTTCCACGGCCATCGAGATGTCGCCATGACCGGTGACCAGGATGACCGGCAGGTCCGGATCGAGCCGCTGTAGCTCGGACAGCCACTCGGTGCCGCTCTTGCCGCGCAGCCGCACGTCGGAGACCACCACGAACGGCATGTCGGCGCGAACGATTCCGCCTGCGGCTTCGGCGGAGGCGAACGGCGTCACCGACAGGCCGGCGAGCTGCAGCGCCTGGACGGCGCCGATGCGGACATCCTCGTCGTCCTCGACATAGATCACGCCGACCGGTTGCTCAGGAGTCATGTGGGAACCTCTTCAATCGGCAAGCGGCAGCAGCACGATGAACTCGGCGCCGGACGGCTCAAGATTGCGCGCCCGCAGCTCGCCGCCGAACGACCGCGCGATGTGATTGGCGATGACGAGCCCAAGTCCGAGACCCTTGCCGGCCGGCTTGGTCGTGACGAAGGGCTCGAACAGGCGCGGCAGGACATCGGCGGCGATCGCCGGGCCGCTGTTGGCGATGGCGATGCGGCACTGCCCCTCCTCACGCACGGCGCAGATGTGGATGGACTTCCGCGCGGCGCCCTCGACGGCATCGAGCGCGTTGGCGATGATGTTGCAGAGCAGTTGCTCGAGCCGGATCTGATCGGCCCTGACACGAAGCTCGGGCGCGAGATCGATGGTCACGTCGACATGGCCGTCCTTCACCCGCGCGCCGAGGATCTTGAACGTCTCGGACAGGGCCTGCTCGACCGCGACGGCATCGAGCGGCGCGTTCGATTTGTAGGCGAAAACGCGCAACTGGCCGGTCAGGCGCGCGAGACGGCGGACCATCTCGCCGATGCGGATGAGATTGCCGCGGGCCTCGCCGATCATGCCGCGATCGACGAATTGCACGGCATTGTCGGAAGCGGTCTGCAGCGCCGCCAAGGGCTGGTTGATCTCGTGCACCATGCCGGCCGACATCTGGCCGAGCACGGCAAGCTTGCCGGCATGGACGAGCTCGTCCTGCGCGGCGCGCAATTCGGCGGTGCGCTCCTGCACCCGCATTTCCAGCCGATCATTGGCGGCCTGCAGCGCGGCCTGGCTCGCCAGCCGCTGCCGGATCTCGCGGCGTCGCTGCGCCAGCAGGCCGAGCGCCAGCAGCGCCACGATGCTGGCGAGACCCGAGAGCGTGCCGATGATCAAGGCCGTCCGCCGGATCGGCGTCTCGTCGTCGAGCAGCAGCAGCTGCCATTGCCGCCCGTTGAGCGGACGCTCGTCGACGCTGTAGACTGCGCCGCGCTCGGTCGCGACCTGGCCGCCGCGATCGGTCCTCTCCATGAAGGTCCAGTCGAGCGGCGCGAGGCTGGAGCTGCCATAGGGCTTCGACGTCGCGATTTCCTCGAGCGCATCCACCGAGAGCGGCGTCAACGGGCGGAAGCGCCATTCCTCGCGCGAGGCGAGAATGGTGACGCCGCGGGCGTCGACCAGAAGCATGTCGGCACCGCGGTTGCGCCATTCGCGCTCGAAGGCATCGAGATTGACCTTGACGACGGCGACGCCGATCGTCCGTCCCTGTTGCTTGACCGCATAGGACAGGTAATAGCCGGCGCGCGCGCTGGTGATGCCGATGCCGAAGAACGCGCCGCGGCCGGTCGCCAGCGCCTGGCGCATATAGGGCCGGTAGGACAGGTTGCTGCCGACCGGCGTTCCCGGCTGATCGAAGTCGGCGGCGGCGATCGCATCACCGGCGACGGTGAGGACATAGAGGTTGTCGGCGCCGGCCAGCAGATTGATCGACTTCAGATGCAGGCTGACGCTCTGCTGCAGCGCGCGATCGTCCGGCGTGCCGAGCAGCCGGAAGACATCGGGCGAGGTCTCCAGCAGCGAGGGCAGATATTCGAAGCGCGAGAGGTAGCCGTCGAGCTGCGCGGCCTCGACCGCCAGCCGCTGCTGGGCCGCGGCGTGCCGCTGATCGAGCCCGCGGGAAAAGGCAATGGCATAGCCGAGCCATGCCGCGACGCCGACCAGCGCAGCCGCCATCACTCCGCGAACGACCAAGCCCGCGCGCCTGCGGACCACCGCGGTGACGTCGGGATGTCGCTCGAGGCCGATCCGGAATGGAAGGTCCGTCATTCCCTTTTCCAGGCCCATCATGTCCAGGCCCATCACGCCCCGGACCCATGTACCGGGCCGGGCCTGCCGTATCCGTAATTGTGCTGCAAGTCTAAGGTCTTGCCGGGCAATAGGCGACAACAAAATCGGCCGGGCCGACGCCCTCGGCGCGCCCGTCAGTGCAGCTTGACGTGCGGCTCGGTGCGGCGGGTGATCAGGCGCGCCAGCGTGTCCAGCGTGACCTTGGCGAGCCCGTGCAGCGCGTATTCGTGCATCTTGTAGAGCGACAGATACATCATCCGCGCGAACAGGCCTTCGAACACCAGATTGCCGCCGACCAGCGCGCCCATCATCGAGCCGACCGTGCTGAACTCGCCAAGCGATACCAGGGAGCCGAAATCGTGATAGCGGTAGTCCGCCAGCGGCTCGCCCCTGACGAAGCGCGGAATCTGCTTGTAGAGGTGCGAGGCCTGCTGATGCGCGGCCTGCGCCCGCGGGGGCACATTGCCGCGCTCGCCCCAGGAGCAGGCCGAGCAGTCGCCAATGGCGAAGACGCGCTCGTCGCGCGTGGTCTGCAGGGTCTGCCTGACCACGAGCTGGTTGATGCGGTTGGTTTCCAGCCCCGCGATGTCCTTCAGGAAGTCGGGCGCCTTGACGCCCGCGGCCCAGACGATCAGCTCGGCCGGGATGACGCGGCCGTCGGCGAGGCTCACCTTGTCAGGCCCGACCTCGGCGACCTTGGCGCCGACGAGCACCTCGACGCCGAGCTTTGCGAGCAGCTTTTCGGTCTCGCGCGAAACCCGCTCAGGCAACGCCGGCAACACCCGGCCCGCGGCTTCGATCAGCGTGATCCTGATGTCCTTCTCGGCGTCGACCTGGTCGAGACCATAGGCCACCACCTCGCGGGTCGTGCGATGCAGTTCCGCGGCCAGCTCGACGCCGGTCGCGCCGGCGCCGATGATCGCGACCTTCAGCTGGTGCGGCGCGATCGGCGAGGACTGCGAATGGACGCGGATGCAGGCGTTGACCATGCGCTCGTGGAAGCGCCGGGCGTCGTGCTGCGATTCCAGCTTGATCGCATGATCGACCACGCCGGGCGTGCCGAAATCATTGTTCTGGCTGCCGATGGCGATGACGAGCACGTCATAGGGGATGGTCCGCCGCGGCGTGACCTCGCGCCCCTCCGCATCGAGATAGGGCGCCACCAGCACCTCGCGCTTGTCGCGGTCGAGGCCGATCATGTCGCCGATGCGGTAGTGGAAGCCGTGCCAATAGGCCTGGGCGAGATAGTCGACCTCATGGGCCGAGAGGTCCATGCTGCCCGCGGCGATCTCGTGCAGCTTCGGCTTCCAGACATGGGTGCGGTTGCGCTCGACCAGGGTGACGTCGAGCTTGCCCCTGCGGCCGTATCTGTCTCCGAGCCGGGTCGCGAGCTCCAAGCCGCCGGCGCCGCCGCCGACGATCACGATGCGAGGGACACCAGGCTGCGCAACGGCCATCATCGAACCTCTCCAAGGGTGACCGCGGCGCGACGGCATGACTCCGATGTCACGCCGGTGACGTCGTCCCTCCGGCACCGCCGCCCCAGCCAGCGCGACCATGTTCACGATACGCCGTATCGTCGCAATGGTCAGACCATGCCGACCTTGCGGCACCAGGCGGGATGCCTCCACGGCGAGCCCCTGCCCGCCGCTACCTTAGCAGATTATCCGAGATGTTGGCGGCATCGCGATTGGGCATGGCCGCGGCCGGCGCCACCGGCGCTGGAATGCGACGGCAGCGCCCCCACGACCGCAGGCCTATCCCGTCGTGACCGCGACTTCGACGTCGGCCGGGTCGATATCGCGATCGAGCGCGATGCGCAGCTTGTCGCGATCGAGCTCGCCTTCCCACCACGCCACGATCACGCAGGCGACGCCGTTGCCGCACAGATTGGTCAGTGCGCGGCACTCGCTCATGAACTTGTCGATGCCGAGCACGATCGCCATGCCGGGAACGAGCTCCGGCCGCACGGCCGCCAGCGTTCCGGCCAGGGTGATGAAGCCGGCGCCGGTGATGCCCGAGGCGCCCTTCGAGGTCAGCATCGCGACCAGCAGGATCGTGATCTGCTCACCGAAGGACAGGTGAACGTTCATCGCCTGCGCAATGAACAGCGTCGCCAGCGTCATGTAGATGTTGGTGCCGTCGAGATTGAACGAGTAGCCGGTCGGAACCACCAGGCCGACGACCGGCTTGGAGCAGCCGAGGCGTTCAAGCTTCTCCATCATCTGCGGCAGCGCGCTCTCGGACGACGAGGTGCCGAGCACGATCAGCAGCTCGTCCTTGATGTATTTGAGGAACTTGAAGATCGAGAACCCGGCAATGCGGGCGATGATGCCGAGCACGACCACGACGAAAGTGAGCGCGGTGAGATAGAAGGTCGCGATCAGGCCGGCGAGGTTGCCGAGCGCCTGCGGCCCGTAGCGGCCGATGGTGAAGGCCATGGCGCCGAAGGCGCCGATCGGAGCGGCCTTCACCACGAGGGCGATGACGCCGAAGATCGCGTGCGCGGCGTCGTCGATGAACGCGCGCATCGTATGGCCGCGCTCACCGAGCGTCATCAGCGAAATGCCGAACAAAATCGAGAACAGCAGCACCTGCAGGATCTCGCCCTGCGCGAACGCTCCCACCACCGTGTCCGGGATGATGTGGAGCACGAAGTCGACCGACTTCATCTCGCTCGCCTGCTTGGCGTAGTTGGCGACGGCGGCGGCGTTGCTGCTCTGGCCCTGGAAGCCTGCCCCGGGCTGAATGAAATTGCCGACGATGAGCCCGAGCGCGAGCGCGAAGGTCGAGACGATCTCGAAATAGATCAGCGCCTTGACGGCGACGCGGCCGACCTTCTTCACCTCGGAGACATGCGCGATGCCCGACACGACGGTGCAGAAGATGACCGGCGCGATCACCATCTTGATCAGCTTGACGAAGCCGTCGCCCAGCGCCTTGATCCATTCGTTCCTGCCGAGCTCGGGCCAGAGCCAGCCGACGATGACACCGAGCACGATCGCGAACAGGACCTGCACATAGAGGACCCGGTAGAACGGTTTCTGCGGCGCCGCGGCCGCTGTGGTGGTTGCAGACATCGAATCTTCTCTCCCTGATCTCACTCGGTCTATCTCTCTGGTCTGCCTATGACCCGCTTCCGCGCCGGCTCCATTGCGTGCCGGGGCAACGTCGTGCGTCTGGACGCGGGCCTCGCCGGGGGCGGACCCGAGAAGCTCGCACAGGCGGGATCGCCTGTCGCCGGGTCTCAGGTCAGGAATGAGCTGTGGGCTGGCATCCGGACGTCCCCTCGCATCTGTTGTTCTGGAGCTGGCGCTCGTTTGGCGGCTCAGTAAGCAGCAATCGTGCCAGCGGAGCGGTGCCACATGAGGCGCCTGCATGTCCTTCAGTTTGCTACGATTTGTGAACCATCACGCGGCGCGCGACCAAGCCACAGCCCGCGACTTGTCTGGACTTCCGGAAATTTGCCGTCGCAGGCGTCCGAAACATCGGACGCGCCGGCGACATGGTTCCCACCGGCAATATCCATCCCTGCCCGTCGCGCTCGACCTGGCTGGGGCGGAGGGATCGAACCTCCGAATGGCGGAATCAAAAGTTGCGCGGTCCGCTATACAAATCAACGCGCATTCTGAAACACAGAGAGAAACCGACCCTGGGAATTCCAATAGGTTACATCGCTATTCGGAACGCGAGCCGGCCTACGGACTGCCAAATCGGTCTCGAACCACTTCCCGGGTTGCGGGCGCGTCAGGGCAAGCGTCAAGAACAGGGCGAATGACCAATGAGCCATCATTGGCTATTCTCGCGCCTTGATCGCAAACGCGAGGCGCCCGCGGCGCCCGTCGCATCCGAGTGTTGAACTCGGCTATTGGCTTCGCCAGAAGTTGCCGCGGCTGCAGAGTAGATGATGGCCAATTCCATGGGCGGCTAGCGAGCCCAGGGCGGCTTTGGAATCTGAGCGATCGGAGTTAACTATCAGCGCGCCAATCGAACACCGGGCTGGTCGCCGTCGATGAATTGCACGCCTCCCGCCTCCAGGGCGCGCCTGACGGCCGCCAAATTGTTGATTGACGGGATCCGGCCGCCTTTTTCGAAATCGCGAATGGTACTGTCACTCAAATTGGACCGAGCAGCCAATTCAGCCTGAGACCAGTCGAGCAGACCACGAGCTGCCCGAGATCGATCGGGAGTCATCAAACAGCCATTTCATGGGACGCATCGATCGCCGGCTCGGAGAATTCCTCCATGCGGCGGTTGGCCAACTGCGAGCAAGGACGTCGTTGCCGGGATGGAGACCTGCTCGGCCAGCCGAACGCCGGATGCGGTCAACCTACCTTGCTCATGACGTTGACCAGATCGGCATCGGCAGGCGCGTCGGCAGGAACCAGGGTCGGAGAGGTCGCACGTTGTGGCCGCACGGACTGAGCCGCGGCGACAACGCTCGAGCGGCCGACGATGATGTGGGCGGTGATGACAGCCGGAACGCCGAGCCCGAACGCAATGTGGACCGTGCTGATCCAGGGCCGAAGCGCTTCGGATCCGACGTAGTAGAGCCCGAACGCCGTCGCGATGAGCAGACCATACATCGCGAGGCTGACGATACCGGTCGCTCGATTCTTCCCGGCACGCCACGCGCGCTGGACGTGCATGGGACCGAGCGCCCCAAGCAGCATCAGCGTCACCATTGCAGTTCCGCCATGCATGCTCAGCAGGTATGCGGCGGCCTGCTGCCACATCTCGCTGTCCAGCTCCGTGCGGGTCTTCATCTGGTCGGCATAGATCCACAGCGCGCCGCTGGCGAACAAGAGCCCGAGAATTCCGTAGAGGGCGAACCGAAACAAGCCTTTAAGCCGCATGCTGGTGAACTCCTTGCCAGTCCGGTGTCGTATGAATGTCGCCGTTCGCCGCAATCAACATGGCGCTCGCCTGGAAGCGCGCCAATGACGCCGCGGACTGCTCGCCGGCGACCATGACGACCTTGGTCAGCGCGTCGGCAACCATGCAGGTTGGCGCGCTCACGGTGGCGCCGTGGGCCGCCCCTGTGGGCAGCCGGGTCGAAGGCGTGACGACCGCTGTATCCATTGTTTCCGTCGATCGAAACGGGTCGAAGCGGCGCGCCGACGACGCGAGCGCCCCATTGCTTACTTCGACCTGGCACAAAAGCCTGTCCGGGAAACGCGGGTCGCGAATGTGGACGATGCGGGCATCGGGCCCGAAGGCGGCGAGGTCCCCACCTGCATTGACCATTGCGGAGCGCACGCCGCGGCTCTGCAACGCCGCGATCGCGCGGTCCACGGCGAACCCCTTGGCGATGCCGCCGAGATCGATCTTGACGGCGGAATCGCGGAAACGGACGCGGTCGTCGGCGAGCAACTCGATCGCAGTCGACTGCGGGACATCCGCTTGCGCCGTCGAGCCCACAGACGGCTTTGCCGCGCCGGCGACGGCAACGTCGAAGGCGCCGTCGGAGTGATGGGTCACATCGAGCGCCATCTTCAGCACGGCGTAGGTCCAGGAATGCACCTTCACGACGCCGCTCGATGCCGCGCGGTTCAGCCGCGACACGTCGCTGTCGGGATCGTGGAAACTCATCAGCCGATGCACGTCGGTCACCGCGGAAAACGCAGCTTCAACGGCATTTTCCGCATCGCAGCGGCGTGCATCCGTGACGTCGATCTCGACGAATGTCCCGAGCAGAGCCCGTGCTCGTCGAAGGCTAGCGGAAGTGGCTGGCATGATACGACAGCACCTTCTTAACGCCCTCGGTCAAATGGGTCGAGGACAGCGTAGCGCCCGAGATGTTGCGAATGTCGGAGTTGATGCGAAGCTCGTTCTGACTGCTCTTGCCGACGAACTGACCGAGCCAGCTGGCATCGTGCACCTCGCCGCCATAGGATTCGCGATAGTTCAGAATGTCGACGCGACGCACCCGCCCGTCGGGTCCGACGGCAACCGTGTAGTCGATCAGGAGGTGCTTGCCAACGACGTGATCGTAATAGAAGTAGCCGCCATTGCTCGACTTCCATACCCTGCCCGGCTGGACTTCGGAAAAGCTGGCTCCCGGAAAAGCGGCCTTCTGCGCCTCTTCGACGCTCATGTACTGAATGGCATGGGCCGGTGCGGCGATCGACATGACGGCCACGGCGGGCGCCGTCCATTTCAACCAATCGCTCATCTCGTCCACCTCAACTTTGTTTCCATGGTACGCCCTCTCTCGCCGAACGCATTTTCGTCTTCTCAGGGCATCGATCGCTGTCAACCTCTCCTGCGAAGCCGTCTAAACCGCAGCAGCGACGCTCCGAACCATCCAGTTCAGTGCGACGATGAACCCGAGCGATCGATCACACTTTGCCTCGGCAACAGCCCTACCCGTTCGCGGGTCTGCCTCCGTCCTTGCGACGTTCGCAACCACGCGCGCTGCAAATGGCTCCGAATGTCAGTCGAGAGAGTAGTGTTTCGATTGCGGCGAATTGCCGCGTCGATGTTGGCGATTTGCCGGAGCGGCTGGGGAATAACAATGTTGCTGCAGATCGCCACATCGCGGGGACCGCGCTCGCGCAGCTTGCGGCACGCGAGCCTGACATTTCAAAGTCATGCAAAGACGTTTGCAGCCGTTTAGATCGATTCAAAATGTGTAATCCCTTCTTCGAACAGGACCTGGAAAGCGCGTCGCGTTTGGCAGGCGATCGTCCTTCGCGGCGGTAAGGCGGCCGCGCATGAGCATCGCTGCGCACAAACGAAGGTCGGCGCCGCAGATGTGGCGCCGACCTCGTGAACGACATGGCAGAAGACCGCTGCCGCAACTACCACGGCATCTGGTTCATTGCCTCCCACGGATTGCCGCCATAGGGCGAGGGCACGACCTTGATCTTCGCCATCATGCCCCCGTCCTCATGTTCGAGAATATGGCAGTGATAGACGAACTCGCCGACCTGTGAGAACGGGATATCAACCACCACGGGCTTCGACGTGCACTGCCCGTTCCGCCACTGCTCGATGCTGCAGACCCCGCTCTGGGATTCCATTACTTCCGGGACGTTCGGAGTCGCGACGCCGAGCGGGACGTTGTCCTGCAGCATACCCCCGCCGATGCTCCTGTTCAGCGATACCGACAGCGGCGTGTTCTCTCCCGCCTTGCTGTTGACGGTCCGGAAGCGCGTCTGGTGAATGTGGAAGTTGTGATTTTCCGTCGACAGCTGCACCAGCTCCCAGGTCTCGTGGACGGGGCGCTGTCCCGGCGCGAGCGGCAGACAGACGATGTTCTGCGACGGGTCGAACTGGCTCACCGGGAGCTGGGTGCCGGGCACCGGGTTGCCGTTCTGATCGACCTCCTCATAGCCGAGACCGAAGGTGCCGTCGTCGGTCAGGTCGGCGATGCCGAAGAAGATCCGGCGGCGATGCCCCGCCGGCAGCGGACGGCAGCCGGCACGCAGCGGCGCGGCGTTCGCGTACGGCACCTTGGCATCGAGGATGCCCGACGGCTGCATGGTCGCCAAGGCGTCTCCCCTGATGTCCATGGCGTAGGCGATGTGATTGCGCCAACCGCGCTGGTGGAAGTGCACCTTGGCGAGATCGACCGCCGGCCACTGATCGCCGCTACCCATCGTCAATCCGGCCATCTTGAAGGTCGCGGAGGCGGACCGCCCAAGGCTGGCGATGGCACCTGTCGCGGGATCGCGATAGGTGACGAACACCTCGGTGCGCGAGCTCGGCATCATGACCATCTGGGTGACGCAGACCGGCTTCGAATGAAAGCCCGACGTTGGCGACGGCGGACAGGGAACGACCCTGAAGCGGGCGCCGCCGAGACGAACCATGGTGTCCATCGTCGTATCCTGCGGCAGGTTCACGCTCACGCCGTCGACCGAGATCAGCTGCATGACCATCGGCTTCTGCGTCTCGTCATCGGTCAGCTGAAGATTGTAGGACAGGCTGCCGGACGCATTGGTGAGCCGCCAGACCTCGCCATCGGGATCGGTGACCTTGATCTTCGGGAACGTCTGGCCGTTGACCGTGAAGAACCATTTGCCGCCGGAGAAGTTGGAGCCGCCATCGGCCGACAGATCGACGCCCGGGCACGCCCCCTCACGCACTTCGGAGCTGTCTGCCGGAAACTGGGCGCAGAAGCCCGGATCCTGCTGGTTGATCACCTCGCCGGGCTGGACGTCCACCGGACCGCTGTCGAACTGCACCGGGCCGCCGGGCGCGACCTGAAGATCCTTCAGGATCAGATGGCGCACGCTCGCGTCCGGAAACGGCGAATGCCTGGCATCGCCATGCGCATAGTCCGAGACCTCGCCGACCGAGATGATGCCCGCCAGGCCTTGCGAGACCTGGTTGAGCGAAATGCCATGAATGTGCGGGTGAAACCAGAACTGACCCGACGGGTGGTTGCGCGGAATCTCGATGCGGTAATCCGCGGAGTCCATCTTGTTGGAGCCGTGCTGATGGGTGGTCTGCGGCACCGGCATGCCGTTGGCCGAGTTGAAGATCTGAACGAAGACGTAGTCCCCGAACGTCTGGTCGGTCAGCGTCGGCGCGCGCGGCTCGACGATCAGCCCATGGGTATGCAGGTTGGTCGGATTGCGAAACAGGTTGGCCTGGCCGGGATCGGAGTTGTGATTCACCTTGGCCGGGTCGAGCTGCGGCAGCTGGTTCACCAGCCTGATCTTCAGCGTATCCCCCTTCTGCAGCGCCAGTCGCACGCCACCATAATCCGCCACCGCGGCGCCGGCAGGACATTTGTCGCCTGAGGCCGGCCGCCGACAGATCTCGTAGACCCAGCCGGTCGGGTTCATCGGCGAGCCCCCAGGGGGCTCATAGGTGATCGTCGAGATCGGCTTGGGGCGCGCGATCATCAGCAGATCGAGCACGCCATGCCAACTCCTGAACACCGTCGGCTCGGCCAGATCGTGGGCCTGCGCCGCAGGGCCCGCAACGGTCAAACCGGCCAACATCGCGGCCGCCGATGTCAGTAATCGCAGAGTTGGCTTGCGCACACGCCCAACTAACATGCCTGATCCCCATCTGGCTCGAGATACACCGGCAGGAACGATCACCGTCCCCGGGATGCGGAATTCGAATGAGCAGTCCGAACTCATCAGCCGATCTGCCGCATCGTCCCCTCGGCCTTCGTCGCTATGTCGGGTGGCTCCTTTGTGACGTTTTCTTTCGCTTTGTGAGAATTGCCGACCGGCGTTTAAGAATCGATCTAACTACACGTCCAGACGCCTGCGTTGTGCGCGTGGCGGACAGCAGCGACACAAAAACGACAACCAGCTCTCGTAGCTCGCCATGAAGCTCATGAGATCGTGTCGGGCGCGAACGCCGCCGGACATGTTTGTGAGTGCCCCGCTCCGAGGAGACCGAACGATGCTGCTTGCTGTTGTTCTCGCATGGGCCTGCAACGTAACCGGCATGGCCTATGGAGCACCGACCACCGAGATCATCCAGAAGGCCTACGAGCAGGAGGCGCCGTCATCCGGCGTCCGCCACGACAAGGGCCTCAAGATCGTCGAGGCAACCTGCGACAAGGGCGACGAGGGCGGGCGTTTCCTGTGCCAGGTCTCTTTCGTATCGGAGGACGACCCCGACAAGCGCCTGTATTTCGACATCGTCTCCGCGGCTCTCACGGACAAGGGATGGGTGCTGACGAGCGGATTGTGCAAGCGCTGAGCGCCATCGACCGAGAGCCGCATCGCTTTTGTCGGTGCGGCCTGCCGGCGCCTATCATCACGCTTCGATCCAGATCGGATCCATCCTTACAATTGACGGCGTCCCGAGCGTTGGCGTTGATGCATCCGGAGCAGCCTCGACTCGGGCGACAGAAAGGGCGGCCCTGCTTGAGCCAGCGGAGGCGCAGTGGGGGTTGACGGTATCTGCGCAAAGCTTTCGTTAGCTGAATTCGTCGGCTGGGCCGGCGCCTGCGCCGGCAGCAGCGTGAGAACGGTGACGTCCTCGCCCCGTTGCAGCGTGACCGATCTCGCCTCGACGAGACGCAGCGTCCAACCCTGATAGTCCGCGCCGGTTCTGATCCGCAACGGCGTCTTGCTGCTCGTATCGACGAACACCGCAAGGCCGCGGTCCCCGTTCACGACGGTGCCGACGAGCGCGAGTTGCGGCCGTTCCGGTGCGGGCGGCTCCTGCACCACCGGAGCCTCCACGACGGCCGGCAGCGGAGCCTCCGTCGGCGGAGGGCGGCGAGACGGCGAAAATAGCGGGCGCTCGCGCGTCGCCGACAATTGCTCGAGCGGAATGCCCCATAATGGGTTGCCGGTTCGCGATGGCGTTCGCTGCGCGATGGACGAGGCTTGCGCCGGTCCGCTCGGCTGTTCGGCGGAGACCGCTCCCGAGACGTCCAGACCGGTCGAATGGGCGATGCCGAACGCCGACGCCACCGCCAGAACGCTGCAACAGCTGATCATGCAAAGCTTGGCGCGACTGCTCATTGCGGGCCCTGCCATTGTCCGGAGACCGTCATCAGCACGCGTAATTTTCCGCCGGATGCCGCCGCGGGCGCGTTCCCCTCGACGACCAGTTCGTCGACGAACAGACAGGGCATGCCGGCCTCCAGATCGTAGAGGATCGGCTGCAGATCGGACTGACCGGCCTCGAAGCTCGCGCTCCCGCTGATATGACCGTCCTTGGCGCGGGGGCCCTGCACATCGAGCTGCGACGACGACACGCTGCCGCCGTGACGCGTCACCACGTCGCCGAGGCGCTGCAGCAGCGCTGCTCCTGCCACGGTCACGGTCGGTCCTTCGAGAAAGGCCGATCCCGTCATGCCGGCATCGCCGTTGCCGTCCTGACGCGCGGCCGCCATGCTGTGGGCGTCCAACAGGTGGAGTGTATCGGCGAGCGAGGTCACTTCGCTGCGCTGATCGATCATGCTCTTGATCGACAGCACCGTGACCGAGATCAGCACGATCAGCAGTCCCGCATAGGCGGCGGCGGCGACCGAGGGCGATGCGGAATTGTCCGTGACGAGCTTTGCGACGCTCATGTGCCGAGTCCAAAATGGGGCTTGATGCCCGCTTCGATATGGAACCGTTCTCCGGGATCCTCAGCCGAACGCGTGGTCGGCGCGAAGAAGGTCGCGCGCGTGAAGTGCGCCGACTGCTCGATCAGTTTGACCAGTGCCGGCGCATCCTGGGTCATTCCGACGATTTGCAGTCTGTCTTTCTCGATCCGCAGCTCGGTCACATACGTGTTGTCGGGCAGTATCCGGGACAGCGCCTCCATCAGCACGACCGCCGCGGGGCTCTCCTGCTTGCGTCGCATCAGGCCTCGCAGCGCGGCGGTGTCGGTGCCTTGCAGGTCGAGGCGCAGCGCTGCGCGCCGCTCGGAGATCCTCCGCGTGAGCTGGCCTTGCTGCTCGTCCAGCCTCTCGCCCAGCAGGCTCCCCGCCGCGAAAGACAGCGCCGCTGAGATTGCGGCGACGATCAACAGAGCGGCCAGGACCCGACTGACACGGCCGACGTCGAGCGATCCCCCCAGGCGCTGCTCGGTCAACCTCGTTGCAGTGGTTGCGGTGAGCCGGTCGTCGACCGGCATCGGCGCCGTCTCAGGCGCAGCAAACAGGATGATCGATCCAGCCCGCCAGGACTCGGCGAGGCGAATGAGAGATTCCAGATTCGGCCTTGGCGCGGCGATCACGGTTGTTTGGATGCGCTCACTCGATATCTCGACCGGCGCAGTCCGACCGAACACGGCCTCATGCGCCGACCACGGCGTCAACCGGTCGAGCTGCGAGCGGACCATGGCATCGAGAAACTCGACGGCGCGCTTGGGCAGATCCAGCGGCCGCCAGAGAAAACGGTCCGGCCTCAGCACGACTTCGATCCGGCTGCCGTGAAGGGCCGCCTTCCAGCTCTCCGGAGGCGCGGGCAGGCTCGCGTCGCGGTCCGGCAGGAGAATGCGACAATCGGGCGGGACGGATCGCCCGGATCGCGCGAGCATCCGCATGATGAAGACGTTCCGTTCGGTCTCGATCAGCTGGACAGACGGCTTGATCTTGAGCTGGCCCATCGCGGCCACCACGGCTTCGGCAACGGAGCCGATCCAGCCCGCCAGTTCGCGGCGCACGCGCGTCGACATCGTCATCTCGGCGCCTTTCCTGTTGGCCGAAGCATCCCCGGAGTGTTGACATCATCGCGCCACGCCAGGACGCGGTAAGGATCCTCACCATCGCCCAGCAGGATGACCGCTTCCGTTGCGGCCCTGCGACCGCCGTCAAAGCCGATCGTGACCCACACGCGGACGGCATCGGCGACCTCCAAGGTCGCTCCGGCGCGCGCAGGCCCCAGCGCCGCGTTGAGCGACCTGACGTCGCGGCGCAGGCCGGCCCGCTGATCGAGGAAGCTCTTCAACTGCTCCTGGGTCATCCCGGGAAGCGCGGCCACCACCTCGGGGGCGGCCTCCAGCGCGTCGATCTCGCGCCGGCCGCTGAAGACGGTGACGTAGGACATGGCTTTGTCGACCAGCGGCGGCGGCAGGTTGAGCACCAGCCGAAGCTCCTCGACGTTTGCGAACGGCGCGGAGCGAGGCATGTAGTCCGCGCCGGCCGTGCGGTAGAGATCGCGCTCCGCATCCGGAACGTTGTCGGCCGGCGGTGTCCTCCAGCCGACAATCCGCTCGGCATACTCGCCGGCCTTGTCCGCGCGCGCGCCGAGAACCTCGAACAGGTTCGCCAGCATCTGCCTGGACGCCTGATTGAGATCGATTCGGGCGGCTTCCGACCGGAACGCGACCGAGACCTGCGCATGATCGAGCCGGAACGAAAATGCCCCGGCCGCGGGACGCTGCGGCTTCGGCGATGCGGACAATCTGTAGGCCGCAACCTCAAGGCCTGCCGAGGCCAGCGCCGCCGATCGCAGGCGAGCATCATCGAGCGACAGGCGTTGAGAGGTGCTGACGAGATAGACGGACAAGGCGCCTGCCAGTCCAGCCAGCGAGACCAGGAGCCACAGCACCGCAATGAGTACGAAGCCGCCTTCCCGATCATCGGGATCCGGATCTCGCGGGTGCTTCTGTCGCCACATCATCATTGCTTCGATGCCGTGGAGGCGCGCCCGACCGTTGCATCGGCCGAGAGCGCATGTCTGTCGCAGGTGGGGTCCGCAGGCCGGCAGACGCTGTCGGGCGGCGCCGAAACACGAATGACGGCGATCCGTGACAGCGACGGTGCGCTTGCGCGGCTTCCGTCGTGCACCGTCACCCGCACGGCCGCAGGCAGCCTTTCTGCATCTTGCCACGATGGACTCCAGATCCGGTCTGTCCCCGCATAGGCAAACGACACCCGGTACGGCGCCTTCAGCAGCACCACCGGATCACCGAAATCCCGGGCGGACGGACTGCCGGGCGCGAATGCCGCGCGGGTGCGGGTCAACGCCGCGCCATCGCCGCCGCCTTCGGTGATGCGGACCACGTCCAGTCCGCTGCCCCGATGCGGTCCGAGCGCCGTTCGGACGAGCGTGATCGAGGTCTCCGACCCGTCGAACAGAACCGACTTGGCCTGCCCATCCGGCTTGATGAATTCGGAGGCCGCGATATCGGCGCCGATGCGATCGAGCGCCATGCTGATGGATTCGCTGCGCTGGATGCTATACAGGCCGCGATCCCAGTTCGGCAGCCATTGCGATGTGATCGCGAGCAGCGCGGAGATCAGCAGCCCCATCAAGACCATGGCGACGAGGACTTCCACGAGGGTGAAGCCAGCTTGAGTATCGTTGCTCCGCGTCGCCATCACTCGGCCCGCCTTCGAAACAGCCGGATGGTTTCCAGCTCCATGGTCGCGCCCGATGGCGATCGCACCTGGAGCACGATCTTCATTGGGATCCACGCCGACGCGCTGTCCGGTGCGCCGCCATCGATGGCGAATGGCTCCGCCTGCGCGCGCCAGAGATGTGCCGTCGACTCCCCTGACTGGGTCGGCGATGCCGGCCGCAGGCGGGACGGAAAGGCCAGCCACAGCGCGTTATAGGCCGCCTGTACCAGAGCGACGTGCTGCTCCAGCTTCCTGCTGCCGCGCGCCGAGGACCCCATGAGCGCGCCGATGGCGACGAGCGACACCGCCATGATCGCGAGCGCGACCAATGTCTCGATCAGGGCAAATCCTGCCGTCGGCCTAGCGGTTCGACAGACCAGTGCTCGGGACAATCTCGATCCCTCCTGTCAGCCAGTTGACGCGAATTTGGTAGCCCGCATCGAGATGGGTGAGCGTGATGACGCCGCCGCACGACATGCCCGATCCGAAGAAGCTGATGGTCTGGATTGCGGGCCGATCGTCGCAACGACGCGGCAGCACCGTCTCGACCCGCACGTCCGTCGGCAAGCGAACGACCTGCCCATTCGCGCCCGAGCTGAGCGAGCGCGCCTGCGCGTCGATGCGAGTCACGACCTCCAAGCCTCGCCTGATCGCGGCGTTGCGATCGGCCTTCAGCAGCGCAGCAGCCTCGATCGCATAGGCCTCGAGTTGCGGCCGCGAGGTCTGCCGCGAGACGGCGGGGACCGCGACGGACGCCAGCAGCGCGACGATCGCGAGCACACAGACCATCTCGATCAGAGTGAAGCCGGCCTCGCAGCCGTCACGGCCAACCATCGTTATTTGGCACCCATCGTGATCGACGAAGAGATGTCGGCGGCGAGATCCACGCCGCCCTCCTGCCCGTCCGATCCGTACGACACGATTTCATAGGGCACATGCTGTCCGGGCGACCGGTAGACGTAGGCGTGATTCCAGGGATCGCTCGGGACATTTCCTCCCTTGAGATACGGACCCGCCCAGCCTGCGATGGTCGAGGCAGGCCGGACCAGCGCGGTCAGACCTTCCGACGAGGTCGGATAGCGCCCGGTGTCGAGATAGAACAGATCGAGCGCGCTCGAAAAACTCTGAATTTGAATCCGGGCCGTCTTGACCCGGGATTCGTTCAGGGAGGACAGCACACGGGGTCCGATCAGACCCATGATCATTCCGATGATGGCGATGACGACCAGCATCTCGACGAGCGTGAAGCCGCTCTGAGGGTCGTCGCGCGCAATGTTGGTCCGCCGCGCGGTACAGCTGATCCCTGACTGTTTCATGCGATGATCCATCTTGTTCTACCCGACGAGTTGCGTCACCGACAGCAGCGCGGTCATCACCGAGACGATGAGACCGCCCACGACGGTGCTGATGAGAATGATCGCGGCCGGACCGACGATGCCCACGATGCGATCGAGGCCGCGCTGCAGCTTCGCCTCGTAGAACTCGGCGATGCGGCCGGCGAGAACCGGCAGCTGTCCGGTCTCCTCGCCGATCCGGATCATCCGCGTGGCCATGGCCGGCAGAATGTTCGTCGCTGCCAGCGCTTCCGACAGCTTGCCGCCGTGACGAACGCGGTCGGCCGCGGCGTTCCACGCCGCGGCGCTGCCGGTGGCCGCCATGATGTCGACCAGGATGCGCAGCGTCGCCGTCAAGGTCAGCCCGCTGCCGAGCAGGATCGCGAGATTGCGGCAGAATACGCTCGTGCGATACGACCTGAACACGGTTGCGAGGCCCGGAAGCCGGCAGACCCGCGCGATCACGGCAGCGCGCACGCTTGCGCGGCCAAGGAGGAGGAGACCCGCAGCAATCAGCGCGCTCGCCGACAGCGCGATCACCGCGCCGTTGCCACGGACGAAATCGGAGATGTCGAGAAACGTGTTGATGGCGGCGTCGGACCTGGCGCCGAAATCGCGCAGCACCGCCGAGAACTGCGGCAGCACGACGATGAAGAAGAACAGCATCACCAGAAGCGCGGCGATCAGGACGAACAGCGGGTACTGCATCGCGTCGCTGAGCTTGCGACGCATGGCTTCCGCGCGCGCCCGCTCGGCGCCGAGCACATCGAGCACGTGATCGAGGGTGCCCGAGACCTCCCCGACCCGCACCAGCGCAACGTACATCGCGGGAAACTGCAAGGCATGATGCGTCAGCGCTTCGGCGAAACTTTCTCCAGCCAGGACGCTGGATCGCAACCGGCTGACGATCGGACGCAGCCGACCGATATCGGCATCGCCAGCGAGAAGCTCGAGCGAGTCCTCGAGGCGGGCTCCGGCCTTCAACAACAGCGCCAGATCGCGCGTGAAGGTCGTGACATCGCCAGGCGTCGGACCGCCGAACAGCGCCAACGCATCGCGGGCGAGGACGCTCGCGGCCTTTTCCTCGACCGTCTCGATCGGCAGCAGCCGCAGATACTCGATCCGGTCGATCACCTCCTTGGCGGTGGCAGCCGAGATCGTGCCGTGCACGACGTCGCCGTTCTCGGTCAGTGCACGATAGCGGAATTTGCTCACCGTCTCACCGTAACGTTGTGACGCGCAGGATTTCCGCGACCGACGTGGCGCCGGCCCGGCACTTCGCGATGCCATCGTCGAGCATCGTGGTCATGCCGTTCAGAATGGCGCCGCGGTCGATCACGGCCGCATCGGTCGTGCCCTGGATCAGTGACCGGATCTCCGGATTCAGCTCCAGAACCTCGAAGATGCCGAGCCGGCCGCGATAGCCGGTGCCGCCGCAGCGCTCGCAGCCAGCCGGCTCGTAGACCGTCTCGCCGACGTCGAAGCCCACCGCGGCGTAGCGCGGGTCCGCGCAGAGATCGTCGGCGCTCAGCATCCGCTTCGACCTGCAGCGCTCGCACAGCCGGCGCACCAGCCGCTGCGCGATCACCGCGCGCAGCGTCGAGCGCAACAGAAAGTCCTCGACCCCGAGATCGAGCAAACGCGGCACGGCGGCCGCCGCGTTCTCGGTATGCAGCGTGGTCAGCACGAGATGGCCGGTCAGCGCCGCATGAACAGCGACATGGGCGGTTTCGCCGTCGCGCACCTCGCCGACCATGATGACATCCGGATCCTGCCGCACGAAGGACCGCAGGGCAGAGGCGAAGGTCAGCCCGATCGACGGCTTGACCTGCGACTGGTTGATGCCCGGGATCTCATATTCGACCGGGTCCTCGATGGTGAGGATCTTGCGCGTGGGCTCGTTGAGGATCGACAGCGCGGTCGCGAGCGTGGTGGTCTTGCCGCTGCCGGTCGGCCCGCAGATCACGATCATGCCGTGCGGCAGCGCCAGCAGGCGGCGCAGCGATCGATCGTCGTGGGGAGAAAAGCCGAGCTTCTCGATCGCGAGCAGACCACGGTCCTTGGGCAGCAGCCGGATCACCGCCGACTCGCCATATTGCGTCGGCATCACGGCGACGCGCACGTCCAACTCGATGCGGCCGATGCGAAGCCGCGCAGCGCCATCCTGAGGCAGGCGCCGTTCCGCGATGTTCAACCCGGCGACGATCTTGATGCGCGAGATGACGGCTTGGGGCAGCACGCCGAACGGCTCAGGGAGCGGCTTCAGCAGGCCGTCGACACGCATCCGGACCGATAGCCCGCTCCGCATCGCCTCGACATGGATGTCGCTGGCGCGCAACTCCACCGCCCGCTCGAACAGATCGTTGACCGCGCGTACCACAGGCGCTCCGGTGGCGAGGTCGCGCAAGCCCTCGATGTCGTCGTCGCGCAGCTGCGGCTCAGCCGTTTCGTTGCGCGCCGGTAGCTCGTCCTCGCCCGCGAGCCCGTTCAGCGCGGTGGCAACATCCTCGGCGGAGGCGACCACCAGCTCGACCGCCCTGCCGAACACCAGCTCCGCGGCGCGTAGCGCTGCGGTGTCGCGGGGATCCGCCACCGCAAGGCATGGTCCTTGCCCGGCGGATTGGAACGGGAAGACCATCGTCTCCCGCAGGAAGCGCCGTGAAAAATGTTCTGTGAGCGGTCTGGACGCCAGCAAATCGGACAGCGCGATCCGAGTCAATCCGAGCTGCCGCGCGATGTCGTCGGCGGACTCGGGACCTGCGGGATTGGTCGCCGTCGATGATCCCATCCCCGCGCTGTCCTGCGCCGCAGCGCCGACCCGTCCAGCGGCGAGCCGGACCGACCCCCGGCGATCCTGCAGATCGTCGGCCAATCGTAGAGGAGGAGTCGAGCTCATGGCGCGTCCCGTGACGGATCGTTGTCGATCACCTCATTGTCGAGGTCTGGATTGTCGAACAGTTCGTTCTCGATACCAAAGATGACCCTTCTGCGGTCAGCTGATTAGAACAACTACAAACCCGAACTCGATGCGGTCGCGCGAACTCCGCCGGGCTGCGTCGGCCGCCATTCGAGCGCGAGCCGCTGGCCGTCGGCGATCTGATCGGGCGACATCTTGAACGCGACGGCGTCCCGGATTCGCAAATAAGGTTCGCGCAGACGATTGGGCGCTGCGGCCGCTGCAAGGTTGAGCCATTTGTAGGCCAGCACGAGGTCCTGGCAGACGCCATGCCCCTTGTCGTAGCTCAGGCCCAAGAGGTGCTGCGCTGTCGGATCGCCGCGCTCGGCGGCTCCGATATAGAGCTCGATCGCCGCCTCGTAGGACTGCGGGACGCCGAACCCGTTTTCATACATGTAGCCGAGCGCGGTCATGGCGCGCGGATGTCCACTCTGCGCCATCGGCGCCAACGCTGCGGCCGCCCTGACATACTCGCCGCGCGCCAGCGCGGCCCATGCGTCGCCGCGCGGCCGCGCGTCGGCCGCGACGATGCCGAAGGCGAGCGCCAGAACAGCGAAGGCCGTTGTCGCATGCCGCATCATCGATTGACCCGCGGAGTCTGAAGCGCACTTGTCGAGACAGGCCTGATCGTGCCGCGCAGCTTGGAGCGCAGCTCCTCGGCGACGTAATGGGCGTCGGTCCCGTCGCGGATGATCTGGGGGCGAATGAAGATGATCAGCTCGGTCCGCCCGCGGCTGCGGTCGTTGTTGCTGAAGAGGTCGCCGAGGCCCGGGATCTGGTCGATCCCCGGCACGCCGCTGCGGGTGCCCTGATGGGTTTCGCTGATGAGACCGGCCAGCAGCACGGTCTGGCCGCTGGCAACTGCCACCGAGCTCTTCACCTTGCGCTGGGCGACAGTCGGCGTGAGGCTGTTGACGGTCTGCGGCGAGACGTTGCTGATCTCCTGCTCGATCTCCAGCCGGACGTTGCCGTTCTCGTTGACCCGCGGTGCGACGCGCAGGATGATTCCGGTGTTGCGGTAGTCGATCGTGTTGACGACCGTGTTGTTGGTCGTCAGCACCGTGGCGCTGCCGGTCGAGACCGGCACCTGGTCGCCGACCTGCAATGTCGCCGCCTGGTTGTCGATCACCACCAGCGATGGGTTGGACAGCACCTTGACATCGGTGACCGTATGCAGCGCGCTGAGGATCGCGCTCGGCTGGGATTCCGACCCGACCAGGAAATTGAACCCGGGAAAAGCGCGGCTGAGAAAGGCGTTGGTGATCGTTCCCGCGGCCGAGGCGACCGTTGCCGGCGCCGATGTCGAGGTGGTGTTGAGCACTGACCCCTGGTCGGGTCTCAGGCCGAGGTTTTTGCTGGTGAGATAGGCCTGCACGCCGTAGTTCAGCGAATCGTTGAGCGTGACTTCGGCGATCGTCGCGTCGATCGCGACCTGCAGCTGCGGACGATCGCACTGACGCAGGGTAGCTTCGATCAGCCGGTAGTTTTCCCTGTCGGCATAGATGAGAAGCGTGTTGTTGACGACGTCGGGCGTGATCCGCACGCCCTCCATGAGCGGCTTGCCGCCCGCGCCCGTTGCGCGCGCTTCCGATCCCGCATCGAGTCCCGCCTGGGTCGGTGGCGGCGTCCCGCCGAAGCCGCGGTTGGCGACCAGGCCGGCGTTGCCCTGCTGCTGGCTCGCGAAGCCGCCCGACTGGGCCGTCGTGCCGGCGGCCGAGAGCCGTTCGCTGCTCGAGCTCGACGATGCTCCGGACCCGGGAGCGAGGTCAGTCGACGATCCCTCGGCCGCGCTGCCCGCGTTTCCGGTGAACATGTCGTTCAGCACCCGCGCCATCTGGCGCGCCTCGCCATACTTGACACGGTAGACATGGACGCTGTTGCGCAGCGTGTTGCCGGCATCGAGCCGCTTGATCCAGGTCTCCGCCGTATGCAGCAGCGCCGGCTTGCGGCTGATGACCATGACGGCGTTCATCCGGCTGACAGTCTGGAACTTGACCATGTTCTGGCCGAGCCCGCTGTCGCCGGTGTCCATGATCTTCTCGAGCTCGGCGACGATCGGCTCGGGATTGCCATTGACGATGGGAAAGATCCCGACCGACTGTCCGCGCATCCAGTCTGCATCGAAGCTCAGCGCGGCATCGATCGCGGTGCGTCGCTCGGCGCCCGTCCCCTGGATCAGCAGCACGTTGCGGCCGGGATCGGCGCGCACCGTGCCGGGCTTGAGCGCAAAGCTGTCGAGCAGCTTCAGCAGTGTCGGGGCGGAGACATATTGCAGTGGCAGCACGGAGATGCCGTAACCAGGCTCTGCCGAGCCTCCGGCGGCATCGACGTTGCCGGCACCCACTGCGTCGCCGAGTGGAATCAGCCGGTATCCGGAGTTGTCGCGAACCAGCGCCGTCCCCGAGAGCCGGAGCGCGTTCTCGAGCACGTAGGCAACGTCCGATTTCGGGACCGGGCGCACCGAGGACAGGCTGACCGTTCCCTGGATCCTTGGATCGATGGTGTAGCCGACGCCGAGAACGTCGCCGAGCACCACCTTGGCCACCGTCGCGATCGGCGTATTCTCGAAGTTCAGCTCGAACCCGTTGCCAACCGGCTGCGAATGCGCGGCCACCTGCTGGATCGGAAGCGAGCCCGCGGCCGGCGCTTCCGCTCGCGCGTCCCTGGCATCTCGTGCATCGTCGTTGCCGCCATAGATCTCGGCACGGGCGCGCCGCGCCGCCGGCGACTGCTCCGACATGGCCTGCCTGGGATAGCGCGGCGAAAGGTCGATCCGGCCGACCTTGTCAAGCACGTCATCGCCGCGGCTATCGCTGCCGAGCGTCGCCGGGTTGCAGCCCGCCAACGCGATCGACATCGTGAGCAACGTTGCGAGCGTGCGGCATCGCAGCCAAGCTGCGCTCAAATCAGCAATCTCAACCACTCGCCCGCCCACCCGATCTGCCGAGTCCGTTCTACGTTTCGAGGCACACCCGGGCGGAGAGCGGTCGCGCTCCGCCCGGGTGCTCCAACCTGTGTCTTGCGAGGAGACGCCGCTGCCGTCAGGCCGCGGCCCCTGCTCGCGTCGGTCGGCTACCAGAGCCAGCCGACGCCCGCGAGAACCCGGTCGGACATCGCCCCCGCCGCGCTGTGATCGATCACCTTGGTGTAGTTCAGCTTGTAAACCAGGCTGGGATTCGGAAACACGGCAAGGCCGACGTCGTGGAACGTCATGTCACCGCTGCCCGTGATGTTGTTCAGGCCGTTGGTGAGATCGGAGCCGAGCATGCCCGACGTCTGGAAGTTCTGTCGGGTATAGCGATAGAACGGCACGATGTCGTAGTCGTTGGGCGCCCTGAAGTGGTAGGCGATCTCGCCGGAGTAGCCCCACATGTTCTTGCCGACGTTGTTGTCGTCGATGAGATCATTGTTGGCGCGGAGGTTCTCCGGATTGGAGAAGTTTACGTGGGCATATTCAGCCCGCAGCTCCAGCCCGGTGTTCGGAACGCGATAGCGGGCCTCGGTATTGAAGATCGTCATCGCGTTCTTGCCGAGGGGCACCTCGCTGCCGTCCGGCAGCGTCGCATAGGCGCCCCGCGGCGTGACGTTCGGCGAATAATAGATCGCCGAGCTTCCGGCAAAGCCGGGAAGGAACGACGGCGTGTAGCTCAGCCGCAGCGTATAGGCGAGCTGGTTGCTCAGCTGCCGGAAATCGCCGATCGGCGCTCGCGAGAGCGCGAGCGCTTCCGAGCCGTTGATGCCGCCTTCATAGCCGCCCGGATTGATATGACCATTGTCGCCGCGATGATCGAATCCGTCGCCGAAATCCTCCGCGCTCTGGCTGACCTGGAACTGATAGTTCAAGCCGTCGATGATCTTGCCGTGAAACCCTGCCGATGGCGCGTACCATGTCGTCGGGATCAGGCCGTTGGCAAGCTCCGGCCGCTGCACGCTGTAGAACAGCGTCGGCTCGTGATACAGGTTGGTGAAGGAGATCGGGATGAGATCGATACCCGGCGAACGCAGGGTGAAGTGGTCGTTGAACTTGACGTCGAAGAAGGCCTGCTCGACCTCGACCGCACCATGCAGCTTGTCGTCGTTATCGAATGCGGTGCCGCCATGCTCCCATTCCAGCTCCGCGTTGAAGGTGATGGAGTCATTGACCTGATAGGTTGGCAGCAAGACAAGGCGGGCCATGTCGAAGCCGTTCTGCCACTGACCGTTCGCTGCGGGATTTTGCACCGAACCGAGCTTGATCTCGCCGTACATGCCGATCTTCATGCCGGGGACCGGCGACGGCGCGGCGCCGAACAGGTCTCTGCTGGGCTGCGGCGCAGGTGCTTTTAGATCTGCTGCCGGCAGAAATCGCGGCTTGGAATCCGAATCGGCGAACGCTGCCGCCAGCCGTGATGCCGGGGATGGCGATGGTCCGGCATCAGCCCCCTTCGACCCACTGTCCCTGACGTCCTTCGAGTCGGCGAGCGCCATGGCGTTGCCGACCGGCTGGCTGGACGCAGTCTGCGCGTTGTCGGAGGCTTTCGCACCTCCGGCACGCGCGTCCTTGGCGCCGATCAGAGGCATCGGGTCGGCCGGGCGGCGAGATGCGAGTGATGCGGACTGTCCGACGCTGGTCGTCTTCTTTGCCTTGGCGTCCTTGAGCTCGACTTGAAGACTGTTGATGCGCTGCTCCATGGACTCGAGCTTCGCCATCAGCGCTTTGACGGCTGCCCCGTCCGTGGACCGCGCCGAGCCGGCGTCGGCCGCCTGGGCTGCTGCGGCGCTCAACGCCAATGTCGATACGGCGGCAAGCAGAGATGGCAGGAGTCGGTCGCGGCCGCGAAGCGGGCCACCGCCTTTGCCAATACTCAAAGCGCCGTCGTGTGAAGACGCGGAGCAATCTGCGCGCCTTCCGCTGCAGCTAATCAAGACCATCAGTCAAACCTCCCCATGATGATGCGCGGACGTGCATCCCCTTCGCCCGCGCCGCCGTGAGCACAGAATTCGTGCGCGACTGCGAGCCATTCGCGCTAGAAGCCCGCGATGTCGATACTTGGGCTCGTCGGAGATGCTCGCGTGTCAGCACTTGGGCGGCGCTCGTTGCGCGGCGGAGGCACGGCTTGCCGACCAATCGCTTGGACGCCAGCCGAGATCTGGCTAAGTGTTTTCAGTCATTGATAATTGCTGCTGGGTTCATGTCCGGCGTGCGGAGCGTCGAGCGGCGCAGCGTAGAGCTGCATTCATGCCTTTGCATCGCGAAGTAATAAGCGACGTCACACTTCGCCAACGACGGCCCTACTCCGAAAGAAATTGCGTTCGTGCGATGGCGCAGCTCGGACGAAGCAATGGAATCCAACGAAAAGCCGCAAGCGGACGCGACTGAGATTGCGGCAAGACGCCGCACGCTTCTCTCGTGGAGATGTCGCATCTACGCACGCGAATACCAGTCCCTTCCGATCAAGGCAGTCAAACCGGAAAGGCGCTCGGCTTCTTTAAAGAGATTCTAAACCGGTTACGCGAACCGACAGCGGTGGTTCTCGAAATGATAACAAATCAGTTGGCGCAGTTTTCAGGGTCGACGACACACCCGGACTCGCTCCCATCATTACGCCGCATTGCGTGACGCTATTATTCGCCAGTTAGTGTGGTCTATCTGACGTTGGCTTCAGTATTCCCTCGAATGCCATCGACGAAGACGTCGCCTGACCACATCAGGATCGTGAATAGTCAGATACGTCCATCTTCTTCGACGCGCGTGACGGAATTTTCTGCAAAGCGGGACGGACGTCAGGACGGGAGTTGAGGGTGAACCGATTGCTTCGCTTGGTCGCCGCTATCATCGGAGAGGCACTATGAACGCTGTCCATCGGTTGGAGCCGGCGGCCGGACCGTTGCAGAATGTTCTTGGGTATCTCACCGAGATGATCCTGCGCAATGCACGTGCGGTCGCGCGCCTGTCTGACCATCGGCTTGCGGGCGGACAATGCTTCGTGTTCCATCAGCATGAGCTGGAGAAGCTGCCCGGCATTACCTACAACACGTTCGACGCTGATGGGCCCGTGTGGCTCTCCATCGAACGCCTGGTCGCCACCGATCCTCCCGCCGTCGAGTACGACCTGGCGATGTGGATTGACGTGTCCGCTGATCCGGACCGTCGCCCGCTGGTTCGGCAACGCGTGACGATCACGGTGCACGCGGCGGAAAAAGACCGGTTGATCGCGGCCGGTGACGCACGCGGCGAGCACTGCTCGCCGGCGAACGGCCCGGGGGTGGCCGCCGGGCTCTGGAACGTGCGATTGCATCTTGAGCAACGCCCGGACATCGTCGAGCGTCTGGACCGCTATCTCGCCGGCTCGTGGACAAATTGGGCCGCGGCCGAGCGGCTACGCCGCAAGACCATCGCGGTTCATCAGCGATTGCGCGAGATGGCTCGCGTGGCGGGAGCCGGAGGCAACGATGGCAGCTGCGAAATCGTGTGGGGCATTGGCGTGTCACGCTGGCGGCAACAAGGCCGCGAGTTGGATCTTCCGCTGCTCGAACGCCTGGTCGAGATCGAGGTCCTCGATGGCTCCGACACCGAAATCAGAATCCGGCCCCGCATGGTCGGCGCGACGGTCAATCTCAAGGCGTTCGAACCGCTGACATCAGCGGCCGGATTGGCGGGGCAAACGGCCGAGCAGTTGCTCGAGACGATCGAGCGCGGCAACGAGCTTTCGCCATTCCAGCCCGCCAGCTTCGAGCCGGTTCTCAGCGCCATCGGCTCACAGCTCGACCCGCATGGGATCTACTGTCCCACCATGCCCGACTCCGCATTGCTGCTTCCCGAGGAGGACGAGCAACTGGTCGTCTCCGATCGCTGGGTGATCTTTGCGCGGCCGCGCTCGGACGCACTGCTGTTGCGCGACATCGAGCGGCTGAAGCGAGCGATCGAATACGCGCCCGGCGACGCTTGCTGCCTGGCCGCACTGTCTCGCCTTCTGCTTGGCGCGCCGGACCACGAAGCCCATGACGGCGCGCGCCGTCGTCTATCCGGCGTGATCGGTGAACCGATCGACGTCGGGCCGGATGCGCAGATCGCGGCGGATCACGGCGACCTGTTCTTTCCGCTGCCGACGAACTCCGACCAGATGGAGGTCGTGCGACAGCTCCGGCGATCGGACGGACTTGTCGTGCAAGGCGCGCGCGGGTCCGAGCGCACGTCCACCCTCGTCAACCTGGTTTGCCATCACCTCGCAATGGGCCTGCGCGTTCTCGTCGTCTCGCGCAACGAGGCTGCACTCGGACTGTTGTCCGAGAAGCTGCCGCGCGCTGTCCGTGATCTGACCGTCGATCTAACCGGCTCCGACAAGGACGTCTTGAAGCATGCGGAGACAGTCGTCAGCCGGCTGCTGTCGATCCTCAAGACCACGAACCCGCGCGCGCAGGCGGAACAGGTCAATCGGCTGGAGCGCGACATCATCGCGACCAGCGTCGAGATATCGCGTCTCGATGACGCGTTCGCAGACATCGCCAGCCGCAGCATGCTGCGGTCATCCGGTGTCCCCGACCTGCCGTTCGACGCGTTGACCACGCTGATCGCCGACCGCGACGCCTATGCCTGGTTCACCGATCAGCCGTCACGATTCGTGAGTGAGAGCGACCTTCTGGTTGCGGCAGTCGAGCAGGCCCGTGAGGCGCGTGTTCGGCTGGGTACCGATCTCGCATATGTCGACGACGCGCTCCCGGAAATCGCGGCCCTGCCGGACGCCGTGACCGTGAGACGTTTGCACGAGGACCTGCAGCCGGCGCGGATCGACGGCGAAAGCCATGACAGCCGGCTTGCCTGCCAGATCATCGCGGAGCTCGGGCCGGACGGAGCGGACTTGCTCGCCGGCGACCTCGACGCGCTCGCGGCGGCCCACCGGATCATTGCCGACGAGCCCTGGCTCGCAGCGCTGTCGCCGGTCGGCCGCAAGGCCGATGCAATGTCGGTTGACGGTGGCATCCTCGTCGATTTTGCCCGCGATGCGTCGTCCCTGCTGTCGCAACGTGCCGGCTTCCTGGTTCGGCCGGTGGAAACGCCGGCGGACGCCTTCGCCAGCCAGGAACTGCTCACGATTGTCGAACGGCTGTCGGCCGGAGCAAGGCCGTTCGCGACATTCTCCCTGTCCGGCCGTGCGTTGAAGCAGACCGTGGAGGCGATCAGGGTGGCTGGCTTCGCGCCGAAAGGCGCGGCCGACTGGGGCCATGTTCGCGACTATCTGACCTGGCGTCGTCACCTGCATTCGCTCGACGCCAGATGGCGATCGCTGGCGGCCGAAATCGGTGCGCCTGCGCCCGAGCCGGACTCCTCTCACACGTTCCACGGTCACGAGCGCGTCGTCAAAAGCGTCGAGGCCGCGATCGTGCTGGCGGCGCTGGCGAAGCGCAATGTTCTCACCGCCGCACCGAAGCTGTCGATGCCGGACGACGCGATCGCCGGACTGCTCGGTGACGGCCGAAGACTGTCCGCGCTCGCAGCCGCAGTGAGGAGCATGGCTCTCCGCATCGGCAAGCAGCGGCTGGAGCTCACCCGGCTGAACGAGCTGTTTGGCGGCAGCGGCAAGGTCGCAACGCAGGCTCATGCCGACGTGCTCTCGCAGATCGGCCGCGACGGTGTCGACCCGCGCGACATCGAGACACGCTGGAGCACCCTTCGCACCCGGCTGCAGTCGCTGCACGACCGGCGCCAGGATTTCGAACTGCTCGACGAGGTCTGCCGAGCGATCACCGAGGCCGGAGCGGACGCCTTCGCCCGGCGGATCAGGACCGAGCCGGCACATCCACAGACCGGGGATCCGGTGCTCGTTGCAGATTGGATGATGGCCTGGAATTGGGCGGTGCTGATGCGGCAGACCGAAGGCATCGGTCAGCATCAGCGTTTGCAGGACCTGTCCGACCAGCGCGCGGCACTGGAGATGCAGCTGCGCGAGCTGTTCGGCCAGGTCGTCGTGGCACGGATGCATCTCGGCCTGGCACAGAACACCGGCAGCGCCATGAGGCAGGCGCTCACCGTGTTCATGACCACGCTGAGAAAGATGGCAGCGACCTGTTCCGGCCCCATCGCGTGCCGGTTGCGTCAGGCCGCACGCGAGGCACTCGAGAGCTGCTACGAAGGCATCCCATGCCAGCTGGTGCCGGCATGGCGCGTGGCCGAGCAGTTGCCGGCCCGGCTCGGCGCATTTGATCTCGTCGTCATCGACGATGCCTCGCAATCCGATCTCCGCGAACTCACTGCGATGCTCCGGGCCCGCAAGGTCGTCGTCATCGAGGACGATCGGCAGACCGGCGAGCGCGTCGCGCAAGGTGAGCACGACATCGAAACCATCGCACGCAGCATCCTGCGCAGCGGTCCGGCTGCCATGCGCCGGTTCCTGCTGCCGGGCGCAGCGCTCTGCGATTTCGTCAAGATGCTGTTTCCCGACCGGATGATCAGACTTCGGGAGCACGCTCGCCGGGTCGATCCGGTCGCGCTTGCAGCCGTCGGCTCACAGCAGCCATCGGCACAGCCGGCGACCAGCCCGCATCCGGCTGCCGCGCGGCTCACTGGCGCGGCGGAGGATCACCCGGCATCCGCGCGATCCGTAACGCGCCGCGCCTATTCGCTGGAAGACGAGATCGCCACGGTGGCCGAAAGCCTGTCGCTGGCGCGGCTCTCGGAGCAACGCGCTGAGCCGGCCATCTCGATCGAGAGCCCGGTGCCGGATTGGCTGGGCAACCGCGCCGGCGCCGGCATCGGGGCGCGTCCAACGCGGCGCCGCGAGCATGAGGTCGCGACCGATGAAACGCGTGCCGCCTCGTCGTCTGATACGCCCGCCTCTGCGCCGCCCGCGTCCGTCGCGCCCGCAGCGCCTGTCGAGATCGAGGAGAATCAGCCGTCCGCGGCCGATCGGCTCGCGGAGGCTGCGAGGTCGCCGGCCGACGATGCCACCATCGCGCGGGTGGCCGTGCTCGCCCGCCCGGCGGAACTGTCCGAGACGACGACGCGCGGCCAAGCCGAGTCGGAGCGCGACGCCGTGCATATCGATCATCGCGCGCTGTCGCCGGGTCGGCGTCCGCGGCCTGATCATGGAGCGAGGCGTCCACACCGCTCGCTCCGCCGGCACATGATGGCCGCTGCCGCCGGCTTGGCGGTCGCGGTGGTTGGCGCATCGATCTACTGGCAGCCGGCCGCGAGCCGGATCACGACGTCCTGGCAGACGGTCTTGAACCGAGTGCCGGTGTCCTGGAATGCCGCCTCGCCGGCTGCCGCCGAGCCGCGCAAGGTCATCGCGGATCGGATAACGCCTGACGCCAGGGGCGGTGCTGGCGGCGATGCGATCACCACGGGGAGCGCGACCGAGACGATGGTGTCACACGCCGTGCTGTACCAGGAGGATCCGCAGGATCCGCACGGCAAGCGCTATCTCGGGAAAGTCACCTGGCATGTCGAGCCTGCGGCAGGAGCGGTGCCAGCCTCGATCAAAGGCGATGTCGAGATCGACAAGAGGATGACGGCGACGTTGTCGCTGCGTCCAAACAAGGAAGCCGAAATGCCGGCGAGCCACATCATGGAGATCAAGTTCAACTGGCCGGACGACCCGTCTCACGCCGGGGTGGAGACCTTGAAGGGCGTCAGCATGAAGCCCAAGGAAGCGGGTCGCGGGACCCCGTTGACCACCATGACCGCCAAGGTGACGCCGGAGTTCTTCATGATCGCGCTGTCGGCGGGGGATGTCGACATGAAGCGGAACGTGTTGCTGCTCAAGGGCAAGGACTGGATCGACATCCCGATCGTCTACAATGGCGGCAGCCGGGCGGTGCTGGCGATCGAGAAGGGAGCGGACGGTGAGCGCGCGTTCAAGGATGCGTTTGCCGCCTGGGGACAATGATCCGGCGGCAAGGCCGACGCACGGAAGGCGCCGTCCTATGATCGGCATCGACATCCTCGCGCCATCGCAGGCTCCGGTCACCGATCGGGACGAGCGACCGCTGACCGCCGTGACCTATCCGGTGCCTTGCGAGCAGTGCGGCCGGATCGTGCGGGTGGCGATGAACACGCTGCGCCCACCCGGCTTCCACCGCCTCGACGAGCAGGTCGCGTGCCCCGAGATCCGGGAGCGCCGCAGCAAGGGTGACGGCGGACTGCTGTTGATGATGTGCGGCCCCTTGAAGCAATCGCTCGCCGCACGATGCGATGCGGCCGAGGTCGAGGCCACCGCTCCCGGTGGCGGACAGCCGGGACGGGTCGTCTGCAGCATTCCCGGCGTCTCGATCGCTCAATACGCCCCGAACGAGGCGCGCAGCCGCGCGGAGATCTGGCAGGCGCACGGCTACGACAAGCTGGCCACGAGGCTGCGCGCGGCCGCAGCAAGGGCGGAGCGCAGGCCGCTGGTCTGGACCCGCGCTGCGGCTGCCAGCCTCGGCGCATTGTTGCTCGCTGCCGCCGCCAGCTGGTTCATGCTGGCGCGGGAGCCGGCCGCTCCCCCGCCAACACAGCCGCAAGCCGCCGAGGCCTCCGTGACCGCGTGGAGCCGCGCAAGCGTCGAGAGTTCGGGGCGCGTCGTCACGGCAGAGGCCATGTCAGCCGCGACCGCCCCGGCGCCGATGCCGGACGCGCCCTCGGACACTGCAACGCTCTCGCGTTCCGCTGAAACCGCGCCGCTCGAGGCGCCCGCCCTGCTCGCATCGGCAAGCGCTGCGACCGCTCCCGAGACTGCGCCGGCAGCAGAGTCGACTGCGACCCCAGGGCCGGCGGAGGCAGCGGCGATTCGCCTGCCTGACATGGTGATGATTCCAGGAGGGGCATTCGCGATGGGCGGCGTCGAGAGCTCCGAGCTTCCGGTCCACCGCGTCACGATCAAGCCGTTCGCGCTCGGCAAGTACCCCGTCACGATTGGCGAATGGAAGGCGTGCGTGGCTGACGGGGCATGCGCCGACGTGATGAGCGGCCCGGACGACAACCCCGTGACAAATGTCGGCTACGACGACGTCAGGGGCTATCTGGCTTGGCTCTCGCGGGCCGTCGGCAAGCCGTTCCGGCTCCCGACCGAGGCCGAATGGGAATATGCAGCGCGCGGCGGCGCAACGACGGCGTTCTGGTGGGGCGACCGGATGCGCTCCGGCATGGCCAATTGCAACGGATGCAACGAGCCCGGCGCGCCCGCGCAGCTCATGAAGGTCGGAAGCTTTGCGGCCAATCCGTTTGGCCTGTTCGACATGGGCGGGAGCGTCGACCAATGGGTGGCCGACAGCTGGCACAAGAGCTATCAGGGCGCGCCGTCCGATGGCTCGGCATGGATCGACGAGCAGAGCTTCGTCCATGTCATTCGCTCGGGTTCATGGAAGAAGGATGCGAGCTATGCCCGCAGCGGGAGCCGCGACCGCTATGATGGGCGCGTCAGGTATCCGACCCATGGCTTTCGCCTCGCTCTTTCGCTCTGATGCGGCCGCTGTATGCTGAGCCAGGCCAGCGTGCCGTCGACGCCGATGCGGGGCCTGCGCCCGCAAATGTCTCGCACCACAGCGAACACCAGCGTCGCAGATCCGCAGGACGCCTGGTCTGCCGAGCCTCTTTATTCAAATTCTTATCGGGAATCGTAGGACGAGACCGATCGAAACCTCAAATTTGCCGCGCTACGCCCCATTCATGGACCGGCTACACCGTTCGATATTTGCGATCGATGATCGTCGTTGTTTATGAGTTGGGGATTTATGTGGAGTGAGAAATCTGCGCGTCGCGCGCCGCTATTGGATCTGACGCCCTGGCGACGACGTCGTCTCGCCCCAGTCGCGACGCTCGGGTCCACCGTGTTGGCCTGCACGCTGGTGCTGTTGCCGACTTTCGCATGGGCGCAGGCGAAAACGGCGCCGAAGGACGCCTATCTGTATTTCATCACGCCAACCGACGGCGACACCGTGAAGAGCGCGTTCTGGTGCCGCTTCGGACTTCGCAACATGGGCGTGACCCATGCCGGTGACGCCTTTGCCAACACCGGCCATCATCACCTCCTGATCGACGCCGATGAGCCGATCAGCCCGGGCGAGCCGATTCCGCAGGACAGAAAGCACCTGCACTATGGCGCGGGCGAGACCGAGGCCCGGATCGAGCTGCCCCCCGGCAAGCATACCCTGCAGCTCGTCCTGGGCGACGGCATGCACTTCAACTTCGATCCACCGCTGGTATCGAAGAAGATCACGATCACCGTGAGCAGTGCTTCGCAGAGGCACGGGCAGAGCGCCACTTACGCCCACCGGCGGACGCGGCATCTTCACGCGCACCCCGCGCGTCTGGCGGCGCAACCGTCGGCCGCCGAAGCGCCGCCGCCCGATCCGGCAAAATCGGCGGGAGCCGTCGAATTCATCAAGAGCTTCCTGTCGGGTGCGAAATGAGCCTCCGCCGCTCCCCGATGGAGCCGGTTCGGCCGGCACATCAGTTCATCGCGACGTGCCGGAGCCTCCAACCGCAGCGCTGCATTTGTCCGGCTCGGCTCTATTGATACGACCTCCAGACGCGTGGCTTGCTTCGCCTCGGCGAGCGCCAAGAGCGATCATCAGCATCGGTCCAAGCTCGGAGGCGAGGCGCTGGGAGACCACGCCATTGATCGTCCGGAACAGGTACGACAGGAAATAACCAGCCGCGAATGGAATGAACACCAGAGCCGTAACGGTCCAGCCTGGGATTGCGGCACCACCGACCTTGGCGTCAACGCCCATCCTGCCGAACATGTAGTCCGGCTCAAACTCCCAGAAATCAATAGTTCAGCTTGGAAACTGGCGCTCCCTAAGGAAGCAGGGAAACCAACAAAATCAAAGAATCAGCACTCCTTTTGGGACCATGGCCGCGGTGCCCGTGGCCTCGCCCGACAGATGCTGGTCCGGCGAGTTGGGCTCATTCCCCGTCATGCGATCGCGCGCACCGCATTCGCGATCATCTCCGCCACCGATCCATCGTGGGTGAAGCCGAGGGCCAGCTCGGCGGTGGCATCCAACTCGGGATAGCGGCCGAAGACGTCCTCTATGCCTTGATCGGGATCGAACGTCACGCGCGCGACGCGCTCCGCGCCGAGCAGCTGCGCCAGGCCGTCGACCACCTCGGCGATCGAGAGACGAAGCGCCGGAAGCTGCAGGGTTCCGCAGACATCGAGCTTCCCGGCGAGGAGGAGATTGTCGACGGCGGCCTTCGCGGACAACCACCAGGCCGTCGCGCCCGGCGACACCGGACAGACATAGCTCTCGCCCGCGGACAGCGCGTGCAGCAGCTCGCTCATGAACGCCGATCCGAAACCGCTCACGGGCCTGGGCCGCGCCACGATGCCGGGCAGCCGCAGTGCGATACCCGACAGATCTCCGCGCCGCGTGTGATCGGCGAGCGCGATCTCCACCATCCGCTTGTGCGCGCCATAGGTGATCGCCGGCCACGCCTCCGTCGTCGCGCTGACCCGCGCCTCCGCAAGCGCGCCGTAGACGGCGATGCTGCTGGCATAGACCACGCGCGGCCGATGTCGGCTCTCCGCCAGCAGCTGGAAGAGATCCAGCGACGCATCGAGATTGACGCGGCGGCCGAGCGCGGGCGCGGCCTCGGCGCGGCCGCCGGGAATGCTGGCGAGATGGAACACGAGGTGGAACGGCGCGGCGCCGAGTTGCTCCAGCACGGCGGGATCGTCGAGGCCGCCTCGGATCCAGGACAGACGCGCACCGGACAATCCCGCTGGCGCCTCGGCGAGATCGAGTGCGGTGATTTCAGCACCGTCCATGTCGATCAGCAACCGATGCAGCAGCGCACGGCCGATGAAGCCCGCGGCCCCCGTGACAAGAATACGCATGGTTCAATCCGGCCGATCGGCGCCCGCCGCACGAACCACGCGCTGCGCGACACGCCCGAACGGACCCGGCCGGCCATCGGCGAAGCAGGCCTGCATGGTCACCTCCTCACCGAAGCGCAGGAACGAGGTCCGCGCCGCGCCGTGTTCGATCATCTCGATCGCCCTGACCTCGGCAAGGCAGCTCGATCCGGCGGCGCGATCGGCGTTCGAGACCGTGCCCGAGCCGATGATCGTGCCGGCCGTCAACCGCCGCGTCCGCGCCGCATGGGCGATCAGCTGCGGGAACGAGAACGCCATCTCGCGGCCAGAGGCTGCGCCGATCCGCTCGCCATTGCGCCGGACATGCAGGGCCATGTCGAGCCGGCCATCGCGCCAGGCATCGCCGACCTCGTCCGGCGTCACCGCAAACGGCGCGAAGCTGGTCGAGGGCTTCGCCTGCAGGAAGCCGAAGCCGGTGCGAACCTCGCGCGCGCCGACCGCGCGCAGGCTCCAGTCGTTGATCTGCACCAGCAGCCGGATTCGTTGCGCAGCCTCTTCGGCAGAAGCAGCCATCGGCACGTCGTCGACGATGACGCCGAACTCGCCCTCGAAGTCGATGCCATCAGCTTCTGTCACGAAGGGAACATCGTCCTGCGGCCCGAGGAAGTCGTCGCTGGCGCCCTGGTACATCACCGGGACAGTGTCGAAGTCGGGGATCGGCGGCTTATTGAAGGCGATGTCCATCAGCCGTCCGTGATTGAGGAAGGCCGAGCCATCCAGCCATTGCGGCGCGCGCGGCAGCGGTGCGAGGCATCGCGCGGGATCGAACGCCGTCACATCGGCAGCCGATCCATCCTCGAGACTTTCAGCGAGCCGGTGCAACGCCGGCGCGACCAGCTGCCAGTTCCCCAGCGCCGTCAGCAGATCCGGTGCGATCGCGCTCGCATCCAGCACGCACGCATGATCCCTGGAGACGATGACCAGGCCGCCGTCGGGGCTGCCGTTCCGATAGGTCGCGAGTCTCATCAGCTGGCCTTGGTCGGATTGGCTTCGGGACCGAACTTGCCGTCGACCAGGATGAACAGCATCCGGCACGGCTTGTCGCTGCGGTTGGCCCAGGCGTGGTTGGTGCCGCGCTGGATCACCACGTCGCCAACCTTGAGGTCAGCGGTGCCCTTGTCGAGCACCAGCGTGATCTCACCGGAGATGACGATGCCATAGTCGATCGTCTCGGTGCGGTGCATCAGCGGATGCGGCGATTCCGTCGTCACGGTCGAGGCATGGGGGTCGCCGATCTGGCTGAACGCGGCATTCATGCGCGTCGCGCCGTTGCGGAGAAAGTCCTCGGTGTCCGGCGGAATGTCGACGAAGCGGATGCGGCTGCCATGCGTTGGCGGCGGCAGCCGCAGCGGCCCGATCGTCGGATCGGGACCGTTGTCGATCAGCGCCGGCGTTGCCTGCGTGCTCCAGACCTCGTGGAAGAAGGTGCCGGGGATCGCCGCCAGCTCGGTGACGGTTGGCAAGGCGCCGTCGGACGAGATCACGGCGGCGCCCTGCGCGTCATGGCCGGTGACGACGCGGCGGATCTGCGGAAGGGTCATGCTGGAGGCCTCCTGGTCAGGCGATTTCGAGAGACGCGGCGGACGCCGCGCCGCGCGCAGCGAACACGCGCGAGAACATCACGACGGCGACGGATGAGATGATGACGGCACCGAGCCCGAGCGCAGGATAGCCGAACAGCTGCACCAAGGTGCCGCCGAGAATGGGGCCGATCGCGGCGCCGATCATCAGCATCGCCGGCGTGCCGGCCAACGCCCGCGCGGTCGGGTCGAGACGCGACAGCAGCCCGAACGCAAAGGTGTGGGTGAAGATCATTACCGCGGCAAAGATCGCGGTCGGGACCGCATAGGCGACGAAGCCGGAGCCGAAGGTGATCGTCACGGCGATCAGCGCCTGGCAGACCGGGCCCGCCAGCAGCACGTGTCGCGCCGGTAGCCGCCGCTCCATTATGGCGGCGAGCGGCGCCGGCAGCAGGTTGACGAAGCCGAGCGCGATCAGCACTCCCGTCACCGCGTCAGCGTCGAAGCCGCGGTCAGCGCCGATCCGCTCGATGAAGCTGAACAGCATCGCCTGGGTCAGCGCCATGCAGCTGATGCCGGCAATGCCGAACCAGACGGCGCGCGGCAGGTGGCTGACCTCGGCGATCAGATCCTCGTCACTGCGCACCACGCCCTTCGGAAATGACAGCGCCGCCGCCAGCGCCGCAACCGCCATCACGCCGGCAAACACGACGAACAAGGCCTGGCCGCCGAAGCTCGCCACGAGATTGGGCGTCATGCCGAGAAACAGAATGGCAAACACACCGAGCGCCATTCCGACGATGGCGAACAGGCGGTGCGGGTTGGCGCTGCGTGCGATGGTGCCGTGAGTGAAGCTCAGCCCGCAGGCCGCTGTTGCGCCGCCCAGCGCGTGCAGCATCGCGAGCAGCGCAAACTCCGACGTTCGGCTCGCGGCCAGGAATACCAGCGCGGCCACGGCGTATCCCGCAGCCGCCGCCAGGCGGGCGTCCATCCGGTTGAAGCGAGGTGCGAAGAACAGGCTGCTGAGCACGGCGCCCAGCAGGAACAGCGTGGCCAGCAGTCCCGCCTGCTGCGGGCTGAACCTGTAGCGCTCGATCAGCGCGCCCACCCAGACCGGCAGCGCGACGAGATCGACCATCCCGGCGCAATGCGCGACCATCAGGGCGATGCGTCCGCGCCACGTCTCCGTCGTCACCGTCATTGCTTCCTCCCCGTTGATGATGTTGTTTGTTGATGTTGTTGGCTCAGATCGGCTGCGTCAGCCCGACGATCGACTCGCGCATGATCCTGGCGTGCTCCGCCTTGTCGCCGTTCTCCATTTCGATGCGGCAGAGCTGCGCGGAGTTCTCGATCACCATGCGGCAGCGCTCCCAGCGGCGCGCATGGAAGCGGTCGAACGCCTCCTGCAGGGTCGTCGCGCGAGCCAGCTCCTCGGCCAGCACGATGCCGCTCTCGATGCCGATGCCCGCGCCGGAGGCGAGGTGAGGCGTGGTCGCGGCCACGGTGTCGCCGATCAGGATGACGCGGCCGCGATTCCACGGCGCCGGCACCAGCAGGTTGGCGAGCGGCCGATAGTCGATGGCGGCGTCGGGAGCGAACAAATGCGCCCGCATTGCCACCAGCACGGGATCGCTGAACGACGCCAGCAGGTCCGCGACCAGTTGCGGCCAGGACGCGCGCTCGGCCTGGAGCTTTTCCGGCCGCGCCTCCGTCACGAACATGTACATGTGGCTCGGCGACACCGGGTTGACGCCCGCCTTGACCGCACCACCCAGCCACATCCGCGGACGCACGATGTCGGTCGGCCGCGGCAGCACGGCGCGCCAGACCACCTGGCCGATGTATTGCGGCGGCTTGACCTCGGGAAGCAGCAGCGCCCGCGTCTTCGAATGCACGCCATCGGCAGCCACCACGAGATCATAACGGCCCGTCGTGCCATCGGTGAAGGCGACCTCGACATCGCTGTCGTGCTGCGTGATCCGCGTGTAGGTGCAGCCGACACGCACGTGAACGCCGGCGGCGCGCGTCGCATCGGCGAGGATGCGCCCGAGTTCGGGCCGCATGATTCCGCCGCCGCCGGGCACATCCGATCCTGCGGCCTTCGGTGTCGGGATCTCGCCGATCCGCTGGCCCGATGGCGTGACCAGATCGACGCCGTCAGCCGTGTAGCCGCGCCGCGCGAATTCCGCGAACACGCCGATCGTCTCGAGCGCGCGCAGGGTCGGTCCGCTGACCGTGATGCCGGCGCCCTCCGGCCGCCAGTTCGGATCGACCTCGACGAGATCGATGTTGATGCCCGCCTTGCGCATCTGGATCGACGCGGCCATACCGGAAAAGCCGCCTCCGATCGTCAGCACCCTGCTCACCACTGCCATGGTGCTTCCCCCTCTGCAGTCCGCCCTTGCGGGCATGTTATGACTTTACGAACAACTCGCCGTCGATGACGACGAGCTCGAGACGGCTCAACCGCTCGCCGCGGCACGGCCCCTGCACGCACAGCCCGGTGTCGGGCATGAACTCGGCGCCGTGCGCGTGACAGACGATACGCGTGCCGTCGGCGTTGAGATACGCATCCCTGCGCCAGGCCATCGGCGCACCGCCGATATGCGGACAGGCGTTGCGCCAGCCATGCAGCTGTCCGTGCCGGCGCACGACGAACAGGCTGTCCTGCCCCTCATCATCGGGATCGAAGCCGCGCGACTGCGCCTCGCCGATCTCATCGGCGCGGCACAGCCGGATCCATCGCGCCCCGGCCTCACGCGTAGTCGCCATTCTCGGGGATTCCGGGGCCGGGGTACCATTTCTTGCGCATCTTCATCAGGAAGGTCTGCGAATTGTCGGCGGATGCCGTCGCCTCGCGCGGCTGCCAGCTCGCATCGTGCTGGTCCATGTCGGCATCCATCTCGATGTGGCAGCCGAACGGGCTATTGAAGTACCAGAACCAGTTCGAGCCCAGGATGTGACGGCCGGGGCCCCAGAACGCCTGATAGCCCTTATCGACGAAGCGATAGCCGTTGGTGATCATTTCCGAAGGACCACCGAAATGGAACGTGAAGTGCTCCACGCCGTGCATGTGCGGCGGCGCGCCGATCAGGAAATGGGTGTGATGGTCGAGCGAGCCGCCCGGCTGCAGGAACGGCCCGGTGCCGGTGAAGCGGTCGGTGCAGCGGAAGCCGAGCCGGTTGACGTAGAACGCCTCGGCCTTCACCACGTCGGGCACGAAATAGACCACATGCGACAGCGAGCGCGGACGGATCACGCTGCCCGACGGCGGCACGCCGAGGCTGTTGATCGGCCGGAACACCACGCCGCCCGGCGCATTCGAGATCTCGCCGGCCAGCATGAACGGCCGCCGTGCCGTCAGTTGAAAGCCGATCACGAAGTCGGAATCGTCGGTCGACTCGATCGAGCCATCGGGCAGCCGCCGGACCTCGCGGTCGCGCCGCAGCTCGGCGGTGATCGCCCCCAGCGTCGCCTCGTCGGCGACGCCCATCACCGTCTTGCGCAGACGGCAGCCCGGCACGGGCGCCGGCGGCAGAGCCGGATCATCCTGCCGTGCGATCACCACGGCGGTGCCGTCGATCGCCTCGAAGCGGCCGCCGCGATCGGAGACGTCGACGGGCGTCAGCCCGTAATCGACCAGGAAGCGCGCCGCGCCTCTCACGTCGTCGACACCGAATATCAGGCTCTCCAGACCGACAATTTTCATGACTTTTCCCCTCCACCTGCTGCGTCAGGCGACGTGTCCGTTCAATGTCTCTGCGACCCAGTCCGCGATGTAGTGGCCGGCATTGATGCTGTTGTCGAAGCTCGCATGCTGGGCGCCGCCTTCACGCGCGGTGAAGATCTTCAGCTCGCGCTTGGGCGAATTCACCAGTTGCTCATAGGTCCGCTCGGCCCAATGCAGCGGAATCTGCGAGTCCTTTTCGCCATGCGTCACCAGGAACGGCACCTTGATGCGGTCGAGAATGCCGTCGAGGTGAACCTGCTCGGCAATCCGCATGAAGTCGTCCTGATCTCTCGCACCCCACACCCAGCGCACATGCGCCCAGTAATGCGGGACCGGGAAATCACCTTCCTTCTGCAGGCGCCTCTTCTGCACGTCGCGCCAATCGTGATTGGCACCCCAGGCGACGCCGCAGGCAAAGCGCGGCTCGAAAGCCACCGCGCGCGGACAGTAGTAGCCACCGAGCGAGACGCCCTCGAGACCGATCCGCTTCGGGTCGACGTCGCTGCGGGTCTCCAGCCAGTCGACGACCCGGGACGCCCAATGCTCGCTGTCATGGCGCGCGGTGAGACCCTGCAGCCGGAGCGCCTCGCCCGATCCGGGCTGGTC
Organism: Bradyrhizobium sp. SZCCHNRI1029; assembly: GCF_032487555.1. Lineage (NCBI taxonomy): Bacteria > Pseudomonadati > Pseudomonadota > Alphaproteobacteria > Hyphomicrobiales > Nitrobacteraceae > Bradyrhizobium > Bradyrhizobium sp. SZCCHNRI1029. Next base: position 132,116 of record NZ_JAUEUK010000006.1, read on the forward strand.
GATCACGAGCGACGACACGCCCCGTCGGGCGAGCCAGGCGGGCAAGCCGACGCGGTATTTCATCTCCTTGGTCGAATCCAGGCCGTTGACCTGCACCAGCAGCGGCGCCGGCCCGTCGCGCCCTTCCGCGCGGACCATGAGACCGGCAATGTGGGAGCCTTCATAGGGAATCTCGACGCGCTCGCAGTTCTCCCGCGCCAGCGCAATGCCCTTGGCGAAGACGTCGAGACATCTGCGGTACAGCGCCAGCCGCCCCGGCGCCTCGTGCGCCTGCAGACGCTCGCAGGTGATCAGATAGCTCGCTGCGCGGCCATATTTCTCGCCGGCCGACAGCAGCCGCCCTTTCGCCTCGTCCTCGGCCGCGAGCGCACAGAGCTTGTCCGCCATCCGCGCCCAGGTCTCGCGGAAGGCCTGGGTACCGTTGGCATCGGGCTGCCGGGCCGCCTCTTGCAGCGGCGCGCACATTTCTTCGATCTCGCCGATCCGCGCGCCCATCTCGATCGCGAGATCGACCGAGAGATTCCAGACATAGTTGGTCGGAAAATACTTGAACATGAATGCACCCGCGACGCGCGGCCCGGCCACGCGTCTTCCTCGACGTTCTTCCCGAGGTCTGGCATAGCCCCGTTTGACCATTTCGAAAAATTGATTAACAAGATTGATCGCATTGATCTCTTGAATACCTCGAGCGAGGCCGCCGATGCGCTTCAACAACAAGTTCGACCTCAATCTCCTGGTCGCGCTCGACCATCTGCTGCACCTGCGCAGCGTCAGCGGCGCCGCCGCGCGCATGAACATGACGCAGTCCGCGATGAGCAATGCCTTGCTGCGTCTGCGAACCTATTTTGATGACGAACTGCTGGTGAAGATCGGCCGCAAGATGGAGCTGACGCCGCGAGCGGAGACGCTGAAGGACTCGATCAGGGACCTTCTGGTGCGGGTCGATTGGGCCATCGCCTCGTCTGCCGAGTTCGATCCCGCGCAGTCCGACCGCTGCTTCAAGATCCTGGCGTCGGACTACACGCTGGTGACGCTGATCCCGCGGCTGCTGGCGCGCAGCGAGGCCCTTGCGCCCGGTATCCGCTTCGACTTCCTGCAGCAGGTGCAGCGGCCGGAGCGCGCGCTCGAGCGCGGCGACGTCGACCTGCTGATCATCCCGGAGGAATTCAGCTCCAAGCTGCACCCGTCCGAGGTGATCTTCGAGGACGACTTCTGCGTCATCGCGTGGAGCAAGGGAAAGTATGGCAAGGGCAAGCTGTCACGGCAGGATTTCGCCAAGTCGTCCCACGTCGTGATGCGGCCGGCGATCGCGGCGCAATCGCTCGAAACCTATTATCTGGAGCAGCGCAACACGAGCCGCAGCGAAGACGTATCGGTCTACGCGTTCACCGCCATTCCGCATCTCGTCGCCGGGACGAACCGCCTTGCCACCGTGCACCGGCGGCTCGCCATCGCCGCCCAGCGCAGCCTTCCCATCCGCATCATCGAGCTGCCGATCGCGCTGCCGGCGCTGCGGCAGCGCGTGCAATGGCATCGCTACCGCTCCAACGATGCCGGCCTGCTGTGGCTGCGCACTCTGATCCGCGAGGTCGTCGCCGAGCTGCCCTGACCACCGTCGACCGGCACTGGCTGAAGGCGGCCGGCGCGAGACGCCGGCCGCCTTCGTTGATGAGCGATCAATCCAGCTTGCGCGAGTCAGCGCTTGATCGGTCCGGCTCCGGGCGGCGGCGCGGGCACCCAGATCGGGAATGCCAGATTGGCCCAGACCGTATCGCCGCGGCTGCCGTTCTCGACGTAGAATGTATGCTGGTAGTTTACGTTGATCTGGAAGGGGCCCGCATTATAGGTCAGCGACGGGCCTGCATTGATCGAGCGCAACCGGTTGCCGTCCTGCACCCCGGCGAAATTGAATGCCTTGACGCCGTTGATCTTGTCGTCCTGATACTGATGCGTATAGCCACCGACGACGCCGAGCTTCCAGGCGCCGATATTATAGCCCGCGTTGAAGTCGACCACCAGCGCATCACCGCTGCGGTACTGCTGGGTCAGCTGCGTGAAGGCGTTGACCGAATCGGTATTGGTGCCGTTGAGCAGCAGACGTGGCGAGACGGCGAATTCGAAGCCCTTCGGATCGGCATAGCGATAGGCGAGGACGGGCGAGATGGTGGTGTAGTTCGTGCCGACGTTGAGCGGCTGCCGCGCCGAATAGGTGCCGGTGTTGGGCATGATGTCCAGGCCGACCGTGAAGGTCTGCACGGGCGACAGCGCCCAGCTCAGAATGATCGGCGAGAAGGTCAGATTGGCAAGGCCGTTGGCCTGGAACGATCCGCCGGGATTGGTGCTTTCGAGATGGACGAAGGGCACCACGAGCTGCGAATAGACATGGGCGCCGAAAAAGTCGCCGGGATAACTGGCGAGAAACCGCATCGTCTCCGACACGGCGGAGAGCTTGAAGTCGATCGGCAGCTTTTTGCCCTGCCCGTCATACAGGCCGTTGGCGCTGGTGTAGCTGGTCTGGCTGATCGCAAACAGGCCCGGGATCGGCGGAAACGACGCAATGAACACGCCGGGCGAGCCCGCCGGATAGTTGGTGGCCGCGTTCTCGGCGGCCCACGCACCCTGGATCATCCCGGCCAACATCAACGCTGCGGACGCGGACCGCTGCAGTCCTCTTGTCATGAATCCCCCCTTGGTGGCGCGTTTTCTACGAAACGAGCTTGCCCCCGACCGACCTCACGGCGACGCGCCCGCGCCCGACCGATCGCGTCATTGATGAGCGATCCCAGATCATTCGTAAAATTGATCGTTTTGATCCGAGCTATTCACAGTCTCGATGTGCCGGCCTCACGGGCGTCGATTGATGTCGCGCTCCTTGGTTCAAGCAGAGTGAGCAACCACGGGCACGTCACCGACGACATAATCGATCTCACCCAACCGTGTTGAAGATTGCCCGTACGAGGCCTGCAGTTCAGGCCTTGGATCAAACACAACCATCGATTGTTGGCGGCAGGCGCATAGGGCTCGAACCTAGGACCCGCTGGTCAAGAGGCATATGACTTGCCAGTAACTTCCATGGTCATTCCACCAATGACGATTCCATGACGTCGGGCCACGCTGCTGGATGAGAGGCCGCATGGCGGATTCAAAATCAGTTTGATGATGCAACGATATCAAAGCCATTTTGGCAAATCGTCGAGACGAACTGCCGCAATATCAATCGGTTGTTTGCCTTCCCAATGAACGCGTCGTATCCCGACGCGCGGCGCGATCGGTTCAGCAGGCCGGCTGTTCGCGTTGATGGCGAAAAAACGCTGCGCTTGCAGACCGCTTTTCAAGTGCTGGCTGGATCAGTCTTCTCATCGTCAATCAATACGTGTATTCGCTGACACTCTCGTCTCCTACCCAGGACGTCGGGGCCGCCGGCTTCTGGCCGTTCATTATCGTTCGGTCGCGTTTGATGGCAGCGAGAGCCGCCCAGCAGAGGAATCGGTGAATGGGTTTCGCCACAGCTTTCTTGATGTCTGCGGCCGATTACCAGAGTCGTACGGCAGACATTCGACGCACCGCTCCGACCAGATTGCCATTCAATCTGCAAAAAACCATTCCAAGGAAACCAGAACGGTTGCATTCCTATACCGTCACTGCTAATCATCCGCAGAGGTTGTAGGGCATGTCGAAGAAGCGACTCTCCAATTTTTTTGTGCACGACCGCGCGGGCGAGACGAGGAATTTCTGAACGGAACGTCGGGAGGAGGTGCGCTGGTTGAATGTGTGGCGACTCGCGAACTTCTAAGGTGACTGTCCGGACGAGAGATATCCGTCAGCTATCGGCAGTATCCTGACTACTTTGCGTTCGAGACAGAAGGCAATGTTTGAGATCCCTCAGGCCTATGGCGAAGCTATCGCTGATGCTACTAGCATCGACAGCCTACTCGAGCTGCTTCTAGCCTCCACTGAGCGCTTCGGAGTGACCGGCGTCTTTATCGCTGACCTGCCGAGCCGAATGGAAATCCTCGAGCCTCATATCCAGCTACGTGGCTGGAATGATGCCTGGATCAGATATTATAATGAGAGAAATTATGTCCATATAGACCCGATTGCCCAACTGCTTCGGGAAAGAGCGACGCCGTACGTCTGGAGCGAGGAGTGTGCGGTTCAGCCGCTCACCGCAAAACAACGAAAGCTCATGGACGAAGCAAGGGACGCAGGACTGATTGACGGCTTCACGGTCCCCATCCACGGTCCGCAAATGCGCACAACCTGCGTATCGTTTGCGACGGGCGCCAAGCCGCTGCAGCGAAGCGATCGGCACAATCTTCATTTCATGGCGTTACTCAGTCATCAGCGTGTCGACCAAATGATACACGCGAAAAGACCTGCAACGGCGAAAGAGGAGCGAGCGTGCGTGCTCGCGCCGCGCGAACTGGAATGCCTCCATTGGGCGATGCACGGCCTGAAATCCAAGGAAATCGCCTTTGAGGCTCGTCTTTCCAAGCGAACCGTCGATCAATATCTTCGCAACGCGATGTCGAAGCTTCGCGCCGGCAGCCGAACAGAGGCCGTCCGCATCGCGATATTGAACGGTTCGCTAAAGCCAGTATGAAGTAAATACTGTACTAGAACGGCATCGCCAATACTTCTGCAAAATGATCGGTTGGTCTCCCTACCCGAGGAGACCATGATGATATTTGCGTTCTACGAGGATTCAAAACTGGCGACCCCCAGCCTTATGGATGAAATCTACGATCTTAGATATAGGATCTTCGTGGAAGCGCTTGCGTGGTCAAGCCTTGTCAAGCCGGACCGGCGCGATCGGGACCAGTTTGATGGTGATGATGCGCTGCATGTAGTTGATATCCACGACGGACGGGTGATGGCGTACTCGCGGCTTCTTCCGACGACCAGGCCGCATCTCCTGTCGCACGTGTATCCGGAGCTGGTGCGGGGGCGATCATATCCGAAGGCGCCGGACATCTTCGAATGGACCCGTCTTTGCGCCAGGTCCGAGATCGGAGACGGTGACGTTCTAGCCTCGCGTCGACTGATGGTCGCCATAGCAGAGATATGCCAGTACCTCGGCATCACGGGTCTTATCGCGCAATCCAAGCCGGGTTGGGTACGGCGGCTGAACCGGCTTGGATGGAATGCGCAACCACTCGCCGATCCCGTGGTCTTTGATGGGCGACCGACCCTTGCGTTGGAGGCGAGAGTCTCTGACCGTACGGTATCTACATCGCGCAAATGCTTGGGAATCGACACTGACATCTTAGACCAACCATCCCTCCGAGACCTCGCCGCTTCCAAAGCAAAACGTCACATCTGCGCAGGAGCGCTGCGCAGGACCGGGGTACTTCAAGCGCAACGAGAGATTGTACCCGAGCCGTTAGATCTATGCTCCTTGCAGGTGGACGGCGCCAACCGCACCTACAGCGCGGCGACCCCGGTGACCTAACCAGACCTGTCATTCCGGGCCCAAGTTGCCTTCTGGCTGTTGGCTACAGCGAGCCGCCCGCAAGCACCTGCAGGCGGTAAGCCCCGTCCAAGGACGAGAGCTCGGCAGTTCGAGTGCCGATCAGCAGTTTGCGGTCCGCCGCGCCAAGAGCGTGCCGAGCGAGGACCGTGCCGAGCCAGCGTTCGCGCTGAGAGCTGTGCGATCGACGATCGTCACCGCGGAATGACTGGGTGCATTTGCCGATACTTCGCTCTCGGGCGACAGGAAGCGCGCGGGCTGACTGCGATTGTCGCACCGGACGGCAAGCCGGGCGCGATCGTCTTGGACAAAGTACCGAGCTCACCCGCAGCGTCATGATGAACCGGATGCAGAGATCCGCGACGAGTTCTTGAACGAAACGCTGTTCTTCGACCTTGCGGTTCGGCTCGCTGACAACAACAACCTGCAACCGCATTCATCCAGCACAGCAATTCGCCCAGCCGCTATTGCGGAACGCACATCAAGAGCCGCATTGCTAACCGGCGACCCACCTCGCGGGATACGACCTCTCACGCCGACTTTCGACAGAAGTATACCCCCGTGAGAACCAATCCAACTGCAGCAAAAATGCTCATCGAAAGCTGCTCTCCCAGAAAGATCACGGCTATCAAGAGTGATACGATCGGCTGTCCGAACTGCAGAGGCGCAATCGCCGAGACGCCTCCCTTGTCCAGAGCCCAGAACCATGCGGCGAATCCGATCAAGGTGCAAAAGACCGCAAGAAAGAACAGGGCCCCTCCTCCTACGACCGTCACCCCGGAGATCGCCTCCAGGACAGAGGGCAACAGCGGCGTCACAAGAGCAGCACCGAAGATGATCGACCATGCCGTCGCTCCGAACAGGCCAATTCGCGCAGATGCGCGAGCGCCTGCCACATATCCAATGCTGACCGTAATGGTGCCGATGAGAACGATGACGTCGCCCACCATTGTTCCACTGCCGAAGACATCGCCGTTCGAACGAGCGCCGATCAGAAACGTCTCACCACACAATGCCATCGCACTTCCGATCAGCCAAAGAGTGCGGGGAAATGTCCGGGACAGCACATGCTGGATGATGGATGTAAACACCGGAGCGCAAGCCAAGATGAGAGCCGCGTGCGAAGTCGACGTTCGCGAGAAGCCCAGACCCTGCAGAAAGAACGAACCACCGAACCCGATCATACCGTTGATCGCGACGGCAATCCAACCTCCCCTATCGGTCGGAAGCGGCGGCCGAAGCAGGAGAACCATTGGTAGGAGGAAGACCGCGGCCAGGAGAAGTCTGGACGGCCCGATCAACGATGAGGGCATGTCATGGGCGACCAGTACCGTCGCGGCCGGAGTCGTTCCCCAAAACATGACTGCGATCAGCCCCGAAACATAGGGACTTGATCGACTGGACCCTGAGTCAACCGGCGGCAACGGCGCGCCCGAGGAATCGGCTTCCGTATCACCCGATTTGACCAAAGATGCTTCCTCGACCGCCATGTGACTGCCCTGTCAGCCCTACGGAATAAATCTCATGAGAGTCGCGCCTTCACGCTGCAAGGCCAACTCATCGCCAGCCAGCGTGATCGACTCGCCTTCGTTCCAAAGCGGCGTCAGGTTTCCGTAAAAGCGCGAGAAGATATGGCCAGATTGGCCGGTCGCGGTCATGAAGCGGGACCGATCCGGATCGCCGAGATCATATAGGGCTCTAAATGTCGGAACGTGTTTCCGCTCGAACGGGCGATCATGGTGCGGCTGCAGAGCACCTCCGCTGTTGAGCGTATACAGGTCCCCGCCACTTCCGACGCCAAGCTCGCTCAATGACCTGAAGATCGGTATCCGCGAGTAGAAGACGTGCGAAAGCGTCGAGATGTGCTCGTCTCCCCACCGCCATTTCGTCAGGTCAGACCCGCGGCGCCTCGAGAGCATCGCCATAGCTTCTTCGAGAGCCCGCGTCAGACATGCACGACATTCCAGATCCGTCTCTTCGCCCGAAGCGCACCATTTGGGATGCTCCAGGATAAGCTTCCTGAGGAGCGAAGCCGCACATGGCCCGACATACTCAAGCTTCACCTTCGCCTTGTCATCGATCAGCATTCGTCGGAGCGCCTGCATCCACCCGTTGAAAATGAGCGGTTCTGCCCAGTCCTTGTGCATCGTGCCGTCCCACTTCGAGAGCAGCGCGAGGGCTTGCCGTCCCAGTGGACTGGACGGGGTTGCTCGAAGCAAAATCGGCAGAAGATCCTGAGCGGCGAGAGATAGAATGTCGGCCTGCATTTCGGCAGATGTTTCCAGCGAGTGCAATCTGATGTTGTCGAAAAACTGCTGGACTCTTTGTGTCCGATACGGCTCTTCCCAATCGCATCCCATAAAGACATCGTGCCCACACCAGGCCGGTCGACCATTCGCATTATGGATATAGCCACAGGCCGGATTGAACGAGTGCGGCATCTGGTCGAACGGAACGTAGCCTGACCAGTCTGCATCACCTGTTGATCCCGCCGCGGGATGCAGGCCATATTCCGACTTGCGCACTGGGACCCGCCCGAGACTCATGACTCCGATATTGCCGGCGACGTCGGCGTAGAACATGTTCTGCGCAGGCGTTTCGTACAGCCGCAGACTATCCTTGAATTCCTCCCAATTCCGCGCCCGATTGAGCTTCAGAAACGCCTCGGCAGTGCGGTCACAATCTCCGAGCCCGCTGAAGGATAGCGCGATGACGCCATCGCTGCCCGCCAGCGCGGCAAGACGCGGGACAGCATCGGATAGCACCGGGCCATGCCGCGACTTGCGGATGGCGAATTTGACGTCGGGCCGACCTCGGACTCGAATCGTCTCTTCATGCCTGTCAAATGCGTGAGAGCCAGCCTGCGCAAGATATTTGGTCGGATCCGACGGATCCAGAGTTTCCACGAACAGATCCTGAACGTCGGACATCGCCGCCGTGGTTCCCCAGGCGATGCTCTCGTTCTGTCCAAGCAGGATCATCGGTACGCCTGGTACTCCGGCTCCCTTCACCCATCCTCCGGGGGTGACGATCCGGCATAAAAACCAGAGCACCGGCGACGACACGTCAAGATGCGGATCGTTCGCGAGGAGCGGATGGCCGCTCGTGGTACGCTCGCCGGCGACGACCCAAGCATTTGAAGCGCCATTGGCCAATCCGAGCAACGCTCCCATCTTGTCTGAAAAGTCGGATTGTCCGCGCGAGCCACCAGACCCACCCGATACCAATGGTCCGGTCTTGCCCCGCATGGGATCCGGATAAAACGGGCCGGCATCGACCGTTCCGATTCTGCTGGTCAACTCGGCTCGATTCAGCTCGGCGAGATAGTTCCGGCTCATTTGCCAAGCCATGAGCTTGCCCCACACGACTGAATCAATGGGAGACCATGGCTCCGGCCGGATTCTCAACCAGACCATCTCAAACGGCAGTTTGCTTCGGTGGGTCGACAAGAATGCATTGACGCCGTCCGCATAGGCCGAAAGCGTGGATTGAGTTTCCGGCGCAAGCGCGGCAAAGCTGGTCTTGGCCAGTTGGTAGAGACCTAGAACACGAATGATTTTGTCTGTGTCGACGAAATCCGCCCCGAAGATTTCGGAAAGTCGCCCCTGTCCAGCACGTCGGTGAATTTCCATCTGAAACAGGCGCTCGCTTGCGTGCAGGTAACCCAGGCACCGCGCGGCATCCTGAAAATTCTCCGAGAAGATATGGGGAACGCCATGCTTGTCGTGATAGATCCTGACCTCGTTCTTCAACCCGGCAAGCCTGCGTTCACCCGATCGCCTTGGCATCGCGCGCACGAAGATCGTCGCAACCAGCGCCAGCCCGAAAAGAAAACACGGCCCAACAACGCATAGCGTCCCTGTCACCACCGCGGCCGTGAAAGCAGGCATCGAAAATGAGTTGTTCAGCACGAACATCAGTCCGAGACGGCCGCCAAGCGCCGCGTCGCCTCCGCGTTCTTCTCTGACGGGGCGATATCGAGGCGAAGGCTCGGATCTCCCATCAGCAGGATCGGCTCATCGCCCAGGCACTCCTCGCGGACCAATCGGACTGATTGTCCGATCGCATAGCCAACCTTGAGAAATTCTGAAATGGCCGCTACGGCAGCTCGGCATATCCTGGCGGGCACGATGAGCAAATGATACGGGCCAATCGCGACGACGGTCATTTCTGGTCCACCGGCGAGGCTCCACAAACCTGGGCCGAGCCCACGACCGCACGCGCCTGTCGGCGCCTCGTACGACACAAGACCCACCGGATGGACCGCGATCGCCACTTGTGTTGGTCCAATGAAGTTCAGATACGAGCCGAGCAACGTCGACGAGAGAGCCGGCAGGTCCGCGGCGGTCAGGAGCCCGATAGCGCATCGGCGTTGCGCTGCCGATAAAACCGCCTTCGACAGTGCCCGATCAGCCGGTCCGATAATGGCAGTCACGCTCGATACGGACGGTGGGCAGAGAGAGGGCAGTTCCCCCCAATCGTTCAACTCGACCAGACGCTTGCAGGTCAGGACAGCGTATAATCGCGCCAAGACCAACGCCTCCGAGTCGACAAGAACCGCCACCAGGGTCTTGGACGAAAACCGAGCATTCAGATGCGCGAACCGACTGCCCGCGGTGATGGTCGTGCGATCCGGGCAGGCAGGGCGAGTGGGAGATGCTGTTGAAGTTGCCGAAAAGAATTCATCGTCATCTGACCGCACCTCGACTGTCCTCAGATGACGCGTAAACGCCTCATCGCGCGGCAGGTCGATCACCCGGTCGGGACGAGCCAGATACGGCAGATGCCCAGGGATCAGATCCTTTTCGAGAAGGGTCTCGAAAGTCACCCCGAATGCCGACGCGGTGTCACACCGATGAAACACGGTGTCGAACACCCATGTCAGATCGCTCTCGGTCCACGGTTCAAAATGAGCCGCCGCGCGTTCTGAAAGACTCTCCTCCGCCGCTGCATTGACACCAATGTCGTAGCGCATCGGTGTCCAGTCGCAGACAAATCCTGGCTTCTTGAACTTTCCTCCGATGGGAACGCACCCCATCGCCTGATACATCATCAGATTTGCGTCGGACGAATCCGCCCTGATTGACCTGATCCCATTTCGCTTCATGAGCAGAATAATGGCTCCGAACAACAGCCGCAGATGCGCTTTCCGGCGGTATTGCGCCGCGAGGCATAGGTAGCTGACATAGTACTCCTGCCAATCTCGGATGTAGGCAAGACGAACAGCACCTATCAAACGGTTGCCCGCAAGCAAAACGACATTCTTCGAATACCAATCGAAAATGACGTCGTGATAGGATCGCTCCTGAATCCCAAGCTCATCACAGAACACCTCGCCCCGCAGAGACCTAAGCGCGGCAAAATCGTCGGGGCGTCCGAAGCGCAGCTTGATATCATTCGTGACGTCGGCCTCGTCCGTCATGACGGAACCCCTGTCGGAAACACCTTGTCGATGTCGACGGAGCCATATTTCTTGTCCGCTACCGCGTCACCGCCGCAGCTTCCGCGCCGCATATCAACCCATGGAAGTGTTGGAAGTTCGCCCCCGCTTCGCTCTACGTAGCCGTAGTGCTTGTAAGACGTGTAGACGCGAAGAAAGTAGATCCAGAATGACGGAACGTTACAAATGAATTTGAACAGACCTATGCGCCGGATCTGCTCGAGTGGAGGTCTCTGGACCTTGAGCAGCATCTTCCCATAGAGATGGCAGAACTCCTTGATATCGAGCCTTGTGGGGAGCACGGCGTGCTGAAAATCGTAGTACGTCGGGTTCTTGTAAATGAGCGCGTCTTCGTTCTTGGCGTAGTCTGTCGTCCCCGGCATCGGCGTCGCTACAGTGATGTTCGGGATATCGACTTTTCGGCTGCGGATGTAGCTCGTCAAGTTTTCGAACTGTTCTCTTTTGTAGTCGACACCGACGATAAACAGGCCTTCGATCAAGACTTCATGCTTCTTGAGAATCTCGATGGCCCTGTCGTTGTGCGCCACGGAGCTGCCCTTTTCCATGGCACCGAGCTCGGAGTCGGAATAGCTCTCCAGACCCATCCGAAGGCGCTTGAGCCCAACCCGCGACCACAGCGCGACCAAGCTCGGGTCTCTGACAATCGCGTCCGCCCGACTGTAGAACAAGTACTCCTTCTTGATGCCCGCCCGAAGGATCGCTTCACCAATGGCGTGCGCCCGGCGCCCGTCCCCGAAGAAGTGGTCGTCTGTAAATATGACATACGGCTCCTCGATCGTCTTGAGGTACTCGACGATGTATTCCGGACTCCACGTTAGATACTTTCCGAGGTTCGGCCGCCACAAGTTGCAGAACGAGCATCTTGCGGGACATCCCATGGACGTCCTCAGGGCAGCAACCGGCTTCCACCAGAGGTGATAGTATCTGCCCTTATACTTGCCGAGGATGCTTCGGTCCGGGAGGGGGAGGCTGTCGAGATCGAAGGACTTCGGAACGACCGCCTTGCCGTTCGAGAAGAATTTGCCGTTGTCCTGCCAGGCAACGCCTGCCAGATCAGCTACGTTACGCTCGCTTTCCCGGCAGCGCAGGATCAGATCCCGGAAAGAGAGATAAGCCTCTCCCATCATGACGTAGTCAATGTTGGGGTCCGCAAAGTCGGACGGACTTAGGCTAGCATGGTGCCCCCCTACCGCAACGATGATCGAAGGGTCGATCTGCTTGACCAGCGCCGCCTGCATCCGCACGAGGTCGACATGCATCGTCCAAGACGTGAATCCGACGAAGTTTGGACGCAGGCGCCTTATCGTCTCGAGCAGGGCCAACGGGCGGCGATCAAGGCGCTGATCCAGCAGAGAAATGTCCACCTCATCCTTGTCCAGCATGGACGCCAGCACTTCGTACTGGATGGGTTCAACAATATAGATCCGGTCGTCTGCCAGATGAATTGGATGATAGTGCTGCGTTACGAACAGGATCTTGTACTTGGAATGCGTCATGTATCCGCCCTCGCCATGCCTGATGCCGCATCGTCACGACGCGCGGTGCGTCCGCCTTTACTCCGCCGGAACCGACCGCTGATTCGTCATGTCTTTCGGATTGACCGCGTCGTCCGTCATGCCAACGATCGGAGATCGCGCGGCCCGTTCATCGTACGGAAGCTCGAGAGACGCCCAGACATCAGAGAGAGCGGCGACCAGCAGGTCGATGTGCACGTCTCGATGGGCCGGTGTCGGAGTCAGACGAAGCCGCTCCGTGCCCTTGCTCACAGTCGGATAATTTATAGGCTGAACATATATCCTGTGTCGTTCCAACAGCATCTGGCTCGCGGCGGTACATTTCTGCGCGTCGCCTACCACGACCGGGATGATATGCGATTCATTGGCCATGACCGGCAGGCGCGCGGCCTGAAGCGCACGCCGGACCCTGCGCGTCACCGCTTGCTGTTGGTCGCGTTCGGCCTTGGACCGGCGCAGATGCCGTACCGCCGCCGTTGCGCTCGCGGCGACGTGTGGCGGTATCGTCGACGTGAAGATGAACGACGGCGCATAGCTTCGGATTGAATCGACGATCGATGCATTTGCGGCGACATAGCCGCCAAGCGATCCGAACCCTTTGGCGAGCGTACCTTGAATGACGTCGATCCGATCTGCGAGGCCGTCTCGATCGCAAATGCCCCCACCTTGAGGTCCATACAGCCCCACGGCATGAACTTCGTCGATGTAGGTCATGGCACCGTACCGTTCAGCGAGAGCAGCGATCCCGCCGATGGGCGCAATACTGCCGCTCATCGAATAGAGACTTTCAAATACGATGAGTTTTGCGCGATTGCGGGGCTCCGCGGCAAGCAGCTGCTCAAGATGCCTCACGTCGTTATGACGCCAGATCTTCTTCTCGCATCTCGAGCGGCTGATACCCTCAATGATCGAGTTATGGTTGTCCGCGTCTGAAAATATCACGCAGTCCGGCAACAGAGTCCCGATGGTGGAGATTGCTGCGAAGTTCGATACCCAGCCTGACGTGAAGACGAGCGCCGCCTCCTTTCCATGCAGACTGGCCAGCTCCTGCTCCAACTCTACGATTTTTTGGTGCGTGCCGGAGATGTTCCTTGTTCCTCCCGCGCCCGTGCCAAAGCTCCGGGACGCTTCCGTGGACGCTTCGATCACATCCGGATGCAGGCCCATGCAGAGATAGTCATTGGAGCACCAGACGGTGACGGGCTGTGGTGCTCGTGTCTCGCCCGGCGGTCGCCAGAGCGCAGTCGGCGCAGTCTCGGGATTGCGCACCAGAGTGGCAAATGTCCGATATCGCCTTTCCTCACGAAGAGCGTCGATCGCCCGGACAAATATGCCTTCATAATTCATCATCGCTGATTCCACTCTATTGAGCGAACACATCGTCGGTGAAGTCGAGGTGGCTTGAGATAGAGCTCCGAGCGGCGGTGGATGACACGGTGATTAGCAGGCAAGCAGCGCCGCGGCGAACGGCACCGACGATGAACGCCGAACAGGCGGCGTGACGTAGGGAGGATATCCGTCGAAGACGCACTCCTTAACTTTGTGACACGATACTGAACGTCAGGGAGCCGCGTCGAACATTCGCAATATCGCGCCGCATCCTGCTTGGCTCTCGCTCACCGACGCCATCCTTTGTGATTTGTCGCCTTCAACGCGAAGCAGAGCGAGCCCAATGCCCTGTCGTCCATAGCTACCGACGACCACCGCGGGCGGCCATATCCGAAAAATACGGTATCGATACTTCCATGGCCCACAGGCACCGTACAGAACGACGGAGGCAGTCGCGACGCGCGCGATGCATAGCCGCACGTCCTCGGGCGGGGGGATCCGCCCTGGCTCTTTCAGCACCGAACTTGAGGTTGCAATGAATCTGTCAGCAAACTGCACGCCCACAGACACCGAGCTGCGCCTAGTTAGTCACATTGGCGGCCTGTCGCAAGCCGCCATCGATCAGCTGTCACAAACGTTCAGGAGCAATCACGTCGCTGTCATCGATCAGCTTCTTCCGAAGGATATGGTCGAAGCGCTCACCAGCGAAGCCAATATCCTGCTCGACCGGGAGTCGAAGCGGCGAAAGCTGACCATCAAGGAAAGCGGCAACACACCAAGAGCCTACAGCAGCGTCGGGCGTGACGCTATTTGTCAACATGACGGGATTATTCCGGCCATCTTCAATAGCGACGCGGTTCTCTCCTTCCTCCGGAAGCTCGCCGGTGAGAACATTGAACGGGTTCCTTACCGACCCGAGGAGTATATCATCAACAGCCAGTGCGAGCCTGGCGACACCCATGGATGGCATTGGGACGATTATGCCTATGCCCTCATTTTTGTCATTGAGGCTCCAGATCCGCTCCTCGGGGGACGCGTCGAGTACCTCTCGAACGTCGAATGGCAGAAAGGCTCGACTGAGCCATACCTCCGGCGGGTCCTGCAAGACAACGTCGTTCGGTCTCTCTACGTCAACAGCGGACATTGCTATTTTATGAAGGCGAATACGACACTGCATCGTGTGGCGCCCCTGACGGGATCTACCAAGAGAACCGTTGTGGTCCTGACGTTTGCGTCGCCGGAAGACATGGTGTCGGATTCCATAACGCACAACTCGATGGAAGACATCTATCCAGACGATACCAGGTCTGATGAC
The DNA here is from genome assembly GCF_032487555.1 of Bradyrhizobium sp. SZCCHNRI1029. Lineage (NCBI taxonomy): Bacteria > Pseudomonadati > Pseudomonadota > Alphaproteobacteria > Hyphomicrobiales > Nitrobacteraceae > Bradyrhizobium > Bradyrhizobium sp. SZCCHNRI1029. The sequence goes on from NZ_JAUEUK010000006.1 coordinate 147,205, forward strand.
GCAACAGTCGAGACGGCTAACGTCGAATGACGGTCGGCGTCGAAGTTGCCGGGCTTGGAACCGCTGCGTGCCTGGCGATCAGTAGCCTCATTGCCGCTGACGTCAGTCGCACCACAGGTGTTTTCGAGTTCACGAAGACGCGAATGATCTTCGCGTCTTTTTTCATGCTACCGGTGCTGTTCATCGCCGATGTTCCGCTTCGCGTGAGTGTCGCGGACGCGCTGACGCTCGCGGCATCGAGCCTCATTGGAATTGTGGTCGGCGACCTGTCTCTCATTGCCGCCATCAGCAAAATAGGGCCGAAGAAGACCAGCATCATATTCTCGTCCAACGTCGTTATCGGCGCCGTGCTGGAGGCTGCCATCTATCACAAGAAGACCACGATAGAGGCGGGAGTTGGTATTCTTCTTGTACTGACTGGGGCGTTGATTGTCATTGCCTTCAGAGGAGGCGCCGGCGCTCCCCTGAATGGACATCTCAACGCCGAACGTCAGAACACGGGCGTCGCATTGGCGGTTCTTGCAGCCGGATGCCAGGCGATCGGCACGCTGATCTCGACTCCCGTCGTAACGGCGGGAACGTCGCCCATCATGGCGACGACAATACGGTTCTGCGCAGCGTCCCTATTGTTTGTCATCATGGGCCGCACCCGCAGCGACGACATCAGGACAGACGCCAGCTCAGCTACCGTTTACGCCAAGATCGTTGTGAGTGCGCTCGTTGGAATGTGCGGCGGCCTGACGCTTCTTATGCTGGCGATCACGAGCGGAAAAATCGCAATATCGATGACATACGCGTCCTCGACGCCGCTGGTGCTCCTGCTTCTGCTCTGGCTTACGCGGGGTGAGAGACCGAATGCAAGTTCGCTCCTGGGCGCAATCACAGCAGTGGCGGGCACCGCTTTACTCATCTTCGAAGGGGCACACCAGCGATGAACGCCTTGCTCGACTATTCGGCTGTTGACGTCGTGTCCCTGCTTAGACGCGGTGACGTGACTCCGCATGATTGCCTTGATGCGGTGGAACAGCGCGTCGGCGAGGTCAACTCGACCGTCAACGCCCTGCCGACGCTCTGCTTCGATAGGGCGCATGATCGTGCATCAAAATTGATGCAGAAGCCTCGCGACGAGCGCGGCCAACTGTCTGGCCTGCCGCTGGTCATCAAGGACCTTCAGAAAGTGTCCGGGGTTCGATCGACGGCCGGATCTCTCATATATAGCGATCATGTTCCAGCCTTCACTGATGCGGTCGTCCAGCACATCGAAGACGAAGGGGGACTTGTATTTGGAAAGTCCAACGTCCCTGAACTCGGCGTTGGATTCAATTCTCTGAATCCGGTCTTTGACCCGTGTTTGAACCCGTGGAACGTCAAATATTCGCCGGGGGGATCATCTTCCGGTTCGGCTGCTGCTCTGGCGTTGAATATGACGTGGCTTGCTCATGGCTCTGACATGGGGGGATCCTTGCGCATTCCCGCGAGCTTTTGTGGCGTTGTTGGGATGAGGCCGTCGCCGGGGCGGGTCGCGATGGCTAACCGCGCATCCGTTGATCAGACGCTAGCCGTCCAAGGCCCCATGGCGCGAAACGTCGTCGATCTTGCAATGTTCCTTGACGCCATGTCGGGCGAGACCCATAGGGATCTGCTTTCCAAACCACGTCCATTGCGGTCGTTTGCCAGCGCGGCTGAAGTCCAGAAGTTGCCGAAGCGAGTCGCCTTCTCTGCTGATCTGAACATCGGCCCTGTGGACCCCGAAGTCGCTTGCATCGTGCAAAATGCCGCGGCGCGACTTCAGGCCAATGGCGTCGTCGTGGATCAGGCGTCTCCGAATCTAGATGGTGTCCAGCGATGTTTTCGAGTGATGCGTGCTTACGTATTGGCGTGCAGCCTTGGTAGCGTCCTGAGGAAGCAGGGTACGCTGGTGAGATCAACCGATATCAGGGAGAACGTGACCGAGGGGCTGAAGCTGACGATCGACCAGATGCTTGAAGCCGAACAGGCGCGGGTTCGCATCGTGCAGCATGTGGCTGATTTCTTCGAAACATATGATCTCTTGATATGTCCGTCGACAATCGTGCCGGCTCATCCGATCGATCAGCCGACCGTAGTTGAATGTGCAGGCCATGTATTCGATGGCTATTTCGACTGGACAGCGTTGACCTACGTTGCGGCCGTGGCCGGTCTTCCTGCGTTGTCGCTGCCTTGCGGTGTGACGCGGTCGGGTCTTCCAGTAGGACTGCAGGTGATCGGGCCGACAAATGGCGACCACGACGTCATTTCCTGTGCGGCCGCCCTGGAGGACATGCTGTCGTTTCACCAACTCGCTCCTGTTCGTGGAAGGTCGGAGGCAATGGCCTTGTCCGAGAACATCCAGAAGCTGGCGTAGCGGGTCGCAGCGACGAGGACGCCCGCTTCGAGACGAAGGAGATGATATGTCATTGCGTGACGCACTGCAGCCAGGCACTCTCGATCAAGCGATACGCATCCGCAGGGCGCTGCATTCGATTCCGGAGTTAGGGTACAAGGAGCTCAAGACGTCGGCGATGGTTGTGGAGTGTCTGCAAGCGCTCGGTGCCGACGAGATACAGACCGGGATCGGCGGAACCGGCGTGGTCGGCATCATTCGCGGCATTAAAGGGACTGGCCCCAGAAAGTATGTGGGGTTGAGGGCAGAGCTGGACGGCCTGGAATTGACGGAGCAGACGGGTCTTGCTTGGCAGTCGCAGAACAGCGGCTGCATGCATGCGTGTGGTCACGACGGCCACATGGCCATTCTGCTCGCTACCGCACGAGAGCTTTCAGCGAACCGTGAGTTTTCCGGAACCGTATGTTGCATCTTCCAGCCCGCTGAGGAGGGGGGAGCGGGTGCAAAAGCGATGATCGAAGATGGATTGCTTGAGAGATTCCCGCTCAGCTCGATCTATGCAATTCATAATGCGCCATGGCTTCCAATCGGAAAGATCGCCATCAATAGCGGGGCGGTGATGGCCGCGGCGGACCGAATCGAAATCTCCGTCCTTGGAGCGGGTGGCCATGGCGGAATTCCCCACCAGACGAGGGATCCGATCGTTGCCACCGCAAACATCATCTCGATGCTGCAAAACGTCGTATCGCGCTATGTGGATCCCGTGGAGGCTGCCGTCATATCTATCGGAGGCATTCACGGCGGAAGCCCTCTCAAGGGCAGCATGATTCCCGATCGGGTCGACTGTGTCGGCACGGTTCGTACATATTGTACGGACGTTCAATCGACTATTGAGAAGAAGATCCGAGATATCGTGGACCACGTCTGCGATGCCCATGATTTGACGGGATTGGTGACCTACAAAAAGCTCTATCCAGCCACGATCAATCATGCGGACCGCGCTGCTCTCGTGACCGGCGTTGCAGACATCTTGCTTGATCAAGACGACATCCTGAGCAACGTTCGTCCGAGCATGGCCGGAGAGGACTTTTCCTTCTTTCTACAAAAGGTCCCGGGGGCGTATTGCTTGATTGGTCAGGGGACGGACAGCGCTGCCAGCCTGCACAGCCCCTCATATGATTTCGACGATCGCAATATCGAGCGTGCCGCGTTGCTGTTGAAGCGCATAGCCCTTAGGGAACTGGCGTCCACTTGATGCTCCTCAAATGGAAAGACAGGGTACTAATGCCTTTTTTTCTGATTCAATTCGTGTTCGAGCTTGACCTCAATAGGCCGCCTGCGGCCGCCGCGCAGAAGAGCGAATACCGCGCAACGACCAAGACAACGACAGAATCCAACGTCGGCACCAAAGTGCAGGCAGATGCCTGTGGGACATTCAACAGGTTGCTAGAGGTCGCGCTGCATGAATATGCTCAGCGGGTCAATGCTGTAACCGCCAAACGGCGGAATTTCGAAGAAGCTGTTCTTTCGATACAATGCTATCGCGGAATGCTGCAGGTACCCGGTTTCCAAACGAATACAAGATAGCCCTGCCCCTCGCGAGGCCTGCACGATCGTATCCAGCAGATCTTGCGCGACCCCCAGCCCCCTATAGGCAGGATCTACATACATGCGTTTCAACTCACCATAGTCAGGTGACAAGACGAGGGCCGTGCAGCCAATCACCCTGTCGTTGATCTGAGCGACGAAGAATAGAGTATCGTCCTTCGCCAACTCATTCACATCGATCAAGTGGTTGCTTTCTTGCGGGTAAAGCGACGCATAATATTCGTCTGCGTCTCTGAGCATACGGACGACATCTGCGTGAAAGGGATTTCCCTTCGCGATCTCGACGCCTCCACCCTGCTTGTTCATCTCCAGCAACTCCATTGCACGCACATCGATGTATGACGATGATATCTTTCATGTCGTAACAAGGATAGCGAACTACACCGAAAAAGATAGAACGGGCACGAAGAATCTAGGCTCTGTTACCAAGATCTCGCCGAGCCAAGGCAGACGACTCGCTCGTCATCGCTCAAGCCCCGGCCCATCACCCGTGAGGCCATAGCCGCTTGCATCTGCGCTTCCCTCAACGTCTTCGATCAGATGGTGCAGGCAGGAAGTATGCCGAAGCCCGCACTCATTGGCGCTCGCCGAAGAGCATGGAACGTCGGAGAGCTTGATTGTGCCAATGATCGGCTGCCTTCGGATGACAGTGATTCTGACAGCGACGAGACGTGGAGTGATGCCGATGCCAAAATCGAAAGGGCATCCCCAATCCAAAGGCTTCTGTAGCGCGCGTCGGCTCGGTTGATTGGCCTTTCCGCGAATATGAGCAGACAAAGGCATATCTCGAAAAGGTCTCGAAGCGCTTGCGACCCGGCTACGAGCACAGCATGCAAGCCATCTGCGACGTGCGCAACAAAGGAGGCGAGCGCATCGGGTGCTCGCCGATCAAGAGTATCACCCCGCGTGCCGCTGATAAGCTCTACGAAATGTTCATCAGGGATGACGCGGGCGAGAGCACACTGTTTCGGCGCGGCGAGAAATTCGTTGGCCTGTGCCGCAGGGCATGGCGCGTGGTTCATCGACTGTACCCGGCCGAATTCGCCAAGGATATCCGGAATCCTTGGCCCGGAGTAACGCCGGTTACGCCAAGCGCACGGCTCCGCGCATCCTTGCGGCAACACGCAAACGACGAGCTCACGTTTTGGCGAACACAACGCAAACAGAGTTTCGGAATGCGGCGTCTGGCGAGGTGCAGAACAACAAAATCGTAAAAATGTAAGATACCGACTGGGCTCCGGAAATCTGGCTGGGGCGGGAGGGATCGAACCTCCGAATGGCGGAATCAAAATCCGCTGCCTTACCGCTTGGCTACGCCCCATCAGGCCCGTCGGATCGGCGCGGCGCGCGGGCGCCATGCGATTCCGGATCGGCGCCCGTGGTCTACAGAGCGCGCCGGCCCATTTCAACCGCTGCGCCGCAGGAAATTTGCGCGGGCTCCGGGTGATCCGCCGCGCTCGCCGATTCGTCAATCTGAACAAGCCTTTACCCTGTCCCGCCGGGTCCGCCGCGGCCGCCCGCCGCAACGGCTTGCGAAAAAGTTGAGACCCGGCCGGTTTCATGGGATGACGGCGGCCAAACCGGCCAATTTCGACCCCCGAGGACACGCCATGACCTATCGCGCCCCGCTCAACGACATGCTGCTCGCCCTCAACCATGGCGCCGGGCTGAAGGCGGCGGTCGAGGCCGGCCATTACGGCGATTTCGACCCCGACATCACCGCCGCCGTGCTCGAGGAAGCCGGCAAGTTCGCCACCGACGTGCTCGCCCCGCTCAACCAGATCGGCGACAGGAACGGCGTCAAGCTCGCCGACAAGAAGGTCACCACCGCGCCGGGCTGGCCGGATGCCTACAAGCGCTGGACCGAGGCCGGCTGGAACGCGGTGTCCGGCCCCGAGGCGCATGGCGGCCAGGGCCTGCCGCTCGCCATCAACGCCGCCTGCACCGAGATCTGGAGCGCGGCCAACGTCGCCTTCGGCCTGTGCCCGCTGCTGACCTTGTCGGCCATCGAGGCGCTCGATGCCCATGGCAGCAAGGAGCTGAAGGACATCTATCTCGGCAAGCTGATCTCCGGCGAATGGACCGGCACGATGCAACTGACCGAGCCGCAGGCCGGCTCCGACGTCGGCGCCTTGCGTACCCGCGCCGAGCGGGCCGCGGACGGCAGCTACCGCATCACCGGAGCCAAGATCTTCATCACCTATGGCGACCACGACATGACCGACAACATCGTGCATTTCGTGCTCGCGCGGCTGCCGGACGCGCCGGCCGGCACCAAGGGCATCTCGCTGTTCCTGATCCCGAAATTCCTCGTCGATGCCGACGGCTCGCTCGGCGCCCGCAACGACATCTACGCCACCGGCGTCGAGCACAAGCTCGGCATGCACGCCTCGCCGACCTGCACCATGACGATGGGCGACAATGGCGGCGCCATCGGCTATCTCATCGGCGAAGAAAACGCCGGCATGCGCTGCATGTTCACGATGATGAACCAGGCGCGGCTCGGAGTCGGCCTCGAAGGCGTCGGCGTCGCCGATCGCGCCTATCAGCAGGCGCTCGCCTACGCGCAGGACCGCCGCCAAGGCCGCGCCGTCGGCAGCAAAGGCACCGGCTCGGACGCGATCATCGCCCATCCCGACGTCAAGCGCATGCTGATGCAGATGCGCGTCCTGACCGCCGCGTCGCGCTCGATCTGCTACGCGACCGCCGTGGCGCTCGACGTCGCCGTGCGCGCCAAGGATCCCGCCGTGCGCGCCGAGGCGGCCGCGCGCGGCGCGCTGCTGACGCCGATCGCCAAGGCGTTCTCCACCGACATCGGCAACGAGGTCGCCTATCTCGGCGTGCAGATCCATGGCGGCATGGGCTTCATCGAGGAGACCGGCGCCGCGCAGCACTATCGCGACGCGCGCATCACCGCGATCTACGAGGGCACCAACGGCATCCAGGCGATCGACCTCGTCACCCGCAAACTGGGTGCGAACGGCGGCGCCTCGGTGTTCAAGCTGCTCGACGAGCTCACCGACATCGTCCGCCGCGTCGAGGCCTCCAACGATCCGGCGTTCGGCACGACAGGCGCCAAGCTGCGCGACGCGCTCGGCGCGCTCGACCGCTCCAGCCGCTGGCTGTTGGAGAAGCTGGCGACAGCCCCGAACGACGCGCTTGCCGGCGCCACGCCGTACTTGCGCCTGTTCGGTTCGGCGCTCGGCGGCTGCATGCTGGCCAACGAGGCGCTCGCCGCGCGCAGCGAGAGCGAGACCGTCGGCGCCCGTCACGTGGCGCTGGCACGGTTCTTCGCCGAGACGTTTGCCGTGCAGGCGCCGTCCCTGGAAAAGACCGTCACCGACGGCGCCGATGCGGTGCTCGGCGCCGAGGCCGTGCTGGTGGCGTGAGTTCGACTCGGTCGTGACAGCGCAGCTTTGACGTCCTTACATCATGGCTGATCACCGGGCTCCCACCCTCCCCTGGAGGGGGAGGGTCGCCTCACGAGGAGCGCAGCGAAACGTGAGGCGGGGTGGGGTGATGTCTCCACACGCACCCGTGCCGGTGGAGACATCACCCCACCCCGCTCGCCCGCTTCGCGCGCGATCGACCCTCCCCCTCCAGGGGAGGGTGAGCACCGGCCATGTAGCATCGTGTGATCCACAATCTCAAACAGCATGTCACGATCAGCTCGGAGCGTAGCTCGGCATGAGCATCCGCGCTCTCGCGACGCGCTCCGCGCCCGAGCTATGAGCTAAATTCCCGCCCTCACCGAGTGGAGGGCGCGAGGAAGGCCGGACCTCGGCTGAGGCCCGTGGCCCGCCTGCAGAAAAAAAGCAGGCGGCAGTCACCACAGGTACAGCCGGACAGACCCGGCCTTCCCCGCGCGATGGTTTTAACGGTCTATAGCGCGCTCTTCCTGGTGCACCGGGCTTTCTGGCCACCATGTCGCGCAATGCGCTCTCGCGCATTACGCTTGATACTAGCGTCGGAGTATCAGAACCACACGCCTTCACCGTCCGCGAGCAGCCGTTCGTCCGTGCCAACAGCACTGCGCCCGCCCGCGTCCACCGCATCCCGCTGCCAACGTCCGTGACGACCGCGAAGCGTCCCCTACCGTGCAACGGGATGGGCGTACCATAATGCTGATTTTGGGAAACGACAAAGCGATTTATGTTTTTCAGAAAACCTTGACACGATCATTTCGGGTCAACGTGATTTGCCCGACAGGCGCGCGCGCCCGCCGAGGCTCCCAATTCAGACCTCGGAGCCGGAAAGGCTCGATGCACCCTGCGGCTCTCCCGCTCATGCTTGACTTTCTCCGCGCGGTACGGACAGTTCCGGCCACCGCTCCCGTCGCGATCGTGATCACGGAATTCGCGCCGCTTCGCGAAGGGATTGGTGAGCCTCTGCATAGTTCATCGTTTTTGATCATGCCCATTCGGAGAACCATATGAAATCGCTCGTTGCCCCACTATTTGCCGTCGCCCTCCTGCTGTCATCTGCGCCGGCGTCGGCGGTCGTCCTCGATCTGTCGACCATGAGCTGCAAGCAGTTCGTCGAAAGCGGCGACGACACCATCAAGATGGTGCTGATCTGGCTGGACGGCTGGTACAAGGGCGATCAGGACGAAGCGCTGTTCGACACCGAGGAGTTCATCGCGAACGCCAAGAAGTTCGGCGCGTACTGCGCCGAGCATCCGACGGTCAGCATCGTGACGGCGGCCGAGAAGATCCTCGGCAAGTAACCGGCGACGCGCACCATCCGTGTCGCGTAGGGCGGGGTGGTGTTAGTGTGACCCGCCTTTCCACCGCGCCGCCAAGGGCGGATGACGCTCCGCTCATCCGCCCTCCTCCGTCGTCTCAAATGCCGAGCCATTCCAGTCCGCCCGGCAGCTCATCCGCGGCAAAATCGACTTGCAGCACGCGGCGATGGCCGGGCTGCACGGATAGTTCCGAGGCGTGCAGGATCGGTGTTGCATACAGCCAGATGTCGCCCGGCTCGGCGTGGCACGCGACGGTGCCGCACCGCGCGACGACGATCGGCACATCGGCTTCCGGGATGCGGCCGAGGCAGTGTGAGCCTGGCGCAATCAGGAGCGGGGCGTTGCCGTCGGGCACGGCGTCGAGGTGGACACGCAAGGTGACCATCCGCGCCAGCACCTCGTAAGGCGGCGCGACGTGCTGCAGGCCGCCCTTGGTGGTCCAGGGACCGAAACCCGAGAGCTCGATGCGCTCGCGCACTACGATGGTCCGGTCCTGATGCCACGGGACCGCCCAATTCATCTGCGGCGTCTTGTCGAAATAGACGGCGCGCACCGGGCGCGCGGCATCGCCGAGAACGGCGGCGGCGGCGCGGCCGACCGGACCGTCATTGGCGAGCAACGGCGTCAGCGCGGCAACACCGTGCAGCCGGGTGCCGGCCTGCGCCGGTGCGTGGCGGGACAGCGCGGCGGCGAGAGCGTGCAAAGCGGACGCATCGAGTGCCGTCGTGACGTGCAGCGCGCCGGCGTCGGTGAACTGCGATTTCTGCTGGGAAGAGAGCGCGAAGGTCATGCGCGCAGGAGACTAGAGTGCGCCGCGGGAGCTTGGCAATCGCTCTTCTTTCCCGCCGCCGAGTTCGCAATCCATGCCCACGATGGACATGAGATGCGAGCGCGATGGGGCCACCGGCGTCAAGCTTCGGTCTTGGTCCGGCATCAGGACGGCGGCGTCCGGACATAATCAGACGCAACTGGCGCCGCCAGTTTCGGGCGGCAGTTGCGTTGAAGAAGCGGGCCGAACGCCCACCGCGCGGCCCGGCTTCCTTCTTCACGCGAGAGTCCCATGTCGATCAGCTCTGTCACAACGCCCGTCGCGGCCACCGCGTCCCAGGCAAGCACCGCCACGCAATCCACCTCGTCCACGTCTCAGACGTCGTCGTCCTCGGCCACCAGCTCCGCCAGCGCCACGTCTGAAAGTTCTTCCGGCAGCGGCGGCTCATCGTCGGGTAAGACCGTGGTCAGCGAGGTCTCGATCACCCTCGACGGGATCACCACGACGACGATCACCTATTCCGACGGCTCGACCGAGGTGACCAAGACTGCCGCTGCCTCGAACGGAAGCGGCAACAACGCGCAGACCTACAATGCGCAGGGCGCGACCAATGGCGCAGCCAGCAGCACGGCTGCGTCGAGCCAAGGCGTGACGGCCTGAGGCTCGTTCGGAATCCCCGCGCCGTCCTACGAGCTGTGGGTCGCGCCGAGCGATGGCGTGGCGCCGATCGCGAGCGTCGCATCCGAACGCGCCGGTTCCGAATGAGGAACTGGACGAGCATTACAACAGCAAAACGCGCTGCGACGCACGCGTCGCGGTGACGCCGTGAAGCAACAGTCCGCGCGCGATGTCATGCGCGGCCCATTGTTAATTTGCCCCGGCGCGCCGAGTCACGCCTGCTGGCAGGCGGCTACGACAATGGGGAGACGACGATGTTGCGAAGCGTGATCGGCGCGGGAGTGCTGGTGCTGGCGATGGGGTCCGAGTTGCAGGCGGCCAACGAAGCAGGTCCGGAGACGCGGATGTCGTGCTCCGAGGTTCGCTACTACGTCGAGAAATATACCGCCGAGGTGGCCGAGATGTATGCGCGCAGCCGGGGCGCCACCGACGCCCAGATCAGCCGGGCCCGGCGCTGCCTATCGCCGGTTCACTTCCGCCGGGCGGAGCGGTCGCACAGCTATACGGAGTGAGACGGCAGCCCATGTTGGCTTGCTCGTTGTTGTCATCGCTCCCTCCACCGTCATTCCGGGGCGCCCGCAGGGCGAGCCCGGAATCCATACTCACGATGGTGGTGAGGTGCGAGCGGCATGTGGCGCGTGCTCGCCTCAAACTGAGGCCTGTGGTTATGGATTCCGGGCTCATTCACGCTGCTTCAAACGGCTGCGCCGTTTGCGCGCGAATGCCCCGGAATGACGACTGGGAGAGAGTTGAGACTCTTAGGGCAGGTTAGCCGCAGGCGTAACCCGCCGTCTTGATTTGGAAGGCGGCGGATGACGCTGCGCTCATCCGCCTACGACTACGCCCTCCTCACGCCTGCTCGATCGCGGCCGGCATCTTCGCCACCGACATCAGCGAGCGCGCGACCTGGTTGAGGAGCTGGTCGGCGTTCTCCTCCTCGGCCAGCGACTTCGACAGCAGCGCGACGACGGCGCTGTGGCGGAGCTGCTGGGCGAGGTTGCGCGCGGTGGTGTAGCCGGAGATCTCGTAATGCTCGACCCGCTGCGCGGCGCCGATCAGTGCGAGGTCGGCGGCGGCATCCTCCTTGTCCTCGCTCTGGGTCATGATCTCCTGGCCTTCCTCGATGAGGCCCATCATGCCCTTGCAGGGTTTTGCGCGCGGCGTCTTCCCAAGAAGCTCGAAGCACTCGTTGATGCGCTCGATCTGCGCTTCCGTCTCGGCCAGATGCTGCTCGAACAATTCGCTCAACTGGTCGAAGCGCGCGGCCTCCGCCATCTTCGGAAGCGCCTTTGTGAGCTGCTTCTCAGCATGCAGGATGTCGCGCAGCTCGTCCATGAGGAGATCGCTGAGGCCGGATTCGTCGGCCGGCGGCGAGCTTTCGGTGACAATCGCAGAGGCTGCTCCGGGCTCGCCGGCCTGGATCGCCGGCGATTCCGTGAACACCCAGTCGCCGCCCTCGTTCCAAGGGCCCCGGGTGTCGATCTCGCCGTGGTCCCCGGCGCCGGTGGAATCGTTGAAGAACTGATCGACCAGGCCCGGCGTCGGCGCGAGGCGGCCGATGCTGAAGGCGGGCTTGCCCATGCTCTCCAGCGCCAGCGCGAACGCCTTCATGTGGGTGATCTCGCGCGTCATCAGGAATTGCAGCGCGTCCTTGGTTCCGGCATCGTCGGTGAAATTGATCAGCCGCTCATAGACGATCTTGGCGCGCGCTTCCGCGGCGATGTTGCTGCGCAGGTCGACGTCGAGCTCGCCGGTGATCTTGAGATAATCGGCGGTCCACGGATTTCCCTGCGAGTTGAACAGGTTGACGCCACCGCCGCCGGCGATCGCAATGAGCGGATCGGCCTCGGCGGCCTCGCGGTCGAACTTGGCGGGCTTCAGGTGCATGCGGGCGAGCGTGCCGACCACCTCGAGATGGCTCAGCTCCTCGGTGCCGATATCCATCAACAGATCCTTGCGGTCGGGATCCTCGCAATTCAGGCCCTGGATCGAGTACTGCATGGCCGCGGCGAGTTCGCCGTTGGCGCCGCCGAACTGCTCGAGCAGCATGTTGCCGAAGCGCGGATCCGGCTCGTCGACACGGACGGTGAACATCAGCTTCTTGACGTGGTGATACATGGAAGGCCTCGGACGTTTGGGCGGGGGACGCATTGTCCGAACGGCGCGGGTACATGGTTGTTCCTTACCTCCGTGCCGGAACCTGCCCGTCAGTGGGAGCTAGATTGGCGCCATATGCACGCTGAGCCACACTGAGCAATCCGCGCGAACCCGCTACGGCCCCCCGTTGCGATCCATGCGGCCGGCTTAAAATGCGGTGACTTTGCGACGACATCCTGTTGGCAGTTGGGCCGCGGCCCTTGCTAAGCTTTTCCCTGCTCGCCTAAGCTGTGGTGCTGGAGAGTGAGATGTTGATGCGGACACCAGCCAGGGAGAAACCCGGTCTCGGCGAGCGACTTCGCCGCGTCATCGGACGGCTTCGCGCGCACGCATCCTCGCTCGCGTCCTCGTCGCTCACGATGACGGCCGCACCGCGACCCTACTCCTATCACTTCGCCGAGGAGCCCGACGACAGCAACATGGACGTCGCGCTCGCGGCGCTGATCGACCAGATCGAGCGGCCGGCGATGACGTCGCCGCCGAAGTTCCCATCTCTGGCGCGCGTCACTGCGTCTCGCCAGGCGCCGCACATCCCGGTCTATGAGCGGCCCCCCTATTTCGGCGTCACGCCGCGTGACATTGCGCCGCGCCCCGTCGAGGTCGAGCCCCGGCGGCTGCCCACCGAAGACACCGTCGAGCGGATCACACCGGAGGAGGAGCTGTCGGAGCTGCGCAAGGAATTCATGAGCGTAATCTCGGCCCGGCTCGGCTCGCCCGAGGATCATCTGGCAACGATCAGGACGCTGCTCAGGTCGGTGAAGTAATGTGGGGCCGCGGCAATATCGGCAGGACGGTCGAGGAACTGACCGACCATCTGCGGCTGGTCGATCACGTGCGCGCGCTGCAGGACGGCCAGAAGGAGATCGCCGAGGCGATCCGCGCCGTGAACAGCCGCCTGACCTCGATCGAGGCCGAGTTCAGGGTGCTGAAAGCGGAGACGCAGCGCGACGCGCTGCGCGAGGTGCAGCACGCCGTGCAAGGCGTTCAGACCTCGATGCATGACGAGTTGACGCGGATGGCGACGCGGCTGGCGGTGCTCGAGCAGGCCTTGCGGCGCGAAGCCGTGCGGCAGCAGGCGCAACCTGCCACACCGCGCGCACCCGGCACGCTGCCGCGCCTGGACGGGGCGCGGTGAGGCGCGGGATGCCGCGCGCGACCGCAAGCCGGGTCAGCGCAGTTTCGCCGTGCGGCCCGCAACGTCGACGATGACGCTGCCGCGCTTGGCATTGTCCTCCGGAACATAGGCTTCGCCGGGCGCGAGCTTGCGCATGTCCTGCGCATCCTTCGGCTTCGGAAAGCCCTTGCCGCACGCGGTGCCGATCGTCTCGCGGTCGGCATAGGTCACGTCGGCGACCACGGTGCCCGGGCGCGGACCGGGCGCCAGCTTCGACAGGTCGAAATATTTGATCGGCTCCGCGCAGGTCACGACATTGGCCATGTCAGCCTCCGTCGTATCCTCGGCCTTCAGCAGAAAGTCGTTGGACATCGTGATGGGCTCGCGGCCGCCCCCGGTGAAGCCGATCCGGGCCACGGCGCTTTCGAGAACGCCCTGCCCCATGTGGCCGACCAGGCAGACCAGCGTATCCACTCCGTCGCTCTTGCCGGCCATCACACATTGGTCCACCCGCATACCGGGCTGGAAGCCACGAAACACGAAGGTCGCGCCGGTCTGCTCGAACAGCACCGAACCGCCGAAATCGTTCGCGCGCGACTCGCATTCGCTTTCATAGGTGACGACCAGCAGCGGATTGCCGGATACGAGGAAGCGACCGAGATGGCGTTGCGGCTTCAGCGTGACATCGCAGCCACGCTCGTCGGCCTCGGGATAGGATTTCGCACGCTTGCACTTGGCGCCCGCGATCGCGCCCGGCGCGCACAACAGCGACAACAGCGCGCGATCATTGGGGGCCGCGCCCGCACGCTCCGTGAACACGGCGCACAGCAGCAACGCCATCAGCACCGAAAAGAACTTCGTCATGTAATCAACCCTGGGGTTCAAGCTGTGACGATCACAGCCTGGCTCCCGACCTCATCCTGCTCCGATGCGACCGCAAACCGGTCATCAACCATGAATGCATGACGCCTTGCCCGCGCGACGGGATGCAACCTTCCCGTGTTTTCGTCGCATGCTCAGCCCTTGGCGCGCTCAGCAGATGATGTAGGCTGAGGCGAGAACAACGACTCGAAACGACCGGTAGCATCGCAGCCGCCGGCGCACGCGCATGAGGGGCCCATGACCGACCATCTGATCGTGACCGACGAGGGCGAGACGCGGACGATCAAGCTCAGGCGCCCGGAGAAGAAGAACGCGATCACCCAGGCCATGTATCTCGGCATGAGCGATGCGATCGACACCGCGCAGAACAATCCGCTGGTGCGATGCATCATCATCACCGGCGGCTCCGGCGTGTTCACGGCCGGCAACGACCTCGAGGACTTCCTGCATGCGGGGGCGGCCGGCAACGACGCCGCGCGCACCTCGGCGGCGACCAAGTTCCTGTATTCGCTGGCGCATAACGTCAAGCCGATCATCGCCGCCGTCGACGGCGTCGCGATCGGCATCGGCACGACGATGCTGTTCCACTGCGACTACGTGCTGGCCTCGACCACGGCGACGTTCTCGACGCCCTTCATCCATCTCGGCCTGGTGCCGGAGGGCGCCTCGAGCCTGCTGATGCCGCAGACGATGGGCTATCAGCGTGCGTTCGCGATGCTGGTCATGGGGCGCACCATGACCGCGGCCGACGCGCAGATCGCGGGCTTTGTCAACACGGTGGTAGCGCCGGGCCATACCGAGGTCGAGGCGCACAAGGTGGCGCGCGACATCTGCCGGCTGCCGGCCGAGGCGGTGGCGATCGGCCGCAGGCTGATCCGCACCGCGCCTGACGAGCTCACGCGCCGGATCGACCAGGAGGCCTATCTGTTCGCCGAGCGCATGACCTCCGAGGAGGCGGTCGGCGCGTTCAAGGCGTTCCTGTCGCGCAAGAAGAAAAAGTGACGCCGGGGTCGTCGGAGGCGCATGCCGAGTTTTGATGTCATCGTGATCGGCTGCGGCGCGGTCGGCAGCGCCGCGCTGCTGCATCTCGCCAAATCCGGCAAGCGCGTGCTGGGCATCGACCGCTTCCAGCCGCCGCATCCATTCGGCTCGACCCATGGCGAGACCCGCATCACCCGCGCGGCGATCGGCGAAGGCGTCGACTACACGCCGCTGGCGCAGCGCTCGCATGTGCTGTGGCGCGAACTGGAGCGCGAGACCGGGGCGCATCTGTTCGAGCAATGCGGCTGCCTGTTCATTCCGGCCCGCGATGGCGGCGAGGTCCACGGCGTCTCGAGCGCGCAGTTCTTCGCCAATATCGAGACCGCGGCCCGGCTGCATGGCGTCGATGGCGAGATCCTGTCGTCGGAGCGACTGCGCGCGGACTTTCCGGGCTTCGCCACTTTGCCCGGCGATCGCGCCTTCCTCGACCGCGAGGGCGGCTATCTCCTGGTCGAGGACTGCGTGCGCGCCGAGCTTGCGGTCGCCGTGCAGCTTGGCGCGAAGTTGCTGTTCGGCCGCCAAGTCAAATGGTTTCGCCGCGCCATGGGTTCGCTCGTGGTGATGACTGACGACGGTACAGCCGCATCGGCCACGACGCTGATTGTCACGACAGGGCCATGGATCACCGAGTTGATCACGCCGCTGCAGCGGCGCGTGAACGTCACGCGGCAGGTGCTGTACTGGTTCGAAATCCTTGCCAATCCCGAGCGCTTCGGCCCGAACGCGCCGGTCTTCATCTGGGACGTCAGCGGGCGCGAGCGCGCCGCATCCGACATCTACGGCTTTCCCTGGCTCGGATCGCCGGACAACGGCGTCAAGATCGCCAACGAAGTGCTGACCGGCGAGACCGATCCCGACAACGTGTCCCGCGAGGTGACGGCGGCCGAGATCGAAGCGGCCTATGAAACCTATGTCCGGCCGTTCGTGCCGGATCTCGGCCCGCGCTGCCTGCGCAGCGCGGTCTGCCTCTACACCAATGCGCCCGGCGGCCGCTTCATCATCGATCGCGATCCCGGCGATGAGAACGTCATCTACGCCTCGCCCTGCTCCGGCCACGGCTTCAAGCATTCGCCCGCCGTCGGCGAGGCGCTCGCGGCGATGGCCCGGGGCGAGACGCCGCGCGTCGACCTCTCCGGCTTCACGCTGGACCGGCTGGCCGTCGCCGATCCAGCATAGCGGACGGCGCAACTACTTGCCGGACTGCAGCGCCGCCGTCTGCTTGGCCAGCCCGTCGTTGAACTGCGTCTCGAGCTTGTCGAGATAGGCGTTGAACTCACCCGGCTTGACGAAAGGGTTGGGCGCGCCGTCGGCGATCTTCGCCCGCTTGCCGGCCATGTCGTACATCTCCGGATGCGGCGCCAGCAGGATGTCGGGATGCGCGGTCCTGGCCCAGGCGAAGGTCTTCTTGTAGTCGTCGACGATGCCCGGATAGGTGGGACGGCCGACCAGCCGGTTCAGCGCCACGGTGGCGCTGCAGAAGAAGATCAGGCTGCGGGTGGCGTCGCCATCCTTCACGTCGGTCGTCCAGCTGGTGCAGCCCGGCGAATGGCCCGGCGTCTCATGCGCCGTCAACGTGACGCCGCCGAGCGTGACGGTGTCGCCCTCGCGCACGGCGCGGTCGACCTTGACCGGCGGGAAGCCGAGATAGCGCTCCTCCTCGCGGCCCGGATAGAAGCCGCCTTCCAGCAGCGGCACGTCCTTGGCGCCCGCCACCATCTGCGCCCCGGTTTCCTGCTTGATCTGCGCCAGCCCCCCGGTGTGGTCGATATGGGCGTGGGTGTTGAGGATGTATTTGATGTCGGCGACCTTGAAGCCGAGCTTGCCGATGCTGGCCTCGATCTGCGCGGTCGATTCCGGCATCACGGTATCGATCAGGATATGGCCCTGCGGCGTGGTGATCAGGTAGGAAGCGAGCCCGTTGGTGCCGACGTAGTAGACGTTGTCGATCACCTTGAACGGCTCGGTCGGCTTATTCCACGCCGCGACCATCTGCTTCATCAGGTCCGGCAGCGATTGCGCTGCAGCGGAGCCGGCGGCCAGCGACAATGTCGCCGCGAGCAGCATCATTCTTTTCATTCCGGCCTCCCGATGTATTGGTGTTATGAAATCGTTTTATGTCATTGCGACCGCGGCGGGGCAATCGCGCTTCGTCCCGCGGCCCCTGCATCACACGTGACCCTGCCATGAGCCGTCTCTCCCGCTTCGCCCTTGTCTGCCTGCTGACCGGCGCCGCCGTTGCAAGCATCGTCGGCCCGCCAGCATCGGCCGAGGACGAGCCGATAGCGTTGCGCATCCTCGCCATCAACGACTTCCACGGCAATCTGGAGCCGCCCTCTTCCGGCATCCGCGTCGCCGATCCCGCCGATCCAACCAAGACCACCGTTGTTCCAGCCGGCGGCGCCGAGCACATGGCGAGCCTCGTCAAGCTGCTCGCCGACGGCCAGCCCAACACGATCTTCGTCGCAGCCGGCGACCTGATCGGTGCGAGCCCGTTCCTGTCGGCGATGTTCCACGACGAGCCGACCATCGAATCGATGTCGCAGATGGGGCTCGCCCTGTCGGCGGTCGGCAATCACGAGTTCGATGAGGGCAAGGCCGAGTTGCTGCGGATGCAGAACGGCGGCTGTCATCCGACCGACGGCTGCCGCGGGCCGCAGCCGTTCACCGGTGCCAAATTCCACTATCTCGCGGCGTCGACGTTCCTCGCCGGCACCGACAAGACGGTGTTTCCGCCCTATGAGATCCGCACCTTCGAGGACGTCCCGGTCGCCTTCATCGGGCTGACGCTGAAAGGGACCGCGGGCATCATCTCGCCGGCGAGCGCGGCCGGCCTCGACTTCCGCAACGAGGCCGAGAGCGTCAACGCGCTGATCCCGGAATTGAAGGCCAAGGGCGTGCAGGCGATCGTCGTGCTGATCCACGAGGGCGGCTGGCCGTCCGGTGGCATGAACGAATGTCCCGGGCTGTCGGGGCCGATCGTCGACATCGTCAAGGAGCTCGACAGCGCGGTCGACATCGTCATCTCCGGCCATACCCATCAGGCCTATGTCTGCACCATCGACAAGCGGCTCGTCACCTCGGGCGACAAGTTCGGCACGCTGGTGACCGCGATCGACGTCAAGCTCGACCGCACCACGCGCGACGTGATCAGCGCCACCGCGACGAACGTCGTCGTCGATACCACCTTGCCGAAGGATCCGGCGCAGACCGCGCTGATCGACGCCTATGAGAAGCTCGCGGCGCCCTACGCCAATCGCCCCGCCGGCGTGCTCACCGCGACGCTGTCGCGGCTGCCGAACGCCTCCGGCGAGAGCGTGCTCGGCGACGTCATCGCCGATGCCCAGCTCGCAGCGACAGCCGCGGCGGACAAGGGAAGCGCGGTCGTCGCGATGACCAATCCCGGCGGTATCCGGACAGATCTCGTTCGTCGAGACGACGGCGCGGTGACCTATGCCGACGTGTTCGCGAGCCAGCCGTTTCGCAACCAGCTGATGACGGTCACCCTGACCGGCGCCGAGATCAAGGCCGCGCTGGAGCAGCAATGGCTCGACCCGGCGCGGCCGCGCATCCTGCAGGTCTCCAGCGGTTTCTCCTATGCCTTCGATGCGAAACAGTCCGCGGGCGCGCGGATCGATGCTGCCAGCATGATGCTCGAGGGCAAGGCCATCGATCCCGCCGCGTCCTACCGGGTCACCATCAACAACTACCTCGCGCTCGGCGGCGACGGCTTCACCGCGTTCAAGAGCGGCCGCGATCCGATCACGGGACCCTATGACGACGAGGCGCTGTTCGCCTATCTCAAGGCCAACAGCCCGCTGACCCCGCCGCCGCGCGGCCGTATCGTCAACAAGGCTTCGTGACGCCTGCCGCGCCGGGCGGAAAGCCGGTCATATCGCCCGCGGGGCTCTTTCCGAGGCTGCGTTCAGCGCATAGATTGGGCCCTCCCGCAACGCGCGAGTGGCAGAGCCCTGATGTCGACGCTGTATCTCTCTCATGAAGCCTGCCTCGATCACGCCACGCCATCCGGCCACCCCGAGCGCGCGGACCGCCTGCGCGCCGTCGAGGAGGCGCTGACCGAGGAGCGCTTCGCCCTGCTCGATCGCGACGAGGCCCCGGAGGCCGACATCGAGCTGGCCCTGCTCTGCCACAACGAGCACTACGTCACCGAGCTGCGCCACATGGCCCCGACCTCGGGCATCATCTATCTCGACGGCGATACCTCGATGTCGCCGGGCACCTGGGAGGCCGTGATGCGCGGCGTCGGCGGCGCCGTCGCGGCGACGGAGTCGGTGATGTCGGGCCGCCACCGCAACGCCTTCGTGGCGGTGCGCCCGCCCGGGCATCATGCCGAGATCGCCAAGCCGATGGGCTTCTGCTTCTTCGACAATGTCGCGATCGCCGCCCGCTACGCCCAGCGCACCTTCGGCATCGAGCGTGCCGCCATCGTCGACTTCGACGTCCACCATGGCAACGGCACCCAGGACATCTTCTGGGCCGACAGGAGCGTGATGTACTGCTCGACCCATCAGATGCCGCTGTTCCCGGGCACCGGCGCCCGCGGCGAGCGCGGCGAGCACGACACTATCGTCAACGCACCGCTGGCCTCCGAGGACGGCAGCCTCGAGTTCCGCTCCGCCTTCGAGAACCTGATCCTGCCGCAGCTCACCAAGTTCAGCCCCGAGCTCGTGATCATCTCGGCCGGCTTCGACGCCCACTATCGCGACCCGCTGGCGTCGCTCAACCTGCGGGCGGAGGATTTCGGCTGGGTCACCCGCAAGCTGATGGAGCTCGCCGACAAGACCGCCGGCGGCCGCGTCGTCTCTGTCCTGGAGGGCGGCTATGACCTTCAGGGGCTTAAGGAATCCGTCGCGGCCCACGTTGCGGCGCTGACCGGGGCGTAATCCCCAGGTTCCAGCCGATCCACCCCGGCAGGGCCTGACAGGGCCGCGAGCGGGGTGTAAAAGCACGGCCCCGGAGTTGAGTGAGCTGCAGGGAACCCGCATGGCGGACAACACCGTAACCGACGTCAAGAAGCTGTCGTTCGAGCGCGCGATCGAGGAGCTGGAATCGATCGTGAAGCGCCTCGAGGACGGCAAGGTGCCGCTCGAGGAGTCGGTGGCGATCTATGAGCGCGGCGAGGCGCTGAAGCGGCGCTGCGAGGAGCTGCTGCGCCAGGCGGAGGCCCGGGTCGAGAAGATCACGACCGACGCCAGCGGCCATGCGGTGGGAACCGTGCCGCTCGACGTGCAATAGCAGCTTGCGGCCCACCGGCCGTCTCCGAGCGACAGTCCGGATTTATTTCGCTGGTTGTGGCCTGACGCGACACGCGGGCAAAGCGCCTCCCATTCGTGCAATTCAGCCGCGCATCGGTGCAACTGCATCGTCAATGGGCTTGGCCGCCAAGTGTCCCCCGGCGAAGTCTCCGCCACCGCGTTCACCGCTCGAGAGTCAGCGCGACGTCCTTCGTTTACCATGCGACACGATTGGATCCGGGCAGTTCGCCGTGGCGCCCCCCGATCCCACGATCGTGCCGTTCCGCGTCTGCGATCGTCCGGCCCGATCATGACAATGTGCTTGGCTCGCAGGTCTTCCGCGTCCGCTTCGTGACGATCCACGAAAGGCCGCACGCCTGCGACTTCTTCATGATCGTCTGCGGACCGATCCCCTGACGCGGACGCATGGCTCACCGTACCGCGGCGCGCGCAATCGCCGCATCGGCCGATTCTGCGGCGCGGGAAAAAGCCTGGACCGAGTTCGCGTCCCCGGTCTATTCCGGAGCGACGGCTGCCGTCGATTTGAGCAGAGCAATGGAACCTCCGGCACGCCGCCGCGGTTGAGACGTGGCGCAAAGGTACCGTTTGCGGGCTTGCCAACTCCCGCCGGGTTGGCTTTAAGACGCACTTTGGTGTAAAGCTTCTCGCAACTGCGGGTTTTTGGAAGTGTCCATCCTCTCCGGAGAGAGGAATCTAAGCGCTTGCAAGAGCTAGCAAAACTGACTTGGCTGAACGACTTGGCGATCTTGGGCGACTAACGAGGACGGCAAGGCCACCAAGAGTGACTTACATCACATAGATCGATCCCAAACCCGGCTAGTCTTCGGACTGCGGCTTCGATCCGCGCGGATGTGACCTTCAAGACCTCAGGTTTCGCCGCCCGTTACGATGAACCTCTCAGATGTCGGCCCTTGAACCCGACCTGCAAAATTGGAATGTCACCGTGACCACATTTAGTAAGACGCCGCTTCTCGACACCATCAAGACCCCGGAAGATCTGCGCCGGCTGAAGGTCGAGCAGGTCCGGCAGGTCGCCGACGAATTGCGCCAGGAGACCATCGACGCGGTCTCGGTGACCGGCGGCCATTTCGGCGCTGGTCTCGGCGTGGTCGAGCTGACCACGGCCATCCATTACGTGTTCGACACCCCGCGTGACCGCCTGATCTGGGACGTCGGCCACCAGGCCTACCCGCACAAGATCCTGACCGGACGCCGCGACCGCATCCGCACCTTGCGCACCGGCGGCGGCCTCTCCGGGTTCACCAAGCGCGCCGAGAGCGACTACGATCCGTTTGGCGCTGCGCACTCGTCGACCTCGATTTCCGCCGGCCTCGGCATGGCCGTTGCGCGCGACCTGTCGGGCGGCAAGAACAACGTGATCGCCGTGATCGGCGACGGTGCGATGTCCGCCGGCATGGCCTATGAGGCCATGAACAATGCCGGCGCGATGAACTCCCGCCTGATCGTGATCCTCAACGACAACGACATGTCGATCGCGCCGCCGGTCGGCGCCATGTCGGCCTATCTGTCGCGCCTGTACTCGGGCAAGACCTACCGGACGCTGCGAGATGCCGCCAAGCAGCTCGGCCAGCATCTGCCCAAGGTGATCGCCAACCGCGCCAGCCGCGTCGAGGAATATTCCCGCGGCTTCATGATGGACGGCGGCACGCTGTTCGAGGAGCTCGGCTTCTACTACGTCGGCCCGATCGACGGCCACAACCTCGACCATCTGCTCCCCGTCCTGAAGAACGTCCGCGACATGGAGACCGGCCCGATCCTGGTCCACGTCGTGACCCAGAAGGGCAAGGGCTACTCGCCCGCGGAAGCGGCGGCCGACAAATATCATGCGGTGGCCAAGTTCGACATCGCCACCGGCACCCAGGCGAAGGCCAAGCCGAACGCGCCGGCCTATCAGAACGTGTTCGGCCAGAGCCTGGTCAAGGAAGCCGAGAAGGACGACAAGATCGTCGGCATCACCGCCGCGATGCCCTCGGGCACCGGCATCGACATCTTCGCCAAGGCGTTCCCGAAGCGCACCTTCGACGTCGGCATCGCCGAGCAGCACGCCGTGACCTTCGCCGCCGGCCTCGCAGCAGAAGGCTTCAAGCCGTTCTGCGCGATCTACTCGACCTTCCTGCAGCGCGGCTACGACCAGATCGTCCACGACGTCTGCATCCAGAGCCTGCCGGTGCGCTTCGCCATCGACCGCGCCGGCCTGGTCGGCGCCGACGGCGCGACCCATGCCGGCTCCTTCGACAACGCCTATCTCGGCTGCCTGCCGAACATGGTGATCATGGCGGCCTCCGACGAGGCCGAGCTGGTGCACATGGTGGCGACCCAGGTCGCGATCAACGACCGGCCGAGCTCGGTGCGCTATCCGCGCGGCGAAGGCCGCGGCGTGGAAATGCCCGAGGTTGGCGTTCCGCTGCCGATCGGCAAGGGCCGCATGATCCGCCAGGGCAAGCAGGTCGCCCTGCTCTCGTTCGGCACCCGGCTTGCCGAGTGCGAGAAGGCCGCCGACGAGCTCGCCGCCCATGGCCTGTCCGCCTCGATCGCCGATGCGCGCTTCATGAAGCCGCTCGATGAGGAGCTGGTGATGAAGCTCGCCCGCGAGCACGACATCCTGATCACGATCGAGGAAGGCTCGATC
Source organism: Bradyrhizobium sp. SZCCHNRI1029 (assembly GCF_032487555.1). Classification (NCBI taxonomy): domain Bacteria; kingdom Pseudomonadati; phylum Pseudomonadota; class Alphaproteobacteria; order Hyphomicrobiales; family Nitrobacteraceae; genus Bradyrhizobium; species Bradyrhizobium sp. SZCCHNRI1029. The sequence continues at coordinate 170,483 of NZ_JAUEUK010000006.1, forward strand.
GGCGGCTTCGGCTCGCACGTGATGCAGTATCTGTCCGACCAGGGCATGCTGGACGGCGGCCTGAAGATGCGTTCGATGGTGCTGCCCGACGAGTTCCAGGACCACGACACGCCGGCAGCGATGTACGCCCGCGCCGGGCTCGACGCCAAAGGCATCGTGCGCAAGGTGTTCGAGGCGCTCGGAAAGGATTACACGACCGAGTCGGTCAAGCTCGCCTGAGGCGAGCTTGCGTCCCGCAGTGGTGAGCCATGAAGATCTATCTGGCAGGTCCCGACGTGTTCCTGCCGGATGCCATTGAGATCGGCCGGCGGAAGGTCGCGATCTGCGACCGCCACGGCCTGATCGGCCTCTACCCCCTCGACAACAGCATCGACCTCGCCTCCTCCGACGCCTCGCGCCAGATCTTCCATGGCAACGAGGCGATGATGGACGACGCCGATGCCATCATCGCCAATCTCACACCGTTCCGCGGGCCCGGCGCCGATGCCGGCACGGTCTATGAGTTCGGCTACATGGCCGGCTCCGGCAAGCTGTGTCTCGGCTACTGCAACGACCCGGCCGTCTACGCCGATCGTGCCCGGCGCTTCACGGCGGTGACGGAGCAGGACGGCCGCCTGGTCGATGGCGAAGGCCTGACTGTCGAGGATTTCGGCCTGCCCGACAATCTCATGATGATCCACGCGCTCGAGCTACGCGGCGCCCCGCTCGTCGCTCCACGCGAACGCCCTGCGGACGTCTGGCATCATCTGGCAGCTTTCGAGACCTGCGTGAGATTGGCGGCGGAGCGGCTGGCGACGAGGACGGTTTGATCCCGGGCCCCTCCGAAGCCGCGAATACGCGCGAACAGCTTGCAACACCCGTCATTGCGAGCGAAGCGAAGCAATCCAGGGCTGCAAAGGAGGTCTGGATTGCTTCGTCGCTTCGCTCCTCGCAATGACGGAGTTCGAAATTCATTGCGTCGCCCTCATCTCACCTATCTCGCGATCCGGCCCATGACCCCTGCCCGCAAACGTGCTGACATCCTCCTCGTCGAACGCGGCCTGTTCGAGAGCCGCGCGCGGGCGCAGGCGGCGATCGAGGCGGGGCTCGTGTTCGCCAACGACAAGCAGGTGGGCAAAGCCTCGGAGAACATTCCCGCCGACGCCGTCCTGCAGGCCGAGCCGGCGCATCCCTGGGTGTCGCGTGGCGGCGTCAAGCTGGCGGCGGCGCTGGAGCATTATGGCATCGAGGTCGAAGACCATGTCTGCCTCGATGTCGGTGCCTCCACCGGCGGCTTCACCGAGGTCCTGCTGGCGAATGGCGCGGCGCTCGTGTTCGCGGTCGATGTCGGCCGCGACCAATTGCACCCATCATTGCGCAATCACCCGAAGATCATCTCGATGGAGCAGACCGACATCCGCAGCTACGACGGCAAGCGCCTGCCGCAGCGCCCCGACGTCGTCGTGATCGACTGCAGCTTCATCTCGCTCAAGGCGGTGCTGCCGGTCGCATTGTCGCTCGCGGCCTCGCCGATGAGCCTGCTGGCGCTGATCAAGCCGCAATTCGAGGCGCAGGGAAAGCACGGCAAGGGCGGCATCATCAAGGATGCAAGCGTGCATGCCGCCGTCTGCGACGACATTGCGGCCTTCGCCGCCTCGCTGGGCTGCAGCGACATCGAGATCTTCCCATCATCGATCAAGGGCGGCGACGGCAACGCCGAATTCTTCCTGGGAGCGCGCCGCCATGGTTGAGCGTCTCGTCATCGACCATGTCGGCCATCGCGGCGATGGCGTGTCGCTGTCATCGGGCGAGGCGCTGTACGTGCCCTACACGCTGGCCGGCGAGACCGTCGAGGCGGCCGTCGTGCCCGGGCATCCCGATCGCCGCAAGCTGCTCGCGGTGGAGGCGGCGAGCTCGGAGCGGATCGCGCCGTTCTGTGCGCATTTCGGCGTGTGCGGCGGCTGCGCCATCCAGCACTGGATGCCCGGGCCCTATCAGCAGTGGAAGCGCAACATCGTCGTCGAGACGCTACGGGCCGCCAAGGTCGATTGCGAAGTGGCCGATCTGATCGATGCCCACGGCGCCGGCCGGCGCCGCGCCACCTTCCACGCCCGGATGGGCACGCACGAGGTTCTCCGCGTCGGATTCTCGGCAGCCAACAGCCACGACATCGTGCCGATCGACCGCTGTCCGATCCTCGATCCTGCTCTGGACGGTGCGCTGGAAACCGCATGGGCGCTGGCGGAGGCGCTGAAGCCGACCGGCAAGCCGCTCGACATCCAGGCGACCGCGACCAGCAACGGCCTCGACATCGACATCCGCGGCTCCGGCCCGCTGCCGCCGCCGCGCATCGCGGCCCTGTCCCGCCTCGCCGAACAGCACCGGCTGGCGCGGCTGACGCGCCATGGCGAGCTGGTGCTGATGCGCAATGCACCCGTGGTCACGATGGGGACGGCACAGGTGACGCTGCCGCCCGGCTCGTTCCTGCAGGCCACCGTGCAAGGCGAGGAGACGCTGGCGCAATTGGTGATGGAGCGGATCGGCAAGGCCAAGCACGTCGCCGACCTGTTCTGCGGCGTCGGCCCGTTCGCGCTGCGGCTCGCCACGAGGGCGCGCGTCACCGCCATGGACAATGATGCCGGCGCGATCGCGGCGCTGCAAAGGGCGTCTGGCACGCCCGGCCTCAAGCCGATCAAGGCCGAGGCGCGCGACCTGTTCCGCCGCCCGCTGATGCCGCCGGAATTGCGCGACATCGACGCCGTCGTGTTCGATCCGCCGCGCCAGGGCGCTCAGGCGCAGGCCAGGCAACTCGCGGCCAGCAAGGTGCCGGTGATCGTCGCGGTGTCCTGCAACGTCACGACGTTCGCGCGGGATATGCGCATGCTGATCGACGGCGGCTACAAGCTCGAGACCGTGGTGCCGGTCGACCAGTTCCGCCACACCCCACATGTCGAGCTGGTGGCGAGGCTGGTGCGGTGAGCACCGTCAACGGATTTACGAGCGAGATCGGCTTTTTCGGGGAGCGCCAAGCGTTGCCCCTGCAATGACGCACGGAGCTCGCGCATCACGCTCGGTGCGCCCCCTCGCCCCGCTTGCGGGGCGAGGTCGACCGAGAACGCCGCTGACTATGAGCACGAACTCGTAGGCGATCGACCAGCGATGTCGCCTATCCGATGCGCTACCTCACCACGCTGACCTTCACCGGCGCGACGCCGGAGTTGACCATGCCGAGCGCCTGCGCGGCTGAGTAGGACACGTCGACCACCCGCCCCTGCACGAACGGTCCGCGATCGTTGACGCGCACCACCACGGAGCGGCCGGTCTTGACGTTGGTGACCTGCAGGCGGGTGCCGAACGGCAGGCTGCGATGCGCGGCCGTCAGCTCGGAGGGATTGAAGCGCTCGCCGCTCGCGGTCTTCTGGCCTTCCGAATAGTAGCTGGCGAGACCGGACGCTCCGGAGTGCGCCGGCGGCGGGCTGGGCTCGGCCCGCCGGACGCGCACCACTGACTCCGGCGCCTTCTCCGCGCGCTGCACCTGCGGCCGAAATTCGGCTCCGGCTTGCTTCGTCGGCGCCGCCCAGCGCGCCTGCCGGACCGCCGATGATTGCGCGCAGGCTGCGAGCGAAGCCGCCGCCGCACACACCAGCGCTGCCCTGAGAAGTTGGCAAGCGAGCCCTGCACGCGGACCTTGGATGACTGACGAGCGCCTGACGCGCTGCGCGGGACGTGCTGTCCGGTCGATGATACGCATGTTCTGTGCGCCTCCGCCTCAACCCGCTCATGGTCGCGGCCCAATCGCGGCGGCACGGTGGCAAAGGGAAACTTGCGGGAGATGCAACCCCTGGTTTTTGGGAGATTGTGGCTTAATGGCAACAGATCAGCCTGAACAGCGGCCTTGTGGAGTTTTTCCACGCAAGAACTTCATACTGTCATCCTGGGAGAACACGTGAATGCCTGACCCGCTGCTGACCCGCATCGTCGGCGAACTTGCCGATGTCCCGGGACTGCGCGCCATCGCGCTCGGTGGATCACGTGCGCGCGGCACCGCGCAGGCGGGCTCGGACTACGACGTCGGGCTCTACATCGCATCCAGGCACGATCTCGACACCGACGTGCTGCGCGAAGCAGTGCGGCGGCTCGTCGACGACCCGCAAACGCTCGAACTGACGGCGGTCGGCGGCTGGGGACAGTGGATCGTCGGCGGCGGCTGGCTCAGAATCGACGGGCACAAGGTCGACCTGCTCTATCGCGAGATCGATGCGGTCGGCGGCGTGATCGACGACTGCCGGAAAGGGCGGATCGAGATGCACTACCAGCCAGGCCATCCGCATGGCTTCGTCTCGGCGATCTGGATGGGCGAGGTCGCGCTCTGCCGCCCGCTGCACGATCCCGCGCAACTGCTGGCGGGGCTGAAGTCGCGCTGCACGCCCTATCCGCGCCGCCTGCGCGACGCGATTATTGCGCGCTTCCAGTGGGAGATCGCATTCAGCATCGATAATGCCGAGTTGGCTGTCGGGCGTGGCGACCATACCCACGTCGCGGGCTGCGCCTATCGCGCCCTCGCCTGCCTTGCGCAGGTGCTGTTTGCGGTCAACGGGCGCTACCTGATCAACGAGAAGGGTGCGCTCAATGAGGCCGCGACGTTTGGACTGGCACTCGCCGATCTGACGGCGCGCGTGGAGCTCATCTGGCAATCGATCGGCAATGGCGAATTCGGTGCGGCGCTCCGCAGCCTGCGGGAGGTCGAGGCCGAATTGAAACAGGCGTTGGTCCATGCTGCGACGGCCGGCTGAGATCGGCGCCTTACCAATCAAGTCTCCCCGCGCGCGCGTCTGCTCGGCAGCCCGGGCCTGCGGGTCACCGCCCCCAGCGGTCCTGCCAGATCTTCTCGCCGATCGTGCAGGACACGCGCGGCTCCTTGTCGGCATCGTCGGCGACCGGCACGATGCGCGGCGGCGGTGCGCGTCCGGCAACCTCCATCAGCAGCTTGGTGCGGATGGCTTCCTTGAATTCGTCGCGGCTCTTGATCGTGACCACGAACGAGCCGTGGCCGCCGGTCACGCAATCCTTGTAATAGAGATCGAGGTTCTCGATATCCATGGTCGAATAGGACGGCTCCTTGACCATGATCGGCAGGCCGTTGATCGTGATGCCCTTGTCGACGGCCTCGTCGCGCGCGATCGTCACCGGTGAGGGACCATTGTTGTTGGGCCCGTCGCCGGAGATGTCGATGACGCGGCGCAGTCCGCGGTAGGGATTCTCATCGAACAGCGGTATGGCGAAGTAGATCGCGCCCGAGATCGAGGTGCGCGACGCCCGGCGGATCGGCGTCTTCATGATCTCGGCGGCGACGGCGTCGGCACTTTCCGGTCCGTCGATCAGGCGCCATGGAATGATGATCTTCTGGTCGCTCGAGGCCGCCCATTCGAAATAGGTCACGGCGATCCGGCCATGCACGCCGCTCTTCAGCGCCTGCAGGAACTCGCGCGAGCTGAGCGCCTGGGCGTAGCCTTCGCGCTGGATCGCCAGCTCGTCCAGATCCATCGAGTAGGACACGTCGACGGCGAGGATCAGCTCGACGTCGACGGACGCTTCCTTCTCGCTCAGCTGCGCCGGCTGGGCCCTCGGCGCGGCCACGACGCTGGCGACGTCGCCGCCGGCCAAGGCGCCCGCCAGACTCGCCACCCCGATCGAGATCCACCAGCGCATGAGCTGCCCTCCAATCGCGTCTGATGATGGTGACATGCAATCCGCAGAGCGCAAAGCGGGAACGCACACATCCATTCACATTCCGGTTAGTCCCCTGGGGTTTGCCCGGATGTCAGGCAGCCGCGTGCGCCCATCGCGCGAGGCATGCAGCCCGTGGTTTCCCGGAGCGGCCGAAGCCTGTATCGTGGCGTGACTGCCGCATCAGGAACACAGGCGCGCCCTTAGAATGAACGATGCCGTCACCAAACCCAAGACGAAGGTACGCACCAAGACCGAGCGTCCGCGGCTCTACAAGGTGATCCTCGTCAACGACGACTTCACGCCGCGCGATTTCGTGGTGATGATCCTGAAGGCGGAATTCCGCATGACCGAGGACCAAGCCTACAAGGTGATGATCACGGCCCATAAGCTCGGCGTCTGCGTGGTGGCCGTGTTCACCAAGGACATCGCCGAGACCAAGGCGACGCGCGCGACCGATGCCGGCCGCGCCAAGGGCTATCCGCTGCTGTTCACTACCGAGCCTGAGACCTAGAGCATGATCTTTCGGAAAACCGGTTTCCACCTTTCCGGATCGTGCTTCAGGCCGGAGAACTAATCCTCTTCGCGAAGCCCGAACACGCGCTGCTCCGTCGCAAGGCCCGCGATCGGGAACGCGCCGAGATCGGTCCATGGTTCGGCACAGGCTCCGGCGAAAGTCTCCGAGGCGACCACGGTGCGCCTCAGCCGCGCGGCGATCTTCTCCAGCCGGGCCGCAAGATTGACGGCCGGACCGATGCAGGTGAAATCGAGCCGGTTGCCGCCGCCGATGTTGCCATAGAGCAGCCGTCCGACATGCAGCGCGACGCCGAAGCGGAAGCGTTCCCCGGTGCCGCCGGCCGCGTATTCGAGCGCATCGACGCGGGCCCGCGAGGCGCGCGCCGCCGCAAGGACGCGGGCGCAGACCTCGGTCGGATCGCCGCCCTGCTCGCGAAACGGAAACACGGCGAGCAGGCCGTCGCCCATGAACTTCAGCACCTCGCCGCCCTGCTCGCGGATCGGATCGACCTGGCAGTCGAAATAGTGGTTGAGGATCGCCACCACGTCCTCAGCCGGCAGGCGATCGGACAAGGGCGTGAAGCCGCGCAGATCCGACAGCCAGATCGCCGCATCCAGCGTATCGGTGTGGCCGCGGCGGATCTGGCCGCCCAGAATACGCTCTCCGGCGCTATTGCCGACATAGGTGTCGAGCAGCATCGAGGCCGTACGTCGAAGCGTGACGATCTCGGTGTAGCGCGCCAAAGCCGGCATCAGCGAGCGAATCGCATTCAGATGCGCGTCGGTGAAGCCTGTTGGAGATTTGGTGGTCCAACTCGACGCGTGGACCGCACGGTCGATGAAGGTCAAAGGTAGAGTGAAATAGTCTGTCACGCCTTCGGCCCGCAGATCCATCAGGATCGGAAAGAGCTCGGCTTCCCGATCGCGAGGATCGGCCCTGAACTCGGTCCCCTGCTCGAACACGCGCGCAAGCGGGCTGTCCCTGTAGGCCGGCGTGCTCTCGAAGCCGAAATCGACCGAGCCCATCTCGACCTCCGCCCCCTGGCGCCAGATGAAGCTGCGGCCGGCGATATCAGGATGAAGGGTGCGGACGAACACGCCCACGCGCCACAGCGGCACGCCGAGCCCGACCAGACGATCGCAGCATTCGGACATCATCTGGCTCGGCGTCGCCGCGGAGCGCGCGCCGTCGACCAGCCAGTCCTTGATGTCCCGCAGCTTGGAAGCGTCCATGGGACGACACTAGGCGAGCAGCGTGGCAACAGCAAACAGCCGCGGCGGCAGCGTGCGGCTACCCCACCTGGCCGCGATGGCGCAGCAGATGATCGGCCAGCACACAGGCCATCATCGCCTCGCCGACGGGAACCGCGCGGATGCCGACGCAGGGGTCGTGACGGCCCTTGGTCAGGATCTCGGTCTCCTGGCCCGAGCGGTCGACGGTCTGGCGCGGGGTGAGGATCGACGAGGTCGGCTTGACCGCGAAGCGCAGCACGATCGGCTGTCCCGTGGCGATGCCGCCGAGAATGCCGCCGGCATTGTTGGAGAGGAAGCGCGTGCCGTCATTGGCCGAGCGCATCTCGTCGGCATTCTCCTCGCCGGTCAGCTCGGCCGCACCAAAGCCGGCGCCGATCTCGACGCCCTTCACGGCGTTGATGCTCATCATCGCCGCGGCGAGATCGGCATCGAGCTTGCCGTAGAGCGGCGCGCCAAGTCCCGCCGGCACGCCCTCGGCGACGATCTCGAGCACGGCGCCGATCGACGAGCCGGACTTCCTGATGCCGTCGAGATAGTCCTCGAAGAACGCCGCCTTGTCCTTGTCGGGGCAGAAGAAGGGATTGCGCGCGACCTCGTCCCAGTCCCAGTTGCCGCGATCGATCTTGTGCGGCCCCATCTGCACCAGCGCACCGCGCACCTTCACGTCCGGCAGGACCTTGCGCGCGATCGCGCCGGCGGCGACGCGCGTCGCGGTCTCGCGCGCCGAGGAACGACCGCCGCCGCGATAGTCGCGCAGGCCGTATTTGGCCTCGTAGGTGAAGTCGGCGTGACCGGGACGAAACTTGTCCTTGATCTCGGAATAGTCCTTGGAGCGCTGGTCGGTGTTCTCGATCAGGAGCGCGATCGGCGTGCCCGTGGTGACCTGCACGCCCGTGTCGGGATCAGCCATCACGCCTGACAGGATCTTCACCTGGTCCGGCTCCTGGCGCTGGGTGGTGAAGCGCGACTGGCCGGGACGGCGGCGGTCGAGATCACGCTGGATCTCGTCGGCGGCGAGCGGGATCCGCGGCGGACAGCCGTCGACCACGCAGCCGATGGCCACGCCATGGCTCTCACCGAAGGTGGTGACGCGGAACATGTGGCCGAAGGTGTTGAAGGACATGAGCTGATCACCCAACCGGAAAAACCATCATTCCGGGATGGTCCGAAGGACCAGACCGGACTCTCGAGATTCCGGGTTCGCCTCTGCAAGGCGCACCGGAACGACGGAGACAAACTAACTGTACTTCTCGAACCCGTTCTCGCCGAACACATAGACCGCGCCCTGCTGGATCGGCAGGTCGACGGCGCCGTGCGGCGTCTCGAAGCCCAGCGCCCGCGCCGTGCCGCCATGGGCGACCGCCACGATATCGCCAGACAGCCCATCGTACCAGTCGCGCACGCGGCGCTCGACGTCGGCATAGGTCTCGCCGCCCTCGGGCGCCAGCGACCATTTGTCGGTCAGCCGCCTGGCATAGAAGGCGGGATCGGCCGCCTGCATTTCCGGCAGCGTCGCCCCTTCCCATTTGCCGTAGCCGATCTCGCGCAGCCGGGCATCGAGCGCATAGCCCTCGGCTGGCAGGCTCAGGGTCTCACGCACCAACTCCATGGTCGCGCGGGCGCGGCTGAGGGGGCTAGCGACGTAGGGCAGGCGCGCCGCATCATGGCCGTTGCGCGCAGCGAGCTCGGCCAGGATGTTGCCGGCCTGCACCGCCTGCACCCGCCCGAGCGCGTTCAGCGGAATGTCCTGCGTGCCTTGCAGCCGGCCGAGCGCATTCCATTCCGTCTCGCCGTGGCGGATGTAGTAGATCGTGGGCCGTGGCATTGCGCGTTGACGTTATTCCTTGGCGCCGACGGAATTGTTCAGCGAGATGTCGGGCGCCTCGGGCCGCTTCATGCCGACGACATGATAGCCGGAATCGACGTGATGCACCTCGCCGGTGACGCCGCGCGACAGGTCGGACAAGAGATACAGCGCGCTGTCGCCGACCTCGTCGATGGTCACGGTCCGGCGCAGCGGCGCGTTGTATTCGTTCCACTTCAGGATGTAGCGGAAGTCGCCGATGCCCGAGGCGGCCAGCGTCTTGATAGGTCCTGCCGAGATCGCATTGACGCGGATGTTCTTCTCGCCGAGATCGGCGGCGAGATAGCGCACGCTGGCTTCCAGCGCGGCCTTGGCGACGCCCATCACGTTGTAGTGCGGCATCCACTTCTCGGCGCCGTAATAGGTCAAGGTGATGATCGAGCCGCCGTCGGTCATCAGCTTCTCGGCGCGCTGCGCGATCGCCGTCAGCGAGTAGCAGCTGATCAGCATGCTCTTGGAGAAATTGTCCTGCGTGGTTTCGATGTAGCGGCCGTCGAGCTGGTCCTTGTCGGAGAAGGCGATGGCGTGGACCACGAAATCGATCTGGCCCCACTTCTCCTTGAGCACGTCGAACACCGCGTCGATGGTCGTGGGATCGGTGACATCGCAATGGCCGAGCACGAGCCCGCCGAGCTCGGCCGCCAGCGGCTCGACCCGCTTCTTCAGCGCGTCGCCCTGGTAGGTCAACGCGATCTCCGCGCCGGCCGCGCGCGCGGCCTTGGCGATGCCCCAGGCGATCGAGCGGTTGTTGGCCACGCCAAGGACGACCCCGCGCTTGCCCTGCATCAAACCTGAAATCTGCGCCATGCGGCTTCCCATCGAACTGATTATTAAGGACTGGACGTACACCACCGGTCTGGCCCGGTACAGCCCCATTCCGCCCGCTCTGTGGCAAACTCCCCCGCAGGGCTTGCGGTCCGGAATACGCTGATCATCGCGGGGTTATGATCTTTGCAAGACGCCGGCTGCGGCCTGCGCCCTTGTCATCGCAGCGAACAGCCGCAGGGCATTCCATGAACGCGTTCCGCCAGAGCGTCGAGACCATGATTCCGGCACTGCGCCGTTATGCCCGGGCGCTGGCGCGCGACATGGACGCGGCCGACGAACTGGTCCAGGACACGCTGGTGCGGGCGCTGCGCTCGGAGCGGCTGTTCCTGGGCGGCGACATCAGGAGCTGGCTGTACACGATCCTGACCAATCTGAACAAGAACCGCCGGCGCTCCTTGGCGCGGCGGCCGCACTTCATGCCGCTCCAGGACGACAATGCCGACGCCAGCGGCACCGAGGCCGAGGGCCGGGACATCGAGCACGCGCTGGCGACCCTGGTGGAGGAGCAGCGCGCGGCGCTTCTCCTCGTCGTGCTCGAAGGCCTGAGCTACCGCGAGGTCGCCGACATCCAGGGTGTCCCAATCGGCACCGTGATGTCCCGCCTCGCCCGCGCCCGCGCCCATGTCCGTGCCGTGCTCGAGGGCGAGCGGCCGGCGCTGCGGAGGGTGAAATGACCACTGCACAAAAGCCGCCCTGCCATGTTCGGCTGCCCAAGCCTGCAGCGACCGCGCATCGCCGCAGCCGCCCGATTGCAACGAGATCCCGATGATGACCGAGCCGACCATTCCCGTCACCGAAGACGAGCTGCACGCCTATGTCGACAACGAGCTGCCGGCCGAGCGCCGCAGCGACGTCGAGCGCTGGCTGGCCGCGCATCCGGCGGACGCCGAGCGGGTGCAATCCTGGCGCAGCATGGCTGAGGCGCTCCATGCCCGCTACGATTCGATCGTCAACGAGCCGGTGCCGCCGCGGCTCGACCTCGACGGCCTGGAGCGCCGGCCGCGGCGCTGGGTCGTCGCGGCCATGGCGGCAAGCGTGGCGGCCTTCGCGGTCGGCGGCGCGGTCGGCTGGGTCGCGCGTGGCGCCGCGTCCTCGCCGTCGCCGCTGCAGGCCCTTGCCGGCGAGGCGCTCGATGCGCACCGGCTCTATGTCGTGGAGGTGCGCCATCCGGTGGAGGTTCCTGGCGACGAGAAGGCCCATCTGCAGCAATGGCTGACGCGGCGCTGCGGTCGCACCGTGCAGGCGCCGGAGCTGGAAGCCACCGGACTGAAGCTCGTCGGCGGCCGGCTGCTGCCCGGGCCGACCGGCCCGGCGTCCTTCCTGATGTACGAGAGCACCTCCGGCGAGCGCTTCACGGTGTATGCGACCAAGGTCGGGATTGAGGCGGCCGAGATGCGCTATACGGCGCAGGGCAACACCGCTGCACTCTCGTGGGCGGAGCGCGGCGTCAGCTACGTCGTCAGCGGCGGCAGTGACCGGACGCGTCTCACTCAGGTCGCGCGCCTTGTTTATGACCAGACCGAACGGGCGGGCGGCTAGCGGCGGACCATTGCCCGATTTCGCGAGGTGCCGGCCTCGGCGCGATTACGGCCGTGATCAGAAGCGTTTGCAGGATGGCCGCGAGCGCTGCCCGAGAGGATCCTGATCCCCGCATGGCTCAGGCGGGAGACACGCCAGGGTCGGCGCCGCAATTCGGTCACCGGAAATCTGGAATCAGGTCACCGGCACGTCTCAATATAGCGCCAAATGTTCACGAAAAAATGAGGAGTGTTCGATCCGCCGATCGACACGGAAGCGGCCTCGATTGGGGTTTTGTACCGCGCTGGTCCCCCTTTCGAGGCCGCACTTTTTTCTCAGCTTTCCAGCTCGTCCTTCAGCTTTCAGCCGAGTGGTCCGCAACGCGCAACCTCAGGAGAGGTTGCTGCGCGGATTGTAGGGATGACGGTCGCGCCACTTGGTCATCAGGGCCTCGAGCTCGGCGTCGTTGCCGTCGGGCAGCACGATCCGGGTGGTGACGAACAGATCGCCGGCCGAGCCGTCGCTCTTGGGCAGGCCCTTGCCCTTGAGCCGGAAGGTCCGGCCGCTGGAGGTGTTCTTCGGGATCGACAGCTCGACCGCGCTGCCGAGCGTCGGCGCCCTCACCTTGGCGCCCAGGACCGCCTCGTAAAGCGTGATCGGCAGATCGAGCCTGAGGTCGCTGCCCTCGACCTTGAAGAACGGATGCGGCGCGATCTGGATCGTGATCAGGAGATCACCCGGCCGGTGTCCGGGCGCGCTCTCGCCCTGCCCCTTCAGCCTAATCTGCTGGCCGGCGGTAACACCGGCGGGGACCTTGACGTTGAGCTCCTTGCCCGACGGCAGCCGCACCCGCTTCTCGCCGCCCTTGACGGACTCCTCGAGCGAGACCGACATCGCAACCTTCAGATCGAGGTCGAGGCCGACACCGCCGGTGTCGAACTCGAACGAGCCGCCGCCGCCGCGTGCACCGCGCGCGCCGGCGCCGAACATGCTGTTCAGAATGTCCTCGAATCCGCCACCGCCGAAGCCGCCGCCCGGCCCGCCGCCGCTGCGGAAGGTATAGCTCTCGAAGCCGCCACCCGGCCCGCCGCGGCCGGCGCCGCCACCCGGAAAGCCCTGGAAGCGCGGCTTGCCGTCAGCGTCGATCTCCCCGCGATCGAACTGCTTGCGCTTCTCCTCGTCGCCCAGGATCTCGTTGGCCGAATTGATCTCGGCAAACCGCGCCGATGCCTTCGGGTCATCCTTGTTGCTGTCGGGATGATGCTTCTTGGCGAGCTTGCGATAGGCGCTCTTGATGGCCGCAGCGCTGGCGCTTCGCGGCACCCCCAAGACCTCATAGGGGTCGCGCATCCGTCACGTCTCCTTACAGAAAGTCAGATACTAACCTATGGGCTCCCCGCCCGCTTCGCATTTCATCTGGGGAGTCCGTTGTATTTTTGCAACGGGGTCCAGACGACCCCGGCTAGCTTTGCTGCCAGGGTTTGAGCGTCTGGATGTCCCAGCGCCCACGCTCGATACGGCACGCCGAGCCCTGCAGCCAGCGTTCCGTCTTGCCGTTGACGTAGCTCGCCAGGAAATCGCGGCACGTGCGGCCGTTGTCGGCCGTGTAGGACTTGGCGATCGGCGTCACCGAGCCGCGGGCGCCGGTCTGGGGATTCTGCCACGGCTGGCTGGAATCCTTGCTCCCCTTGGTCAGCACGTCCGACGCGGCGTTGCGGGCAAAAGCGAGATCGGCTTCGGTCGGCTCGCGCTCGGGCGGCGGGCTGACCGCGCCGGTGATCTCCGCATCGTCCATCTTGGCAAAGGCCGTTTCAGGGCGCGACAGGCTGCAGCCGCCGCCGGACAGGCCGATTAGAATGAGTGTCAAAGCCGTGCCGGCATGACCGATCGCGGATAGGCCAAGCCGGACCGATGCCCTATATAGGGCCGGACCAGAATGGACTTGCACGCGCCTGGCCGCGGGTGAACGCAAAACTCGGACTCCCCATACACATGACCGACCCCACGAGCATCAAACACCAGACAACCTTAACATCCGGTACATCGGCCGATTTTACCCAGGCCGGCGAGCCGTTTGCGCTGTTTGCGGCGTGGTTTGCCGAAGCCGGCAAGAGCGAGCCCAACGATCCGAATGCGATGGCGCTGGCAACGGTCGACGACAGCGGGCTGCCTGACGTGCGCATGGTGCTGATGAAGGGCTATGACGAGGACGGCTTCGTCTTCTACAGCCACAAGGCCAGCCAGAAGGGCCGCGAGCTCGCCGCGAATCCGAAGGCCGCGCTGCTGTTTCACTGGAAATCGCTGCGCCGCCAGGTCCGCATCCGCGGCCTCGTGGCGCCGGTGACCGACGAAGAGGCCGACGCCTATTTCGCGACCCGGCCGAAGCAGGCGCAGCTCGGCGCCTGGGCCAGCAAGCAGTCGCAGCCGTTGGAGAGCCGCTTCGCGTTCGAGCAGGCGATCGCCAAGGTCGCCGCGCAATACATCATCGGCGAGGTGCCGCGCCCGCCAGGATGGAGCGGCTGGCGCATCACTCCCGTCAGCATGGAGTTCTGGCACGACCGGCCATTCCGCCTGCACGACCGCATCGAATTCCGGCGCGAGGCTTCGGGCCGGCCGTGGACCAAGGTGCGGATGTATCCGTAGGGGATCGCCGCGCGGGCTTGCGCCCGGCCTCCAGGCGTCCGATACGCCAACGAATCGCCATCGCGCGCGTGAATCAGGCGCCGAACGCACAACCATTGTGGTAAGTTGATCCCGTCCGGGATCGTGAAAGACGCAGTTCATGCCGACCTCTTCCAATCAGCCACGGCGCACGATGCTGCTGACCGGTGCCAGCCGCGGCATCGGTCATGCCACCGTGATCCGCTTCTCATCAGCCGGCTGGCGCGTCCTCACCTGCTCGCGGCACCCCTTTCCCGAAGAATGCCCGTGGGGCGCCGGCCCCGAGGACCACGTCCAGGTCGACCTGTCCGATCCCCAGGACACCGTGCGCGCGATCGCCGAGATCAAACAGCGGATCGACGGCGGCGAGCTGCACGCGCTGGTCAACAACGCCGCGATCTCGCCGAAGGGCGCGGGCGGTGCCCGGCTCGGCACCGTCGACACCGACCTCGACACCTGGAATCACGTCTTCCGCGTCAACTTCTTCGCGCCGATCATGATGGCGCGCGGCCTGATCAAGGAGCTGAAGGCGGCCAAGGGCTCCGTCGTCAACGTCACTTCGATCGCCGGCTCACGCGTGCATCCCTTCGCCGGCGCGGCCTACGCGACCTCCAAGGCGGCGCTGGCCGCCCTGACCCGCGAGATGGCGTCGGATTTCGGCCGGGTCGGCGTCCGCGTCAACTCGATCGCGCCGGGCGAGATCGACACCTCGATCCTGTCGCCGGGCACCGAGAAGATCGTGCAGGAGCAGATCCCGATGCAGCGCCTCGGCACGCCCGACGAGGTCGCCAAGATCATCTACGTGCTGTGCTCGGAGACCAGCTCCTACGTGAACGGCGCCGAGATCCACATCAACGGCGGCCAGCACGTCTGAGCCATTCGGCGCGGAGACGGTTGCCCGTGTTCGATTTGGTTCATGGCGGCTTGCCACGTTCGGCAAGTTCCCGATGACCGCGCGAAGGCGTGATTAACGCCATCTCCGAAGATCGATACGGACCTAGCGACCACCACAAACAAGACAGCGCTCCCGGAGGGAACGCTGTTCATGGGATGGGATCGGCGTACTGAATTTCCAGTCGCTGGCTGCGCGGGCGGCATTGCCTGAATACCGTCCGGTCGAGAACGGTCGTTCAGCCTTCGCACACCAAACCGCGCAGAATCTGCGCGGCGCGCCAGCGCAGGCGGTCGGACTCGACGTTGAGGGCGCTGGAGCAATCATCGTCGCGCTCGTCCTCCTCGAGATCGGCGCCGCAGTAGCGGCAGGTGCGCGGCGACAGCGCATGGGCCACGACGATGTCGGCGCGGCTGCGCTGATAGCTGGCAAGATCGATCACGTTGTTCGATGCCATTATGCGTTTCTCAACCATTGCCGCCGCCTCTTGGATAAGGCGCGATGAACGCGCCCTCGAGCTCTGCCTTGCATGCCACGCGCCGAGGCGCTCGTTGTTTGTCATGCTGGTGCAGATTTATCGCAGAGAAGTTTCGATCAAACGTTCAGCGTTCCCATCAAATTTTACCTGAGGAATTGGGGCGGCTTTGCAGCGGCATTGCAGCCGGCCTAACAAGTATTTCCCATTATGTGTTGCATCTCACCGCTTGTGTCACCTGAGGTGCATAGCGACGGACTCTGTCCCGCTGCTAACAACGGGGCGCGAATGAGGCATCACTTGGAATGACGGCACAATGCCGCAGGCCTCGCCCAGATCTGTCGACAGAGCCTGGATTTTCAGGCCCGCGGCACTACAGCCACTTCTTCAATTTGAAGATGTAGTACGGCACGATCGCGCAGATCAGCATCAGCACCAGCGCCATCGGATAGCCGTGCACCCATTCGAGCTCCGGCATCATCTTGAAGTTCATGCCGTAGATCGATGCGATCAAGGTCGGCGGCATCAGCACCACCGCCATCACCGAGAACAGCTTGATGATGTTGTTCTGCTCGAGGTTGACGACACCGAGCATCGCATCCAGCACGAAGGTGATCTTGCCCGCGAGATAGGACGCGTGGTCGGTCAGCGAGGCGACGTCGCGCTGCATGGTCTTGAGCTGCTCGCGCATATCCTTCGACCACTTCACGCCTTCGACGACCGCAGAGAGAAACGTGACGAGACGACCGATCGACACCAGGCTCTCACGCACCTTCGAGGTCAGGTCGCCCTTGCGCCCGATCGCGATCAGGATCTGCGAATACTGCTTGGCGTGCCCGTGACGCTCATTGTTCGGCTCGAAGATCTCGTGGCTGACCTGGTCGATATCGGCCCCGACCTTCTCGAGAATGTCGGCGCAGCGGTCGATTACCGCATCGAGCAACTCCATCAGCACCATCTCGCCGGTGATCCCGGGCGCACAGTTGCGAGCGAGTTTGGCCTCCACCACGGCAAACGGTCGCGGCTGGTCGTAGCGGACCGTCACCAGACGGTGGCCCGCCAGGATGAAGGTGACGGCGGTGGTCCTGGGCATATCGGAGTCCGAGTGGCACATCAGCGTAGCCGTCATGTAGCGGGCGCCGTTCTCGATATAGAGGCGGCTGGAGATCTCGATCTCCTGCATGTCCTCGCGCGTCGGCACCGCAATCCCGGCCAGCTTTTCGACGGCCCGATCCTCGGCACTGCTCGGGTTCACCAGGTCGACCCAGACCGCATTGTCCGGCAGAGCCGCGGGATCGGTGATCGCCATCTTCTTCAGCGCGGTTTCGGACGGGACGAACACCGAGAACATGGACAA
Source organism: Bradyrhizobium sp. SZCCHNRI1029 (assembly GCF_032487555.1). NCBI lineage: Bacteria > Pseudomonadati > Pseudomonadota > Alphaproteobacteria > Hyphomicrobiales > Nitrobacteraceae > Bradyrhizobium > Bradyrhizobium sp. SZCCHNRI1029. Next base: position 187,554 of record NZ_JAUEUK010000006.1, read on the forward strand.
ACTCCGAATCGCGAAACCTGAATTTCGGGGACTTAGCGGTGGGATGCTGCCGCCTTGTGACGCAGCTTGCGAGTCCGGTCCATCGGCTTTTCGCGCCAATGCTCCGCGGCCTCTCGCGCGGCGCCGAGGGGGAGCTGACCGTGCCATTCGAAGCACAGCTGTGGATGACTGCCCGCAACTTTGCGGCAAAAAAGCAACAATCGCGGCGCTGCAGCGTGACCTGTGCGTGTATCGGCTGGAATTGAGAACGATTTTGACGATAATGGGACATGTGGAATCGCGCTGCAGTGGCGCGGCCGTGTCATTGCAACGTCAGCTGTCGATTGGAATTGGTGACATGTCGCTGAAGGTGAAACTCGGACTCCTGGCCGCCGGCCTGATGCTGTCGGGCTGCATGCAGGCCACGACGTACGAGGCGACCAACACCCAGGCCTTCAAGCCGAAGGACAAGGAACTTCTCGCGAAGATCCGCTACACCAACACGCCGGTGGCCGAGCCCTATCGGCGCGCGATCGTCGACTATCACCGCAAGGAAGCTCCGGGCTCGATCGTCGTCGATTCCGACAGCCACTACCTCTATTACGTGCTGGATGGCGGCAAGGCGATCCGCTACGGCATCACCGTCGGCGAAGAGGCCATGGCCTGGTCGGGCATCGCCAAGGTCGGCGCCATGACCGAGTGGCCGGCTTGGCATCCGACCAAGGGCGAGATCGAGCGGCTGGGCGTTCCGACCTTCGTCGCCCCGGGCCCCGACAATCCGATGGGCTCGCGCGCGATGTACCTCTATGCCAACGGCAAGGACACGCTGTTCCGCATCCACGGCACCAACCAGCCGGAATATATCGGCGCCTCGATCTCCTCGGGATGCATCCGCCTGACGAACGAGGACGCGATCGACCTCTATAACCGGGTGAAGGTCGGCACCATCGTCGTGGTCCTCGATCCGAAGAAGGGTGATTCGCCGTACAAGCCGCAGATGGCGCTGCAGGGCGGGGGCACCTACGCTGCGATGCAGTGAGCCTCGGCTGAAGCCGGCACGATATCAAAAAGCCGAGAAACGCGTTTAGCAGCCTTTCCAAGGGCGCCGGTCACCCGGCGCCTCTTGTTTTGGGGGCTAGAACAATCCGCGGAAAGGATCCCAGCCACGACGGCTGTGATGGCGCGTCCGAGAAGCCGGCTTCGACGGCGAAGCCCGACCCACGCGGGGACTGTTCTGTGCGCGCTGGTCCCGCCCGGCTGCATTCCGCACCGTGTCGGAAGCTGCGGTCGGCGCGCGCGCCTCTGCCGCGGAGCTTCCGGGCTCTTGCTGTTCAGGCGCCGACTGGGACGCGGTCCGCCGGCTGCGGGCCGTTGCAGCGGGCTTTATGGCCGGAGGCCCTGCTTCCGCGTCGGCCCGTCGGGAGCTGTCGTCAGCAGAAGGATTCTCCGCTGCGGCCGAGGGGTCGGCCTTCCTCTCGTCGGCGCCGGCGCGACCGCCGTCGTTGTGCTCGGCTTTGGTGCTCGGGCTCTTCCGGGCGTTTTCGGTGCCGGCCTGCGCGGTCTCGCGTGGCGGCGCGTCTTCGGGTCTGGCGGCGGGCATCAGGGGCGCGACCTTCGGCAGCGGATCCAGCACGTCCCATTGGCAGATCCGGTAATTGTTCCGCCGCTCCATCAGGTCGAGATGGATGTGGTCCTCGTGGTACCAGTCGGAATCGGGGCCGAGCACCGTGGAGAAATGAGTGCAGACCGCGTGCAGCACCGCCTCGCGCAAATCGCGCGGCTGGGTGCGGTCGGTGAGATCGACCAGGCGGCCGTCGGCCAGCTTGAACCCTTGGACATCCAGCGCATTGGCACGGCCGTGCTCCGATAGCTGCGCGCCGCTGACATTGTTGCGGCCGCGGCACTGATATGAATCGAAATTGTCGAGCGCGGTGACCGCGCTGCCGAGCCGTTCGGCCAGCGGCGCCACATCGTTGCGCACCCAGTTGACGACCGCGGTCGCCATCGGACAACGCATGGTCGCCGCGGGCGTCAGCGCCACCCTGCGCTTGTCAGGCAGCACCACCGCCTCCAGCCGCACCAGGTCCTCGCCGCCGCAGCCGCCAGGCCCCTTGATCGGCGGAATCGATGGCGCGATCGCGACCTCTTCGGTCAGGGCCAGCCGGCAGGCCGAAGGCGGCGGTGGGGCTTGCGCATCCGCCTTCGGACCGCCGCTGGCCGCGTCGCGCGGAGCGGCATCCTCACCCTTGGCCGCCTGCCGCGCCGGCGCGTCGGCTGGCCGCGGCTGCGGAAGCGGCACCTTGGCAACGTCGTCGGCCGGCTTCGCTGCGGGCTCAGAGGCCGCGGGCGGGCTGCGGTGCGCCGATTTCGCGGCCGCCGCCGGCACCGCCATGAGCCAGCTCAATGCGATCGCCACGGCCACAGCGCTAACCATCACGCCCGGCGCGACGTCGTGGCCATCACAAGCCCATTTGCGTCGGGTGCGGCGCGCGCTAAAATTGACCAAAGAGACCAAAAGACCCTCGCTGCAAGCGAATACCGGAGGAACGACCTGATGCTTGGTTTGATGCAAGACTGGCCCCTGCTTTGTCACCGGATCATCGAGCATGCGGCGACAATCCACGGCTCCCAGGAGGTCGTGACCCGCTCGGTCGAAGGCCCCATCGTTCGCACCACCTATCGGCAAATCCACGACCGCGCTCTCAAGGTCTCGCAGAAGCTGACGCGCGACGGCATCAAGCTGGGCGACCGCGTCGCCACCATCGCCTGGAATACCGGCCGTCATCTCGAGGTCTGGTACGGCATCATGGGAATCGGCGCGATCTGTCACACGGTCAATCCGCGCCTGTTTCCCGAGCAGATCGGCTGGATCATCAACCATGCCCAGGACCGCATCGTCATCACCGATCTGACGTTCGTGCCGATCCTCGAGAAACTCGCCGACAAGCTGCCGAGCGTCGAGCGCTACATCGTGCTGACCGACGCCGCGCACATGCCGCAGACGACGCTCAAGAATGCCGTCGCCTACGAATCGTGGATCGGCGAGGCCGACGGCGATTTCGCCTGGGGGACCTTCGACGAGAACACCGCAGCCGCGATGTGCTACACGTCCGGGACCACCGGTGATCCGAAAGGTGTGTTGTATTCGCATCGGTCCAACGTGCTGCATGCGTTGATGGCCAATAGCCGGGATTCACTCGGTACGTCCGCAGCAGACACAATGCTTCCGGTGGTTCCGCTGTTCCATGCCAACAGCTGGGGCATTGCCTTCTCCGCTCCCTCGATGGGCACCAAGCTGGTGATGCCCGGCCCCAAGCTCGACGGCGCGTCGGTCTACGAGCTGCTCGACACCGAGAAGGTGACCTACACCGCCGGCGTGCCGACGGTGTGGCTGATGCTGCTGCAGCACATGCAGGCGCATAACCTCAAACTGCCGCATCTGAAGATGGTCGTGTGCGGCGGCTCGGCGATGCCGCGCTCGATGATCCAGGCCTTCCTCGACATGGGCATCGGCGTGCGCCATGCCTGGGGCATGACCGAGATGAGCCCGATCGGCACGCTCGCCACCCTGAAGCCGCCGTTCCTCGCCGCCGACGGCGACGCCAAGCTCGATGTGCTGCAGACCCAGGGCTTCCCGCCGTTCGGGGTCGAGATGAAGATCACCGACGATGCCGGCACCGAGTTGCCGTGGGACGGCAAGACCTTCGGCCGGCTCAAGGTGTCCGGTCCCGCGGTGTCGAAGGCCTACTACAAGGTCGACAGCAACATCCTCGACGATGAAGGCTTCTTCGACACCGGCGACGTCGCCACCGTCGATGAACATGGCTACATGCGCATCACCGACCGCTCCAAGGACGTCATCAAGTCCGGCGGCGAATGGATCTCCTCGATCGACCTCGAGAATCTCGCGGTCGGCCATCCCGCCGTCGCCGAGGCTGCCGTCATCGGCGTCTATCATCCGAAATGGGACGAGCGCCCGCTGCTGATCGTGCAGTTGAAGCCCGGCCAGACCACGACGCGCGAGGACATCCTGAAATACATGGAAGGCAAGATCGCCAAATGGTGGATGCCCGATGACGTCGCCTTCGTCGACGGCATCCCGCACACGGCAACGGGCAAGATCCTGAAGACTGCGCTGCGCGACCAGTTCAAGAGCTATCGCTTCCCCAACGCCGCCGCCTAGCAACAACTCCCGCTCCGCGCGAGACTCACGGCCCCTGCGCCCCCGCGGGGGCCGTTTGCGTTCCGCGCAAAAAGTTCCATCGCCCTCGCCTCGACCAAAGGCGAATAGGAAGCCCATGGGCGCGTTCCTAAGGTCCGGCACCATAAAAAACGAGGGAACGCCACCATGCGAAAATCAACCCGCCTGCTGCCCTGGCTGCTGGGAGCCTCACTGGCCGCCACGGCCGCGCACGCCGCTGGCAACAAGGTCGTGATCGGCGACATCGACGACATGTCCGGGCTCTATGCCGACGTGATCGGGCCGGGCGGGGTCGAGGCTGCAAGGATGGCGATCGAGGATTTCGGCGGCAGCGTGCTCGGCAACAAGATCGAGTTCATGGAGAGCGATCATCAGAACAAGCCGGACGTCGGCGCCCAGAAGTTGCGCGAGTGGGCCGATCGCGACGGGGTCACCATGATCCTCGGCGGCTCCAACACGGGGGTCAGCCTCGCGATGGCCAACGCCGCCAAGGAGAAGAAAATACCGTTCATCGCGATCGGTGCCGCCGGCGCCTCGCTGACCGGCAAGGACTGCACGCCCTACACCGTCCACTACGCCTACGATACGACCTCGCTCGCCAACGGCACCGCCAAGACCATGGTCAGCCAGGGCGGCAAGAGCTGGTTCTTCCTGACCGCCGACTACGCCTTCGGCACCCAGTTGCAGGAAGCCGCGTCCAAGGTGGTCGAGGCCAATGGCGGCAAGGTGGTCGGAGCGGTCCGCGTGCCGCTCTCCACGTCGGATTTCTCCAGCTATCTGCTGCAGGCGCAGGGCTCGGGCGCGCAGGTTCTGGGCCTCGCCAATGCCGGCAACGACTTCACGAACTCGATCAAGGCCGCGGATGAATTCGGCATCGCCAAGACGATGAAGCCGGCGGCACTGCTCGCCTTCATCAGCGACATCCACAGTCTCGGCCTGAAGACCGCGCAGGGTCTCTATCTCACCACCGGCTGGTATTGGGACCTCAACGACAAGACCCGTGCTTTCGCCAAGCGCTACTACGAAAAGACCAAGCGCGAGCCGACCATGAACCAGGCCGCCTACTACTCGGCGACGATCACCTATCTCAATGCCGTGAAGGCGGCCGGCACCACCGAGTCCGACAAGGTCATGGACCAGCTGCGCAATATGAAGATCGACGACATGTTCACGTCGAACGGCAAGATCCGCGCCGACGGCCTGATGGAGCATGAGATGTACATCATGCAGGTCAAGAAGCCGGAGGAGTCGAAGTACCCATGGGACTACTACAAGCTGATCCAGACGATGTCCGGCGAGGAGGCGTTCGGCAAGCTTTCGGAGTCCGCCTGCCCGCTGGTGCATTCGCACTGAGCATCTGACGCAAGCCTGACCAAGACAGCCGCGGCCCCTCCCCTTTGGCGGGGCCGTGGCGTTGCGTGCCGCCGTGGCGTTGACGTGGCGCAAGGCGGGCATGCCGGACCGCATCTAGAAGGTGGGCATGAGTTCAAGAGCGCGCCTCCCAGCGTCCACGACATGGCGCGACATACCGTCGACGGTGCTGACGCTCGGGCTGGTATCGCTCCTGATGGATATCTCCTCGGAGCTGATCCATGCGCTGCTGCCGGTCTTCCTCGCGACCGTGGTCGGCGCCTCCACGGTGACCATCGGCCTGATCGAAGGCGTGTCCGAGGCGACCGCCGCAATCACCAAGGTGTTCTCCGGCGCACTGTCCGACCGCATTGGCAAGCGCAAGCTGCTGGTCGCAATCGGCTATGGGCTGGCGGCATTGACCAAGCCGGTGTTTCCGCTCGCCAGCACATCATGGCAGATCCTCGCGGCGCGCTTCGTCGACCGCATCGGCAAGGGCATCCGCGAGGCGCCGCGCGACGCGCTGATCGCCGACGTCACGCCGGAAGGCATCCGCGGCGCGAGCTACGGCCTGCGCCAGGCGCTCGACACGATCGGCGCCTTTGCCGGTCCCCTCCTCGCCGTGGCGCTGATGGCGCTCTACGCCGACGACTTCCGGGCGGTGTTCTGGTGGTCGGCGCTGCCGGCCACGCTTGCCGTGCTGCTGATCCTGTTCGGCCTGCGCGAGCCGGCGCAGACCGCGCCTGCGGCGCGCCGGGACTGGCCGGTCCATGCGCGCGAGCTGCGCCGGCTGCCATCGGCCTATTGGATCGTGGTCGCCACCGGCGCGGTGTTCGCGTTGGCCCGCTTCAGCGAGGCGTTCCTGGTGCTGAAGGCGCAGGCCGACGGCCTCGCTCTCGCCCTGATCCCGTTGGTCTACGTGCTGATGAACCTGATCTATGCCGGCGTCGCCATGCCCGCCGGCATCCTCTCCGACCGCATCGGCCGCAACAACGTGCTGACCTGCGGCCTCGTGGTGCTGACAGCCGCCGACCTGACGCTGGCCTTCGTGCCCGGCCTGATCGGCACCGCGATCGGCGTCGCGCTGTGGGGCCTCTACCTCGGGCTGTCGCAGGGGCTGCTGTCGGCAATGGTCGCCGACACCGCCCCGCCGGATCTGCGCGGCACCGCGTTCGGCCTGTTCAACCTTGTGACCGGCGCTGCGCTGCTGGTCGCGAGCCTGCTGGCGGGATGGCTGTGGCACGCCTATGGGTCGCAGGCGACGTTCACGACCGGCGCAGCCTTCTCGATCGCAACCGTCCTGTTGATGCTGACGGCGTTGCGCAGCCGCCCGGACCGAGCCGCCTGACGCGGTCTCCGCATCAACCGCCCTCTCCGGGCCAAACGCCTCTTGAATTTGCGCCATCCGCGTGGTCTCACACGGGGTGATCCGGCCGCCCGGCAACGCAGGCAGCGGCCCAACCCCGGCAGTTCCTGACACGATGGCACGCAGGTTTCACGCCCCCTATCTGTCGGAGCCGATCTCCAGCCTCGCGACCTGGACCCGCAATCTGGCGGTGTTCTCGGTCGTCGCCGTGCTGGTCTCGATCCTGATCCTGCGCTTCGATTTTCTGGAGATGAAGCCGGCGCTGGCGACGTTCTTCGGCGCGCTGGGGCTCGCCGTGCTGTCGATCCTGCTCGGGCTTGCCGCCTTCGTCGCGATCTGGCGCAACGGCAGCCGCGGCATGAGCCGGATCCTGCTCGCCTTCATGATCGATGCCGTGGTGCTGGCCTATCCGGCCTACCTCGCGCTCCAGTACCGCAAGCTGCCGAAGATCTACGACATCACCACCGACCCGATCGATCCGCCGCGCTTCGAGGCTTTGGCGCCGCTCCGCAACGGCGACGGCACCAACACGGCCGTCTATGCCGGGCTGTATTCAGCCGAGCAGCAGCAGAAATTCTATCCGGACATCGAGCCGGTGCAGATCGAACTGCCGCCCGATCGCGCCTACGCGATCGCCCTGAAGCTGGTCAACCGGCGCAAATGGTTCGTGGTCGACGAACGCGCGCCGCAGCCGCCGCGCCGCGTCGGCCGCATCGAGGCGGTCGCACGCACGCCGATCATGGGCTTCCGCGAGGACATCTCGATCCGCATCCAGCCCGACGGCGAGGATTCCCGCGTCGACGTCCGCTCCGCCTCGCGCTATTTCGAGTCGGATATCGGCAGCAATGCCGCGCGCGTGGCCAAGCTGATCGAGGACCTGTCCAACGCCGGCGAGGCCGAGGCGCAGAAGCCGGTGAAGAAGGTCACGCCGCCGCCGGTGGCGGCGAAGGGAAATGCGAAGACGGTGAAGAAGTGAGCGGGGCGAATGGCGTATAGGAGTGGCGAATAGGGAATGAAGTCTTCCCGGCTCGCACTCTTCCCCTACTCGCTATTCGCTACACCAGCCGATACGTCCCGCCGATCACCGGATCACCTTCCGTCGCGACCACGCCGCGGGCGACGAGGTCTTCCAGATGGGCCAGCACGGAATAGCCGGCCGCGGTGGTGAGCCGTGGATCGATGCCGATATAGATCGCGCGCACCATGGTCGGGATGTCGGCCTCGCCCTTGGCGAGGCGATGCAGGATCGAGGCCTCGCGGGCCTGGCGGTGGCGCATCAGGAAGCGCGTGTAGCGCGGTCCCTCCGGAATTTCCGGACCGTGACCTGAGAAATACAGCTCCTCGGGCCGCGCGGCGAGCCGCTCCAGCGAAGCCATGTAGTCGACCATCGAACCATCGGGCGGCGCCACGATCGACGTCGCCCAGCCCATGACGTGATCGCCGACGAAGGTGGTGCTGCGCTCGGCCCAGGCGAAGGCGAGATGATTGGCCGTATGGCCCGGCGTCGCCACGGCCTCGACCCGCCAGCCCCGCCCTTCGATCACATCGCCGTCAGCAACGGTGACATCCGGCGCAAAGTCGCGGTCGACGCCGGATTCCGGACTGTGCTTCTCACTCTCGTAGCGCGGCCGCGAGGCGCGATGCGGGCCCTCGGCATAGACGGTGGCGCCGGTCGCGGCCTTCAGCCGGCCGGTGTTCGGCGAGTGATCGCGATGCGTGTGCGTCACCAGGATGTGCGTGACGGTCTCGCCTCTGATGGCATCGAGCAGCGCCTGCGCATGGGGCTCGTTGTCCGGACCCGGATCGATGATCGCGACGTTGCCGGTCCCCACGATGTAGCTGACCGTGCCGGTGAAGGTGAACGGACTCGGATTGTTGCAGAGGACGCGGCGAATGCCCGGGCGGACCTGCTCGACGACGCCCGCCCGAAGCGGGAAGTTGCGGTTGAACGGGACGTCGTCATTCTCGGCCATGGCGTGCCTTCCCTGTGCATGGGGCAGATCGCCTGCCTCACTCGCTGCCGTCATCCCCCGCGAAAGCGGGGGATCCAGTACTCCGAGACGGCGATGAGCCTCGATGGGCCGGTGATCGCTGGATCGTCCGCTTTCGCGGACGATGACAGCGAGGGCGCAACGGCGACCGCGTATACCGCCCTATGCAGCGAATGGGCGTCGCGCACAGCAGTTAGAAGAACGCCTGAATGCCGGTGATGGCGCGGCCGAGGATCAGCGCGTGGACGTCGTGCGTGCCCTCGTAGGTATTGACCGTCTCGAGGTTGGCGGCATGGCGCATCACCTGATACTCGATCGAGATGCCGTTGCCGCCGTGCATGTCGCGCGCGACGCGGGCGATGTCGAGCGCCTTGCCGCAATTGTTGCGCTTGACGATCGAGATCATCTCCGGGGCCATCTTGCCCTCGTCCATCAGGCGGCCGACGCGAAGCGAGGCCTGCAGGCCGAGCGCGATCTCGGTCTCCATGTCGGCGAGCTTCTTCTGGACCAGCTGCGTGGCAGCCAGCGGCTTGCCGAACTGCTTGCGGTCGAGCGTGTACTGACGGGCGCGATGCATACAATCCTCGGCGGCGCCGAGCACGCCCCAGGAGATGCCGTAGCGGGCGCGGTTGAGGCAGCCGAACGGCCCCTTGAGGCCGGACACGTTGGGCAGCAGCGCGCTCTCCGGCACCACCACGCCGTCCATCACGACCTCGCCGGTGATCGAGGCGCGCAAGGAGAGCTTGCCGCCGATCTTCGGCGCCGACAGGCCCTTCATGCCCTTCTCGAGGATGAAGCCACGGATCTGGTTGTCATGCGCGGCCGACTTGGCCCACACCACGAACACGTCGGCGATCGGCGCGTTCGAGATCCACATCTTGCTGCCGGTCAGGCGATAGCCGTCGGCCACCTTCTCGGCGCGGGTCTTCATGCCGGCCGGATCGGAGCCGGCATCCGGCTCGGTCAGGCCGAAGCAGCCGACCCACTCGCCGCTGGCGAGCTTCGGCAGATATTTCTTGCGCTGGCTCTCGTCGCCATAGGCATAGATCGGATACATCACCAGCGAGGACTGCACCGAGTTCATCGAGCGGTAGCCGGAATCGACGCGCTCGATCTCGCGTGCCACGAGGCCATAGGCGACGTAGCTCGCATTGGCGCAGCCATATTCCTCCGGCAGGGTGATGCCGATCAGGCCGAGCTCGCCCATCTCGTTGAAGATCTCGCGGTCGGTCTTCTCCTCGAGATAGGCCTTGGTCACGCGCGGCAGCAGCTTGTCCTGGGCGTAGGCGCGCGCGGTGTCACGCACCATGCGCTCGTCCTCGGTCAGCTGATCGTCCAGCAGGAAGGGATCGTCCCACTGGAAGCTCGACTGGGCCGGCTTGTCCTTTGCCTGAGGGCGCGCGCTCATGAATGGTCCTTTCGCGTCTCGCTGCGCACGGGTCGCAGCAGTTGAGAGGTTAAATCCTGGAAGTTCAGCCTTCAAGCCGCTCGTTGGCGACGATCTCGATGCCGAAACCCGACAGGCCCTTGTAGTCATGGACCGACGACGTCAGGTTCCGGATCGAGGTCACGCCGAGATCACGCAGGATCTGCGCACCGACGCCGACCTCGCGCCACTGCCGGTGGCGATCGGCCTCCGCGGTATGCGGCTCTTCGACCGGCTCGACGGGAACGCCGGCCGCGCCGTCGCGCAGATAGATCAGCACGCCGCGACCGGCCCGCTTGAAGTGCTGCAGCACCGCCTGGATACGCTGCGGACCTGCGATCAGATCCTTCACGATGTTGGGCTTGTGCAGCCGCGTCAGCACGTTCTTGCCGTCGCCGATGCCGTTATAGACGAACGCGGCGTGGGTGATCGGATCGAACGGCGAGCGGTAGGCGAAGCCCTGCAGCGGCCCGATCGGGCTGTCGGTCGTGAAGGTCGACACCCGTTCGATCAGCTTCTCGCGCGCCTGCCGGTACGAGATCAGATCGGCGATGGTGACATGCTTGAGATTGTGGGCCGCGGCGAAACGAACGACCTGCTCGCCTTTCATGACCGTGCCGTCGTCGTTCATCAACTCGGAGATGACGCCGACCGGCGGGAGCCCGGCGAGCTTGCAGAGATCGACCGCCGCCTCGGTGTGGCCGGAGCGCAGCAGCACGCCGCCGTCACGCGCGATCAACGGGAAGATATGGCCGGGGCGCGCGAAATCAGCGGCACCGGCATTCGGGTTGGCGAGCGCACGACAGCAGGAGGCGCGCTCTTCGGCCGAGATTCCGGTGCCACCGTCCGGCTTGTAGTCGATCGAAACGGTGAAGGCCGTGGTGTGGTTGGAATCATTGTGCGCGACCATCGGGTCGAGCCGCAGCCGCCGCGCGTCGTCGGCGGTGATCGGCGCGCAGACGATGCCGGAGGTATGGCGAATGATGAACGCCATCTTGTCGGGCGTGCAGAGCGAGGCGGCGACGATGAGATCGCCCTCGCCCTCGCGGTCGTCGTCATCGGTCACGACGACCATCTCGCCCTTGGCGAAGGCGTACAGAACTTCCTGGATCGAGTCGGCCATTGCAAGTCTCGCTGCTTTTCCGGGCTGCTTTAGCCGGGATCGCAGGCGCGCGCCAGAGCGGCGGAACCGCCGCTCGAAGGTCGCCTTCCCCGGGAAAAGGACCGGCCCTGCCAGGACAAGCGCCCTGGTATCTGTTTAAAGTCGCCTCAAATCGAGAACAAGGGAGCCGCGCCTCATGGCCGCATTCGATTTTGCACCCCTCCTCAGCCCCGGCCTGCCCGCACCCGCCGCGCGCTGGACGGGACTCGCAAAATACAGCTTCGTCGGCGGCAACAACGACGCCGATGCCGTGCCCGTGGAGGGCTTGCGCGCGGCCGCCGACGCCGTGCTCGCCCGCGAGGGACGCGCGCTCGCCACCTACGGCCTCGCGCACGGGCCTCAAGGCTACCGGCCGCTGCGGGACTTTCTTGCCGCCAAGCTGACGCGGGACGCGGGCATGTCGGCGCGCGCCGACGACATCATGATCCTGTCCGGCTCGCTGCAGGGCCTCGACCTCGTCAATCAGGCGCTGCTCACGCGCGGCGACACCGTGCTGGTCGAGCAGGACAATTACCAGGGCACGCTGACGCGGCTGGCACGACTGGGCGTCAAGGTCATCGGCATCCCGCTCGACCAGGACGGCATGCGAACGGACGCGCTGGCGACGATGCTGGCCGATCTCAAGGACCGCGGCATCCGGCCGAAATACATCTATACCATTCCGACGGTGCAGAATCCGACCGGCACCATCATGCCGGAAAGCCGCCGTGCCGAGCTGCTGTGGCTGTCGCGCGCCTACGGCGTGCCGGTGTTCGAGGACGACTGCTATGCCGACCTGATCTGGGAGGGCAAACGGCCCCGCGCGATCCACGGCATGTCCGATCATGGCGGCGTGATCCACCTCGGCTCGTTCTCGAAATCGGTCGCGCCCGCGCTGCGGGTCGGCTTCCTGGTCGCCCCCTGGGAGATCATGTCGGTGCTGCTGTCCCTCAAGACCGATGCCGGCTCGGGCGCGCTGGAGCAGATGGTGCTTGCGGAATATTGCAGACCGCATTTCGCGACCCACGTGCCGCAATTGGTGCGGGGCCTGCGCGCCAAGCTGGACACCCTGGTCGAGGCGCTCAACGCGGAGTTCGGCACCGCCGCCGAGTTCGCGCCGCCCAAGGGCGGGATCTTCCTCTGGGTCAAGCTGCCGGACCAGGTTGACGCGATGAAGCTGTCACAGGCAGCGCTCAAACGCGGCGTCTCGATCAATCCGGGATCGGAATGGTCCACCGACGCCGCGCATGCGCGGAGCCGCCTGCGGCTGTGCTTCGCCAGCCCCTCGCATCAGGAGATCCGCGAGGGCATCGCAGTGCTCGCCGACGTCTGCCGGGAGGAGTTCGGGGTGCCGCTCCGCTCGTCCAACGTGGAGCGGACGCGCGCGATCGAGTGATTGCGCTGCTCACCGCACCGAAAAGGGCGACTGATAGGGCCGCCCGAACGGCACGCCATTGATGACCGTCTGCACCGGCTTGAGCTGCAGCTTGCCGTCGCGCTTGTTGCCGCGGGTATCGACGAAGCTGACGGGCCCCTCGACCAGGTCCATGATTGCGACGTCGGCGGGCGCGCCGACCTGCAAAGTGCCGATCTTCGGCGCACGGTTGATGATCTTGGCCGGCGCGGAGGTCGCCATGCTCACCACCTGCTCCAACGAAAATCCCATAGCGATGAATTTCGCCATCACGTTGGGCAGGAACGGCATGCCCGGGCTGTTGCCGGAGAAGACATGGATGTCGGAGGAGATGGTGTCCGGGCCGCAGCCGCCGGGGATCGCGACCTCGGCCACGGTGAAATCGAAGCTGCCGCCGCCATGGCCGACATCGAACAGCACGCCGCGCTGCTTGGCGGCGAGCGCCGCGGGCAGCAGCTTGCCGTCCTGGACGATGTTGGTGAAGGCGCCGCCCATATTCGGCGCGCCGGAATAGGCGTGGGTCAGGATGTCGCCGGGGCGCAGCAGGTCCAGGATCTGCGACATCAACTCGCCGGTCTCGACCCCACCGATATGCACCATCATCCGCGCCGGCCAGCCGCACAGCTCGCAGGCCTTGATGCCGCGCTTCAGCGGCTCGAGCCCATGCTTGAAGATCACGTTCTCCGACATCCGCACCTTGACCCCGAGCAGGAAGTCCGGGTTCTCCGCCAGCGCCATGGCGCAGGCGTCTACCTGCGCATTGTCGATGTTGTAGAGCTCGGCCACCGGAAACGCCGACAGGCCGTTGTTGGCGATGTGGACGAAGGCGTAGATGCGTGCCCGCGACTGGGCGGCGATGAAGCGGCGCAACGCCGCAAGATTGTTGACGCCGGCGTCGCCGGCCGAGACGACCGTCGTCGTGCCCTGGAATTGCACCAGTTCGTCGGGCGGGATCCCGATCGCCGAGCCATAGGGATAGACATGGCTGTGGAGGTCGATGAGGCCCGGCGTCACCAACCGGCCGTTGGCGTCGATCGACCGCAGCGCCCGCTCGGCCGGTATCTCGGGCTCGACCGCTTCGACGACGCCCCAGCGGATCCCGATGTCGCGCTTGCCTCGGAGCGACTGGCTTGGATCGATCACGTCGCCGCCCTTGATCACCAGATCGAACTTGTCGGCCGGCCCCACCGCGGCGCCGGCAGGACCCGATAGCGCGGCCATGGCGGCCGCTCCGGACGACAGCAGGAATTTGCGGCGCGACAGCGCAGACATGGTCAGCCTCCCCACGCTTGTTTGTAGTTGCGGGGAGCATGCGCCTTGTCCCCCTCGCCAGCAAGGCCGGCCCGGAAAGAATGAGACTTTGTGCCAACGATCTCGGCGCGGCTCTGTCATTGCGCCGTTGACGCAGTGCATTAAGATGTCACGGCAGTCACCCCCCGAGACCGCATGATTTCGATCTCCCGCCCTCTCATCGCAATCGTCCTCTGCGCATCATCAGCGTCTGCCGCCCGGGCCGACGACACCGTCGAGGTTGCTCGGACCTGGGGCCTGATCGGAACCTGGGCCGCCGACTGCAGCGCACCCGCGGTCAAGGGCCGCGGCGCCATCATCTCCTACGAAGTCACTGACGATGGTCACCTGATCTATCGTCGTGACCACGATCCGTCCGACGTCAACCAGGTGGCGAGCGCACGCGTCGAGGCGGACCAGACGCTGGTGCTCTCGATCGTGCTGCCCAAAGCGCGCCAGACGCGAGAGAACGGGATCACCCGGACCGCCGACGGCAATATCCGCTCCGCGTTCAATCGCGGCGAGGACGACAGCTACACCATTCGTGACGGCCGCTTCGTCGCCAACGGCAAGCCGACGCCAGCGCTCAGGAAGTGCGACTGACGCGGCAGGCTCGAGGGGACGGCACGGTCCGCCCGCGAGCGTGAAGACCAAATCTGAACGTGTATTCAGCAACTTCGTGGAAGTTCCTGCGGAACGTTCTTTCACACTTCAAGTTGATCCCGCACTTTCATTCTGGAGGACAACATGAAGAAAATCGCTCTCGCGCTCGCTTCCCTTGCGGTCGTCGCGCTCGCGGCACCGTCGATCGCCAACGCCGAGACGGTGGTCATCAAGCGTGGCGGCCATCACTACCACCACGGCTGGGATCGGTCCCACGCCGAATACCGCATGCATCGTGAGTACCGGCCTCACCGCTATGTCCGGCCGTTCCACCGCCATCACGATCGCACCGTGATCATCCGGCGCGACTGATCTGCAACTTCGACACAGCAATGGCCCCGAGAGGGGCCATTTTCTGTGGCGTTCGTTCTGACGTCCGTTCTCGCAGGGCTCCGCGTGGTGGTCAGCGGTCCCATTCCGGCGCAAAGGCCGGATTGACGAAGCGCTTGTCCTTCGGGAGGGACGCGGTGGTGGCACGATCCTCATCATCGAGTTGAAGCTTCATCGCATTCCAGTTCGCACGCTGACTTTCCGGACGCGCGGCCTTGGGGATCGCCGCTACCCCATCCTGGTCCAACAGCCATTTCAGTGCGACCTGGGCGGCGCTCGAGCCATGCTTCCTGCCAATGGCCCCCAGCGTCTCGTCGGCGGCGGCGCGTCCCTGCGCCAGCGGGCAATAGGCCACCAGGGGAATCGACCGGCTCGCCATGTAGGCCATCAGCTTCGACTGATCGAGCATCACATGGTACTCGACCTGATTGCAGGCAACAGGTGCCTCGACGTCCTCCACCGCCTGTTTCAGCAGCGCGACAGTGAAGTTGGCGACGCCGATCGCGCGCGTACGCCCCTCCTCCTTCAGCTTCAACAGCGTCTCCAGCGCGGCCGGCAGGTTCATCCCCTTGGCCGGCCAGTGGATGAGATAGAGATCGACGAAATCCAGTCTGAGCTTCCTCAGACTCGTGTCGAATGCGCGACGGATCGCGTCCGGCGCGAGGTTCTCCGGCCAGACCTTGGTGGTGACGTGCAATTCGGCGCGCGGCAGATTTGTTGCCGCAAGTGCAGCACCGATCGCGTCCTCGTTGGCATACATCTCGGCGGTGTCGATGTGGCGGTAGCCGAGCGCAAGCGCGCTCTCGACGGCCTCGCGGCAGACAGTGCCCTGCATGCGAAAGGTGCCGAGCCCGAGCTTGGGCAGACGGATACCCTGGGTGTCGATGGCGTTCATGAAATCTCCTGGAATCGCGCGAGCCATTCGCCAGCAAACGCCGGCGGCAGCCTCGAACATCAAGACCTTGGCGGGAAGCGCTCAACTTGCCTTTGCTCCGCTTGCGAGTTCAAGCGAGCCGGCATCCGCCTCAATCAAGATGTCGGGAGCGAGGTTCCTGAACGCAACAGGCGCGCGGGGTAGCCCCGCCGATCAGCGCCAGTTACAGATGCCGCCGCTGCCAGGCCGGCACGGCCAGGTCTGAATGCGCGTATCCATCGCCTGCGCGTCGAGCGGATTGCCGCGCCGATGGACGAGCTTGGCGCGGGCGGCGCCGCGGGGCCGCTCGGCCGTCCTGGTGCCATGAGCGCGCCGGCTGGCGATGGCGCGCGGGATGGCGGAGCGCTCGTCCGGGTCGATCGCGGAACGGACGGCGACCGCAGGTCGATCTGATTTGGCTTCGATAGGCACAGGTTCGAAATGCGCCTCGGGGCCGAGCGGCTCCGGCGACAACACGGCCTTCGACAGATCAAGCTTGAGGAAGTCACCCGGCTGATAGGCCCCCGCCACAGCATCGCCCGCCGTGAGCAACACGGCGCATGTAATCGTGCCGATAACAGCTCTCAACACCATCCCATCCTCCCGTTCCCCGCGTAACGTCACTTACGCGCCCCCGCCGCGAGATCTCTGCACGCCGGCTGATGGCGAACTCGCAGCGCTGCCCGGCTGCAAGAGCCAGCTAAGAGCGCCTGACATCACGCCGCACGTCATGTTCGATGATCGACCGTTATCAGTTCGGAGAAAGCGCCCACCAACCGCCGGTCGTTCGACGCATCATAGCCAAAGTTCCGCGCTCGTCTCTGATGTAGGTCACGGCGCCGTCATTTCCAGGCCCAAAACTACGAGTCACAGTTACCGCTGTGCACGCAAATGGGCGCTGCGAGCATTAGTCATACCAATCCGTCGACCCGGATGCGGCATCGCAGCGTCTCTGCAGAGTCCGGGGCGATGTGCATGACGCCGGGCTTGGCCGCAAACTCGCCGTCGAAATCGAGCGGACTGGCGAAACCGCGCCACGGCTCGATGCACAGGAACGGCACGCCGCCGGGCTTCGACCAGATTCCAAGCTGACGAAAATGATCCCAAGTTAACTCAAGCGCCGGTCCTGTGGTTCCGACGAGGCGAACCGAACGGCTGGCCGGCTGATCGAGGATCACGGCATCGTCGTCGAACAGACGTTCGCTCAACGGGAGAACGCGCCCCTCGATCGGTGAGGGCTCCGGCCGCTCGCGCAGCAAACCTCCTGTCAGACGGCGGATCGGCGCCGGCTCCGGCTCTGCAAAGATCAGCCGATAGCTCTCCTTCGGCTGGCCGGGGAGCAGCGGCCAGTTGAAGGCGGGATGGCATCCGAACGAGGCTGGCAGAACCTCCGCGCCGGGGTTGGCGATCTCGACCGCCACGTCCAGCGCATCAGCGGTGATCCGGTAGCTCACCGTGAGACGGAAGGCGAACGGATAGCGCGCCCGCGTCGTCTCGTCGTCGGTCAGCTGCAACACGCACGACTCGGCCCCGCGCTCCAGCCAGGTGAATGGGAGGTCGCGGGCGAAGCCGTGCTGCGTCATCGGATAGGTTTGGCCGCGGTGGTGGAGCTGGTCATTCTTGAGTCGGCCGACGATCGGAAACAACCATGGCGCATGGCGCGGCCAGACGGCTCCGGCCTGCCACAGCAACTCCAGGCCCCCGGCCGTCTTCAACGAGCACAGCTCGGCGCCATCAGCCTTGACCGAGGCGGTGATGCCGCCCGCTCCGATCATGTGGAGGTCGTCGCTCATCTGCCGTCACCCACGTCGCAAAAAGATCGCACGAGGTGATGCCGGATTGCGGCGGCAACGTCCAGGGGTGCGGTTCGTCACCTGCGCGTAGACCACCGCCACAAGCACAGGGGACGGGAATGTCGAACACGCGACCGAAGCCGAGGATGTCGCCGCGCTCATAGGGCCCGCGCTGTGTCTGAAGGGTAGGCAACCCGCGCCAAATCTTCGTGCAGGCCGCAGCTTGCCGGACCTGATCATTCGTGTACGAATGACCGAAACCGGCTTGATGCTGCGCCGCGTGCAGGCGCAAACTGCCGCAAATGCCTTGCCAGGAAAGAAGGATATCCCGATGGCCCATGACGCGCCGCAAGCAACCGGTCCCAGCAAGCTGGTCATCCGCAACATCGGCCTGATGCTGTCCGGCGCACTGGAACGGCCCATCCTGGACGCCGACACGATCGTCGCCGAGAACGGCAAGATCACGGGCATCGGCCGCTTCAAGGACGTCGACACCGAAGGCGCGACGACCATCGTCGATGCCCATGGCACGACGGTGGCGCCAGGCCTGATCGACAGCCATGTTCATCCGGTCGCCGGCGACTGGACGCCGCGGCAGAACCAGACCAACTGGATCGACTCCTATCTGCATGGTGGCGTCACCACGATGATCTCCGCCGGCGAGGTGCACATGCCCGGTCGCCCGCGCGACGTGGTCGGCCTGAAGGCGATGGCGATCTTCGCGCAGCGCGCATTCTGGACGCTCCGCCCCGGCGGTGTGAAGGTGCATGCCGGCGCGCCGGTGATCGAATGCGAGATGGTCGAGGACGATTTCAAGGAGCTCGCGGCGGCCGGCGTCAAGCTGCTCGGCGAGGTCGGCCTCGGCGGCGTCAAGGACGGCCCGACCGCGCGCAAGATGGTCGGCTGGGCGCGCAAATACGGCATCCAGAGCACCATTCACACCGGCGGTCCGTCGATTCCCGGCTCCGGCCTGATCGACAAGGACGTCGTGCTTGAGGCCGGCACCGACGTCATCGGACACATCAATGGCGGCCACACCGCCCTGCCCGACGACCAGATCCGCTGCATCTGCGAGGGCTGCAAGGCTGGGCTCGAGCTGGTGCACAACGGCAATGAGCGCTCGGCGCTGTTCACCTTGCGCACCGCGCGCGAGATGAACGAACTCAACCGCGTGATCCTCGGCACCGACGCGCCGGCCGGCTCCGGCGTGCAGCCGCTCGGCATCCTGCGCATGGTGTCGCTACTGTCCTCGCTCGGCGACGTCCCCGCCGAGATCGCGTTCTGCTTCGCTACCGGCAACACAGCGCGGATGCGCGAGCTCGACTGCGGCCTGATTGAGGTCGGCCGCTCCGCCGACTTCGTCATCATGGACAAGGCGCAGCACTCGCCGGCCACGACCTTGCTCGACAGCGTCCAGCTCGGCGATCTCCCGGGTATCGGCATGACCATCATCGACGGCATCGTCCGCACCCAGCGCAGCCGCAACACGCCGCCGGCCACGAAGATCCCGGAGATCGTGGCGAAGTAATATCGTCGTAGAGCGGCATACACAGTCATTCCGGGGCGCCCAAAGGGCGAACCCGGAATCCTGAGATTGGCCTGCGCTGTTCTTTCCCTCAGCTTGGGATTCCGGGTTCGTCGCTTCGCGACGCCCCGGAATGACGTGGAGGAAGGGCTACCGCAGCCGGTTCAACAACCCCAGCAGCGTCTCGCGTTCCTTCGCATCGAGCGGCGCCAGTGTTTCCTTGGAGATGGCGAGCGCGAGCGGTGCGGTCTTCTCCGCGAGCTGCTGGCCGGCGCGGGTCAGGCTGACGAGCAGCCTGCGACCATCCTGCGGGTCCGGGCTGGTTTCGGTGAGACCGCGCGCGGTCAGCCGGTCGATCACACCTTTGATCGTCGCGACGTCCATCGCCGTGAACCGTCCGAGCTGGTTTTGCGAGCACGGCCCGGTCTCGACCAGCTTCGACAGTGCCGCCCATTGCGTTGGCGTCAGGTTGCTGCCGATGTCGCGCGCGAAGATCATCGTGTGGCGCTGCCAGACTTGACGCAGGATGAAGCCGATCTGATCGTCGAGCACGTAATTTGATTTCGCCGCTTTGGCCGTGGCCTTCGCAGCGGCCTTTGGCTGCGGCTTCGGCGCGGTCTTCGTTGCGGTCCTTGCCGATCGCTTCAGCGTGGCGCTCTTGGCCATATCTTCCCTCGCCTCAGATCGACAGATGCGCGTCGCGGATGTCGGGCCGCGCGTCGAGCTCGGCCATGGTGCCGGAGAAGCAGATGCGGCCGCGCTCGATGATATAGGCGCGGTCCGAGATCAGCTTGGCGAAATGCAGGTTCTGCTCGGAGACGACCAGCGAGACGCCTTCCTTCTTCATGGTCAGGATCGCATCGACCATCTGCTCGACGATCTTCGGCGACAAACCCTCCGATGGCTCGTCGAGCAGCACCAGCGACGGATTGCCCATCAGGGTACGGGCGATGGTGAGCATCTGCTGCTCGCCGCCGCTCATGCGGCCACCCGGGCGGTTCTTCATCTCGCCGAGATTGGGAAACAACTGATAGAGTTTCTCGCGCGTCCATTGCGGCGCATTGGGCCGCGGCTTCTGCCGACCGACCTCGAGGTTTTCCTCCACCGTCAGCTCGGTGAAGATGCGGCGCTCTTCCGGAACATAGCCGAGGCCGGCGCGGACGATCTCATGGGTCGGCGCGGACGAGATGTCCTTGCCCTCGAACATGATCTGGCCCTCGCGCAGCTCGACCAGGCCGACGATCGAGCGGAACGTCGTCGATTTGCCAGCGCCGTTGCGCCCGAGCAGTGCCACCACCTCGCCCTCGCCGACCTCGAGGCCGATGTCGAACAGGATATGCGCCGGACCATAGTGGCTGTTGAGACTGGCGACGGACAGCTTCATGCCGGAGCTCCCTCGCGATGGTCGGCATCATACAGCAGGCCTTCGCCAAGATAGATCGCCTGCACCTCGCGGTTGGCCCGCACCTCGGCCGGCGATCCCTCGGCAATGAGGCTGCCGCGATTGAGCACGAGAATGCGGTCCGCATGCTCGAACACCACGTCCATGTCGTGCTCGGTGAAAAGGACGCCGATCGACTGCTCACGCGCGATTCTAGCGGTCAGCCGCATCAGCTCGACGCGCTCGCGCGGCGCCATGCCGGCCGTCGGCTCGTCCATCAGCAGGAGCTTGGGCTGGTTGGCAAGCGCGATCGCGAGCTCCAGCCGCTTGAGGTCGCCATAGGCGAGCTCGCCGCAGGGACGCTCGGCATAGCCGGCCATGCCGACGAGGTCGAGCAGGCGATCGGCTTCGTCCCGCTCGATGCCAACCATCGGGCTCCAGAAATCGAACAGGCGGTGATGATGCGAGACCAGCGCGACCTGGATGTTCTCACGCACGGTCATGGTCGGATAGGTCGCGGTAATCTGGAAGGTGCGGCCGACCCCGAGCCGCCAGACCTCGCGCGGCTTGCGCCCGGTGGTCTCCTGCCCCATCACCGTGATGCGGCCGCTGTCCGGCACGTTCTGGCCGTTGAGCATGTCGAAGCAGGTGCTTTTCCCCGCGCCGTTCGGGCCGATCAGCGCCAGGATCTCGCCGGCCCGCAGCGTGAACGACACGTTGCGGACGGCGTGAATGCCGCCATAGGATTTAGACAGGCCTTCGACCGAGAGCAGCGACACGCCGGGACTCATTGTGCGCCCTCCATCTTGGCCGACAGCGAAGCCCCCTTGGGGGACACTGCGCGGCGCCGATGCATGACGGTTTCGACCACGCCCACGATGCCTTTCGGGAACACCACCACGATCAGCACGATGAAGATGCCGAGCACGAGCTTCGACCAGTCGGTCTGGCTGACCAGCCAGATGTTGAGCGCCTTGTAGACGATGGCGCCGAAGATCGCGCCGGGCACCGTCTCGACGCCGCCGAGCAACACCATCACCAGCGCATCGACCGACAGCGAGATGCCCATGTTGTCGGGGAAGACGCTGCCCTTGAGATAGGCGAACAGCGCGCCGCCGAGGCCGGCCGTCGTGCCGGCGATGATGAACGCCGTCCACTGGATACGCTTGCCGTTGATGCCGATCGACTCGCTGCGCAGCGGCGAGTCGCGCATGCCGCGCAAGGCGTAGCCGAACGGCGAGAAGGTGATCAGGCGCAGCACGCTGACGACGAACGCGGAGACGCCGAGCGCGAGCCAGTAGAAGTGCGACGGCGACGCGGCCCATTTCTCCGGCCAGAGCCCGAGAATGCCGTTGTCGCCGCCGGTGACCGCGACCCATTGGAACGCGATCGACCAGACGATTTGCGCAAAGGCCAAGGTCAGCATCGCGAAATACACGCCCGAGAGCTGGACGGCGAAGGCGCCGAACACGGCCGCACCAAGCGCGCCGAGCAGCGGTCCCAGCAAGAGGCAGGCGATCATCGGCAGCCCCGCCATCTTCGCGAGGAAGGCGACGCCGTAAGCGCCGAGGCCGAAATAGGCGGCGTGACCGAACGAGGCGAGCCCGCCGACCGCCATCAGGAAATGCAGCGACGCCGCGAAGATCACGAAGATCGCGATCTCGGCGCCCACGGTCAGCGCGTAGTTGCCGGCGATGAAGGGCAGCATCGCCGCCAGCGCCAGCGCGACGAGAGACGCCAGCCGCTCGACCGAGCTCAGCGGACGCCACGGAATAACGGTGAGGCCCGGCGTGCGGCGCGCGGGCGCTTCCTTCTTGCCGAACAGGCCCCAGGGCCGGACGACCAGCACGACCGCCATCACCAGGAACACCAGGATCAGCGAGATCGTGGGGAAGATCAAAATGCCGAAAGCGTTGAGCTCCGACACCAGCACCGCGGCCACGAAGGCGCCGAGGATGCTGCCGAGGCCGCCGATCACGACGACCACGAACACCTCGACGATGATGCGCAGATCCATCGCGTGATGGACCGCGTCACGTGGGATCTGCAGCGCGCCGCCGAGCGCGGCGAGGAAGACGCCGACCGCGAACACCGAGGTGAACAGCCACTTCTGATTGACGCCGAGCGCCGCCACCATGTCACGGTCCTGCGTCGCCGCGCGCACCAGGATGCCCCAGCGGGTGCGCTGGAACAGCAACCACAGCACCCCGAGCACGATCGGACCGAGCGCGATCAGGAACAGGTCGTAGCTCGGAATGTTCTGGCCGAAGAAATCGACCGCACCTTTCAATCCTGGCGCGCGGCGGCCGACCAGGTCGTCCGGCCCCCAGATCAGCACAACGAGATCCTCGACCATCAGCGTCAAGCCGAAGGTCGCGAGCAGCTGGAACAGCTCCGGCGCGTGATAGATCCGGCGCAGCAGCACGATCTCGACGAGCACGCCGATGGCCGCGACCGCGAGCGCTGCCACGACGATGCCGCCCCAGAAGCCGAGCGGACCGGACAGCCTCTCAGTGAGCGAAAAGGCCACATAGGCGCCGAGCATGTAGAACGCGCCATGGGCGAAATTCACGATGCGGGTGACGCCGAAGATGATCGACAGTCCCGACGCCACCAGGAACAGCGAGGCTGCACTGGCAAGGCCGGTCAGGAACTGGACGAAATAGAAGGCCATGGGCGGTCCGCGTGAGGAGATCGTCGAATCGATGAGCCGCGTTTGCGCTCGGCGCTCCCTCAGAGAGCTGGCGAGCAAGCGTGGGGTGAGGGATCTCGGCCCGAACCTGCAGATCAGGCGTCGTATTCCCTCACCCCGCCCGCTCTCCCCCAGCGGGAGAGGGAGAAGCAGGATCGTGTGGATCAGTCCTTCGGCCGGAGCTTGCCGACCTCCGCGTCACCAGGCAGGTAGTCCGAGCCCTTGCGATAGACGGCGTCGACCATGATGCCCTTGCCGTCCTTCAGCGCAGTCTTGCCGACGTAAGCGCCGAGCGTCGACTGGTGATCGATCTTGCGGAACGTGATTTCACCGAAGGGCGACGGCACCGACAGTCCCTCGGCCGCGGCGATCAGCTTGTCGGTATCGGTCGAGCCGGCCTTGGCGAGGATGGCGGCTGCCGACTTGATGGTCTGGTAGCCGACGATCGAACCAAGCCGCGGATAGTCGATATATTTGGACTGATACGCCTTCAGGAACGCGTCGTGCTCGGGCGTCTTGATCGAATACCAGGGATAGCCGGTGACGATCCAGCCCTCGGGCGTCTCCTCCTTGAGCGGATCGAGATATTCCGGCTCGCCGGTCAGGAAGCTGACGACCTTGCGGTCCTTGAACAGGCCGCGGGTGTTGCCCTCGCGGACCAGCTTCACGAGATCGGCGCCGAAGGTGACGTTGAGGATCGCCTCCGGATTGGCGGCGGCGACGGCCTGCACCACCGGACCGGCGTCGATCTTGCCCTGCGGCGGCCACTGCTCGTCCACCCACTGGATGTCGGGCCGTTTCTCCGACAAGAGCTTCTTGAACACGGCGACGGCCGACTGGCCATATTCATAGTTCGGCGCAATGGTGGCCCAGCGCTTGGCGGGAAGCTTGGCGGCCTCCTCGACCAGCATCGCCGCCTGCATGTAGTTCGACGGACGCAGGCGGAAGGTGTATTTGTTGCCCTTCGCCCAGGTGATGGCGTCGGTCAGCGGCTCGGCCGCCAGGAAGAACACCTTCTTCTGGTTGGCGAAGTCGCTGACGGCGAGGCCGATGTTCGACAGGAACGTACCGGCGAGCATCGCGACGTTCTCGCTCGACACCAGCTCGTTGGCCGCGGTCTGCGCATCGGCCGGCTTGCCGCTGTCGTCCTTGGAGACGACGACGAGCTTCTTGCCGTTGATGCCGCCGGCCGCATTGATCTCCTCGACCGCGAGCTGCCAGCCCTTGCGATAGGGCTCGGTGAAGGCCGGCAGCAGCGAATAGCTGTTGATCTCGCCGATCTTGATGACGTCCTCGGCGCGCGCCGCGCCCGTCAGTCCCGCGACGGCAAGGCCCAGGCCTGCCGCAAGCATCGTTCTCCGTCGCATCCCTTCAGCCTCCATGTTGAGTCGAATTACCGTAGACCGTCCTCGCCCTTGATCTCGGCGACCGTGAGCCCGCCGACGCGCGGCAGCGGACGGCCGCTGTCGGTGACCGCGAGCGCGACCATGATCTCATTGGCGCGTGGCGCATCGTTGATCTGCACCTCCATGCCATCGAAATGACTGCGCACGAAGGCCGCATCTTTATGGCCGAGCGGAATGTCGAGCGTGCAGCCGACGCCGCCGCGCTTCTTCGACGACGGGATCAGCGCCGCGCCCTTGCCGAGTACCTTGCGCACCGGCGCGCCCATTTTCGGATGCAGGATCGCGGCCGCATGTTCCAGCTCGCCGTCGCTGCCGACGGCCGCCGCCTTGCCGTAGCTGTGCGCGGCCGGCCCTTCGATGCCGAGCGCGGCCACGGCGCGCTTGGCCAGCATCTCGCCCAGCTCCTCGCCGATCGCAATCAGAGGCGACAGGTCCTCGACGTAGCGGCCGGCAAACGGATTCTCGATCACCGCCACTGCCGCAGCTCGCCGCGTCGGCGGCGAGACGGACCGGCCCATCTCCTGATGGACTTCCTCGACCACGGTCACGATCTTTCTGATGACGGCGCTCATCGATGATCCTTCGTGTTCCTGCACATCATGCATCAAACCTCACGCCGCCGCCGCTCGCAACTGCGGCCGACGAACGATCTCGATCGCGCGCGGACCGACAACGCGAATGTTGCCGCGAAGCTGCAGAACGGCGCCTTCGATCAGACCGGCCGACAGCAGCGACTGCCCACGATGCTCGCCCGCGGCCAGCGCTTCGGCAACCTCGACATCACGGAGCTCTCCGACCTCGCATGTGACGAGGCGATCACCGAGATCGGTCTCCGGTTGCAACTCGCAGGCGGGTCGGCGAAGCACGGCCGGATGACCCGGAAGATCGACCGCGTTGCCGATCACCGTCGCCGCCGCATCCGCCTGCGCCGCGCTGCGCGCGAGTACCGTCACCGCGTCGGCAATGCCCAGCGAGAAACTGCGGCCGTGGCGGCCCGACGTGGCGACGCCGCCGATCGCATCGGCAGCACGAAGCGTCATCCTGCGCATCACACCTGCGCCGTCGGGACGGTCCATCAGCCCGACGCTGAAGGTGGCGGCATCCCGCAGATGGAGTGCGATGTCACCGCCATTGTTGACATAGGCCCGCGTTAACTTCGTCGCGCCGCGCATGGCGCCGAGGATCTCCTCGGCCACGCTCCCGGCAACCGCGGCCATCGGCGTGATGAACATTTCGCGGGCGAACGGCGACACGGCCGCATGCATCCGCCGCGCGACGACACCTTTCAATGGGCATCGATCGTGATCGGCGCCCCTGCGCAGATCGGACAGTTCCGTACACAGCTCGTCCAAGAGACCCGTGAAACGCTCGACCGCCGCCCGATAGGCCGCGCGGATATCACCATCGACCGCGTCGGCGCCGATGATCAGATCGATCGGGCCGTCCTGCAGATGCAGCCGCCGGTCGGGCAACAAGGCGATCTGTGGCTGCCGGGTCATGCACCCGGCCTCGGCCACGGCAGTTGGCGAATGTCCTTGCTGACATCCTTGAGCGAAGCGAGCGGCTGGACGTAATCCATGTGCCCGCCGAGCGCCGCATAATCCGATAGCCTCAGCGTAAACTCGATCGGCGCGACGATCGCCGGCGTCGGCACATAGCCGAAGGCGCCGGCCGGCATCTGGGTCACGTCGACCATATAGGTGATGCCGCCGCCCGGCCAGACATAGACCGGCGCACCGCCGCTCGTCACCCGCGTCAGCGTATCCTTGACCGAACGCGTCAGCCGCACCGGATTGTCGGTGACGCCGGCGCGCAGCGAGCCGCCGGCACCGGCCATGAACAGCACGGTGCACAGCGCCGGCTCGCAGTTCTCCTGGATGCGCTCGACCGAGAACTGCAGCTCCGGCGGCATCTCGCGCTGCACCGGCCTGAGCGTCTCGTCGAGCACGTAGTATCCGGCATGCTCGCCCGTCGTGGACACCATCAGCAGCGTCGTTCCCGGCTTCGCCGTCTTGGGATCGAATGGCCCGAGGATCGACAGCGGATCGGAGATGTCGGTGCCGCCCCAGCCGGTTCCGGGCTGCGCCACCTGGAAGTAGCGGCCCGGCGTCGAGCGTCGCCCCTTCATCTTGATGCCTGTCGCGGGAATGTCGAGCAGCTTGCCGGCCTGGTGCTCTGACAGCACGCCGGTGATGTGATCATCGACCACGACGACCTCGTCGACCTTGCCCTGCCATTGCTTGGCGAACATGCCGATCGTGGCCGAGCCGCAGCCGACGCGCATGCGCTCTTCCTTGACGCCGTTGACGATCGGGGGCTGCCCCGCCTGCACGATCACGCTGGAGCCGCCGTCAACCACGAGTTCCACGGCCTTGCGGTTGCTGAGGTCCATCAGCGCGTCACAGGTGACACGCCCCTCCTTCTTGGAGCCGCCCGTGAGATGATGCACGCCGCCGAGCGACAACATCTGCGAGCCGTATTCGCTGGTCGTGACGTGACCGACCGCTTCGCCGTCGACGCGCACCGTCGCCGCTTCCGGGCCGAGATAGCGGTCGGTGTCGATCTTCACCTTGACGCCGCAATAGCTGAAGATGCCCTCGGTCACGACCGTGACCATGTCGACGCCATCGACGACCGATGACACGATGAACGGCGCCGGCTTGTAGTCGGGATAAGTGGTGCCGGCGCCGATCGCGGTGACGAACAGCTCCGGCTGATGCACGATCTTGCCGTCCCAGTCGCCGCTCGCCTGGAACGGCACCAGCTTGCCGCCATGCGACACCGTGCGCTCCAGCAGGATATGCGGATCGACGCGCACCAGCACACCGTCCTGATTGGCATAGCGGTCGCAGGCGCCTGCCGCGCCCGGCTTGATGTAGCACATCACCGGGCAGGCATCGCAGCGGATCTTGTCCCCTGCACCGTCGCTCGCCGTCTCAGTCACCATGCAGAGAAGCCCATCTTGAAGCGGAGTTGGCGGCAGCCATCCACGCGCCGCGGCAATTCGTTCGTATACGAATGATGTCGCGCCCCTCCGCCGACTGTCAAGCGCCACCGCGAACGAAAAGCACGATTGCCGGATAAACGATCAGTTTGCCCTGCACAATGACGACAAATCGTGCATACGCTGCAGCGCAATACGTGCCACTTGCATGTTAGTACACAAACGATACGCTCGGAGCGATCACCATCGCATCCTCGTTAACGATAGCATAGCGGACGACAGAAGGGCATGACGCCAGCAACGATTCGGCTGACCGTGAACGGACGGACGCATGACGTCGCGGCCGCGCCGGACACGCCCCTGCTCCATGTGCTGCGCAACGACCTCGCTCTGAACGGTCCGAAATACGGCTGCGGCCTGGGGGAATGCGGCGCCTGCACCGTGCTGATCGATGGCCGCGCCGCCCGTTCCTGCATCATTCCGGTGGAAGGCTGCATCGGCCGCGACGTCACCACGCTGGAAGGACTGGGCTCGCGCGAGGCGCCCGATCCGGTGCAGCAGGCCTTCATCGCCGAGCAGGCCGCGCAATGCGGCTACTGCCTCAACGGCATGATCATGACGACCAAGGCGCTGCTGGCGATCAAGCCCGATCCGTCACCCGACGAGATCAAGCAAGCGCTGCGCTACAATCTCTGCCGCTGCGGCGCGCATGTCGAAATCCTCCGCGCGGCGATGCGCGCGGCCGGCCACACGCTCGAGGCGCTGGACTGATGAACGATCGCCTCACCAAGGACGCCGACATGCCTCGCGGCCGGCTGGTTGTCGAACGTCCCATAGCCGGCAAAGATGGCCAGTTCGAAACCTTCATCCGGATCACGGCGGCAGGCGAGGTCTCCGCCTTCAACGGCCATGTCGATCTCGGCACCGGCATCCGCACCGCGCTGGGACAGATCGTCGCAGAAGAGCTCGACGTCTCCTTCGCTCGGGTCGTGGTCGTGCTCGGGGACACCGCGGTCGTGCCGAACCAGGGCGCGACCATCGCCAGCGAGACAATCCAGATCACCGCCGTGCCCCTGCGCAAGGCGGCGGCGCAGGCGCGCGCCTTCCTCTTGGCGCGGGCGGCGACGCAGCTCGACCTCGACGTTCAGGACTTGACGGTCGAGGACGGACTGGTCCGCGGGCCCAACAACCGCGTCCTCAGCTATGGCGAGCTGATCGGCGATGAGACGATCCGCCTCGAGCTCGCCGACGATATCCTCGTCAAGTCGGTGAACGACTATCAGGTCGTCGGCCGCTCGGTGCCGCGCGTCGACCTGCCGGCGAAGGCGACCGGTGAGCTCACTTACGTGCATGACGTTCGCGTCCCCGGCATGCTGCACGGCCGCGTCGTGCGTCCGCCCTATGCCGGCGTCGATGCCGGCCCCTTCATCGGGACCAGCCTTCTTGGCGTCGATAGGGAGTCAGTGCGCGATGTCCCTGGCCTGGTCGACGTCGTCGTCATCGGCGACTTCATCGGCGTCGTCGCCGAGCGCGAGGAGAATGCGATCCGTGCCGCCGAGCGCCTCGAGGTGAAATGGAAGCCGGTGCCGACCCTGCGCGACCTCGACGATGTCGAGAACGCGCTGCGGGCCAATCCGTCCGCTCCGCGCCGGCTGCTCGACAAGGGCGATGTCGATGACGCCGTCGCCGGCGCCGCCAAGCCGATGCGGAGGACCTATCTCTGGCCCTACCAGATGCACGGCTCGATCGGACCGTCCTGCGCTGTCGCCGACTATCGCGACGGGCAGATCCGCATTTATTCCGGCACGCAGAATCCGCACATCCTGCGCGGCGATCTCGCCAAGCTGATCGACTGTCCCGAGCACCAGATCGAGCTGATCCGCCTCGAGGCCGCCGGCTGTTACGGCCGCAACTGCGCCGACGACGTCACGGCCGATGCGCTGCTGCTGTCGCGTGCGGTCGGCCGCCCGGTGCGGGTGCAATTGTCGCGCGAGCAGGAGCATCTGTGGGAGCCCAAGGGCACCGCGCAGCTGATGGACGTCAATGGCGGCCTCACGGCCGACGGCTCGGTCGCGGCCTATGAGTTCGCCACGCGCTATCCCTCGAACGGCGCGCCGACGCTGGCGCTGCTGCTGACCGGGCGCATCGGGCCGGAGCCTGCGGTGTTCGAGATGGGCGACCGCACCGCGATCCCGCCTTACGACTATGAGCACATGCGCGTCACGGCGCATGACATGCCGCCGATCGTGCGTGCGTCCTGGATCCGCGGTGTCTCGGCGCTGCCCAACACCTTCGCGCACGAGTCCTACATCGACGAGCTCGCCGCCGAGGCCGGCGTCGACCCGATCGAATACCGGCTGCGCTATCTGAAGGACGAGCGCGCACGTGATCTCGTGAACGCCGTGGCCGAGCGCGCCGGCTGGACGCCGCGCCCCGTGCGGGAGGAGAAGACGCCCGAGAACGGCGTCGTCCATGGCCGCGGCTTCGCCTACGCGCTCTACGTCCACAGCAAGTTTCCCGGCTACGGCGCGGCATGGTCGGCGTGGATCGCCGATGTCGCCGTGAATACGACCACCGGCGATGTCAGCGTCACGCGGGTCATTGCAGGCCAGGACTCCGGCCTGATGATCAATCCCGACGGGGTACGCCACCAGATCGAAGGCAACGTCATCCAATCCACCAGCCGTGCGCTGATGGAGGAGATTCCCTTCACGCGCGGCAAGGTCGCGGCACGGGAATGGGGCGCCTATCCGATCATCACCTTCCCCGACGTGCCTGAGATCGACGTGCTGATGCTGCCGCGGCCGGATCAGCCGCCGCTCGGCGTCGGCGAATCCGCGTCCGTTCCCAGCGCCGCCGCGATCGCCAATGCGATCTACGACGCCACCGGCGTCCGCTTCCGCGAGCCGCCATTCACGCCGGAGCGCATTCTGAAAGGCCTGCGCGGCGGACGGGCGGAGACGCCGGCGCCGCAGTCGCTGCCCGCCCCCGAAAGACCGACGACCACGTGGCCCAAGCCCTTTGCCAAGCGGGGCGGCGTGATCGCCACCGCCGTCGCGGCCTGCGCCGCGGCGATCGGCGTCGCCACCGCCGTGTTGCCCTGGCGCGCCATCGCGCCGATCACGCGCCCCGATCCCTCGGTCTATTCCGCAGCGACGATCGCGCGAGGCGAGGCGCTCGCGGCGCTCGGCAATTGCGCTGTCTGCCATACCGCGGATGGCGGCCTGATCAATGCCGGCGGCCGCGCACTGGAGACGCCGTTCGGCACGCTGTTCAGCACCAACATCACGCCCGACGTCGAGACTGGCATCGGCGCCTGGTCCTATCCCGCCTTCGAGCGCGCGATGCGCGAGGGCGTGCATCGCGACGGCCGGCAGCTCTATCCGGCGTTTCCCTACACGCATTTCGCGCGAACCGATGATGCCGACCTGCAGGCGCTCTACGCCTACCTGATGGCACAGGCGCCAGTGAGACAGCAGGCGCCTGACAACGCGCTGCGCTTCCCATTCAACCTGCGGCCGCTGGTCGCCGGATGGAACGCTCTGTTTCACGACACGCAGCCGTTCCGGCCCGATCCGACACAATCGGAGCAGTGGAATCGCGGCTTCTATCTCGTCGAAAGCCTCGGCCATTGCAGCGCCTGTCACTCGCCGCGCAACGCGCTCGGCGCCGAGCAGCGCAACGCACATCTGGCTGGCGGCTTCGCCGATGGCTGGGAAGCCCCTGCGCTGACCGCGCTCTCGACTGCCCCGATCCCGTGGACCGAGGACGAGCTCTACACTTATCTGCGCTCGGGGCAATCGCGCTTCCATGGTGTCGCGGCCGGTCCGATGGCGCCGATCGTGAAGGATCTCGCGACGCTGCCCGACGCGGACATTCGGGCCATGGCGATCTATCTCGCCTCGTTCCAGACGCCCTCGCCCGAGGCAGCGAAGCTGGAGGCGATGGCCGCGGAGTTGGAAGCGCGCACCAAGGCGACCTCGACGGCGTCTCCGGCGGCACGGCTCTATCTCGGCGCCTGCGCGGTCTGTCACGAGGTGGGCGGCCTGCCGCTGTTCGGCAGTCGGCCCTCGCTGGCGCTGAACAGCAACCTGCACAGCGCCACACCCGACAATCTGATCCAGGTGATCCTGCACGGGATCATGAAGCCGGTCTCGTCCGATCTCGGCTACATGCCGGCGTTCAAGGACCATCTCAGTGACGTCCAGATCGCCGAACTCGTCGCCTATCTTCGTCAGCAGTTTGCTCCGGACAAGCCGGCCTGGACGGGCGTAGACGCCGCCGTCGGTCGCATCAGGTCCACCGTGGCGCAGTGAGGCTGAGCATGCTCCGTCTGCGCCCGGCGCCCCGACCACCACCCTGACGCGCATTCGGGCACCTCGTTGCCAGTAATTTCGCCTTGCGGCAGACGGTCTGCCGCTTCTAGAATTTGGGACTACGTTCCAAAAAATGGAACAAACGGTATCATCATGAGCGCTCTGACCAACGCCATCGACATCCTGCGCTGCTTCTCGACCGCGCGGCCCGACCTCTCCTTTGCCGACGTCCAGGTCCTGACCGGCAAACCGAAAAGCTCGACCTCCCGCCTGCTCCGCTCGCTGCGCGATTGCGGCCTGCTCGAGCAGGATCCGCACAGCCGCCGCTACCGGCCGGGCCTGCTCACCTTCGAGCTCGGGCGGCTGCACCGGGCCCATGACGACCTGATCGCCACCGCCGAGCGCGAGCTGCGCGATGTCTGCGCGCGCACCGGCCACACCGGCTACATCGCCGTGCTCGACGGCTATCAGCAGGTGGTGCTGCGCATCGTGCCCGGCTCCAATCCGCTGCGCGTCGTCAACCCGCCGGGCCAGCGCACGCCGGCCATCATCACCTCGAACGGCCGCGCTATGCTGGCGCGTCTGACAGACCAGGAGATCCGGGCGCGCGTGCCGCTCGACTACCCGAAGGTCCCGGCCAACTCGCCGCAGAACTTCACCGAGCTGATGGCGCGGCTGAACGAGATCCGCCGGACCGGCATCTCGGACGCCGCCGACGAGGCCATCGAGGGCGTCGGCTCGCAGGGCTTTGCGCTGACGAGCGGCGAGAGCGGTGAGCTGATCGGCATCGCCGTCTCCTACTCGGTCCAGGCCACCACCGAGATCGAGCGTGCCAATGTCCGCCGCGAGCTCGGCAGCATGGCCGCAAAGCTGCGGCGCATGACCGGCGATCCGCTCGGCCAGACCATCGAGCAATTGGCCGGACTGGCCTCCTGATGACGAGCAGCAGCGCGCCGCGCGTCAACAGCCTGGCGCTGTTGATCCTGCCGAGCGCGCTGCTGTTTGCGTTGTTCTTCTTTCTGCCGATCGGATTGATGGCGGTGATGAGCGTCCTGACCGGCAACCCCGTGGTCATGCCGAACGTCGCCCTCACAGCCAGGCACTATGCCCGCATGGGCAATGACGGCTACTATCTCGAGGTGATCTGGACCACGATCCGGATCGGCCTCTGGACGACGCTCGCCGCGCTCGTGATCGGCTACCCGCTCGCGCATTGGATGGCGCGGATCAAGAGCCGCACCGGCCATGCGCTGCTGCTGATGGCCGTGCTGGCGCCGATGCTGACCGGCATCGTGGTGCGTACCTTCGCCTGGATGACGCTGCTGTCCGACAAGGGTGTCATCAACCAGATCCTGGCCTCGCTCGGGCTGGTCACAAGGCCGTTGCAGCTGATGTACAATGAGACGGGCATCATCATCGGCCTGGTCCACATCTATGTGCCTTTCATGGTGCTGACGCTCACCGGCGTGATCGGTCGCATCGACGAGCGGCTGGAGCAGGCGGCGGAGAATCTCGGCGCCAGCCCATGGCGCGCATTTCTCGAGGTCACCCTGCCGCTCAGCCTGCCCGGCATCCTCGCCGGCTCGCTGCTCATCTTCGCGCTCGCGATCAGCGCCTATGTCACCCCGATCCTGCTCGGCGGCTTCCAGGTCATGACCTTGCCGATCCTGATCTACCAGCAGATCTCCGCCAACTTCAACGTCGGCTTCGCGGCTGCGCTCGGCATGGTGCTGCTCATCATTTCGCTCTCGCTCGTCATCGCGTATAATCACGTGCTCGGCCTCGTTTCGGGCCAGCGCGAGCTGCAATGAGGGCGCAGATGACGAGCCTTGCTCCGGGATCGCGGCCGCCGCTCGCTGCGCCAATCGGTCTGGCGGCCACACCTGCCCTTCGCAGCAAGGCGCGGCCGCTCCGGTGGGGCCGCAGGCTCTATCTCGCCGCCAACACCGCCATCCTCGTCTTCCTGCTGGCGCCGATTGCGATCGTGATCGTGTTCGCGCTCAACCCGACGCCTTTCATCCAGTTTCCACCAGTCGGCATCTCCTTTCGCTGGTTCGAGAAATTCTTCGCCTCGGGCGACTTCATGCACGCGCTGCTGTTCAGCATCGAAGTCGCGGCCATGACCACGGTCGCGGCCACCGTGCTGGGCGCCTCGGCCGCGCTGGCGATCGCCCGCGGCAACCTGCCAGGCTCCCGGCTGATCGTGGCGACCATGCTGTCGCCGCTCATGCTGCCGGCGATCCTGACCGGTCTTGCGCTGTTCCAGTCCTACGTACTGCTCGACGTCGGACGCCCGGTGTGGGGGCTGGTGGCTGGTCACACGCTGGTGACGATTCCCTACGTGGTGCGGACCACGCTCGCCGTGCTGCACAATTTCGATGTCAGGTTGGAGGAAGCCGCGCAGAATCTCGGCGCCAGCCCCACCCGGACCTTCTTCGAGATCACGCTGCCGCTGGTGAAGCCCGGCGTTCTGGCAGGCGCGATCTTTGCTTTCATCGTCTCGTTCGACCAGTTTCCGGTGTCGCTGTTCCTGGTCGCGCCGGGCAGCGAGACCTTGCCGATCACGCTGTTCAACTATCTGAAGTTCGATCTCGACGGCACCATCGGCGCGGCCTCGGTGGTCTCGATCCTGCTCGCCTTCATCGTCGTCATCGCGCTCGACCGCACCGTAGGTCTTCGCTCCTACGTCAAACTCTAAGGGAGATCCCGGACATGACCGCCTCATCGCGTCGTTTTCCCCTGAGCCGCCGCCGCCTGCTGACCGCGGCTGCGTCGCTCGGCGCCGGCGTTGTCGCTGCTCCCTTTGTCGCGCATGCGGACGAGCCCGTTCTCAACGTCACCGGCTGGGGCGGCAAATGGGGTGACGTGATGAAGGCCGAGATCGGCCCGGCCTTCGAAAGCGAGTTCAAGTGCAAGCTCAAGACCGACACCGCGCTGCCATTCCTGCCGAAGCTGCAGGCGAGTTCGCGCTCGGCTCCCATCTACGACGTGCTGCACACCAACTCCAACGAGCAGTGGGCGGCCGTGGAGATGGGTCTCGTCGAGCCCAAGGTCGACCCCAAGCTGGTTCCGAACATTGCCGACGTCTACCCTTACGCCGTCAGCGACAAGATCGTCGGCGTCTGCATCTTCACCAGCGCCATCGGGCTCGGCATGCGCACCGACAAGGGCTATGGGAGCGTCACGTCGTGGAAAGACTACTGGGATGCGAGATTCAACGGCGCGCGCGGCGGCTATGTGATCCCTGCCAACAGCCTGGGACAGGCGTTCGTGATGATGTGCGGCGCGCTGTATGGCAAGGGCCAGACCGACCTTGACGCCGCCTATGCAGCGCTGGAGAAGCTGAAGCCGATCAAGCTGGTCGACTTCACCGGCGCGATGGAGAAGCTGATCCTGTCCGGTGAGGTCGGCCTCGGCATCCTGCATGATTCCGGCATCTATCGTTACGACGGTCAGAACCAGACGGTCGACTTCGTCACGCCGAACGAGGGCGTGCTGTCGCTCGAGCAAGTGCTGAGCATCACGCCCGGCAGCAAGGTGAAGGAGCTCGCCAACGCCTATATCAACTACATGCTGCGCCCCGAGGTTCAAAAGCGCCTCGCTGAGACCGTCTGGTATTCGCCGGCCAACAAGAAGGTCAAGCTCGACTCCAAGTATGACGCCAAGCTGCTGACGACGCCGGAGAAGGTCGGCAAGCTGATCCAGGTCGACTGGAAGTGGTACAACGCACGGAAGGACGAGATCGACAGCCGGGTCAACCGGATCTTCCGCGCATGAGCGCTGCCATCGAGATCGCCGCGGTCAGCAAGATCTATGACGGCGGCGTACGCGCAGTCGACGCGGTTGCCGTGAACATCAGGCCTGGCGAGTTCTTTTCGCTGCTCGGCCCGTCCGGCTGCGGCAAGACCACCACCCTGCGCATGATCGCCGGCTTCGACAGCCCAAGCGCCGGCGAGATCCGCCTCGACGGCGCCGACATCACCCACGTGCCGGCGCACAAGCGCGACATGGCGATGGTGTTCCAGAACTACGCCCTGTTCCCGCACCGGACCGTGGCCGAGAACGTCGCCTTCGGCCTGCGCATGCGCAAGATCGACAAGGCGACGATTGCCGCGAAGGTGAAGGCAGCGCTGGCGATGGTTGAACTCGGAGGCCTGGAGAACCGCAGGCCGGCGCAACTGTCCGGCGGCCAGCAGCAGCGCGTCGCGCTCGCCCGCGCCATCGTCATCTCGCCCCGCGTGCTGCTCTGCGACGAGCCGCTCGGCGCGCTCGACAAGAAATTGCGCCAGCAGATGCAGTTCGAACTCAAGCGGCTGCAGAAGACGCTTGGCCTCACCCTCGTGTTCGTCACCCACGACCAGGAGGAGGCGCTGGCCATGTCGGACCGCATCGCGGTCATGAACGCCGGCCGCGTCGAGCAGATCGGCACCCCGCTCGAGATCTACGATCAGCCGCGGACGCGTTTCGTTGCCGATTTCATCGGCGACACCAACATTTTTCGTGGTCAGCGCGTGACCTTGGACAATGGCGTCGGGATAGCCGTCGGCAACGGTCTGGTGCTGGCCCTGGCGGACACAGTTGCAGCAGCCGAGGCCGAGGTTCTGTCGGTCGCGCTGCGGCCGGAGAAGATATCGGTATCGCCAGCCGAGGTGGCCGATGCCAAGCGGACAGGCATGTCCGCGCGCGGCACAGTCGAGAGCACCAATTTCCTCGGCGGCGCGGTGCTGTACCGCATCGCCCTGGAGTGCGGACAGCACGTGCTGGCGCAACAGCCGAATTCCGGAGCTGGTCCTCTCCACGCGCCGGGTCAAACGGTCACGCTCGACTGGCGTCCGGCCGATCTCGTCATTCTCGAGGATTGATACTGTGAGCGTTATATTCCTATTCCCGCAGCAGTACCGTGCGCCGCAGTCACAGAGCGACGTCGAAGAGCTTGTGCCGTGAGCGCAGCCGGCATGAAGACGATCAGCCTCGACGACATCGAGGCGCTCGCGGTCGGCGCCTGGATCCTCGGCACCGGCGGCGGCGGCAGTCCCTATCTCGGCCTGCTCAACCTGCGCCGGCTCTATGCGGAGGGGCGTCGCGTGCAGATGATATCGCCGCTCGACCTCGCCGACGACGACTGGGTCGCGGTGGTCTCCAACATGGGCGCCCCCTTGGTCGGGCAGGAACGGCTGGCCGACAGCCGCAGCATCGCGCGTGCGGTGCGCATGCAGGAGGAGATCAACGGCATCACATTTCGCGCCGTGATGTCGGTCGAGATCGGCGGCGGCAACGGCATGCAGGCGCTGATGGCGGCGGCGCATCTGAACATCCCCGTGGTCGACGCCGACTGCATGGGCCGCGCCTTTCCCGAGGCGCAGATGACATCGGTCGCGATCGGCGACCTCAAGCCCTATCCCTGCACGCTCTACGATCCCCGCGGCATCGAGGCCGTCGTGACCAAGGTGCCGAGCTGGAAGTGGATGGAGCGCGCCAGCCGCAAGATCTGCGTCGAGATGGGCTCGATCGCCTCGACCAGCAAGGCGCCGCGCACGGGCCGCGAGGTCAAGGACTGGGGCATCCATTTCACGACCACCAAGGCGATCGCGATCGGCCGTGCGGTCGAGGCAGCGAACCGGAGCCACCAGGATCCGATCGCGGCGATCCTCGATTGCGAGGGCGGCCAGCGGCTGTTCAGCGGCAAGATCGTCGACGTCGAGCGCCGCACCACCGAGGGCTTTCTGCGCGGCAGCGCCGTCGTGGAGGGCAGCGACGACGATCGCGGCACCCGGCTCAAGCTGTCGTTCCAGAACGAATGGATCGTGGCTTGGCGCGATGGCGAAGCCATCGCGATGTCGCCGGACCTGATCTGCGTGCTCGACAGCGTCAACGGCCACGGCATCGGCACCGAGACGGCGCGCTACGGCCAGCGCGTCACCGTGATCGCGCTGCCCGCGCCCGCCGTATTGACCAGCCCGCGCGGGCTCGAATTCGTCGGCCCCCGCGCCTTCGGTTACGACCTCGATTTCCGGTCGCTGTTTGCGACCCCTGGAGCTCCCTGAGAATGAAGCGGATTGGCATTGACGTCGGTGGCACCAACACCGACGCCGTCCTGATTGCCGACGACCATGTCGTCCACTCCGTCAAGGCTGCGACCACCGCCGACGTCACCTCCGGCATCCTCGCGGCGCTGAAGGCGCTGCGAGAAAATCCCGCGGCGGCCGTGCCGGTCGACGCGGTCGTGATCGGCACCACGCATTTCATCAATGCGGTGGTGCAGCGGCGGCACCTGCAGAAGATCGGCGCCATCCGCATCGGCATGCCCGCCTCCGCCTCGCTGCCGCCGTTCTGCGACTGGCCGGGCGATCTCGCCGCGCTGGTCAGCGGCGAGACGTTCATGCTCGAAGGCGGCCACGATTATGATGGCCGCCCATTCATGCCGCTCGACATCGGCGGCCTGAAAGCCGCCGCGCGCGCGATCAAGGCCAAGGGCCTGCGCGCGGTCGCGGTCGCCTCGTCGTTCTCGCCACTCGACCCGAGCTGTGAGATCGCGGCGCGGGCAATCCTCGCCGAGATCTGCCCTGATGTGGCCGTCACGCTCTCGCACGACCTCGGCCGCATCGGACTGCTGGAGCGCGAGAACGCCGCCCTGCTCAATGCCGCGCTCCACGACCTCGCGGTCACGACGGTCGCCGCCTTCCGCAAGGCGATCGCGGAGTCCGGCATCGATGCGCCGCTGTTCCTGACGCAGAACGACGGCACCGTGATGCAGGCGGAGATCGCGACCGCCTTCCCGGTCATGAGCTTCGCCTCCGGCGCCACCAACTCGATGCGCGGCGCCGCGTATCTCTCCGGCCTCGACGACGCCATGGTCGTCGACGTCGGCGGCACCACCAGCGACATCGGCCAGTTGCGCCACGGCTTTCCGCGCGA
This sequence comes from Bradyrhizobium sp. SZCCHNRI1029, assembly GCF_032487555.1. NCBI lineage: Bacteria > Pseudomonadati > Pseudomonadota > Alphaproteobacteria > Hyphomicrobiales > Nitrobacteraceae > Bradyrhizobium > Bradyrhizobium sp. SZCCHNRI1029. Next base: position 226,590 of record NZ_JAUEUK010000006.1, read on the forward strand.
GGCCAACACTGTCGTCGAGGTCGGCGGCGTCCGCACGCTGTTCCGCATGCCCGATTTGCTCTCGATCGGGCTCGGCGGCGGCAGCCATGTCGAGCAGGATCCGGTCCGCGTCGGCCCACTCAGCGTCGGATACCGGCTGACATCCGACGCGCTGGTGTTTGGCGGCGACCGTCTGACCGCGACCGACATCGCGGTCGCGGCGGGGCTGATCGACATCGGCGACAGATCGCGCGTCGCGCATCTGCCGAAAAGCCTGATCGACGCCGCGCTCGCCGACGCCCACCGCAAGCTCGAGGGCGACATCGACCGCATGAAGACCGAGGCCGGCGACGTGCCGCTGCTCGCGGTGGGCGGCGGCGCCTTCCTGGTGCCGGAGCGCCTTGCCGGCATCTCCACCATCGTGCGCGTCGACCATGGCGACTGCGCCAACGCGGTCGGCGCCGCCATCGCCCAGGTCTCCGGCGAGGCCGACCAGGTCTTCCGCGACCTGACCCGCGACGAGGCCATCGCGGCGGCGCGGGCCATCGCCGAGGAGCGCGCGGTGCAGGCCGGCGCCGACCGCGACACGCTCAAGACGGTCGATGTCGAGGACATGCCGATCGCCTACCTCCCCGGCAACGCGCTGCGCGTCCGCGTCCGCGTCGCCGGCGCCATCGCCGAGCCGACCATCGGCGCGGCGGCGTAGTCCATCGTCGCTACGCCAGCTCGGCGATCCGCTCGACCCCGGCCTCCGCGCCCTGCGCCTTGGCCGCCGCCATCGAGCCGCCGAGGTCGATGCCGCGGCAGGCGTTGTCGATGACGATGGCCGCGAAGCCGAGCCGCCGCGCATCGACCGCCGAATAGTGCACGCAGAAATCGGTGGCGAGACCGACCAGGAAAACCCGCTTCAGGCCGCGCTCGCGCAGATAGCCGGCGAGGCCCGTGGGCGTGGTCTTGTCGTTCTCGAAGAACGCCGAGTAGGAATCGATCGCGCCACGAAAGCCCTTGCGGATGATGAGCTGCGCCTTGTCGGTCGCAAGCTCGGCATGGAAGGCGGCGCCCGGCGTGCCCTGGATGCAGTGGTCCGGCCACAAGGTCTGCGGCCCGTAGGGCATCGTGACGCTCTCGAACGGCGCCTTGCCGGGGTGGCTCGAGGCGAACGAGCTGTGTCCCGCCGGGTGCCAGTCCTGGGTCAGGACGACGTGATCGAACATCCCGCTCAGCCGGTTGATCGCCGGCACCACGGCATCGCCGTCGGCCACGGCGAGCGCGCCGCCGGGACAAAAATCGTTCTGCACATCGATGATGAGCAGCAAATCCTCGTTGGCCCTGATCTGCATTCCGGTCTGCATCCGTTTCACTCAAACTCCATCAAGGATGGCCCCAGCCCGCGGCGATCTCAAGCCGGGCCGCCGAATAATCCGCGGCAAGCCAGCCCCTCCATTTTGGAATCCCTGCCCTGCAGGACGGGCCTGGAAACGCCCGCCGATTCATGGATTCTCCCGGCGGGAGAGCGTGGCCGATGCAGACTGCCGTCACACACCATTCCGCGAGCCAGCGTCTCGAGCGCTGGGCGGTCGCCACCCTGCGCGAGGCCGGCGCGATCGTCGAATGCGAACAGCACGGCTGGATGCGCGAGCGCGGCGACCCGCATGCGCTGGCACGGGCGCTTCGCATCGCACGCGACGATCCGCCACGCGGCTTGTGTAGTTCGGACGCGCTCGCGGCGATCGAGGCCGTCCTGGCCGCGACCGGCGACACCTGCCCTGATTGTTCACGGCACGGAGAGCCGGAATATCCGCCGTGATTCAAATAAGTGATTCCGTAACTACCCCGAGATGCCCTAGCCTGAGGCCTCCACCGGGAGACGCAATCATGCCGAATCATCCGGTCCCGTGGCTGCTGCGCAAGCCATGCCCGACCTGCGGCCGTGCGCTCGCGGTTCGCGAGGGCAAGGGCGGGCGCCGCGAGCTTGCTTGTCCGACCTGCGATGGGCCCGATCCGCTGCACTCGCCCAAGGCGCTCCGCTGGGCGAGGGGATCGCTTCGGCCGCCGGAGCGGCCGAAGCAGCATTGACGTCACTGGCGCGTCAGCTTGCGCTCGACTTTCTTGCGGCTGTTGCCGACCTTCTTGACCGCCTTCTTCACCGCGGACGCCGAGCGGCCGCTCTTCTTGGCTTCGTAGCGGACTTCGTGGTCCTGTCCACCCGCGACGCGGGCGCGATCCTGGTTGCGTCCGCGCGCTGACTTTGCGGTCGAGGCTTTCTTCTTCGTTGCCATGGTGCATCTCCTTATCAGCGCGCAACGCACGACGCAGCGAAGCGGTTCCGCCGATGAGGGAGCCCCATCGCATCGATCAGCCGAGGTCGAACTTGACGCCCTGCGCCAGCGGCAGGCTGCGGCCGTAGTTCACGGTGTTGGTGGCCCGGCGCATATAGGCCTTCCATGAATCCGAGCCGGACTCACGGCCGCCGCCGGTCTCCTTCTCGCCGCCGAACGCGCCGCCGATCTCGGCGCCCGAGGGGCCGATATTGACGTTGGCGATGCCGCAATCGGAGCCGCGCGACGACACGAACAGTTCGGCCTCGCGCAGATCATTGGTGAAGATCGACGACGACAGCCCCTGCGGCACCGCATTGTGCAGCTCGATCGCGGCATCGAGATCGCGATACGGCATCACGTAGAGAATCGGCGCGAACGTCTCGCGCTCGACCGGACCGGATTGCGATTCGATCTCGACCAGGGCCGGCCGCACGTAGTACGCCTCCGCGAAGCCGCCGACCGCGACGCGCTCGCCGCCGAACACGCGGCCGCCGTGATCCCGCGCGGCGCTCAGCGCGTCCTGCATGGCGTCGTAGGCGCCGCGATCGATCAGCGGGCCGATCAAGGTGCCCTGCTCCAGCGGATTGCCGATCGCCACCGAGGCGTAGGCCTGCTTCAGCCGCGGCACGAGCTGGGTGTAGACGTCGGCATGCACGAACAGGCGGCGCAGGCTGGTGCAGCGCTGGCCCGCGGTGCCCATCGCCGCGAACGCCACGGCGCGCAGGGTGAGATCGAGATCGGCCGTGGGCGTGACGATCGCGGCATTGTTGCCGCCGAGCTCGAGGATGGCGCGGGCAAAGCGGCCGGCAAGACAGGCGCCGACGACGCGCCCCATGGCGGTCGATCCGGTCGCCGACACCAGCGGCACCCTGGCATCGTCGACCAGCATCTCGCCGACCGCGCGGCCGCCGAGCAGCAGGCCGGCGAGCCCCTCCGGCGCCTCGCCGCCCTCGCGGCGATAACGCTGCAGCGCACGCGCCAGCAGCGCGTCGGTCGCGAGCGCGGTGAGCGGCGTCTTCTCCGACGGCTTCCAGACGACGCTGTTGCCGCACACCAGCGCCAGCGCCGCATTCCAGGCCCACACCGCCACGGGGAAGTTGAAGGCGGAGATCACGCCGGTGACCCCCAGGGGATGCCAGGTCTCCATCATCCGGTGCTCGGCGCGCTCGGTGGCGATGGTCAGGCCATAGAGCTGGCGTGACAGGCCGACGGCGAAGTCGCAGATGTCGATCATCTCCTGGACCTCGCCGAGCCCCTCGGAGACGATCTTGCCGGCCTCGATCGAGACCAGGCGGCCGAGCGCGGCCTTGTGGGCGCGCAGCTCCTCGCCGAACAGCCGCACCAGTTCGCCGCGCTTCGGTGCCGGCTTGAGCCGCCACTGCAGGAACGCGGCATGCGCGCGCGCGATCACCGCGGTCGCATCCGCCCTGCTGTCGTCATGCACATGGGCCAACACCTCGCCGGTCACCGGCGAACGGGCGGCGCGCGTCCCACCGCGCAGCCGCTCCGGCGCGACGCCGAGCGAGGTCAGGATCTCGGCCGTTTCGACAACGAGTGTCAGGGGCGATGCTTGGCTGGGCGACATATGCAACTCCGGATTGTCCCACGCACCGGTGCACGCGAGACGTCATGAATGGTCCATCGTAAACGCCCCCGTGTAGATCAAATCCGGCTGCGGCGCGAGCACCCGCGCGCTGGGCAAACGGCCACTGGGCAGGTCGCTCGTCGGCGCACGGAGGCGTCCTCCCGCTCGTTCTGTTTCGCGCGCGCCGGCTCAGCCTTCTGGCGCGCATCGGCGAGATCCCGCGACGCAACGCGCCCGGGCTGATGGGATCGACGATCCCTCGCGAAACACGAGGGCGCGGGGAATGCCGGGAGCTGGCCGCCCCCATGGCCCGCCTGCGAAAAAAATGCAGGCGGCAGGAACCACAGGTTCAGCCGAGACATCCCGGCATTCCCCGCGCGATGGTCTTCACGCTTATACCGTGATCTCCCCGGTGTACGGCTCTTTAGCCACCGTCGCCCTCGGACTCATCGCCCGAAAGCTTAGCGCCAGCGTCGCGGCGCCAGGACCACACGACTTCACGTCCGCCAGCTGCCGTTCGTCCGCGTGCAAGCACGCTGCGGCAGATAAGCGGCCATCGCCTCCCCGCCTCACGTGTCGTGACGATCGCGATACGCCCCTCGTGGCGAAGCAGGATGGATGCAGTAGAGCACATTTTCTGGAAAAGCGAAAGCGCTTTCTTTTGGAGCGCCGCAGCGACCGAAGGTCGTTCATGACACGCCTTGCGTTGGCAGACGGATTGTGATCGTCGAGGAAAACAGCAAAGCGGCCCTCGCAACAAAGATCATTGCGGCCCTATCCGCCTCGATATACCAACGTCGCATATGTCCTCGCGAGAGACGATCAGCATGACGATCGAGACTTTGTTCGCGTTTGCGGGAACGTCCATCATCCTCCTGGTGATCCCGGGGCCGACGGTTCTGCTGGTGGTCTCCTATGCGCTGGGCCAGGGGTGGCGAACCGCGCTGCCGACGGCCCTCGGCGTCGCGCTGGGCGACTTCACCGCCATGACCTTGTCCATGCTGGGCGTCGGTGCGTTGCTGGCCACGTCGGCGCTGCTGTTCACCGTGCTGAAATGGATCGGCGCGGCCTATCTCGTCTGGCTCGGGATCAAGCTGTGGCAGGCCGGCGGCGCGCTGAACGCCGTGCCGCGGACCGACAGGACCTCGGCGCCGAAAATGCTCGGTCACGCCTGGATCGTCACGGCGCTGAACCCGAAGAGCATCACCTTCTTCGTCGCGTTCTTGCCGCAGTTCCTCAGTCCGAACGGCAGCTTCCTCACGCAGATGGTGGTGTTCGAATCGACCTTCGTCGTGCTCGCCTTCGCCAATGCCGTCGGCTATGCGCTGATCGCCTCGCGCGCCCGCGCGCTCGTACGGAGCGCGAAGGTGATCAGCATCTTCAACAAGGCGGGCGGCACCCTTCTGATCGGTGCGGGCGTCGCCGCCGCGGCGGCGCGGACGGCGCAGAACTGAACGGGCTGCGACCTTCGGCGTGGATTGTCGCCGGCCACATCGGATGACGACGCCCGCGCGGCGTCGTCCAGGTTTCTGCAACGCGCAGGTCAGGCTATATTGTCGCCGTCACCTGTTATCGAGCAGGCTTTGCCATGGCCGACACACACCTATCCAGTCCCGAGCTCTGGTCGTCGATCCAGCACGAGGCCCGGCGCATCGCCGCGGCCGATCCCGTGTTCAGCCTCGCCCTGTCGGCTGCAATCCTCGATCATTCTGATCTCGGCAGCGCCGTCGCGCAGCAGATTGGCATCCGCCTCGGCAGCGGCGATGCCGCGCGCGCCCGATTTGCCGCGGTCGCGCGCGAGGCGTATGCCGCCGCGCCTGAGCTCGTCGAGGCGGCGGGTCGCGACCTCGGGGCGATCGCGGCGCAGGATCCAGCGACGACGGCGCTGCTGCCGCCGCTGCTGAACTACAAAGGCTACGTCGCGCTGCAGGCGCATCGCGTCGCGCACTGGCTCTGGAGCAACGGGCAACCCGACCTGGCGCTCCTGATGCAGGCGGACTCGTCAACATCCCTGCAGGTGAGCATCCATCCCTCGGCGCGGCTCGGGACCGCGGTGTTTCTCGATCATGCCACCGGCATCGTCATTGGCGCCCACAGCAGCATCGGCCACGACGTCACCATTCTGCAGAACGTTACGATCGGACGACCCGACGCGCTGCCCGGCCGCGCCCCGCGGATCGGCCGCGGCGTGCTGCTCGCCTCGGGCGCGACCGTGCTGGGCGACGTCGCGATCGGTGATTTTGCCAAGATCGGCGCCGGTGCCGTCGTCACCACCGATGTGCCGTCGGGCTGCACCGCCGTGGGCGCGCCGGCGCGGCTGACGAACTGCCCGGAGCAGCCGGTCCCAGCCTGACCACGACTCCTCGCGACCCCTGGGGCGGCCGGTTCTACAGCAATGTTTCAAGCTTGCCCGCGGTGACGGAGATCAGGTCGCGGATCTTGTCGCACTCGGCCGCAAGCGACGCGAGCGCCGGATCCGACCTGATGCACCGGTCCAGATTGTCGACCGCGCTTCGCCAGGCCTCCAATTCGCGCCGCAGCCGTCCGATCTCGCTGGCGACCACCGCATCGCGCCGCCGTTCTGCTTTCGCGCCGATGATCCGCAACGGGGCCCGGGCGGGAAATGCGAGGATATCAGCCACGGATCGCCCCGATGAGAAAGGTGGAATTCGGCGAAAGACGACAGGCGCATGACGTGCGAAGCGGCGACATTGCCTGCAACGGCGCGGCGGCCTGGATTGACAGGCCGCCGCGCGATCGGTGCTTTCCGGTCCGACCTCAAGCCGCGGCGCGCTCGGCCAGCGCCTGAGCCTCGGCCGCGGCGCGCGCCATGCTGGACGACATCTCGCTCGTAACGGTGCTCTGCTCCTCGACGGCGGCAGCCGTCGACGTCACATACTCGCTGACGTTCTGGATCGCCTGCTTGATCGAGCCGAGAGACGTGACGACGCCCCCGGATATATTGTTGAGACTGTCGATCTCGGTCGCGATCTTGTCGGTGGCGGTCTTCGCCTGGGTGGCGAGGTTCTTGACCTCGGAGGCAACGACGGCAAAGCCCCTGCCAGCTTCGCCGGCCCTGGCGGACTCGATGGTGGCATTCAGCGCCAGCAGATTGATCTGGCCGGTGATGTTGTGGATCATCTCGACGATGCCGCTCATCGACTGAGCGGCATCGGAGAGCCGCTGCGCCTGCGCATCGGCTGAGGTGACACGGTCCACCGCGCCCATGGCGGTCTCGCGCGACTTCGTCATGGCTTCGGAAATCTCCCGCACGGACGCGTTGAGCTCCTCCGCGCCCGCCGCCACCGATTCCATCATGGCGCGCACGCGCTCGTTGCCCATGCGAACGAAGACCTGCCGGGTGACGTCGGTCGCGTATTTGACCACCTTGAACGGCTTGCCGTTGAGGTCGAGGATCGGATTGTAGGAGGCCTGGATATAGACCTCCCGGCCGCCCTTGCCGATGCGCTTGTATTCGGCCGACTGGTACTGACCACGGTTCAGGCTGGCCCAGAAGTCGCGGTAGGCGGCGCTCTCCCGCTCGGACGGTTCGACGAACATGCTGTGATGCTTGCCCCGGATCTCGGCCAGCGTGTAGCCGAGCGCATGCAGGAAATTGTCGTTCGCGGTGATGACCGTACCGTCCATGTTGAACTCGATCACGGCCTGGGACTTGCCGATGGCCTCGATCTGGCCGGCGAGGTCGGCGTTCGTCAGCTTCTGCGCGGTGACATCGGTTGCGAACTTGACGACCCCGATTGGCCTGCCCGTCGCATCCAGCACCGGATTGTAGGTGGCAAGGATCCACACTTCCTTGCCGCCCTTGCCGATGCGCTTGTATTCGCCGCCCTGATATTCGCCGCGATTGAGAGCTGCCCAGAACTCGCGGTAGGCCGCGCTGTCGCGCAGCGCGGGTTCGACGAACATGCTGTGATGCTTGCCCTGGATCTCGTCGAGGCGATAGCCCAGCGCATCCAGGAAATTCTTGTTGGCACTGACGATGGTGCCGTCGAGCTTGAATTCGATCATGGCCTGCGCGCGATCGATGGCGGCAAGCTTGGAGCCGTCGGCCATGCTGCGCAGCTTCTTCTCGGTGATGTCGGTCGCGAACTTGACGACCTTCACCGGCTTGCCGGCGCTGTCGAGGACGGGATTATAGGACGCTTCGATCCAGATTTCGCGACCGCCCTTGCCGATGCGCTTGAACTCGGCGGCCTTGAGCTCGCCGCGGCTCAGCGCCGCCCAGAACTCGCGGTAGGCGGCACCGTCGCGTTCGGAAGGCTCCACGAACATGCTGTGATGCCTGCCCTGGATTTCCTCTAGCTGATAGCCGAGTGCGTTCAGGAAGTTCTTGTTCGCGGTGATGATCGTGCCGTCGAGCTGGAATTCGATCACGGCCATCGCGCGACTGATTGCTGCAAGCTGTGCTTCCGCGTCCGAGCGGCTGTTCGATCGAAACAACAAGATAACCTCCAGATGAATAGTTCGTTTGCAGATGGTCGGCGGCGACGACGATCGTCCCGCGCGCCCGGCGACATGTCTGCGCAAAAATTGATGCAACTTGTTCCACTCTCGTTAAAGCGCGTTGAGAATTCCGGCTTTTCCGTAGTTCTACCGCTGTGACATGACGTCCGACATACAATAACGTCGCGCGGAAGCTGCGCTGCGGCCCCCGGAGCGTCGACAATCGGGCGCGTGGCGCGGAGATCGTGGGGCGTCAAGTCGGTCGATCGCATGCCTGCCGCAGCTCTGCTGCGGAAGCATGCGATCACCGCGGTCCATCATCCCTGGTGTCGTCATGCACCTGGGCCGGCGATCCTCCGATCAGCGGTGGTCCCGTTGGACGGCAGAGCTAGACCGCCTCGACCACCGCTTTCAAGGCGTCAGAAACCTTTGTGGCGAGCGTCGCGAGCGCCGCGTTCTCGATGGCCTGCATCGAGGCGACGGGATTCACGGCGGCGACCTCGACCCTCCCGCCGATCTCCTGGACGATGACATTGCAGGGAAGCATGGTGCCGATCCGGCTCTCCGCCTGCAATGCTTCATGCGCCAGCTTCGGATTGCAGGCGCCCAGGATGGTGTAGGGCCGAAAGTCGGCGCCGATCTTCTCGCGCAGCGTCGCCTGCACATCGATGCGGGTCAGAACGCCAAAGCCGCGTGCCTTCAGCTCGGCCGTCACCCGCTCGATCGCCGCGTCGAACGATAGATTGACCGCTTTGGCAAAATAGTAGGTCATGCTCGCCTCTTTTCCGGCTGGTCTGCCGCCGCGTCGACGCAGTTCGTCGCACGCGGCGATCGGATCTGACGGCGGCACTGTTGCGCGTCCGTGCGGCGGGCACTTGATCGAGATCAGCGAAATGGCCGCACTTGCCGGACTCGCGCCAGCGCAGGCCCGGCCATCACGCCGGTTTGACGCCGGTCATTGCGGCCCGTGCATGAACGCCTGCATCTCTTCCGGGGTCAACTTGCCGTCCTTGTTGCTGTCCATGGCCTTGAAGATGCGCTCATGCGCCGCCTGGAATTCCTGCAGCGAGATCGTGCCGTCGCCGTCGGCGTCGACAAGTGCGAACACCATGCGCATCAATGCCGGGCCCATGACGCCGCCGCCCATCCCGCCGCGTCCCATCGGGCCGGGCATATGCCCCATCATGCCGCCCATCGGCGAGCCGGTTCCCGGGGCCATCGCAGGCGGCTGCGTCTTCTGCTGATCCGGCGTGGTCTGGCTTTGCGCCAGAGCGGCGGCGGTGCCGCAGGCAAAAACCAGGGCTGATATCGTCAGTCGCAACATGGCTCGGCGCATGGAAGCCTCCTCGAATGCGTCATCACGCGCGACAAGTCCGCCGACCGGGCATCGATCCTATGAGGACCCTTCACGATTTCCTGTGTCCGCATGGCGGCATTGACGGCGCCGCGGATCACGCTGCGCTGATCCGCCCTGCTCGTTTCGATCTACCGGCCGCAATGACAGTCTCGCGCGCCGCTTTCCTCATATTCATCGTGCAGGCGCACCCAATCGGAGAGGTTGCCGCGGCCGGTCTCGTTGCGGCCCTTGGGCGTGAGATCGAGATAGTGATAGGCGCCGATCAGGGGATCGCCGCCGCGGGAGCGGACCTGGAACGTGCAGAAGATGTTGCCGGCGTCGTCCTTGGTGAACACGGTCAGGCCCGGGAGCTCGGGCGACCTGCTCGTCAAGGGTGCGAAATTGTAGGCGGCCTTGCCCGTCGCGATCTGCTCGTCCGAGAACGAGACCTGAAAGTCGAAGTTGAAATCACTGCCCTCGGATGACACCCAGTCGAACGCCCAGCCCATGCGCGCCTTGAACGGCGCGATCTCGGCGAGCGGCGCACGCGACACGACGACCAGGCTGACGTCGTGGTGGCGGAGGTGCTGGTTGGCGCCGTCGATGTGGTCGCACAGAAACGAGCAGCCGGGACAGCGGTGCGGATCGCCCGGCGCCATCATGAAATGATAGACGATCAGCTGGCTCCGTCCCTGAAACAGATCGCCCAGGCTGACGGGTCCGTCCCCCGCCTGGAAGACGTAGTCCTTCTCGACCCGCACCCACGGCAGCGCCCGGCGGGCGGCAGCCAGCGCATCGCGCTGCCTGATGAAGGCCTTCTCCTGGGCGAGGTGGGCGCGATGCGCTTCGGTCCATTCGTCCGCGGTGACTATTCTGGGGGTCATGTCTGGAATCCTCCGTGTCCTTCGCAGAGGACGATGCAAGGCTCGGCGGCCCGACACCGAAGCCATCTATTTTCTCGGCAGGTCATCGCAGCGCGGCCGGGTGCCGGGGAACCGCGGATCGACCGGAAAAGGCCAGCGTCGGGCGCCCCCACTCCCATCTCAGACCGGCGTGCGCGGTCGACCTGATCCACCGCCCGCTCTCGTCCGTTTCGGGGCAGCCATGGCAGACGTGTCGGATCAGAGCAGTGACTCCCACAGCGGTCGGACCGAGCCGGCGCGCTGCCGCGGCTGCGGCCAACCGGCGCGCGCGGTTCAGAGCATCCTGAACCCGCGAACCGGCGAAGCGGCGCGTCTGTTCAATTGTGCCGCCTGCGGATCTGTCAATTGGATGGACGACCGGCGGTGAGTACCGGTTCGGTCGCGGCTGGCTGCCGGCAAAAAACTGATCCGCGAGGAACAAACCTCGCATTCGGCCGTTTTCGATGTTCGCCTCCGGTCCTGCAGACCCGGCCTCAAGCCGATGGTCTCGAGCTTCGCCATCGCGAACGGGTCAGGCATCCCATGACGATCCTGATCGGCCGGTTGCGACGGCACGAGCTGAACACCATCGACATCGCGGCACCTCGGCGTTCGCTCGGCAGCGGCACGCGAGGCGCGTCTCGTCGCCGAGCTGCGGCAACGCCTGGCGGAGGTCGGTCTCGTCGCCGACAACGAGGATCAGTTCCCGATTAAGATGCTGCGCTCGCCGAAGCCCTCGGTCTCAGCACGGTGCATGTGAACCGGGTGCCTCAGGAGGTCCGCAGTCAGGGTGTTGCGGACATCCGCAGGAACGTTGTCACCATGTTCGATTTTGAGATGGTCGTGACTGCTGGAGGGTTTGATCCCGCATATCTCCACCAGATCGACGGCTCCCGCCTTCGGGTGACGGCAGATCAGGACGAACGAGATGCGCTTCTATGTGACAAGTCCTGGCGAAATGCGCGGCGATGGCGTCGATCTCGATGATGTCGAGACGGTGCTGATGCAGACGGCGGACACCGCGCTTGCAATCGCGCGCGACCGGCTCGATCCCTCCTCCACGAACGTCAGCCTCAAGGTCAGCTCCGATGACGGCGAGGTCGGGCATGTCACGGTTTCGGTGGTGATCGAGCGCGGCTGATCGTGAACCGGAGAGGTCCAAGACCGCAGCTCGCTAGCAGCAGCTCCCTATCAGCCCCCGTATCACGAGATGCGCGCCTGCGACCAGACGTGGTCCATCTTCACCGCATCGAGTGCGGTCGCCAGTTCGTCGATGCGATATGGCTTCGACAGGATGCGGACGCCCGCCTCCTTGGCGGCGTGAACGGCAGCGCCCGAATAGCCGCTGGTCAGCAGGATCGGCATGTCGCCGCGCCGTTTCTGAATCTCGCGCGCCAGCTCGACACCGTTCATGCCCCCCGGCATCATGACATCGGAGAACACGAGATCGACGATTCGTCCGTCGGCCAGCGCACCGAGCGCCGCGGCGGCGCTGGAGGCGCGGGTCACCTCATAGCCGAGCTGGCGGAGCATCTCGCCGACGAGCGCAGCGACCTCATCGTCATCCTCGACCAGCAGCACGCGGCCTTCGTTGCGCCGGCGGGCCTGGGGCCGCTGCAGATCGAGGAGATGGTGCGGCTCCCTGGACGCCGCGTGCTCTGACCTCGGAAGGTAGAGGGCAATCGTCGTCCCCTTGCCCGGCTCGGAGTCGATGCGGACAGTGCCGCGTGACTGGGTGACGAATCCATAGACCTGGGCCAGCCCGAGGCCGGACCCTTTGCCGACATCCTTGGTCGTGAAGAACGGCTCGAACACCCGGACGCGAACCTCTTCCGTCATGCCGGTGCCGGTGTCGATCACCGACAGGCGGACGTAGTCGCCGGCGATCTGATCGTCTTGCACGTTGCGGAGGTTCTCGGCCCGCACCACGATCGTGCCGCCTGTCGGCATCGCGTCGCGAGCGTTGACGGCGAGATTCAGCACGACGAGCTCGAGCTCGCCGGGGTCGACCTCGACGGGCCAGAGCGCATCGGGGAAATCGAACTCGACATGCACGTCGCCGCGCAGGCTGCGGTCGAGCAGCTCGCGCATGCCGCCGATCTGGCGGGCGATGTCGACCGGCTCGGGCCGCAGCTCCTGCCGGCGCGAGAACGCGAGCAGCTGGCGGGTCAGGCTGGCGCCGCGCTGCGCCGCCTGGATCATGCCGTCCATCAGGCGGCGACGCCGCACCGGATCGCTCTGGCGGTCGAGCATGTCGAGCCCGCCGGAGATCACCATCAGCAGATTGTTGAAGTCGTGCGCGACGCCGCCGGTCAGCCGGCCGATGGCCTCGATCTTCTGCGTCTGGCGCAGGGTCTCCTCGACCCGCGCGCGCTCGGCCATCTCGATGCGAAGATGCTCGTTCGACTCCGCGAGCGCCCGCGTCCGCTCGACGACGAGTTGCTCGAGCTGCTGCGCCGCCTGCTCGCGCGCCTCGATGAGGGCGCGAATCTCGTATTGACGACGTCGCGCCCGCAGCGCGGATTGAACGGCGCTGGTGAGCGTGATCGGCTGGACCGGCCGTTCGAGCAGCGAGACATTGCGCAGCGCGCTTACCAGATTGCGCCGCCACGTGACGACGGCACTCTGCTCGCGGTGACTTGTGAGCACGATGAAGGGCAAATCGGACCAGGCCGGCTGCCGCTCGACCCATTGCGTGAGGGCGGCGGTGTCCTTTGCGAACAACCCTTCCTCGGCAACGAAGACCGTGCCCACGCCTGCGCTCAACTCACTGAGCAGCTGCGTGAGGTCAGAGCAGACGGTCGTCTCGATTCTTGCACTGCGGAGCAGCTCTGCCGATGCCGGTCCGTCCCGCCCGATCGGCGCGAAGACGAGGACGCGGTGATCTCGCTCAATGCCCATCCCGCACGTCCATGTCGGGGATATCCGTTCCGGTGAAGCGCGGATTGCCGGAAAATATTCCGCTGAATTCCCTGAGCGGCGGGCCGAGGGTGATGCCGGAGCTGCTCAGGCGAAACTCGCGGATGCTGTGCTCGTGGTGACCGCTGCGCTTCTTGACCACCGACAATGCGCGTCGCACCGCCCCTCCCACCTCGAAATAGCGCAGCATCAGCACGGCATCGCTGAGATAGCTGATGTCCAGCGGCGTATCCAACGGCCCGACCAGGCCGTGCTGCGCGAGCACCAGGATGGTCAGCACACCCTGCTGGCCGAGATAGGTCAGCAGCTCATGCATCTGCAGGATGAGAAAGCGCTCGTCGGGCATCGCATTGAGATAGCCGTTGAGGCTGTCGATGACGACCAGGCGGGCACCGTCCTGCTCGACGCTCTGCCGAACGATGGCGCCGAACTCACCCGGCGACAGCTCGGCCGGGTCGATCTGCTGGAAATGGATGCGCCCGGATTCGATATGGCGCTCGAGCGGCAGGCCGAGCGTCCGGGCACGGGCTTCCACGGTGCCGCGGCCCTCGTCGAATGCAAAGAAGACGGCGTGCTCGCCGCGCTGGGCCGCCGCGATTGCGTAGATCAGCGCCACCGAGGATTTGCCGACACCGGCCCCACCGATGAGAAGCGCATTGGTGCCGCGCTCCAGCCCGCCGCCCAGAAGCTGATCGAGCTCGGCGTTGCCGCTCGAGGTGAAATCGCCGGCGAAGGATCGGTGATGCTCCGCGGCGACCAGGCGCGGAAAGATCCTGAGCCCGCCCGAGGCGATCGTGAAATCATGGAAGCCGCCCCGGAACGAGATGCCGCGCATCTTGATCACGCGCAGCCGGCGGCGCTCCGCGCCATATTCGATCGCGAGCTGCTCCAGCATCACGACACCATGCGCGACCGAGTGGAGCTGCAGGTCGTCCTGCGAGGATGACAGGTCGTCGAGCAGGACGACGGTACAGTTGCGCTTGGTGAAGAAGTGCTTCAGCGCGAGTACCTGGCGGCGATAGCGCAGCGGACTCTGGGCCAGCAGCCGGAGCTCCGACAGGCTGTCGATCACAACACGGCTGGGATTGATGCGCTCGACCTCGTTGAACATCAGACCGGTGGTCTCGCTGAGCTCCACCTCCGCCGGATGGAACACGGTGAGCTCGCGCTCCGGGTCGAGCGTCGTTTCCGGCGGCACCAGCTCGAACATGTCGACGCCGGCAAGCGACCAGCCATGGCGCCGCGCCACGACCTCCAGCTCGCGCCGGGTTTCCGACAGCGTGATGTACAGCACGCGCTCGCCACAACTTGCGCCCTTGAGCAGGAACTGCAGCGCGATGGTGGTTTTCCCGGTGCCGGGACGGCCTTCATACAGATACAGGCGATTGGGATCGAAGCCGCCGCCGAGAATGTCGTCGAGGCCTTCACTTCCGGTGGAAATGCGCGGCAGATCCCTGGGCCCACCCTCGTCGCTTCCGCGAACAGGCTGCTCCGTCATGCATAAGCTCCGTCGTGACAATCGAGACGACGCCGCAGCGAACCCGACAATTCGGGGCTTCGCGACGACCCGATAGGAACACAGCGGATCCGCCTCGGGTTCCCCGGTTCCGTCTCAGGCGGGCGGTTCCACGAGATCGCCGTGGCGCGGGCCCCGTGCGTTGCGATCCCCGTGCGGCATCTCGCACGGCCGAGCCGATCGCACCTGCATTCTCAGCCGACGGCAGATCAGCTCCCACGGCCCACCGTGTCAGCCATCGTGGCGCCGCGGGTGCCAAGTGGCTGTGCGGCGCCGGTGGTGGTAGCGCGCAGGGTCTGATGCTCCAATTCGGCATCGAGCTCGGCACCGATCAGGATCACGATGGCGGAGATCCAGATCCAGGTCATGAAGCCGATGGCGGCGCCGAGCGAGCCGTAGGTCGCGTTGAAGCTGCCGAAATTCGCCGCATACCAGGAAAACAGCGCCGAGCCCGCGAGCCACAGCGCCGCCGCCAGCGCGCTGCCCCAACTGATCCAGCGCCATCTGGGCTCCTCGCGGTCCGGCCCGTAGCGATAGATCAGGGCCAGTCCGAGCGCGACGCAGATGAAGATCGCCGGCCAGCGGCCGATCCGCAGCACCAGGTCGCCGGCCCCGGACATGCCGAGATAGTTCAGCAGCACCGGGAGCACGACGACGGCGCCGATCGCAAGCAGCGCGAACAGGATCGCGCCGCCGGTGAACAGCAGCGAAATCGCGTTCAGCTTGATGAAGCCGCGCCTCTCGGGCTCGCGATAGACGATGTTGAGCGTGTCGAACAGCGACTTCATCGCAGCATTGGCGCTCCACAGCGAGATCGCCAGGCTGACGAGGAAGGTGATGCCGAGCGCCTGACGGCCGTTGGCAGAGACGCGCGTCAACTGGTCGCGCGCGATGTCGATGGCGCCGCCGGGCATCACGCCCTGCAACTGTTCCAGATGTCCGGTGATTTTGGCCGGATCGGAGAACAGGCCGTAGATCGCCACCAACGCGGCCAGCGCCGGAAAGATCGCCAGCAGAGTGTAGAACGTCATGCCTGCGGCGAGCGCGACGATCCTGTGCTCGGTGACGTTTTCATAGACCCGGAACAGGACGTCCTTCCAGCCGCGCGCGGGAAGCTCCGCGGGCGAACGCGCCAGCCGGCCGTGTCCAGCGCCGGACCGGCGCGCGCCTCCCGAGCCTTCCGTCTGTTCGGGCCGCTGATCGAAATAGTGGATCAGGAACGCGAACCCGAGCAGAGCCAGCATCCCGCCGGTGCCAGGTGCGCGCGGGCGGCTCGCGAAAACGCTCGAAGAGTCGCGATGTGCGGCGTCTGACGTCTTGGATCGGCGAAACATGGGATCGGTCCATCACCAGCGGCCAAAAGCAACCGGAGCGGTGGACGAATGTTCCGGCATCACGCCATGACGCGCGTTGCCAAGCTCCGCAACGGTGGAGTCCTCTGATCTTCAAAAGGCCAACTCGGGCAAGCGCCAACATCCAGACAATTTCGTCGGCCTGTGAACGCGTCGCTGCGCCGCCGACACAAAACAGTTGATGTTGCGCGCGAGGAACGGGCCTGCGCCCCCTCGCGTTGCAATAGTACTTTTCAACGCAAGGATAAACGCATGCGCCGCCTGTTATTTGCCTCGCTGTCTGCCACCGCCGTCCTCGCGAGCTTCGCCGCGATCTCACCGGCTTCCGCCGCGCAAGACCGCTTCTGCCTGCAGGGCAGGATGTGGGGCTATCCGGGCAACTGTCAGTTCTCCACCTATCGTCAGTGCCAGGCGGCGGCCTCGGGGACCGATGCGGGCTGCGGCATCAACCCCGCTTACGCCTATGCCCGGCAGCGCGGCTACGACCCACGCTATTGACCGCGGGTCATTGCGTCAGCCCTCGCGCGGGGAATGAGCCGCGCGATCCATCCAAACCTGGCAACAATTGAAACATGGCTGGCGGCGACATCTCTGGCCGCCACGCCCCCCTGGCCCTGCTCTATTGCATCGCGCAACGGCACCATGATCCTTTGGCTCATGATCCGTTAGCTGTTGCGGCAAGTCCCATCCGAGGCCGGCGGTCACGCGTCCTCTCCTCCTCCGCTGATACGTGCACGGAACATTGCGCCTCGCTGTTGCTTATACGGCGACCAATGTCGAACCGGAGGAGGATCATCATGGACGGACTGATTTATCTCGTGGGGTTGATCGTGGTCATCATGGCCGTTCTGTCGTTCTTCGGTCTGCGCTGAGACGACATCATGGCCATGGAAACTGCGCCGCTCGTCACATCACCCCTTTCAAGCGCGACGGCCGATAGCTGGACCCTGCAATGGACGCCGGTCGTTGCAGGAGCCCTGACCGCCGCCGCGGTCTCTTCGATCCTGATCAGCTTTGCCATGTCGGTCGGCCTCGGTGTCAGCTCCACCGCGCCGACATGGCGCGACGCCTCGGTGGCGCTCTGGCTCCTGTCCGGCCTCTATCTGGTGCTGCAGGCGCTGATCAGCTTCGGCTGCGGCGGCTACATGGCGGGCCGCTTGCGCGCAACGCACGGGCTTGCCGAAAGCGAAGAGATCGAAAAGCGCGACGGCCTGCATGGCGTCTCAGCCTGGGCGCTGGCAGTCGTGCTCGGCGCTATCCTGGCCGTGCTCGGCGCGTCCGCGGCGACGCGGACCAATCCACTGACTGCGCCGGCGACGGCCAATGAACCATCGATCCTGAGCTATGAGCTCGACCATCTGTTCCGCGCGCCGCGGCGAGCACCCAGCCCGGATCTCGCCCCCGCACGCGGCGAGGCCGGCCGCATCCTGCTCACGGCGTCGAGCCACAATGGCGTCAGCCCGGAGGATCGCAGCTATCTCGTGCAGCTCGTCAGCGGCACGACCGGTCTCGCTGCTCCCGATGCCGAGCGGCGGGTGGACAGCGTGATCGCAGAAGCCAAGAACGCGATCTCGCGCACGCGCGCCGGCACCGTCATCCTGGCGTTCTCGGTGGCCACCGCGCTGCTGCTCGGCGCCGTCGCCGCCTGGGCGGCTGCGGAGAGCGGTGGCCGTCACCGCGACGGCAAGCCTGTCACCGGATGGATGCTGCACGCCAATCGCTTCAGCCGGCGGCGCGACATGTGGCGGCGGCCGATGTCGATGCCGGAATAGAGCACGTCAAGAACAGCGAGCGGCCCGGCCCATCGCCGGGCCGCTACGCATTGTACCCCCGCCGCGAAAGAAGCGCGCGCAATTCAGGCGAGCCGCAGGATCATCAGGTTCGCGTCGCTGCCATAGCTGCCGGTCGGATCCGCGGCGGCTGCCTTGTCGACCGCAAATCCTTGCCTCTCCCAGAATGGCGTCGAGCCGTTGACGGCGATCAGCGACAGCGACTCCAGGCCGAGCGCACGCGCGTGTCGGATCAGTTCCTCGACGATCACGGTCGCCGAGCCGCGGCCGCGAACCCCGGGCAGCAAAGCGAGATCGTGGATGTAGTAGGTCGATGCAGCCGACGGAATGCTTCCGATCAGCCGGTTCAAGGCCGGCGGCCGGCCGAGATGCCAGGGATGGCTGAGCACATAGCCGGCGATGCCGGCGCCGGTCCCACGCAGCACGCGGCATCCATCAGGGTGGAGACGCAGGCGCTCCGCGAAAACACTCCTGTCCTCGGGATAGTCCGGGTGCACGCGGGCTGCGATCCCATCGACATCAGCAAGATCGCTTGGCGCCATGGCACGCCAACTCATGCGGCCCGCACCGGTCTGGTTCTTCCTCACTCGCCCTTGCTCACTTGGCAAGCGCCAGCCAGCGCTCGCTGGCCGACAGCGCCGTCGGCCACAGCGCCTCCGTCGGCTGCCCGCGATGCAGTGCCTTGCCGACCTCGCAGATCGACATGAAGGCCGCCGAGCGCGCCTCCTCCACCTCGAGCGGCTGCTCCGCGCTCGGGCTGCGGACGAGGCCCATCAGGCCGTTCAACGTCTGCAGTGCCGCTTCCGGGGGGCTCGCCTCCGCCGCCCTCAGCGCAGCCACGATCTGCTGCGCCTTTTCCGATTCGGTCATCACGTCGGTCATCGTCTTATCGCTTGCCCGTGCCTCATGGGAGAACGCTAGCAGTCGGACGAAGGTCGGGCAATGCTCGGGCAGACGGCACTCCGATGCCGAACACGCAGTGCCGACGTGCGATTTTCCGCCGGTCCCGGCTCGGCCATCTTGCGAGGCTGCTTCGCCAGCGTCTCAGCCAGTGTTGCATTGGCCTCGTGGCCGGCAAACTTGTTCTTCAGATGGCGCGATCATTGGCGATCACGACGCCTGGACGAGGCTGAGGCATCGTGGTCGCTCTGGCCCATGTCATTTCGCCAATGATTTCGCCATGTCGAGGTGCTTCTGCAGCACCGGCACGGTCTGCTGGGCGAAGTCCGACAGCGGTGAGTTTGCCGCGGCCTGCTTCTGATACTTCTTGATATCCTCCTGGTGATCGCGAACCATCGCCTGCGCGAACGCCTGGTCGAACCGACCGCCGGACATGCCTTCCAACCGGCTGTAGATGGCCTTCTGCTTCTTGCTCGGCTCGGACGGCACCTTCATCCCGTTCTGGCTCGCAAGCTGCTGCGCCTTCTGCAGATGCTCGCTATGGTCCTGCTGCAAGGCCTGCCCGAACTGCTTGACCTGATCGCTCTGCCCCTTCTGCTGCGCCAGCTTGCCCATGTTCACCTCGGACATGTCGCCCTCGATCGCCTCGGTCATGAAATGCTGATCCTTGGCGGGCGGCTGACCTTTCGGAGCGGCGACCGCGCCGCCGGCCACCAACACGGTCACGGCAGAGGCGGCCATGGCAATTCGGATCGCTTTCGTCTGATGGTTGTGGATCATCCTGCTCATCGTTGATCTCCGAGGGGTTGGCTCCTGATCGTTCCGACGGCAAGAGCCTCGCCCGACGATCGTTCCTAAGCCCCGCGTGGCGGCCCTGCAGAATGCTTCCGCGCGCAACTACGCGACGGGTTCCAAATGCTGCGGCACAACCGCCCCTGCAGCACGACGTCGATGACTTCTCGGTATCGGACCCGCGCCAGGCAGCGCTCAGTGAGGACCTGCATCCCCTCCGAGCGCCCGAGCCAGCACGCGTCGAAGCAGGCCGGCCTCCGCCGCGCTCCCGCGCCACGCCACGATCTGATCGGGACGGATCAACGCGAGGTCGGCCTCGTAGAGATCGCGCAGGGCCCGCGGCAAGGTGACGATCTCGACGTCGGCACGCAGCGGCCCCATGGCCTCACGGAGTTGATCCTCATCGAGGCCGCTGCCCTCACACCGCAGCAGCGTCCATTCGAAGCCGAAGCGGTCGTACAGCGAGATACCTTGCTCCAGCCAGGCGTGCGGCGCGCGGCCGCCGGGACAGGCGCTCGGCACGTAGGCGTTGGCCGCATCCGGCGGCGGCCGGGTGCCATCGGGGACGATGATCGGTGAGCCATCATAGCGGCCGCCGAAGGTGACGCCGGGGATGTTGAACTCGGCGCGCGCATGCTGATCGAGATAGGCGCTGGCGATGCGCCGTGCCTCGTCGCCGGCCGCGGTCGCGTCCTCGATCTCGGGCGCCGCGGCAAACAGGCCGAGCGAATCCGCAAAGCCGCGCGCGTAGTCGGTGTTGCGCAGCGCCACCGGACGGCGCTCGGCCTCATAGCTGTCGAGCAGCGAGACGGGGCTCGTTCCCTTGACGACGCTCGCGAGCTTCCAGCCCAGATTGACCGCGTCCTCGATCGCAGTGTTGTAGCCGAGTCCGCCGGTCGGCGTGAACAGATGCGCCGCATCGCCGCCAAGGAAGACCCGGCCGCGCTGCAGGCGCTCGGCGACCAGCGCATGACCCGCAGTCCAGGTGAGGTGCGAAAGCACCTCGCAGGGAATGGGCGCACCGCAGGCGCGCTGGAACGCTGCCCTTGCATCATCGGCAGTGATCGCGCTTTCGTCCTCGCCGGGCCGCAGCTGGGTGTGGAAGGCAAACTCGTCGCGTCCGTTCACTGCGGCCATGAAGGCGCGGCGGTCTCGATTGAAGCAGACATACATCCAGGCCCGCGCATGCGGGACACTGGCGTAGAACTCCGGCGAGCGGAGATAGACCGCGAGCATGCGGCCGCCCATGAAATCGCGCCGTATTCCCGTCGTTCCGCCGTAGGAGATCCCGAGCGATTGTCGCACCGGGGAGCGCGGACCGTCGGCGCCGATCAGGAAATCGGCCGCGACCTCGCAGCGCGCGCCGTCGCTGACACGCTCGACGTCGGCGGCAATGCCGCCGTCATCCGCGACGTAGCCGATCAACCGATGTCCGTAGCGCAACTGAATGCCCGCAAGCTGCGCCGCGTGCCTACGCAGGATCGCCTCGACGAATTTCTGCGACACCCGGTGCGGCAGCTCTGCTGCGCTCCACGAGCCGGACAGACCCTTCACCAGTTCCGTCGCGCGTGCTGCGGACGGCAATTGAAAACGTGTCAGCTCATGCGCCGTGTAGCGCGTGAAATAGGCGACGTCGGTCGGGTAGTCCGCGGGCAGACCGGCGCGCCGGACCTCGTCGGCGAAGCCGAGCCGGCGGAAATGCTCCATCGTCCGCGCCTGCGTCGCGTTGGCCTGCGGGTTGAAGGCCGTTCCCGGCTTCTCGTCGACCAGGATTGCGGACACGCCGCGGCGACCAAGCTCGTTGGCCAGCATCAGCCCGCACGGACCGCCGCCCACGATCAGCACCGAGGCGCTCAGACGTTCGATCACGGCGATTCTCCTCGCAACGGAGGAATGCTACCGCGCCCGGCACAATAGTCAAGTAACCTGACTATCTGACATCGTCGAGCGTATCGAAGCGGGCGCCATAGGCCGACAGTCCTTGCAGGATCGCGTCCATCACGGCCTTGCCGATCTCCTTGCGCATCTCGGCTTCGGCCACATCGACGGCATCGCCGAACGCCTCCAGCCATTTCAGTCCGGCCGGCGTGAAGCGGACCAGTCGGGCGCGACGGTCGCTCGGATCGGCCTCGCGCGACACCAGACCCAGCTCGACGCATTGATCGACCAGCTCGCCCATCGCCTGCTTGCTCATCGAGGCCCGCCGCGCGAGCTCGGTCAGCCGGGTGCCCTCGACGTCGAGATTGCGGGTGAGGCTGACATGGGCGATCCGCGTCCCGCCATGACCGCCCTCGGCCATCAATTGGAGGACCCGGGATTCGAACCTGCGCACCGCATTGTTGAGCAGCCGGCCGACATTGGCGTGCCGCCATGCCGTTCCGGTTCGTCGCGCAAGCGGCGCCTCGCGTGGAGATCGCGCTGTCATGTGGAAAACACCTCGTCGAATCCGGCTACGCTGCGCCAGGGTAGCAGGCGCAAGGTGACATCGGATCGATGCTTCGTCATTACCTGACCAGCGCGCCAGCCGCTTGCCGGAGGCCAGCCCGAAGCCGATGCCGGGGATCGCACCCACCAGCGCCTCGCGACTTCGGTCGCTGACGGCGCGCCCCCCTCACGTTCATCCGGCTGACGCAGGCCTCCGCGACGGCGCGTTCATGCATTGCCGCGCATTGCGTCTTCCGCCGCAAGCAGTTCGTCGAAGAGATCCCATGCACTCGACGCTTCGGCTTCTGACATCTTCCGGATGGCGTAACCAACATGAACCACGACGTGATCGCCGGGATCGATCGTTTCATGCTGAAGCAAAAACAGACTCACCATGCGCTCGATGCCTTTGGCCTCGCATCGCGCCATGACTCCGTCACACTCCACGACCCGCATCGGGATGCCAAGGCACATGTCGGTTCCACGCAATTACTTGGGTGCTAGATCATAGCCCGATCGATGAACTCGATTTGACGTGGATCAAGATAAGAGCATCATATTCGCTGCATAGAATATGAGGCGCCTGATCTCGCAGGAGTTCTCCTATGCGGACGCATGTCGCGGCGACCACCACGCTGGTGCTCGGAATCGGCAATATCCTGCTGAGCGATGACGGCATTGGCGTGCAGGTCGTTCGGGCCCTCGATGCACTGGAATGTGCGGGCGAGATACCGCATCGTGTTGCTCTGCGGGATGGCGGGACGCTCGGGCTGTCCCTGTTTTCGGAGATCGAAGATTTCGGCTCGCTCATCGCCGTCGACGCCGTGGAACTGGGCGCGAAGCCCGGCACCGTAAGGATCTTTCAAGGTCCGGAGATGGACCGGCAGCTGACGGGAAAGAAGCGGACGGCTCATGAGGTCGCGCTTGCCGACCTGATGTCGGCGGCGCGGCTGACCGGCTGCGAGCCGGCGCGTCGGGCGCTCATCGCAGTTCAACCTGAATCCACGCAATGGGGCCTGTCGCTGACGCCCGCGGTTGGCGCGGCCATTCCCACCGCATGTCAGCAGATCAAAGCGCTCCTCAGCAGGTGGCACCATGACAGTTGAAGCGGATGCCGCAGCGGGGTTCCGCACCGGGATGATCGACAGCCTGCTCCGTGAGATCGCCCATCACCTCGATGTGCTTGCCAAAACCGGCGCTTGCGCGGCGATCGATCTGTGCAGCCTGCCTCTCACGGTTGCGGACCGCAGCGAATTGGAAGAGCGGTTGGGCCATGGTGACCTGGAGGCCGTTTTGACCGCAGCTGGCATCAGCGAAATCTGGGAAACGCGCTATGCCGGCGTGTGGTGGGTTCGCCATTTGGGCGCCGGGGACAAGCTCGCCGCCGAACGCATCGAAATCACGGCGTCGCCGGAGATCCTGACAAGCCATGCGGCCGACATCGCTGCGGCCAGCAACAAGCTGTCTGAAGATCTGATCGACCGCGTCTCTTCAGAGGATGCCGAAGATGCATGAAACCCAGACGATCGGCGAGCTCTTGACGCACCGGGGCGTCTCCCGCCGCGCCCTGCTGAAATATACCACCTATCTTGCCAGCCTGCTGGCGTTGCCCCCGATGGCCGCGAAGGGCATGGCGGAGGCGTTGGCGAATACGCGGCGCCAATCCGTGATCTGGCTCTCGTTTCAGGAATGCACGGGCTGTACGGAATCGCTGACACGTTCTTTCGGTCCGACCATCGAGGACATGATCTTCAATCTCATCTCGCTCGACTATCACGAAACGCTGATGGCGGTGTCGGGTGCTGCCGCGGAAGCGGCCCGCCTCGCTGCCATGAAGGAGAACAAGGGCAAATATGTCGTCGTGGTCGACGGCTCCGTTTCGACGAGAGATGGCGGGGTCTACTCCACCAACGCCGGCAAGACCAACCTCGAGGTGCTGAAGGAGACGGCGGCAGAGGCAGCCGCGGTGATCTCCGTCGGGACCTGCGCGGCCTTTGGCGGCATTCCGCACGCAAATCCCAACCCCACCGGCGCAGTTCCTGTCAGCGACATCATCACCGACAAACCGGTGATCAATGTCTCCGGTTGCCCGCCCATTCCGGAAGCCATCGCTGGCACGGTTGCGTATTTCGTGACTTTCAACAAGCTTCCCGAGCTCGACGACAAGGGCAGGCCGAAAGCGTTTTTCGGCGATACGATTCATGACCGCTGCTATCGCCGACCGTTCTACGACAAGGGGCAGTTCGCCAAGCAGTTCGACGATGAGGGAGCACGCAAGGGCTGGTGCCTCTATGAAGTCGGTTGCAAGGGGCCCGTGACTTACAATGCGTGCGCGACCGTGAAATGGAATGGTGGCGTCTCCTTCCCGATCCAGTCCGGGCACGGCTGTCTGGGGTGTTCCGAACCGAATTTCTGGGATCGCGGCAGCTTCTACCAGCCGCTTTCCTCAAACACGTTGAATGATCCGGAGATCATCGGCGGCGCCGCAGCTGCGGGCGCGGCGGTCGGGATTGCCAGCGCACGGCTGGCGCGCCGACGCAAACAACGAGCGGAGAGGGAGACCCAGCCATGAGCCTGCTGGATTTCGTGCGCGGGCCCGCGATCGAGATTGCAATCGCGATATTCGTGGGCGGCGTGGTGTGGCGGCTCGCGTCACTGTTGCTCCTGCCCTGGACCAACGACAGATCGGCGAAGCGAGCCGGTGCACCGCATGCCGTGGTTGGCGCGTTCCGGGGCTTCGTACGTCACCTATGGCCCGCGAACACCCATCTGCGCGCGTCGCTGTTCAGCACGGTGAACGGCTATGTCTTTCACGTCGGCCTTGCCATCGTCGTGTTCGGACTGGCGCAGCACATTCTATTCCTGCGCGGATTGTTCGGCTTTTCATGGCCGAATTTGCCCACCGGCGTGATTTCGGCCGCGTCGGTGCTCACGCTGGCGTCGCTGCTGGCTGCGCTGGCGCGGCGGATGACGAATCCGGTCTTAAGACTGCTTTCGACGCTTGACGACTACGTCAGCTGGCTGGTGACGTTCCTTCCGGTCGTGACAGGGCTGATCACGGTGAGCCACCTATGGGCGCCGTATGAAACGCTCTTGTCCGTGCACATCCTGACCGTGTGCCTGTTCCTGATCTGGTTCCCGTTCGGAAAGCTCATGCATGCCTTCCTCGTCTTCCTGACCAGAAGCGAGACCGGGATCTTCTACAGCCGCCGGGGAGTTGAGATATGAACCAGCGCATCGTGGTCGATCCCATCACGCGCATCGAAGGGCACCTGCGGATCGAGGCGGAAACAGATCCCCAGGGCGCCATCACCGGCGCGTACAGTTCCGGCACGATGGTGCGCGGCATCGAACTGATCCTCAAAGGACGCGATCCGCGCGAGGCCTGGGCTTTCGCGCAGCGCATATGCGGCGTGTGCACGCTGGTCCACGGCATCGCCAGCGTCCGTGCCGTGGAGAATGCGCTGGGATACGCCATTCCGCCGAACGCGCAACTCATCCGCAACCTGATGATTGCCGCACAATATGTGCACGACCATGTCATGCACTTCTATCATCTGCACGCGCTCGACTGGGTCGACGTGGTGTCGGCGTTGAAGGCCGATCCCGCGGCGACGTCGCAATTGGCGCAATCGATCTCGAGCTTTCCGAAGTCGAGCCCGGGCTATTTCGCAGACACGCAGAAGAGACTGAAAGCCTTCGTCGAAGGCGGCCAGCTCGGCATCTTTGCAGGTGGATTCTGGGGACATCCCGGATTCAAGCTGCCGGCCGAAGCAAACCTGATGGCGGTCGCGCACTATTTGGAAGCGCTCGCCTGGCAGCGCGAGGTGGTGCAGCTCCACACCGTCTTCGGCGGCAAGAATCCGCATCCGAATTTCCTGGTCGGCGGCGCCCCGTCGGCGATCAGCCTGAACACCGGCGGCACCGCCATCGGCATCGACGGTCTGCAGACGGTGAAGACCGTGATCGGCCGAATGAAGGATTTTGTCGAGCAGGTCTATCTGCCGGACACGCTGGCCATCGCGTCCTTCTACAAGGACTGGTTCGCGCGCGGCGAAGGCGTGGGCAACTTCCTGACCTACGGTGACTTCCCCGAAAAGGGCATGGACGACCCGGCCAGTTGGCTGATCCCGGCGGGCGCCATCCTCAATCGCGACCTGACCACGATCCATCCCGTCGACATGAACAATTCGGAGGAAATCCAGGAGTTCGTCTCCCATTCCTGGTACGGCTATGCAACCGGCAAGGACAAAGGCCTGCATCCTTACGAGGGCGAGACCAATCTGCATTACACCGGTCCCAAGCCTCCCTTCGAGCAGCTCGATGTCGGTGCGAGCTATTCCTGGCTGAAGGCGCCTCGCTGGAAGGGCCATGTCATGGAGGTCGGCCCGCTCGCGCGCGTGCTGATGCTCCATGCCAAAGGTCACGAGCCGACGCGCGAACTGGCCGGTTACGCGCTGGGCAAGCTCGAACTGCCCCTGACGGCGATGTTCTCGACCATGGGACGCACTGCGGCGCGCGCCCTGGAAAGCAAGATCGTCGTCGACCAGATGTCGACTTGGTACGACCGTCTTCTTTCCAACATCCGCGCGGGTGATCTGAACGTTCACAATTCGAACAAGTGGGATCCCTCAACTTGGCCCACCGAAGCCAAGGGTGTCGGCTTCATGGAAGCGCCGCGTGGGGCGCTGGCGCATTGGGTGGTGATCAAGAACAAGCGCATCGATAATTATCAGGCCGTGGTGCCCTCGACCTGGAACGCGGGACCGCGTGATTCCAAGGGCCAGCCCGGACCTTACGAAGCGGCATTGATGGATCGCCACACACTCCACGATCCTCGGCAGCCGCTCGAGATCCAGCGCACGATACACAGCTTCGATCCGTGCATTGCGTGCGCGGTGCATGTGATCGATCCGGAAGGCGAAGAGCTGATACAATTGCGGGTGAGGTAAGGCGATGGGCGGCGAAATCGACGTCGAAGCAGCCAGCAGGACGTTCCTGGCGCGAACCGAGGGACATCTGGTCAGCTATCTCGAGGCTTGCGTCCATTGCGGGAACTGTGCCGAAGCCTGCCACTTCTATCAGGCCTCCGGAGATCCGCGGCACACGCCCGCCTACAAGCTGTTTCCGATTGCCAAGGCGTATCGCCGGCAGAAATTCCCGCTCTCGCTCTTCGCCCCCCGCGTCACGGAAGAGGACCTCAGGGAATGGGAGGAACTGCTGTTCGATACCTGCACCATGTGCGGTCGCTGCACCACGATCTGTCCGATGGGGATCGACATCGCTTCCATCGTGGGCGGCGCGCGGCAGGCCTTCGTCAAGGCGGGACTTGGACCGAAGGACCTTCTGCAGGCCGCCGACAATTCGCGCGATCATGGAAGCCCGCTGGGCGTGACGGCCGAAAAGCTGCGCGATCGTATCGAATGGCTCGAAGATGAGCACGACGTGCCCATCGCGCTCGACAAGGACACGGCCGACATTCTGCTGACGCTCTCGTCCGTCGAGACGATGAAATACCCCGATTCCGTGGTGGCCATGGCCAAGCTGCTCAACCACGCGGGCGTCGACTGGACGCTGAGCACGAAGGGCTATGAAGCCACGAATTTTGGCTATCTGGCCGGCAAGGCGGACGTCGCCAGGATCATGGTTCAGCGGATCACCGAGGCCGCCGAGGCGGTGGGAGCCAAGACGGTGGTGATTCCGGAGTGCGGCCACGCGTTCGGTGCGCTGCGCTGGTCGGGCGCCAATATGCTCGGCCGCCCCCTGCCCTTCGCAGTCGTGCACATTTCGGAATTCATGGCGCAACTCAAGCGGGACGGCAGACTGAGGCTGAAGCCGATCGAGGAGTCGATCACCTATCACGATCCCTGTCAGATCTCCCGTCGTGGCGGCGCGACCGAAGATGCGCGATTCCTCCTGCAGGATTTCGCGAAGGACTTCCGCGAGATGACCCCGACCGGAAATCTCAACTGGTGCTGCGGTGGCGGGGGCGGCGTGCAGGCGATCGCGCGCGCTGCCGATCTTCGCCACAAGGTATTCAAGATCAAAATGGATCAGGTGGAGAAGACCGGTGCAAAGACCATGGTCTCGGCATGCTCGAACTGCCGGCTGACCATGGACGAGAGCAAGGCCCACTGGAAATGGGAAGGCGGGCTCGCGAGCCTGGTGGAGATCATTGCGGACCACCTGATCGAGGATGCCCCAGCGAAGACGCAAGGGTGACGGTTCACAGTCGTACGCCTTGCAGCGTGGGCAAACGGCGGCGAAACGCCGGCGGCGGAGCGTGCAGACTGCACCGGTCGCCTCCGTTGGTTGCGGATCCGCTCTCGGTCAAACCGAAAGGCACTCCAACCTGTCAGAGATTGCGTAGCGTCAGGACGTTCGCCTGATCAGGAACTCGAACTGCTTGCCTTCCGACTTGGATTCCAAGAGATCATTTCCGGTCGTGCGACAAAACGCCTCGAAGTCCTTCACGGCGCCGGGATCGGTGGCGAGCACTTGAAGCGTGCCACCGATCGGCACGTCCTTGAGTGCCTTCTTCGCGCGCAAGATCGGCAGCGGGCAGTTCAGTCCCTTGGCATCGAGAACCTGGTCAGCCATCCTGTCTCTCCGTAATTTCTGGTGCTGGCTTCGTGATACATTCAAATGAACAGGTTGATGTCGCTCTTGGTCGCCGTCTCGATGTAGGTCGCAGCGCCGCCGAGCACCGGCCCCTCGATCATGTCGTCCTTGGTGTACTCGAATAGATCCATGGTCATCTGGCAGGCGATCATCTTGACTTCGGCTTCGATGGCCATCGTGCGCAACTCCTCTATCGATGCGACCCCCTTTTTCTTGATCAGGTTCTTCATCATTGTCGTCGCCGCCGCGTCGACGCCGGGGATGGCCGATACGAGATTCGGCATGCCGATGTGCATTCCAAACATCGGCATCTCCATGGCCGGATTGCCGAGCGTCGAAATCTTCAGGTCGAGATTCTTCTTGAGCAGCGTCAAGCCGTAGAAGGTGAAGAACATGGTCACTTCGAGGCCCATGGCCGCCGCTGTCGTGGCCAGGATAAAGGGCGGATAGGCCCAATCCAGCGTGCCCTTGGTGACAATCATCGACATGCGCTTGGTATTGTTATCATCGGCCATTGCATCTCTCCGTTCGATCTCTCGCAGGCGCAACCGCGCGCATCATTGGATTCCTGCTTTCCAACGCACGACTATCAGCACGAGGACCGCGAGGAACAACGTCTCGGCGACGATCAGCGCGATCGCCCGGCCGCCGACATCGGCCATCGCCTTGAGCGACGTCTTCATCCCGAGCGCTGCGATCGCCGTCACCAGGCACCACCTTGAAATGTCCTTGATGAGGGCAAGCAGGAATGCGGGAATGACGCCGGCGCTGTTGAGCATCACCAGAACGGCGAACACCACCAGGAACCCCGGCAATTGTCGCCCGGCCTTACCGACGTGATGGGCGCGGAACACGTAGGACAGCATCACCACGACAGGCAGCAGCATGGCAACCCGGAGCAGCTTGGTGAAGGTCGCGACGTTTCCGGTCTCCTCCGACACGCTGAAGCCGGCGCCAACCACTTGCGCAACGTCGTGAATGGTGCCGCCAAGAAACATGCCGACTGCAGCGTGATCGAGATGGAATCCTGCGATCACCAGCGGATAGACGATCATCGCGATCGTGCTGAGCGCGGTCACGCCGATCACGGTAAAGACCGTGTCGCGTTCGTGCTGCTCCCCCTTGGGCAACACCGACGAGATCGCGAGCGCCGCCGACGCTCCGCAAATCGCCACAGCCCCGGAGGTGAGGATTCCGAACCGCCGGCTCAAACCCATGGCACGGGAGGCCAGCGCGCCGAACAGGATGGTCAGGATCACCGCGCCGACGACCGTGATCACGGGCGTCGGACCGAGCTTCATGATCTCGGCAATCGTGATCTGCGCCCCGAGCAGGCCGACGGCGACGCGCAGGATGTGCTTCGAGGCGAGTTCGATGCCGGCAACACAGCGCCCCTCCTGCGACAGGAAATAGAAGGCCATCCCAAGCAGCAAGGCGAACAGCATGACCGGCCCGCCATAGTGCTCGGACAGGAAGGTTGCAGCGATCGCGATGATCAGACTGGCCAGGACACCCGGGAAATAGGTCGGCAGCGACATGAAGGCCGCGAGGCCGCGACTTATCATCGATGTCCTGATTGCGACGGTCTCAGTCACGGCCTATCCACTTCCTTACGCGCAGCCAGCGAAATTCTCGGCAGCCATCTTCGCTTCGTAAGGGGCGGCGGCCGCCGTGCCCGGCACGAGGCCGGCCTTGGCAGCAGCCCAGTCCTTCGGGCGCACCTTGACCATCCATCCCTCGCCATATGGGTCCGTATTGGCGAGCTTGGGCGCTGCGCTCATTGCATCGTTGACCTCGACGATTTCCGCATTGAAGGCGACCTTTGCCGGGCCGACCCACTTGCCGGATTCGATCGTGGCGCAGGACTTGCCCGCATCGACCAACCGGCCGGCCTTCTTTGGTGTGAAGGCGACAAGCTGACCGGCCATGGCCGCTGCCACGGCGGTCATCCCGAGCGTCACGGTGCCGTCGGCGTTCTCGCGATACCAGATGTTGTTTTCGACGTCGTAGAGGAGGTCGTCGGGAAGGTTGCAGCCGCGGACGATGGGCATCGTCTTCTCCTTGTCTCAAACAGTTTCGTTGGTCTGCATCGATGCATCGAGTTGACGTAGCGGCCGGGACGCGCAGCAGAAGTCGCCGAGCCCGGCCACCTCCAGCTTGCCTCCGATGAACAGCATAAGGTGCCGCGCGACCATGGTGCCCAGCCGCAGCCGCCGGGCGACCTCCGCGTGGCCTGGCTCGAGGCGCACCAGATTATAATGATAGACGAGCTCGCGGCATGTTTCGCGGCATGCGTTGAAGCTTGCATCGCCGCGCGCACCCTGCCGATGCAGCGCCAACAGGCGAAACGTCTCGACCTTGCGATCGGTCGCGATCTCGCCGTGCGCAGCGAGCCATGTTTCGAGAATCGTTTCGCCGAGCTGCAGCAACTCCTCGGCAAGCGGCGCGGCGGCCGCCGAGAGTGCGGCATCGGACGCGGCCAACATGCCGTCGAGCCGCATCGCGACGTTGTCGAGGCTCGTGATACCGATATCCGCCATCAGCCGAGCCCCCGCGCACGCAACAGACCGGTCGAATCCGAGAAGTTCTCCTGCACGCCGACCCTGCGCGCCGACAGCCCGAGCGCCATGCCGAGGAGCTGGGTGAAGTACAGGATCTTGACGCTCGTCTTGCGGCCGAAGACCTTTTCGGCGCGCACCTGATGCATTTCGAGCCCGGTGTGGCAGGTCGGGCATTCGGTGGCGATCACGTCCGCGCCGCAGGCCTCGGCCGTCGTGAGCAGGTTGAGAACGAGCTTGGTCGAGGTGTCACTGTCGGACAGCGTGTGAGCGCCGCCACAGCATGCCGTCTTGAGGGGGTACTCGACATTTTCGGCCCCCGCCGCGGCCAGCAGGTCGTCCATGAAATGGGGCTTGGAGGTCGATTCCGAGCCGGGCCCCTTGTCCTTTTCCGGAAAGATGTGACGCGGCCGCGTGTACATGCAGCCGTAGTAGTTGGCGACCTTCAGGCCCTTGAGCGAGTTCTTCACGCGTGCCTTGAGGCCTTGTTCGCCGACCGATTCCTTGATCCAGTCGAGCGCGTGAATGGTCGTGACCTTGCCCGCTTCGTAGGTTGCGTGGCCGGCCTTGCGCGACAGTCGGTCCGTCACCTCGCGCGACGCGGGATCCTTGGCGAGGTCGTATTCGGCCTTCTTGAGATTGTGATAGCAGCCATTGCACGGCGCCATCACGGTATCGAACCCCATCGCATCGGCGATCGAGAGGTTGCGGGCCGACAGATAGGTCTGCAGCTTGGGATCGATGTTCTTGACCTCCATGGCCCCGCAGCAGTTCCAGTTCTTGAGCTCGACCAGGTCGAGGCCGAGTGCCTTGCCGACCTCCTTGGTCGAGCGGTTGTAGGCGTGCCCGGTGCCTTCGAGCGCGCAGCCCGGATAGTAGGCGACCTGCTTGTGTTTGTCGCTCATCACTCAGCTCCCTGAACGTCCAGCCGAAGCGCCTTGCGGGCAGCTGCTTCGCACTCACGGACATACTCGTCGATCGCGAGGCTGGCGCCCCGCCATCCGCGCGTGCGGGGACGGATCACGCTGGCAAGTCCCAACTTCACCAGGAGGCCGACCGGCAATCGGCTGGCGAGACTGCGTATCAGTTCGACAAGCCAGCCCTGCGACAGGGACTGCCCGGTCCGCGCGAAGAACCGGCGCAACACGCGGCCTTCCTCGATCTTGCCGGTGGCGAAGACCTGCTCGGAGAAGACCTCATCGAACGCGGTGGACGGCTTCTTCTCCGTATAGCCCTTCAGCTCCAGCCAATGTGCCGTGGCCTTCATCACGCCTTCGGGACTGACGTCGCGCGGACAGGCATAGGTGCACTTGTTGCAGGAGACGCACTGCCAGATGATGTCCTTGTCACGCAGCAGCTCGCTTTCGAAGCCCATGCGGATCAGGTAGATCCAATAGCGCGGGTTGAAGTCGGGATTCACGGCGTTGATCGTGCAGGCGTTGGTGCATGAGCCGCATTGCCAGCAGCGGTGGATGAACTCGCCCCCCGGGAGCGCCGCGATCTCCTCCTGCATCTGCTCGTTGTAGTCGGTGATGGCGCGCGAGGTGATGAACGTGCTCCAGTGCCCGGAGACATCGACGCCATCGATTTCCAGGTGCTCATGCGTGACGAGATTCTCGGGCCGGATCAGCGATTTTTCGTGAATCGGCATGGATGTTCCCTCATTCGCTCAGCAGGCGAGGCTGCCCGAGCACATAGGCCCTGCCATCGATCAGCTTCAGGCGGGTGCGCCCCGACTCGGTATCGACCGCATCGAGTCCCAGGAGACGCCGAGTATGCGCCATCGCGTCTGCTTTGAAGCCGCCGCAGAAGTCCGCGTGCAGGAACTGGCCGCCCTTGTCGTTGATATAGTTTGCATAGGTGTGGGCGCAGAGCAGATCGACGTAGAAGGCCAGATCGCGGAAGACACCGTTCGCCTGCAGGAATCCTTCGAGCTCCTCGCGTAGCATCGTGAAAGTGGCGAGGCCGTCGCCGACGGCGATCGTACCGGCCTCGGCATCCTCGTCGTACCATATCTCGCGCAACACGCCGGTATTGACCCTGGCGTCCCACATCCAGCGCGTCATCAGCGGATAGCGGTCGGGCGCGGTGAAATGAAGGAGCTCGGCGGCAAGATCGCGCGACCAGCGGTGCTTGCGATCGGCTGGAAAGCTCGTGACGAACGCGGCGACGCGCTGGTCGGTGGTGCCGAGATCGGACCATCCGCACAGCAGGACCTCGAGCCTGCTGCGCATCGCCGCGAATCCGTTGCGGCCGAGCCACGCACCCACACGCCGGCGCACCGGCGTGATGAACGTGGCGAGGTCGCAGAATTCGGCCTCCGTCAGCTCGCTGACCCGCCCCTTGCCCAGCACCTCCTCGAACAGCGAGGCCTTGAGCGCGAGCGCTCCGACATAACGCTCGACGCCACCGGCGTCGTCGGCGGATTCCACGAGGTTCTCGAACGCCCGCCGCAGCCTGGGGCCGGACAGATCAAGCACCGGCCGCGTCGGCTCGGCCACCGCCTTGCCTCTATGGCTGGTGATCGGCCACATCACTCGGCCGCTTCCATCATGGCGCCGCGGACCAGGGTCAGCGCGGCCATCGCTGCCGACTGGCCCTGTGCGATGGAATCGTCGATGGTCTCGGGCCCGGTCGCCGCGCCGGCGACGAAGACGCCGGGCCGCGAGGTCGCCGATGTGTTGGAATAGACCGATGCCTTCTGGATATGGCCGTGCTTCTGCAGTTTGACGTCGAACACCGCCGACAACGTCATGTTGTCAACATTGGGATCCATGCCGATGGCGTGCACCACCATGTCGAACGGAATCGAGATCGGCCGCTTCACCAGCGTGTCCTCGCCCTTCACGATCAGCCGCCTGCCGTCCGATGTCACTTCGGCGATCCGCGCCTTGATGTATTTGACCCGATGCTTCTCCTGGCTTTCC
The DNA here is from genome assembly GCF_032487555.1 of Bradyrhizobium sp. SZCCHNRI1029. Classification (NCBI taxonomy): domain Bacteria; kingdom Pseudomonadati; phylum Pseudomonadota; class Alphaproteobacteria; order Hyphomicrobiales; family Nitrobacteraceae; genus Bradyrhizobium; species Bradyrhizobium sp. SZCCHNRI1029. Next base: position 260,976 of record NZ_JAUEUK010000006.1, read on the forward strand.
CAGTAGTAGAGATCTTCGTAGAGGCCGAAGGTGCGGATATCCATGTAGTAGATATACACGTTGCACCGTGGCACCGCCTCGCGGATCTCCATGGCAATGTTGGCGGAGACCGTGCAGCAGATCTTCGAGCACCACTCGCGACCGATCTGGCGGTCGCGCGAGCCGACGCATAGCAGGATCGCGACCCGCTCCGGCTCGCGTCCGTCGGACGGACGGCGCACGCCCCTGCCGGAGGAGAGCATCTGCTCGACCTGGGTCGTCGTGACCACATCAGGGTAGGTACCGAAACCCCATTCCGGCTTGTTGACGGAATCGAAATGCGTGAAGCCGGTGCACAGGATCGCCGCCCCCGCCTCCAGCACCGTGCCATCCGACAGCGTCACGCGAAAGTCGCCTGGGCTGCCCGAGAAGGCCTTCACCGTGACGCGCCTTCGGATCTCGATACGGCTGTCGGTTTCGACCCGGCGCACCATGCCACCGATGGCGTCCTTGGCCCATTCGCCGGACGGCACCAGCTTGGCATAGCCCGACTGGATCGGCGCGCCGCCGAGCTGCTCCGCCTTCTCGACGAGAACGACGCGCTGGCCGGCCGCGGCCAGCGCATGTGCGGCGGAAAGCCCCGACGGCCCACCGCCAACGATGAGAACGGGACAGGTCATGATGCGGCTCCTGACAAGGTCGCCGTCGGCTTGACATAGCCTGGGCCCGACGTAATCGCGCGTTTGGGGTCGTAGAGCGTCTCGATGCGGCCGGCCTTCACTTCATCGAGGTAGGCCTCGAATTCGGCTTTGGCTTTCTGCCAGTCGATGCCGAGCTTCTCGAGCATCCCCTCGAACGGCGAGGCGTGCCAATGAAGCTGCGCGAGCTTGTATGGATGCGCACCGAGGGCGAGCGCCGCGAACTGGCAATCGGCCATGACTGGCAGCGCGTAGACCTTGTCGACGGCTTTGCCGATCCACTGGTTCTTGTCGAGCGTGGTGATGCAACCCGTATCGTGGCCGATCATGACGTCCGCCCGCGCCTCCTCGACCGCGACCCTGATCTTGCGGTCGATGGCGAAGGAGCGGGTGAACTCACGCTCGCCAATGATATGACGAAAACCGAAGCCGCAGCAGTCGTACCAAGTGGAGTAGTCGATCACCTGTGCACCCAGCGCCTGCATCAGGCCGGTCGATACCGCGACGCGATTGCCATCCATGACGGTGTCGTCATAGATCACGTCTTCCGGAACCATCTTGTAGACGTGACAAGCCGGATGAACGGTGGCGCGAAGGCTGCTCACGTCTATGACCTGCCGCTCCCGGATGCGGTGACGCATGACGTGCAGCCATTCGGAATAGTGCACGATCTCCTCGGGGATCAGCAGCTTGCCGTCGACCAGGCGGCCCAGCTTGCCGAGAATCTTCTTCACCTGCTCGCGCAGTTCAGCCGAATGCATCAAGAAGATGCGCATCTCCTTGTAATTGCCGAACGACGTGCCACAGTGGACCAGCGGGAAGTAGGTTCCGACCGGCAGCCCCTGCGCCTTGGCCGACATGTATGCCTGGTGGAAGTTGCGCAGGAAGACGGCGGCCAGACTGACGACATTGCCGACCCCGGAGCCGTGATAATTCCAGGCGGTGCAAGAGGTTTGATCGGTCTCGTCGAGATAGCGCACGCCGAGCTGGTTCATCAGCCACATCACGCTCGACGGATAGCCGGGGATATTGCCGCACTGTCCGCAGGACTTGTGCTGCCAGAGGTTGGTGGTGGGAATGCGCTTGTCCCAGCCGTACAGCGTGCGCGCCACCACCGGCTCGTGGCGCTCGTCGATCCGATGGACGACGATTTCGCCGTCCTTCTCCAACTCCCACATCGCGTCGCGGATGTCGTGGACACGCTCCTTGTTGGTCAGCATCGAGCGACGGTCGATCCGGGTTTCCACCCAGGCCGTCGCTGTCTGCGCCTCGCCCGGCGTCAGATTGGAAGGGCGCCACTCCGCGCCAAAGCCGGCGTAAGCCGACTGACTGTCACTGCGCTTTTCGTCCATCGTTTCCTCCGTCGTCCACCGCAGCGATTGATCTCGCCGTCTGTTGTGGTCATCTCAGCGGCCTATTCTTCCTGATGCTCTTCTAGCCACTCGTTGTACTCCTCGCGCTTCTCATCCATCACGTCACTGACGACATCGAACAAATTCTCGTCGATCGTCTCGAGCTGATCGAGCACGCCGGTCGCCTCCCAAATGGTGTAGAGTTCGACGGACGTCTTCAGGTTGACCTCCCAGGCCGTGTCCATGGTGTGCATGGTCGGGACCGGAATGGCCTTGCGCAGGATATTGAGCGGGGCGTCGACCTTGGCGACGTTCGGGCCCCAGTCGGGAAACGCATCGCGCGTGATCATGTTCGGCGCGAGCTGGTTTCCCGTGGAAATGACCTTCAGAAGCACCCGCGAGAACGGTCGCAGTACATCCTTCGCCGACTGCATGCCGTGCTTGATCGCGACCTCACGCATGATCATGACGAGCCCGCCCGGCGAATTTTCGAACGGACAGCGGGCCGCACAGGTGTAGCACTGCGCGCAGGACCAGATCTTCTCCTGCATCGCGTCGTAGATGCCTTCGAGATTTTCGGTCCACAGCAGCTGGACGATCTCGCGGGGTGAATAATCGTAGTAGTGCGCCGAGGGACAGGTCGCGGTGCAGATGCCGCAATTGAGACAGCCATGCAGCTCATGATCGTAGAGGACGTGCGAGCGAATGTCGTCGAACACCTCTTCCAGCTTCTCGTAGGGAACGACCGGCGCCTCGGAGACCGGGTCGCCGATAGAGGTCAGCTCCATTGAAGCTCCGCTCGTCATCTGGCGGCTCTCCTCAGTAGGTCAGCACCTTGGCATTATCGTTTTCCATCACCTCTTCGATGACCTTTGCACCCCCGACGATACCCTCGCATTCAGGGATCAGGTCCTGCTCGGTCATGTCGAACAGATCGAGGTTCGGAGAGCAGCAATAGAACTTCACTCCCGCTCCGTGCGCGTCCTTGATGAAGTCATAGACGGTTTTCGGAGACCCGGGCTTGACCACGAGCTTCTCTGCCACGCCCTTTTTCATGAGCTGCCCCGACGTCGCGGTACAGACGACCTCCACCTCGTAGTCCATCGCCGCGGCAACGGTGGCCTGGAAGAACGGCGCGCCCAGTTCCTCGCCGTTGCGAGGATCGGTATTGACCATGATGATGATGAGCTTTTTGGCCATTCTTACGATGTCCTCCCGATCATCTGCTATTGAGCGTGCGCAACGCACATCGACACACGAGCGTGCACAATAAGTTTATCTTGAGGCGCATCACCTTGGAGTTGATGAAGATCAACATGCCCAAGAACCGAAGTCCTGGGTGAACAACAAGCTCACATCGAATTCATCCAATCCGTCGGACGAGCGCACAAAACATATTCCATTTTTTGAATGACATCTATAGGCTGAAGAAAATAATTCGTTGCTCGGGAGAACGGTCCTACGGGAGCGGCCGCATCAAATGCGTCGACTCGATCAAACCAATCATCAGCGGTCCGAGCGCCGCAGCGATCTCGCGCTGCACCACGCGCAGGTCGGCGAGCGTTTCCGCCGTGCGATCAGGACATTCTTCGGATTCCATGATCAGATCCTCGATCATGGCCGACTTGATTCCGGGATGGCCGAGGAACCCGAAGCAGTTATCACGAAGCTGAAACACCGCCGGCTCCCCCGCAGCGTCGATCGCGAGAACACGGGCATCGGCCGGCAGCACCGGGCGATCGCGCATGTAGATCGCGACGGGAAAGGATTGCGGCAGATGACCGCCGAGCGCCGCGGGATCGACCCGTCGGGCCGTCTCCACAACGAAGCGGAGCGGAGCTTCCTGAGTGCCGCCGCCGCACGCGGTCGCAACTATGCAGCTGCCAGCTCCGATGCCGATGACGGGCAGGTCGCGCGCCAGGAAATCCTGTACCAACCGCAACTCGGGCCCAAGGCTCGGAAGCAGGTTGCCGCTGACGACTCCGAGCGGTCCGGCGCCAAGAACAACGAGGCCGTCAAAGTCCCCGGCCGTCGCAGGTATCGATCCTCCGGCCGTAAACGGCCGGCAATAGCGAAAGCCGACGTTGCGTCCTTCGAACTGGTCTTCCATCAAGCCGAGATAGTCCGCCTCAAAATGCTGCAAGACGCAGAGTGTCTTCATGGCGAACCGCGACAACTGATGAGGCATCAATGACGGCCGAAGCCGACGGCGGACCGACAATATATATGTTTTTTCGCATATGAAAAGCGAGGAACGCAATGGCGTGGTATGAGAAGCTGCAGGAGATCGAACCGCTCGACGACCTGCGTTTTGATCGTGGGCTCGTCGATGCACTCGAGGCGGCAGCCCGCGAGCGCGCACTCGGACCGATGCGGTTCTACACGCCGACGTTCCGCGCCTATGCCAGCGAGGAACTCAAGGGCTGCGGCAAGGCGAGTTTTCCCGCCTTTTCCATCACGGGCGGCGCCTGCGCGCTGAATTGCGATCACTGTCAGGCGAAGATCCTCGAACCGATGATCGCGGCAACGACACCGGACGAACTCGACCGCAAGGTGCGCGACCTCATTCTGCTCAAGGATCTGCGCGGGTTCCTGCTTTCAGGCGGATCCAACCGCCGCAACGAGGTTCCGTACGATCGCTTCTATCCGACCATCGAAAGGCTCAAGCGCGACTTTCCCCATCTGCGCATCGCCGTCCATTCCGCGTTGCTCGACGAACGGCGCGCCAGATCCATGGAGGCCGCCGGGGTCGACGTCGCGATGCTCGACGTGATCGGCTCGGAGCAGACGATCCGCGAAGTCTATCACCTCGACCGTCCTGTCGCGGATTTCGAGGCGACGCTCGCCGCGCTCTCAGGCACCAAGATGCAGGTCGTGCCACACATCGTCATCGGTCTGCACTATGGCCGGCTACTCGGCGAAGCAACCGCGCTGGACATCGTTTCGCGCCACCCGGTTGCCGCCTTGATCCTGGTGGTGGTGACCCCGATCTATGCGCCGCCGGATCGGCCCTTCGCCACGACATCCACCGACGACGTGGCGAAGGTGCTGGTCGCCGCGCGGCAACGGATCAATCACGCGCCGGTTCAGCTTGGCTGTATCCGCCCCGCGGGCCGCCATAAGCTGATGACCGACGCATACGCCGTCATGGCGGGATTTGACGGTATCGCCTATCCCGCGGACGGCATCGTAGCTCTCGCCCGCGCCATCGGCCGGCCGGTCGAGCAGGAGCATGCCTGCTGCTCGATCGCGCTTGACGGCCTCGCCGGACGGCGGGCTTGCGCAGCCTGAGGTGCACCATGAACGCCGAGGCAGCGGATATCGTCGTCGTCGGGCTTGGACCGGCCGGGAGTCGTGCGGCTGCGATTGCCGCGAAGGCCGGCTACCGCGTCGTCGCCGTCGACCGCCGGCTCGAGGCGGGTCGCCCGGTCCAGTGTGCCGAATTCGTGCCCGCCATGATCGAGCGGGACGTTCCGAACGTCACGACCGTCGCCCAACAGAAGATCACCCGCATGCTGACCTTCACCGAAGCGACGGATTGCGAGGAAACGCGGGACTTCCGCGGCTGGATGATCGATCGCGCCGCCTTCGATCGAATGCTCGCTGATGAGGCGGCGAACGCGGGAACCGCGTGCCGATACGGCACCTCCGTGGTTGCCATCGATTTCGACGGCACAGTTCATACGTCCGATGGTCTTGCCCTGAAACCGCGCGTCCTCATCGGCTGCGACGGCCCTCGCTCGCGGGTCGGCGCGGCCATCGGCCAGATCAATCGCGCGCTTGTCGATACGAGGCAACTGACCACGCCGCTGATCGTGCCGCACGATGCCACGGATATCTTCCTGAGCGCCGACTACCGCGGCGGCTATGGCTGGCTGTTTCCCAAGGGCGCCGTGGCCAATATCGGCGTCGGCGTCATGATAGAGGACCGGCGGCGACTGAAACCGATGCTCGCCGCGCTCTTCGCCTCGCTGTCGGCATCGCGCCGCATCGGAACGCGCCCGTTCGCGTTGACGGGCGGGGCGATACCCGTGGGCGGCAGGGTGGGTTCGACAGGCCGGCTCGGCGCAACCCAGGTGTTGCTGGCCGGCGATGCGGCAGGCCTGACCAACCCCGTGACCGGCGCCGGCATCGCCTCCGCCGTGCAATCGGGGGCGCTCGCCGGGCACGCCGCGGCAGACATGCTGTCCGGCCGCAGCGGCGCCCTCGATGACTATGACGAAGAGCTCGGCGACATTTTCGATGCAGCCTTGAGCCGGGCATTGCTGCGACGACGGCAAGTGCTGGCGCACTATGGCGACGGCCGTCGCCCCGACGCGACTGCGCTCGCCGAGGGATGGATCAGTTCGCCGAACTATTGGGCGTGAAGATGCAGGATCAGGGGAGGACGTCATGAGCTGTCTCGAAGGACCGACGCATCCGGTACCGGATTTCCTCACCGGGGAGACGCGCACCTTCAACGCGGCAGAAGCCATGCGGCCGCGCGCGCCGGGCGCCGTGCCGGCGGAAGCGCGCAACGGCGGGCGCGTGAGGGCGCAGGATGTGCGGCCGGTCGGCACGTACCTGCCGAACGACAATGTTCTGACGCCGAACATGCGGTCGCCCGAGTACGTGCAAATGTCGACGGCAGCGGCCATCACCCTCGGCATCATGAACGGCTACATGCATCGCACCAGTTGCACCCGTTGCCTGAACCTGCTGCTGACCTACCCGGAGGGCTGCCGCGCCAACTGCGCCTATTGCGGGCTTGCGCGCCATCGCGAAGCGGAGCGCAACTATGCCGACCGCAACTTCATTCGGGTCGACTGGCCTGCGGTGCCCTACGACCAGGTGATTGACATCGTTGCATCGGGCGGCGACGGCGGGCGCTTCCATCGCATGTGTATCAGCATGATCACGCATCCGCGGTCGGACCAGGACACCCGCATTGTCCTGCGGAAATGGGTTGAACGCATCAGGCACGTACCCGTGTCCATCCTGTCCAACCCGACGACGATGACGCGACTGGATGTGCAGGAGCTCAAGGATCTCGGCGCCGAGATATTTACGGTCGCGCTCGATGCAGCCAACCCGGTCATCTTTGACCGCACCCGCGGCCGCGGGGTTCAATCGCCGCATAGCTGGGACAAATATTGGGAGATCCTGCTGGCCGCCGCCGAGATATTTGGCCCGGAACGTTTCGGCGCCCATCTCATCGTCGGGATGGGCGAGAGCGACCACGACGTTCTCTCGCAGGTGCAGAGAATTCGCGACCTCGGCGGCCACAGCCACCTGTTCGCGTTCTTTCCCGAACAAGGCTCGTTGATGGATCATCTCCCGCCGGCGCTGCGCCCGCAATGGCGACGCATCCAGCTCGCCCGCTATCTCATCGACTATCGAAGCCACTCCCTGCAGCGCATGCGTTTCGACGAGCGCGGTCAACTCGTCGATTTTGGTCTGCCGCAGGACGAAGTCGACGCGATCATCGACGCGGGCGTGGCCTTCCGCACGTCCGGCTGCCCGGGCAAGGAGGCCGCCGATGTGTCCGCCTGCGACCGCCCCTATGGCGACTCGCCGCCGCGCGACATTGCTTCATACCCTTTCAAGCCCGATCGCCGCGACATTCGCCACGTGCGCAGCCAACTCCGGCGCGGACTACCCAAATAACCGGGAGGAAGATGCGATGGCCAGCAGCGCCAAGTCATTTCGGGTCATCGACACCGGGATTCGGGGCGGACGCGCCAATATCGCCTTCGACCAGGCGCTCATCGACGCTCACAAGGCACGGCGGATTCCCGATACCATCCGCTTCCTGCGGTTTCGTCCGTCGGCGCTGGTCGGAATCCATCAGATCCTGAGCCATGAGGTCCGGCTCGACTATTGCCGGAGCAAGGGAATCGAGATCGGCCGGCGGATCACGGGAGGCGGAGGTCTTTATCTCGACGAGGGTCAGATCGGATGGGAGCTCGTGTTCGGCCGCTCCAGCCTCGGCGCCATGAATCTCACCGAAACGACACGCCGGATCTGCGAAAGCGTCGCACTCGGGCTCAACAAGCTCGGCGTCCCCGCGCGCTACCGCCCGCGCAACGACATCGACGTCGACGGCCGCAAGATCAGCGGCACCGGCGGCTTCTTTGACGGCGATACTCTGTTCTACCAGGGAACACTGCTGATCGACTTCGACCCCGAGCAGATGATCGCTGCGCTCAAAGTGCCGGTGGAAAAGCTCGCCAAGCGCGACCTCGCCTCGGCCCACCAGCGCGTCGTCAGCATGCGCGAGATCCTCGGCGACAAGCTCCCTGATCTGGCCACCATCCAGCGAGGCTTGCTCGACGGCCTGGCGGAAGGCCTCGGCATTGTTCCGCAATGGGGCCAGGCGTCGATGCACGAAGAAGAGCTCGCCGACCAGTTGTATCGCGACGAGATCGGCCGCGACGACTTCGTCGAGATGGTCGACGCTCCCGAGGTGGACAGCTCGCTGGTCAGTGCCACTCTGACGCGGCGCGGCGGCAGCCTGCGCGCCGATATCCGCCTCGAGGGGCCAGACCGCAGGCGAATTCGCGAAGCTCTGATCACCGGCGATTTCTTCGTTACACCGCCACGCGTCATCTTTGATCTCGAGGCAGCGCTGCGCGGCGCCGAACTGGCTGATGCCGGATCCCTCGTTGAGGACTTCTTCTCGCGCACGTCGGCCGACTTCGTCAATCTCGGCCCGCCGGACATTCGCGACGTGGTCGTCGCGGCGGCGCGGCAGCTCAGCTTCGTTGCGGCCGGCCGGAGGCTTCGCGGCCATTGGCTCGCGGCGACGCGACCGGAACGTCCGCCGCTCGTCCTGCTGCATGACGCCTTGGGCTGCGCCCGGCTCTGGCGCGATTTTCCCGAGCGGCTTGCGGCTGCGACCGGCTGCTCCGTCCTGGTGTTCGACCGCTGGGGCTCGGGTGACTCTGAGCCGCTCGAGCCGCCCCATTCGCGGCAATATCTGCTCGCTGAGGCTCTCGACGCCCTGCCCGAAGTGCTACGGACGACCGGAGCGCGGCGTCCGATCCTGGTCGGACACTCCGACGGTGCTGCGATCGCGTTGACGTTTGCCGGCGCGTTTCCCGATGAGGTCAGCGGGGTCGTCGCGATCGCCCCTCATCTCTTCCGCGAACAGCGGACAGTTGACGGCATCGCCGCCCAGATCAGGGACTTCGAGCACGGCGACCTGAGGGCGCGGCTCGCACGGTATCATGGCAGCAGAACCGATCATCTTTTTGGCCGGCTGGTCGATGCTTGGACTGGGGAAGAAGCGCGCGACTGGGGGATCAAGCCCTACGTTGGACGGGTTCGCGCCCCGGTGCTGGCTGTTCAGGGCAGCGAAGACGAGTTCTTCACGCATATTCAGCTTGAGACGCTCCGCGCCCTCGTGCCAGCCCGGATCGAGACCTGCGTGCTGGAAGGCTGTGGACATGCACCCCACCAACAGGCGACCTCCGCGGTGATAGCCGCGGCAGCCGGGTTCATCGATCGAGTGACCGCAGGAAACACGGTCGCCGCCGTCCCCGGCTCCGCCTGACGGACGATCTCCGCGGGCAGCGAGACTCCATCAGCACCACTTAGCAGAAAGCGCGATAGAGAGCGGACATGACCTCGATCACTTCCGGCCGCGAGACCGAATAATACACGTTCCTGCCGTCCCGGCGCACCTTGACGAGATCGTCCGCGCGCAGCCGGGCAAGTTGCTGCGACACCGTCGGCTGGCGGAGTTGCAGCGAATCCTCAATGCTGCTGACGGACTTCTCTCCGTCAAGCAGCAGACACAGAATGGCAAGCCGCGCTTCGTGCGACAGCGCCTTGAGGAATTCGCTTGCCTTGTGAGCCTTCTCGAGCAGCGCGTCAGGCTCGAGCGAAGACCTGCTGCGTGCACGCTTGGTTGCCATATTCGTCCGCATATTCCTCAATCGACCAATTCGGTCCGTTACATCGGCGGCCACGGCGTCATGCCGCAAGGCCGTCCCGTGTTGCTATCACTTTGGCGAGACGATAACAAACAGGCGGTCGAGCCTGTCCCAGCGCGGTTCGTGCGAGACGGTATCGAGCCGCCGGCGCGATCGTCCCCTGCTCACGCGCCTGCCGCGTCTGACGGGCTGATGAACTACGATCCGGCTTCCAGTTCACCTAACTTGCGATCAAGGGTTCGCAAGCTGATACCGAGGAGTTCGCAAGCTCCTTGCGGCTGCCAACAAACACGCTTGTCATCTTCAAAGTGGGACTGCCGATGGTCACGAAGGTACCGCCAGACACCGGCGCCGGCCGCTGGAACCGACGGTTCGAAGGCGATGATTTCGTTTTCGGAACCGAACCCAATCAACGGCTGCGCGGCCATGTCGGCACGTTCCCGTACCGCAGTCGCATTCTCTGCGTCGCCGACGGAGAAGGCCGCAACAGCGTCTGGCTCGCCCGGCAGGGATTTCAGGTCGACGCCTTCGACATCTCGGAGGTGGGTCTGGCGAAAGCGAGCAAACTTGCCGCGTCAGCCGGAGTCAGCGTGAACTACCAGCTTGCCGATTGCGACGGCTTCGCGTGGCCAAGTGCGGCGTATGACGGCATCGCAGCGATTTTTGTGCAGTTCGCCGCCCCAGATTTGAGGAAACGGCTGTTCGCGCGCATGATCGCAAGCCTGAAGCCGGGCGGGACGCTGATCCTGCAGGGCTATACGCCCAAGCAGTTGGAGTACAAGACGGGCGGCCCTTCCGCCCTCTCGCACCTCTATACGGAAACCATGCTCCGAGAGGCGTTCCGTGAGTTGGAGATCATCGAACTGCGCGAATACGAGACGGAGCTCAGCGAAGGCAGCGGCCATCACGGCCGCTCTGCGCTGATCGGAATGGTCGCGCACCGGCCTTCCTGATCGCGCTCTGCTGGTCCCCGGAATTGATCGCGCGCACGCGTCTCGCATTGTCGAGAAGCGATCTTTACGACCGACTGTCGACCTTTCCGATCCTTCTGCCGGCATTGCGCGACCGCGCCGCTGATCTACCGCTTCTCGCCGCAGCGCTGCTTGCCCGCGTGGCGCCGGAGCGAAGGCCCACCTTGTCCCAGCCGGCACTCGAGCGGCTCGGGGGCTACGCCTTTCCGGGCAATGTTCGCGAGTTGCGCAACGTGTTGGAGCGCGCGGCCCTGCTCTGCGATGACGATGTCATCTCAGCCGCGACGATCGAGCGTGCTCTGACGCTGCGATCGCCGGACATTGAGGGACGCGACCGGGTGCAGCGAACCGCAACAAAGCTGGCGCCTGCTGACGGTGAGAACCCGCCGTCATCGAAGGAGCGCGAGGCGCGAGCGCTTCGGACCGCCCTGTTGACGCATCGCGGCAATCGAGAATCGCTTGCAGAATCCCTCGGCATCAGCCTGCGCACGCTTTACCGGAAGCTGAAGGAATTGGACGCTCGATGAAGCGCTGTCGTCTGCCGCGGCGAAATGCTCACGAATAGCCGGATGGTGCAGGGTGGCGCCGTGTGATTTCGTTGCGCTTCTCGGGAGATGAAAAGCTAGGCGCCTGAAAAAATGGTCGGAGCGGCAGGATTCGAACCTGCGACCCCTGCGTCCCGAACGTAAGTAGCATGCGAAAAGATCAACAAAAACAATGAAGTTTGCTCGCGATTGACGTCCTTTATCGCCGTTTGTTCACGGGGTTTCGGTGGTCAACCGGTGGCCAGCTTCGGCTTGCACCTGAGCAATTCGCTGCAACGACATCTGCGCCCGTCAACAGCATTGGCAGCTCCCGGCAGAGCTAGTCGATCGCACCAGGGCTTTGGCCGGAGAAGTTCAAATAGCTGCTCCGACCCGATGGACCGCCCGCCTCCTCTCAAGCTGCCAACCGGGGAAACAAGCGGAGCGACACCCCCTTCAGTACTGCGATCACTATTACGGCAAATCACACGCAGCACTCGATGGTGGGTACGACAGGGGAGAAAGCCAAGAGCAAGATCAATGACTTATGGCCCCCTACCTACTTTTAAGGCGCCTTGATTTCAAATGAGAATTTTTGGCGGCGCCCGCACCCTCCAAAGGTGGGGCTCGGCTGGGACGACCTCGAAGGCCTGCCAGAGTGACGGCCTCGGATCACACCCACGCTCACGGGGAAGGCGCGGAACCATCTCAAATGCCGTGCCATAGATGCCACAAGCATCAGAGGGCTCAACGCCTAGCGCGACGGCCAGGGCTTGGATGTTGTCGAGTGTGAGGTTAATCAGCCCGGCCTCAATCTCCTAGAGCCTCAAGGCTTGCGATCCTCGACCTTCAAGCTCGATCGTCCCGTCCTTTCGGAGCAGCGCAAGCGGCAGGAATTTCTCCATAGCGCGGGGTTCAAGACGCTTGGCCAAGTTGAGCTGTTCAAGTCGAACAGCGACTTCCACGAGGCGCTCGCCCTTATGTCGGGTAACAGGTTCTTGGCCCAGACCGTCGCCCGTCAGAACGAATTGCGGCGCCTGATCGAATACCGTCAGACGCTCGACCGCGATCGGGTATGGCGGCAACCAGGCGAGCACCTAGCCATCATCGATCTGCTGGAGAAGGGCTCGCTCGAAGGCGCCGCCAAGCTTCTCGACAAGCATATCGGCGGAGCCTTGAAGGAGAAGGCCCCGCCTGAGCTTTTCGGATCGTAGCTCAGGATTCGGCACGAATGAGCGCGGCCATCGAAAATAACGCATGCGAATAGCCAGACCTTGTGCTCCCGATGTCCCGCGGGACGTCAGCTCTTGTGAAGGATTGCGGATGCCGGCCGCAGCGGTGACGGTGTGGAATATGCGGGCGGCTTGCGCCCGAAAGCCTCCAAGGGAGGAAACCGCGCATGATTGGCAGGTCACCCGTCCGAGTGCCGGATGCTTGCTTGCCAAGACCTCAGCGTACGGATCCTTGTAGAGAACCGAGCGCCCTGGCCTATAAGCTACGAACATCGGCTCGCTTGATCCCAGGATAATTTGGACAAGCGTTGTCAGCCGAGGAGACCAATTCCCCAGAGACCCGACTCTCAAGCCTGGTCGCGAGATCGGCCTCCATCTGCCGCATCAAATCGCGGGTAAACGCTCTGAGGTTCTCCATGTCGGCTGCGTCCTAGGGAGAGACAATGAACCGGAAATGATGCCGGTCACCCCTGCCCAGCGCCTCGAACGCAGCCTCATTCGCCTGATCGCCCGCGGCGTCGAACATCCGTGCCGGCTGGCCATCGCGAGTGACCCCGTCCCTCTTGAGATAGGTGAGATGCGCCGCCAGGGGCGCTGACCTGGACGCCCGGCCCTTGTGCCTAGCGATCCGCGCCTTCACCGTGACGCGCCGCACCGGGGCGAACAGCCGTTCACCAGAAACCGGTCAAGCTCGTCACTCCAGAGGCTCATCTTCGGAAGCGGCTGCGTCTCTCGCTCGTATCGGACTTCGTTGCCTCGGAACCGATGACCTCGCGTACTACTTTGCACGATACGCCAAGCTCGCGGCAGATCGCCTTGACCGGTTGACCATGAACAAAATAGGCGCGACGGATCTTCGCAATCGTCGACACCACCAGCACCCCAACCGCGGCTTCCATCACTTGTTCGAAGCCGCGGCGGCCCTTGCCGCGGAGGGCATCGATCCGAAACAGATGTTTGTTGGAAGGAAACAATACGCCTTGATCAGATGGACAGGCGCATCGGCCACGGCAGCGCAGCTCGCGAAAACAAAACTGGCGTCTTATGAAGCCACCTCACTTGAAACTCTTGATTCCATCTTAAGATTGTATTCTATTACCACACAATTGAAAGGTGAGGGCACTCGCCGTACAATGGACTCCAACGGAAACTGAACCGTGAGTCAACGCTGGCGCCCATCGCTAGAGCCAAGCAATAGAGCCCGTTTCTGCAGCGGGCTTTCGATCTGCGTTGAGTTTTGGACGAGCCTTCTCGGAATGGTCTGGCAGATGCGCCCTCGCCTCCCCCCGTTGAACGCGCTTCGCGCCTTCGAAGCAGCAGCTCGCAACCTCAGTGTCACGAAAGCAGCCGACGAGCTCTGCGTAACGCCAGCTGCGGTGACGCAGCAGCTCAAGATTCTGGAAGACGCACTTGGTCGTCGCCTGATCCGCCGCGTTGGCCGCGGCGTAGAGTTGACAGAAAACGGCCAGCAACTCTTTCCCGTACTTTGCCGAACATTTTCAGATATTTCGTCGGCAGTCACAGGGCTGACGTCGCATAGCGCGTTGAAACTTAGAACCAGCTTTCTGGCGACCGTCGCACAGAGATGGCTGGCGCCGAGGTTGATCGGCTTTCGGCAACAGTTTCCGGATATCGCCGTCGCCGTCTCAACGTCGTTCCGCCTGGTCGATTTTACGAGAGAGGATATCGATGTCGCCTTGCGGCTAGGCTACGGATCCTGGCCGGGGCTCCATTCGACGTTCGTGATGAACGAAGAGCTGTTCCCCGTTTGCTCGCCCACCCTGTTTCGCGAAGCCGCACTTCCTGCTGGATCAGACCTGCTTCGTCGCCATTCACTGGTCCATACCATCGTTCGGCCGACGGACTGGCAAGCTTGGCAGGTCGAGGCCGGACTCGAGGATTTCGATACCACTTCAGGATTTCATTGCGAAAATTCTGCGCTCGCGCTCGAGATGGCCGAATATGGGTTGGGACTTGCCATCGGCCGAACGCCGCTGGTCATCTCTGCACTCGCATCAGGACGACTGATGGCGCCATTTGCGGCGCGCCTCTCGAATCCAATGTCCTACTATCTGGTCTGTCAGGACACCGCCGCGCGGCGCCCCGAGATCGCACGCTTTCGCGACTGGATCGTAAATGAAGGTATCGAAACGATGGAGGCGATCAAGAAATACATCCGGCGATCCCATCCCTAGGTCAACGGCGCTATTCAATCACTTGTTTTCAGAGCTGCACAAGAAGAGCCGTGCCGTAGTCCGCCATCGCGCGATCCCAATTCACATCCATGTGTGCAGCCATGACCTGGAGATCGCACCAGTGGCGCTGCACCGGGTGCGTCTGCGCGATGACGGAAGTTCCAAGCTGGGACATCAGCTGTTGCACGGCGTTCATGCATAAGCGGGTCAGCCTGGCCCGGTCGCGCTTGATCGCTGCGTAGTCTCTATCGGAGAGATCGCGGCCGTTGCAGCCCGCCTCATGCAGTCTCGATAAAATGCTGCGATACAAAAGCCGTGCGCATTCGATATCGGCGATGATCTCGCCGGCGCGCATGGCAAACGCCCATTGGTTCCCGTTTGGCTGCCGTCCATGCCGCTCTCGCATGATCGCAAGTCCCGCCGCCACCGCTCCCTCCGCACAGCCGAGCAGAGGACCGACGATCACGCTGGTCAGATAGGGAATAAGAGAAACCGACTGCAAGTAGTGACCGCCGCGTTCCGCCGAACGCCCGAGAACATTGTCCAGCGGCTGCGCCCAGCTTTCTGAAAGCGAACGATCGCGGATAATGATGTCGCGCGACCCGGTCCCTGCCATTCCGATGGCCTGCCAATCATCGCCGATCTCGATGTCGATGGCTGGCAGCAGCGCCATAACCGTCCGGGCGTCGCGTCGAGACGGATGCAGGCATGAGCCGGACACGATCACCCATGTCGCATAGTCCACGCCGGAGCCGAGCCGCCAGCGACCATCGACCCGATATGCGCCACCGTCCCGCGATATTCCGCCGGCCGCCGTCGCCGATCCTGTCGTGACAAGTTGACGAGCTCCGCCGCGGAAGACCGCGTTCAACGCCTCCGCTGGAAATCGCGATACGATCTGAATGTGTCCTCCAACGAGGCCCACGATCCATGCTGTCGAAGGGCACGCGCGCGCCGCGAGCCTTGCAACTTCTGCAAGGACAGGCCAATCCAATTCAAGGCCGCCGAAACGCTTCGGCATCGCGAGCTGAAGCAATCCGGCGTCGAACAGCTCATCGACGGACTCGCGCGGCAGCTTCCCAAGCCTGCGGGCTTCCTCCGCACGTTTGTGCCATCGTGGCAACAACGCCTCGACGCTCGCATAGAGCGTCGCGAGCGACGGCTGGTCCGCTCCCCAATAGACCGTCCCGTCCAGCCTATCCATGCGCACGCTCCAGCACCTTTCGCAACATTGGCCGCTCGAAGACGAACTGATCTTCAATCAAGGGCGGGCCGAGAAGGCGGACGAACTCCTCGATGCGCTGCCCGTCGTTCGAGGCGACGAACTCGTAGAAATTCGTGCTATTCCACAACAGATAGCAGTGCGAGAAGTGTCGTCCAATCGAGCTCACGAGCTCGTCGAGGAGAACCTCGCCCTCATACATGCGCAGCAGCATCTGCTGCCGTTTCCACTCGATCTCTTCGGGCGTAAAATAGTGCGCCTTGTGCTGCTCGTCCTTGACGCGCTCCCGTCGTTCGTACTCGAGGCGGTCGGTGTGATCGAGCTTTTCGAGAAAGAAGACCAGCCCGTCGTCCCTGAGCATGCGACAGCCCTGCTCGATCTGGAAATCGCGGTCCTTGCCGTAAAACTGAAAGGCGGCCGTTTCGTAGATATAGTCAAAGCCGCCATGGAAATCCTCGTCGTCCACCAGCGTGCGAAGTACGTCCCCGTCGAGCTTGAGGAACGACGTCGGAATGAATCTCGACAGGGCCGGATCGGCAAAGCGCTCAAAATGCTCTTCGTTCGCCCTGTTCGGAGAACAAGTCAGTGTCTTGACCGCGCCGCCGGAAAACGCAGCAAGCGTGCGTCCGTTGGAACCGTCGAAGGCATCGATCTCATAAAGCAGGCAGGGCCGACCGCTGCTTTCGGCCCGCTGCCTCGACAGACGGCTCAGCGCCACGCCCACGCGCGACACTTCCTCGAGGATGCCTGGAATGCTGGCGAGGAAATGCGAGAACAGTGGTCCCGCCTTCGGTACCAGCCGGTCGTGATACTCCAGCACGTCGGTATCCGCTATCCGGTTGCGGATCCGCGTCAGCACTGGCTGCCGCGGCACCTGTGCCGCTCCGGTCGCCAACTGCTCGAATTGCTGCGCCAATCTGATCATCGAAGATTGCTGAAGATAGGCGTCGACGTCGGTCGCAGGTCGATTGGTCATGCCCGAAGACCTCCACTGATGCTGGGCCGAGGATGAGAATGAGGATGAGGATGGGGATCAGGACAATGCGCGGGTCGCGGTCTTTCCCGACGCGGTCCGCGGCAGCGCCGGTACGAACTCCACGAAGGCGGGCACCATGTGCCAATCGAGATGCATCGTGCAGTACTCGACCAGTTCGTGGCTCGTGATGGACGTCGCCTGCTCCGCAACGATCAATGCCTTGGGGAGATGTCCGACGGATTCGTCGGCGACGGGGACTACAGCCGCTTCCGAAACCGCGGGGTGGGCCATCAGCAATTGCTCGATCTCTCGCGGATTGACCTTGAACCCGCTCCGCGCAAAAGCGTCGTCCTTCCTTGCGACGTAGTAGAGATACCCCTGGCCATCGACGCGGAATAGGTCGCCCGTCAGGAACACCCGAGCTTCACCGGCCGCCCCCTCAATCATTCGGGCGGAGGTTTCGTCCGGCATGTTCCAATATTTCTGCATCAGCAGGTCGCCGGCAACACCGAGCTCGCCGACCTGCCCCGGCTCGGTCACGAGGGAGCGATCCTCGGCAAACAGATAGGTCCGCACGCCGGGAATGGCCCGGCCGACCGACTGCGGCCGTTGATCGATCTCGTCGGGCGGCAGAAACGAGACGCGCTTGCACTCCGTGAGCCCATAATTCGAGAAGATCTGGACGCCCGGCCACGCCTCTCGCAAGCGGCGGATATGCTTCACCGGCAGGGCCTGCCCGCTCGTGGAGATATAACGCAGCGATCTCGGCGCGCGCCTTCCCAGCGCGCTCGCCTTTAACAGATGGAAGATGAAGGGAGGAAACACCTGCAGCCCAGTCACGCCGTGGGCATCGATGAGATCGATGATCTCATCGGGATCGTCCGGCAACGCGCGCTCGACGAGCGCGGTCCCTCCGAACATGAGCGGCATCATCACATTATAGAAGCCGTAGTCGGAGCCCAAGGTCGAATAGCTCAGAACCACATCCTCGGACGTGTTCCTGAGATAGCCGGTCACCGATTCGAACGCCGCAATCATATTCTTGTGATTGACGGCGACGCCCTTCGGGCGCGACGTCGAGCCCGACGTATAGAAGATGACTGAAATATCCTCTTCCCGCACCTCCCGGAAAAACGAGCAGTCGCGTTCTGGCACGGCAGCAGAAAAATCATCGTTACAACTATAGATTGTATAATCTAACTGGCGCTCCCGCAATTCGGCCGCCCGATCGGTGATCACCGCACAAGCACCGGAGTCCCGAAGCTCGAACATCAGCTTTCGGAGCCCGAAGGTGTGATGAACTCCCACGAGGACTGCACCCGCCTTGAAGATGCCGAGAACAACACCGAGCAAACGGATGGAAATCACGCCATAGATCGCGACCCTGTCTCCAGCACGGATGCCGTCATCGACGAGACGACCGGCGACCTGATTGCCGATATCATCCAGCTCGCGATAGGTCGCGCACGCGCCATCGATCTTCACCGCGATCTTCTCTGGGCAGTCTCGAACACTGCGTTCAATATAGTGATGGAAAAGGCACACTCGGAAGCTCCCGCAACCTCTGGATGAGTTTTTATAACAAAGAGTCGCAGCTCATGGTAGGAGAATTCCGTTACACGTCGTGTTGTGCAAAATGACTGAGGAAACATGTTTGTACGCGATCTCGAAGAAGTCGAAAAAACAGGCCGGTTCGTCGAGTGGGGAAATGGCACGAGCCACCGGCTATTGACGGCGAGCGATGGAATGGGTTTCGCCGTATGCCATACCGTGGTTCGCGCCGGCACAGTATCAAGGTTGCAATACCGATCTCACCTGGAAGCATGCTATTGCATCGCGGGGGAAGGTGAAGTCGAGGACATGCAAGGCAATGTGTATCGGCTCCGCCCGGGCAGCATCTATGTTCTCAACGAACATGACGAACACTATCTGCGCGGCGGCCCGACGCAGGATCTGGTGCTGGTGAGCGTGTTCAATCCGCCCCTTGCCGGTCACGAGCAGCACAATCTCGACGCCGACAGCGGATCGTCTTACTAAGGCGGTTCATCAGCTGGTTGGGGTTGCTCGTTGGAACTGAAGCATCAAGCCTTCTTCTACTCTCTCTTCCTCTCACGGCTCGCGGACCAGATCCTTCTGTTTCTGGTCCCGCTCGTCATCTTCCAGTTGACCGGCAGCGTCGCCTGGTCGGGAGCGGCATTCCTGCTCGAGACATTGCCGCGCTATTTGTCGTTTCCGATCTGCGGGGTGCTGTGCGATCGAAAATCCCCTTTGGCGCTGTTGCACATTAGTCAGCAGCTTCGTGCCGTGGCGTGCTTCGCAGGCATGATCGCCTACGCGGGCTTCGGCGGAATCGGCTGGCTGATCGGGATATCTGTGGCCTGCGGCGTTCTGACGACGCAGGGGCTGATGGCGCGCGAGGTTCTGCTGCCTCAAGTCTTTCATCGGCACAGGTTCGAGAAGGTCGCCTCCTACACCCAGATTGCCGATCAGCTCGGCATGGTGCTCGGGCCGCTGGTCGCCGCCGGTCTTCTCAAGCTATGGTCCTGGGAATACGTGGTGATCTCGACGACCGCCCTGTTCATGGCGGCTGACGGCGCCATGATCATCTGGCAGCGATTCGTCCGGCCGACATTGGCCGAACCGACGCCGGCGCCAAGCGGCTGGACACTGCCGCTGAAAACCGCACTTCGGCACGTCATCGGACGACCGGGCCTGGTCGAGACCGTCCTTCTCGCAGCCGCCGTCAACCTCATCATTGGCGTGACCCTCGCAACGTCAGCGGCAATGGTGACCGGTGTCCACGGAGAAACAGACTCCTACTATGCCGTTCTTCAGGCCGCAGGCGCGATCGCGACCGTGGTCATCTTGTTCGCCACCGCGCATGCGCCTGCGTCCCTGCAGGTCTTGGGCGTCATCAGCTATGCGATGATCTTTGCCGGCGGCGCCGTCTCCGGACTGGCTTCCCACGCCCACGTCTACGCGCTCGGCTTCGTTCTCGTTGTCGGTTTCGACAAGATGTTCAGTGTCTTCATTCGCAGCCTGCGCATGAAGATCATTCCCCGGGAAGATCTCGGCAAGACGACGGGCCTGATCATCATGCTGAACAACCTGTCCCAACCTCTCGCCGGCCTCCTGGTCAGCGTATTCGCCGGCCGTTACGGCGCCGGCACGGTCATTGTCGCGCTGTCGCTCTTCATGGGCCTGCTCGGCCCGCTCGTCGCGGCGATCTGGCTTCGCCGGACCGCCCCGACGGTCAGGCTGGACCAACGATGATGTCCCCGCCGCGTCATCGACCGTGGCGGGGGCTCGGCGCCGACACCGAAGCTGCCGCCGTTGACGCAGGCGCGCGATTGCCGCCCGATTGCGCCAGATGCTCAACGAGCATCTTGGTCACGGTCGAGAGCCCGGCGGGATCGCGGGTCACGATCTTCAATTCCCGATAGGCCCAGTCGTCCCTGAGCGGAATCGCCTTGATGCCCATGCCCGAAGCCAGCACTTCGAATGCCCGATCCGGGATCAACCCGACACCCAGGCCACACTGCACCATCCGACAAATGGCATCAAAGCTCGGTACGTTGATCCGCAGATTGACCGCCTTTCCAGCCTCCGCGGCTGCCGCGCGCGAACGGGTGTAGATCGCGCTATCGGCGTGAAAGCCGATATGATCAAAATCCAGGCTTTCCACGAAATCGATCGATGCCCGATCGGCCAGCGGATGATCTTGCGGCACCGCCAGCGCAAGCCGGTCGCTGCGATAGGGACGCGCAAACAGGTCACGGCTGTTGGTCGTGGACACACAGATGCCCACTTCCGCATACCCTTCCTCGACGGCCTTGACGACACCCGCACTCAGTCTTTCCTCAAGGTGGATCTTGACCAGACTGTGGGTCGCGAAGAAGGCCGGCAGGTCGTCGGGAAGGAATTCGACGATGGCCGATACGTTCGCGAGCATCCGGATGTGGCCCCTGATGCCCATGCGGTATTCGTCGAGCTCCGCGCCCATCTTCTCGACGCTCGTCAGCATCGATCGCGCGTGATGCAGCAGGGATTCCCCGGCGGGAGCCAGCATCATGCCCTTGGAGTGCCGGACAAAGAGGTCGGTTCCAAGCGCCTCTTCAAGCTCCGCAAGGCGCTTGCTCACCGCGCTCATGGCAATGTTTTCCCGCGACGCCGCGCGCGTCAGCGTCCCCTCCTCGCACACCGCGACGAAGAGCTGGAGCGACGTCAGATCGATACGCCGGATGAGATTGTTGATTTGTCGCATCAGTCCTTCAATTCCCGTGGGCCATGAGCGATCCTCCCGACGATCTCCGCCCCCCGCGCAGCCAGTGCGCGGCACTACCGTAAGTAAGCCTGACCCACCACACCCCGGTCAAGGTCGAAAGAGACCGTAAATCCCTCCTGGGCGTGAGTGATCTTCGATGTCCGATGTCTCGCCGTAGCGGCCGGCGGACCTTCGTCGAACGCGAAGGGTGCCTTGCCTAAAAAGCGTTGGCGCTCTCCGGCAGGGCTCATCATCCTGCCGCCACCTGGGAGTCAGTGAGACGGACTATGGCCGGAATCTCCGAAAGACATGACCTCGCAATCTCGCGGCCGCTCGGGCCTGCGCCGGAGGCGCTCGGCCCCGGCGCGTCAACGACGACCGTGTCCAGGACACACAATATTGTCGGCGTAGCGCTGGCGGCGATCGGGGCGGTGGCGTTTTCCCTTCGCGCGATATTCGTCAAGCTCGCCTATGAGGACATGAGCGATCCTGTGACGCTGCTGGCCCTGAGAATGATCTTCTCACTGCCCTTCTTCGTCATTGCGGTTGTCCTGTATCGGGGGCCTTCCGGCGGCCGGACGCTTCCGTCAATCACCGCA
Source organism: Bradyrhizobium sp. SZCCHNRI1029 (assembly GCF_032487555.1). Classification (NCBI taxonomy): domain Bacteria; kingdom Pseudomonadati; phylum Pseudomonadota; class Alphaproteobacteria; order Hyphomicrobiales; family Nitrobacteraceae; genus Bradyrhizobium; species Bradyrhizobium sp. SZCCHNRI1029. Next base: position 282,904 of record NZ_JAUEUK010000006.1, read on the forward strand.
CACGACGCGATGGCGCTCGCCGCCCTGGGCTTCGTCGGCTACTATCTGTCAAGCTTCCTCGACATGATCGGGCTGCAATATGTCGCCGCCGGCGTCGGCCGGCTGATCCTGTTCGTGTATCCGACCATCGTGGTGGTGATCTCCTCGGTCGTCCTCAGGAAGCCGATTACCCGGCGCGAGCTGATCGCGCTGGCGATTACATATATCGGTGTCGCGCTGGTTCTTTCGGGGCAGCTCGACAAGAGCAGTGAAAATTTCTGGCTCGGTGCGCTGCTCGTCATGCTGAGCGCGGTGAGTTTCTCGGTCTATCTCGTTGGAAGCGGCGAAGTCGTGCCGAGGCTCGGTTCGATACGCTTCACGGCCTATGCCACGACCACGGCCAGCGTGTATTGCATCGTTCAGTTCATGGCACTCCGCCCGCTGAGCGCGCTCGTGCTGCCCACCCGGGTCTACCTGCTCGCCCTCTGCATGGCGCTGTTCAGTACCGTGATGCCGGTCTTCATGATGGCCGAGGCGCTGCGCCGGATCGGCGCAAGCCGCGTCGCGATGATCAGCGCCCTCGGCCCTGTGGCCACCGTCGTTTCAGGATATCTAGGGCTGGACGAGAGGATGTCGCCGATTCAGTCGGCCGGCGGCCTGCTGGTCGTGATCGGCGTGCTCATCGTTGCCGCCCAGGCCCGTGCCATGGACAGGAAATAGCCGATCATCCGGCAAGGGCCGCGGCAGATGCTGCTCAGGGGATGAGAAGCGTCTTTCCGACCGTCTTGCGGCTGTGAAGATCACGGTGCGCCTGGGCCGCCTCCATCAAGGGAAGGGTCTGGCTGATCCTCGGCTTGATGGTTCCTCGCGAGACGGCAGCCATCAGCTCCGAAGCAGACGCCACGAGATCCTCGCGACGTGCGATGTACGTCCAAAGCGTCGGCCGCGTCAGGTATAGCGAGCCCTTTTCGGCGAGAATTCGCGTCTCGAAGGGCCCGATCGCCCCGGAGGATTGGCCGAACGAGACCAGCAGCCCGAACGGCTGAAGGCAATCCATCGAGCTCACGAAAGTATCGCGGCCAACCGAGTCGTAAACGACGCGTAGCTTCGCACCCTTGGTGAGGTCGCAGACACGCTCGACCAGATTCTCGCTCCGATACAGGATCGTATGGGTGCATCCGTTGGCGCGCGCGAGCTCGGCCTTCTCTTCCGTGCCTACGGTTCCAATGACGGTCGCACCGAGACTTGCCGCCCACTGGCAGAGAATGAGACCGACACCGCCGGCGGCAGCGTGCACCAGGATCGTGTCGCCGGGCTGCACGGAATAGGCGCGCCGAAGCAGATAGTGCGCGGTCATGCCCTGAAGCGCGATGGCGGCGGCTTGATGATCGGTGATGTCATCGGGCACCTTCACCAGCCGCTCAGCGGGAACGTTGCGCAGTCGGGCGTAGGCGCCCAGGCTTGCAATCGCGTAGACGACGCGATCTCCGGGCCGCAGACCGGCCACCCCTTCTCCGAGGCATTCGACGATCCCCGCGGCTTCGAAGCCGATGCCGCTGGGCAGCGGCGTCTTGTAGAGCCCGGTGCGGTAGTAAGTATCGACATAGTTCAGGCCGATGGCGGTCTGCCGCAATCTCACCTGGCCCGGCCCTGGCGGATCGAGCCTCGACTGCTCCACGGAGAGCACCTCCGGTCCCCCGGTTTGACGAATGAGGACGACCTCCGTGTCCTCGGCGAGCGCGTCGGTGCGGCCCGCAATCTTCGACGGCATCGCGGTCATCGGTACTCCCCTGTCCCGTACTGCAGATTCGTGTCGCCGCCAGGCCAGGCCTGCTGCGCCGACTGGCGCCGAAATCGTTCGCGCCAGCGGAGCAGCGCGGCCGGATTGCGGATGTGCAGCGGATCCCGCCCCTGGATCACGCGCATGACGTTCTCAACCGCGGTCGGCGCGAGCGAGGCGAACAGCTCCCGCGTACAGCCGACCGTATGCTCGGTGAGGATGACATTCTCCAGCCCGCGAAGCGGATGATCCACAGGGGGAGGCTCCGTCTCAAAGACGTCGATGGCCGCGCCAGCGATCCGTCCGGCGGAAAGCGCCTGCGCCAACGCCGCCTCGTCGACGATGCCACCGCGCGAGGTGTTGATGACGCAGGCCTCGCGCTTCATGCGCGCGAACTCCGCAGCTCCGAGCAGCCCGCGCGTCTCGGCGGTCAGCGGCAAGTGAACGCTGACGACGTCGCTGCGCGCCAGCAGTTCGTCAAGCTCGACGAAACGCACGCCGGCGACCGGCGTCTCATCCGGATGTCTGTCATAAGCCAGAATCTCGGTGCCCCAGCCTTGCAACCGTCGCGTGACGGAGCGCGCGATGCGGCCGAACCCGATCAGCCCGATGGTCTTGCCGGACACCATGCGCGCCGACAGTTCATCCGCCCGCGCACGGGCGGACCGCAACGCGAACTGGCGCTGCTTGCGCGGCAGGTCCAGCAGGAGAGCCGCAATGAGCATCACGGTTGCCTCCGCCAGGCTTTCGACGTTTTCGGCCGTCGCGCCGTTTGCGACGATGATGCCGCGATCGGTCGCCGCCGGCAGATCGATCGAATCCGTGCCTATCGAGGCAAAGACAACAGCGTGTAGCCGAGGCGCGACCTCGAGCATCGCCGCGTCGATGATGGTCCGCGAGCTGATCAGGAGCACTGATGCCGCCTCGAAGTATCGTCGGGCGGTCGAAAGCGCGTAGCGCGTGCGGTGTGGCGGCGGTTCGGCGTGGCCGCGGATAACATTGCAACCTGCCGCTCCCAAGGCTGCGGCCGCGTGGTCCAAGGTGTCGCCGAGAACCCGGTCGCTGCCGACGAACACCGTGGCGCCAGCTACTCGGGCTTGCGCCGGCTCAGACAACACGACGGACACGCGAGTCGTCTCCACGAATGGCAAAATCGACCGCGGCACCGACAAACGCCTCCAGCGCCTCCTCGCTCATCCATGCCATGTGCGGCGACAGCAGGACGTTGTCGGTCTGGAGCCAGGGCGATCCCGGTCCGATCGGCTCATCCTCAAAAACGTCGAGTGCCGCACCGGCGATCCGACGCGCGTTCAACGCCTGCCGCAATGCTTCCCCATCCACGAGACCGGCGCGGGCGGTGTTGATCAGAAACGCCGTGGGTCGCATCAGATCGATCAATCGCGCATCGAACAGGCCTTTGGTCGTCGGGCTCAATCTCATATGCAGACTGATCACGTCACTGCTGGCTGCGAGCTCGTCCAGCTCTGTTCGCCGGACACCTAGTTCCGCGGCTCGTCCATCCGTCAGCGACGGACTCCAGGCGACAACCCGCGCGGAGAACGCCTTACACAGTTCAGCGACACGGCCGCCGACGCGGCCCAGCCCGACGATACCGACCGTCTTGCCGAACAGCCCTCGGCCGAAGCTCGCATGCCATCGTCCGGATCTCAGCTCCAGGCACCCATCCGTCATCCGCCTGCCAATGGCGAGCGCCAGCGCGATCGTGTACTCGGCAACCGAGGCTGACGCCAGCCCGGGGGTCTCGTACACCGCCATGTTCCTGCGTCCGGCCGCATCGAGATCGACGCTCGCGCCGATCGGGCCCGCCACAATGATCCGCTTGGCCGACGACGCCTCGAGCACCCCGGCAGACAGCGGGCGCGCCGAGAAGAACTGGAGCACCGTTGTCACGTCGCCGATCCGCCGTGCCAGCGCATCGGCGTCCTCCGGACGGTCGTGATGTATGAGCACGCCGGCCTGCCCCTGCAGGTGTCGCCGGAAAGCTGCTTCAATGACCGGGTTGCCGCCGCAATCCGGAACGGCGATGTCGACGCGGCGATCGTGCAGAGGCGACCCGGATACGGCAAGATGTCCTCCGTCGGTCATCTCTGCAACTCCTCGACTGGAATCGCGCAAGCCGCAAGCCAGTCCCAATAGCTCTCTTGTTGCCGGCTGAACTCGATATAGTGATGCCTCGTTGCGAACACCGTTTCACGATAGGGCCCGATCAGCCTGCCGAGCCAACGGCGCGCAACGGCGAGATCGATGATCGGATCACGCTCCGGCGCCGCGAGGAACGTGGGTACCCTCAGCGTCGCTCCGGTCTCCGCGTATGCGTCTTCGAGATGCACCAGCGTCGACCGCGTGCTGTCCGTAACCTCGCGAAGCATCAGGGCATCCGCCGACATGAAGCGCAGATAGACCTCCTCCTCCGTGTAGTCCTCGTCCTTGAGCGTGACCGCGACTCGGCCAAGACCTCTGCACGCGCGGAAGCGGCCGAGCTTCTCCGGATCATGGCGAGCCCGCTGCTGCCCCAGTGCCGGCGCGCAGAAAATCAATGCCTCCGCGCGCAACTGCCCACTGGTGCATAATCCAGCGAGAACGCTGCCGCCCAGGCTCTGGCCCAGCACCGCCAGCGGCGCATCCGGCACCACTTCCCGCGCGGCCTTTATACCCATCAGATAGTCCGACAGCAGAAGCTCGAGCGTGGCGACGTGACCACGCTCGCCGCCACTCCGTCCCGATCCGCGACGGTCCAGCGCGACAACTGCCACGTCCCTGGCCGCCAGTTGCGGCCCGGTCTCGAACAACCATCCGGCATGGCTCTGGATGCCGTGGATGTAGAACAGGGCAGCTCGGGGCTCGGCAGGCGCCCAGTAATGTAGGGCAAGCTCGGTGCCATCCACCGCCCGTATCCACTTGATCGCCGTCCCCTCCATCTCAGACGCCTCAGGCTGCGGGAGTCGAAGCTGCGGCAACGTCCTTCACTGGAAAGCTCGGATATTCGCCGGCCTCCCACCGCCGAATCATTCCGTCCGCGACGACCTGTGCGAACTCACGCCGCCCTGGTAGCGGCAGCTTCTGACCCGCAAGCATCGCGCGGGCATCCTCCCAGGATTTCCGCCATGCTCCTGCGTCGACCACAGCAGAACCGGGATCTGCCTTGCTGCGCACGCGGATATTCGGGAACCACGGCCGATCGGTCGGTTGATGCGCCGGGTAGTAGCGGAAGTCGAAGCTCCAGCGCACCTGTGCCGTCTTGTTCAACCTGGAGCCATGCGGCGCCTTCTTGTGCAACAGCACGATATCGCCGAACTTGACCGGCAACGGGATGCTGTTCCTCTCAAGGCGATCGATCAGCGCGGCATCCATCGGCCAAGGCAGCAACGTGTCGTCATTGTGCTCGCCTCCCACGACCGCCAGGCATCCGTTTTCCTCGTCGACGTCGGTCGTCGGAATCCAGACCGTCAGCACGGTCGTTTCGTTCGACTGCGGGAGCTGGCCCATCGCGTCCTGGTGCCAGAGGGTCGGCGCGTAGATCGTCTCGCCCTTCCGGCCGCCGAACTGCTGGACCTCTCGCGCCGGCAGCTTGATCCGGCAATGCTGATTCGGGCTTGCGTTGATCTCGGATCCGAGAATGCACTCGACGACATCCAACACCTTCGGATTCTGGAGTAGCGACAACACGCCGGGGCCGACATGAAACTCGCTGTCATCCTGGATGAACGAGAACGGCATGTGCGGCAACGTGATATCGAGCTCGGCAAGCAGCGTAAGCGGAAATCCCGGAAGCTCGACCAGCCGCCTGAGGTGCTCCTGGAACGGCAGCCCGCCATGATCCTCACCGCCCGAGAACAGTCCCTTTGCGCGCCATGTCCTGACTCGCTCCCGCAGCAGCTCGTCGTACTCACGTCTCACGGGAACGAAATCCGCCTCATCCAGAACACCTCGGACAACCAGATATCCCTGCTCTTGGAAGCGAGCGACGTCGGCTGCGTCGAGCGCAGGCGTGCGCGAACCTGATACGGTCATGGTGGCCAACTCCATCTATGGATCGATTCACGTCGATGACGGGATGAACGAGCCTGCCCCGTCGAGCAGCATGCCAATATCGCGAAGGATCTTCAGCCCCGAGGCGTCGCGCTGAAGCCAATGATGCTTGACCTGCGCCGAAGCCACTCCACCGCTGATCTTGTGCTCGGCAAGCCTGGCGAAGGCGCCGGGGACCAGCTTGACTATCGTCAGCGGCGCCAGCCGGCCGCTGGACAGCTTGTCGGCATATTCCAGATTGACCCTGCTGAGCGCTGCATCGATGCGCGTTGCCAGTGTCGCTTGCATCAGCTCGAGCTTCGGCGACCACTCGAGCGCGACAGCGTAGTGAGGCGGCGTGCCCCAGACCGGGAAGCAGCAGAAGTTCGGCGTCCCGGCCGACCCAGATTCGATCGTACGCGACACCGCCGAGAACACATCAGCTTCGGTCAGCTTTTCGCCGGTGAACGAACTACATGCGCCGCTTCTTCCGATGAATTCGAGCCTTGGCACCGCCCCAACCCAGCCCACGACGCGATACACGTCGCCGACGTCATACCGATAGAGACCGTTGGCCTGGGTCATCACGAGCCTGTAGCAGCGCCCGACCTCCAGTTCCTCGAAAGTCAGCGTTTCGGCACTTTCCGATGGAGCGACGTTCTCCAAAATATCATCGACCGGAACGAACTCGTAGAGTCCCTGGGTCACCGCGAGAGGGCCGGCACTGCGGTGCATGTCGACCGGGAGCGTAACGATGCCTTCGGTGCCCGTCGTGCTGAAGGGAAGCCGCGTGGCATCGGGGACCAGGCGATCAAGCCAATTCTCGTAGAGTTGCGCCGACGCGCTGTTCCAGCAGACGATGAGCGACAGATTGGGCCACAGATCCGAGAGAAGCAACTCACCGCCGCGCAATTTGAGCTGCCCTTCCAGGCGGCGCGCGAGGTCCTGGCCGCCCGCAGCCGAGGCGCTGCCCCTGACGTCACGGATCAGCCGCGTTGCGAATTGCCGCAACGTCTCTGCCAACATGATGATCTTGCTCGGGTTCACCGAAACAATCAGCCGCACGTCACAGAATGCCTGCATGCACAGCCGCTGATAGAGCCGCTCGGCATATCCGTCGGGATCGCTCTCGCATGAGAACCAGGGCGCGCCGTACCATGGCGGCAACCAGTCGGATTCCCCGAGCGGCTCCGGCCGCTGTGTAATGCTGTAGACGGGAAATCCATGAATGCTCTGCCTCGCCGTCTGCGGCTCCCATGACAGATCCAGCACGTTCTCAACCTTCGGCGTATCGAGCCGGAGCATCCTGAAATAGAGGCCCCATTGCGCGTAAAGCGCCGGTCCGCGATAGGCGAGCCGCCAATGCCGTGTCGTCGGAACCAGCTTTGCTTGGCCGGTGGTTCCTGACGTCTTCAGGAACGCATAGGGATCGTCCCGCGTCAGTACCTTTCGCTCTCGGGCAAGCTGTCGATCGATATACCCCCTGAGCTGGCCGTAACTGCGGATCGGCACTGCCCGCCTGAATTCATCGAAGCTGCACACACCTGCGAGCGCGTGCTCCCGCTCGAATGCCGTTCCAGTCAGTTCGCGCAACACATCGTGGAAGACGGTCCCAACGGTCGCATGCGGAGATTGACAGATCAGGCGCTGACGATCGAGCGCCGCCTCACTCTGTGCGCAAAAGCGGGCCATGCGGCTCACGTCGTCGGCGGCGCCTCCGACGCTCGTCGTTCGGACGCCGGCCGTTCCACCATGCTGGATGCGGGAAACTCGACTCTGTTCTGTGGAGAGGTCCTGCATGATGTCCGACCTATCTTCATTTGTAGATCACCGCCGTCTCGCAGGGATTGATACTGACGGCTCGCGCAAAGCGTCAATTTAGATTTCCTGTCCCGGTTCTAGAAATTCTAAAACGACCTTCGCTTCGCAGTTTGGCAATGTCCTGATCTCAGCAGATCGGACGGATGCAATGATACAATTGATGGACGTCTACGCGATTGCGATGCCGATGCGCCGGACATTCGTTCATGCAACCATGGCACGCCACGAGAGCGACGGCATTCTTGTCTGCGTCGACGTCGATGGCGTAACCGGCTATGGCGAAGCAGCTCCTCGTCCCTATGTCACTGGCGAAACCACAGCGACCGTTCTGAAGGCCCTCGCCTCTTGCGCATTGAACGAACTCGATGCGCAGATCGACTGGCGTTCGCTTCAGACCGTCGTCGCAAGCCTGAAGGCTCTGGCGCTGCCGAAGATGCTATCCGTCGGTGGTCGGCTGTCGCCCGCTGCAGCCTGCGCCTTGGAGACCGCCCTTCTCGACGTGGCCTGCCGACTCCACGGCCGACCGATGGCTTCTGCATTGCACGCCGCGGGCCTCGGCGAAGACATGTTACGACCCGTGCCTTGCGCCGTTTCAGCCGCTCTGGTCGTCGACCTCTCGACCTCTCCGGAGGAGATGGTCGCGCGCGAGTTTGCGCTCGCGAACGGCATCAAGCACGTCAAGCTGAAAGTCGGAGCGGATGGCGATCAGGCAGTGGAACGCGTGAGACGGTTTCGCGACCTGATTGCGCCATCGATCTCGCTTTCGGTGGATGTGAACGCGGCTTGGACCCTGCCACAGGCGATTGCCGCCTGCCGGCAGTTGCAGGGTCATGGCGTGGCATGGCTCGAGGAACCGCTGCGGCCCAGGGACTGGGCGGGCCTCCGGCAATTGCGCGAAGAGGCTGGGATCCCTTTGATGCTGGATGAATCATTCGTGGACGAGAACGATCTCGCCACGGCGATCGACCAGCGCGCCTGCGACCTCGTCAATATCCGCGTGTCGAAATGTGGTGGCCCACTTCGAGCGGCAGGCCTGGCCGATACGGCGTTTCATTCCGGCCTCGGCTATCAGATCGGCGTCCAGGTTGGCGAACATGGTCCGCTCTGGGCCGCGGGACGCGCGCTCGCGACATCGCTACGCAACGCCAGCGCGTGCGAGGTTGGGCGCGCAGACGAATGGTTTCCTCGCGACACGACGATCCCACCCTTCCCGATCGATCGCAAAACCTATCTTGCGCCGCCACTGTATGGCCACGGACACGGTCTCGTTCCGGGACCGGCGTTGTGGGCGCACGCAAGGCACGCCTTTTCGCATGTCGCGACAACACCTCGTTCCGCTCTCGTCGAGGCAGAACGGCGCGTCACAACTTGGAACGCTGAGGCTCGGGGATGACGACATCGTTGATCGAACACAAAATGGCCCTGGTCACCGGTGCGGGCGCCGGCATCGGCGCAGAGGTCGCGCGCCGCCTTGCAGATGCGGGAGCGCGGCTCCTGCTGGTCGACAAGGACACGACCGCACTCAACTCCATTCGCCGTCAAATCGGCGATCACCGTGCCGCGTGCCTGCCGATCGACGTCACCGATATCGCAGCCGTCAGCGACGCCATCCAATGTCTCTCGGACGCACAGCGTCCGGACATCCTCGTGAATGCCGTCGGAGGAGATGCGAACTCCATCCTGCTTGCGGACCTCGATGAAACGTACCTGGAGACCTCGATGAGACACAATCTGACGAGCGCCTTCACCATGACGCGTCTATGTGCGCCAGCGATGCGTCAGCGACGGTGGGGTCGCATCGTCAACTTTGCATCGATCGCCGGCCGCACCTACTCCTACTTCAGCAACGCCGCCTATGTCGCGGCAAAGGCGGCCGTCATCGGGCTCACCAAGCAAACGGCCTATGAGCTTGCCCCCGACGGCGTCTGCGTCAATGCAGTCGCGCACGGCCCGATCGCCACCGACCGCATCCAGGCAGCCTGGGCGAAGCATAGCCCTGAACGGCGGCGAGCGATTACCGAACGCATTCCGATCGGGCGACTGGGCACTGTGGACGAGGCAGCTGCCGTTGTGATCCATCTGTGTTCGCATGAGGCGGGTTACACCACCGGGACGGTGATCGACATCAATGGGGGGCTGTTCATATGAACTGGACGACCACGGAACGAACGACGACGGCCGAGCGGGTCGCCGGCCCATCAGCGGACTACGGGTTGGGCGGCAAGGTCATCATCGTCACCGGCGCCAGCCAAGGCATCGGCCGCGCCGCCGCGCTGGCATTCGCGGCCTGCGGAGCTCGTGTCGTCCTGGCGGGACGGCAGACCGGCTCCTGCGAACAGGCGTTGGCCGCGCTACCGCCAGATCAAACGATGATCGTGCCGACCGACGTGCGAGACGAGCAGAGCGTCGCGCGTCTCGTCGACATGACCGTCCGCCGGTTTGGTCGGCTGGACGCTGCGTTCAACAACGCAGGCACGTTCGGCAATTTCGTTCCGCTGCACGAGGACGATAGCGACAATTTCGATCAGGTCGTCGGGACCAATCTGCGCGGAACATGGCTTTGCACCAAGCATGAGATTCGCGCGATGCTGGAGTCAGGCGGTGGCGCGATCGTCAATTGCGCATCGGTCGCGGGGCATATCGGACACGCCCAGAGTGCCATTTACAGCGCAACCAAACATGGCGTCATCGGCCTCAGCAAGTCGGCCGCACTTCAATACGCGCGCCGCGGCATTCGGGTCAACGCAGTGAGCCCTGGCAGCACGGACACGCCGATGCTCAGGAGCATCTACCCGACCGAGGAGCAACTGAGCGCTCGCGGATCACGCGCGCCACTCGGCCGGATCGGACAACCGGACGAGATCGCACAGGCTGTTCTCTGGCTCTGCTCTCCCATGGCTTCCTATGTGACAGGGCAGACCGTGGTGGTCGATGGCGGCGTAACGGCCGGCCAGGCCTTGGTGGCCGAACGCAAATAGCAGCCGGGAACGCATATCAATGGAGGAAGCACCGAATGTCAGTCATCCTGGGCAGCGGCGATTTCCGCTACATGGTCACCGAGGGGTGGGGCGAACTGCCGGACGGCTGGTCTTATGGCGACGTAGCCGCGGTCGGCGTCGACCAGAAGGATCACGTCTACGTCTTCAACCGCGGCGCGCATCCCGTGATCGTCTATGATCAGGACGGCCGGTTTCTCCGGTCCTGGGGTGAAGGCCTGTTCTCGCGTCCGCATGGGCTGCACATGGGACCGGACGACACGATTTTCCTGACCGACGACGGCGATCATACCATCAGACAGTGCACGTTGGATGGGAAGGTTATGCTCACGATCGGAATTCCGATGCGGCCGTCCCCTTACATGAGTGGAGAGCCGTTCCATCGTTGTACGCACACGGCTCACTCGCCGAACGGCGACATCTACGTGTCCGACGGCTACGGCAACGCATGCTGCCACAAGTTCTCGCCATCGGGGAAACACCTCATGTCATGGGGAGAATCCGGCAGCGACCCGGGTCAGTTCAACATCGTGCACAACATCTGCTGCGACGCGGAGGGATGGGTCTATGTTGCGGATCGGGAGAATCACCGAATCCAAGTGTTCGATGCGAACGGTCGCTACGAGACTCAATGGAACAATCTCCATCGCCCATGCGGACTTTACATGCCGCCGGGAAAGAAGCAGCTCTGCTACGTTGGTGAGCTCGGCCCCTCGCTTCCTGTCAACAAGAATGCTCCGAATCTCGGACCCCGCGTGACCATCGTCGACAACCGTGGCGGGACTGTCGTCCGGCTCGGCCATTTGCATGCCGGCGAAGCGCCCGGTCAGTTCATCGCACCGCATGGTGTTGCGGTCGATTCTCACGGAGACATCTACGTTGCCGAGGTGTCGAATGCGGTCTGGCCGTCCATCAAGCCGCCACTCGAGCCGCCGCGGGAGCTGCGCTGCCTGCAGAAGCTGACCAAGCTTTCCTCTTAGCTGGAATGCGTGCAGTTTTCTCCTCCATTGAGGCACAGCGGCTATTTTGCCGGTTGGCAAACAAGCGCGCTCCGCACAGATGGGCGATATCAGCCGCTGCCGGCAACTCAGGTCAAGGTGCCGGCTGTCTGCGAAGGGGCACGTCTCCGCATTTGAATCTGTGAGTTCATCGTGAGTCCCCGGCGACGGCCGCCTTGCGCCGGAGCTGACGCTTGTTGAAGCCATAGGACTAGTCCCGGAACTAGTCCTATGGCCAAAGCGGAAGTGGAAGTGATCACGTCGGAGCGGCGACGGCGGCATTGGTCGCGGGCCGACAAGGAGCGTGTCGTTGCTGCAGCGCTTCAGCCGGGCGCGACGATCCTACGAGTGGCGCGAGCGTTCGGGGTGCATTCCAGCCAAGTGTTCCGCTGGCGCCAGCAGCTGTGCGGGAAGGAGACGCCGCCGCCCGGCTTTGCCGCCGTGACGATCACTGCCGATCCGCACGCGCCGGCTGCCCGTACGCAGGGGCTGATCGAGGTCGAGATCGGGGCGGAGGCGAAGATCCGGATCAGCGACGCGGCGGATGCCGCGACGGTGACGGCGGTGATCGCGGCGCTTCGGGCGGGCTCGCGATGACGATCCCGATCCTCTCCGGCACCCAGGTCTGGCTGGCGACCGGCCATACCGACATGCGCAAGAGCTTCGACGGTCTTGCGCTGCTGGTCCAGGAGACGCTGAATCGCGATCCGCATGGCGGCCATCTGTTCGTGTTCCGTGGCCGCAGCGGCGGGCTGATCAAGATGCTGTGGCACGACGGCCAGGGCATGTGCCTGTTCGCCAAGCGGCTGGAGCGCGGCCGATTCATCTGGCCACAGCCCGTGGATGGAGCGGTGGCGATCACGCCGGCACAGCTCGGCTATCTGCTCGAAGGTATCGACTGGCGTCATCCGCAGCGGACGTGGCGGCCGGAAGCCGTTGGCTGAGCGCTTGAACGTGACGAGGCTGATGCACGCAGGACGGAGCTGTGATTCCATCTCCTGCGATGATCACAGCCGATTCACTCCCCGATGATGTCGCGACGCTGAAGGCGCTGGTGCTCGCTGGCCAGGCCGCGCTCACCGAGGCGACGACGGCCCAACTCGCGGCAGAAGCCAAGGCGCGCAATCTGGAAGCCGAGGTCCGTGCCCGGGCGCTGCTGATCGAGCAGATGAAGTTCACGATCGCCAAGCTCAGGCACGAGCTGTACGGGCCGTCGTCGGAGCGCGCGTCGGTGCTCGAGCAGCTCGAGCTCGAACTCGCCGATCTCGAGGAGGCCGAGGATGAGGCTGCGGCGCAGATGGCAGCCGAGCGGGCCAAGGCCGAGAGGGTCGACGTACGTCCGTTCGAGCGGCGGCGCCCGGCACGGCGGCCGTTGCCCGAGCACTTGCCGCGCGAGCGCATCGTGCATCCTGCGCCGGCCTATTGCCCGTGCTGCGGCGGCGACAGGCTGCGCAAGATCCGCGAGGACGTGAGCGAGACGCTGGAGCTCGTGCCACGGCAGTGGAAGGTGATCCAGCATGTCCGTGAGAAGTTCTCCTGCCGCGCCTGCGAGGCGATCACGCAGCCGCCGGCACCGTTCCATCCGATCGCGCGCGGACGCGCGGGACCGCGCCTGCTGGCGCACATCCTGTTCGCCAAATACGGGCCGCACCTGCCGCTCACCCGACAGAGCACGACCTTTGCGCATGAGGGTGTGGCGCTCGACGTCTCCACGCTCGCCGACTGGCTCGGTGCAGCGGCTGCGACCTTGATGCCGCTGGTCGATGCGATCAAGGTGCACCTGCTCGCAGGTGAGCGCATCCATGCCGACGACACCACGGTGCCAGTTCTCGCCAAGGACAAGACGCGCACCGGCTGGGTGTGGACCTATGTCCGCGACGATCGTCCCTTTGCCGGGCACGCGCCGCCAGCAGCTGTACTCTACCGTACCGGCGCACATCCCGAGACGCATCTTGCCGGCTATGCCGGGCTGATGCAGGCTGCATCGGCCAAGGCTCCGAGATACGACGGCGCAACACGATTGATCGGTCAACCCACACTCCGAGTCGCAGATCCTGCACTCGCGCGTAGCTCAACCGAGTTCTTCGCCGGAGTTCGCTAGACTACGATCAGTGCCGAAATCGCCTTTGACTTTGCTGACAAAAAGCTCGATTGCGGCACTCAGCTCGACTGACCGGCACGGTTGAACGTAAGCCATGTCAATGGCTTGGTGTTCAACCGGCGAGCCGCTTTTATCTTGCAGCTTTAATCGGCCGGATGTAACCGTCCGGTCTGCACACCTTCCCCCTCGTGTGTTGTCGTTCCATTTCGAGTTCTCTGCTGCTGTGGAGAATCTCCGGTGGGATCCAAACATTTCGAGAACAGAGCTCGCCGCGAATGGTGGTCGCTGCACATCGAAGCGTGGCGTCGGAGCGGTCTCGGGATCCGCAAATACTGCCAGCAACAACGTCTGACCGAGAACACGTTGCGGCGTTGGCTGAAGCGGCTGGCCGGCAACGAGACTGCGCTTAAGCTTGAGAAATATCAGACGGAATTGCGCCGCGAGCGCGCCCGGGAAGAGCGCGAAAAGGCGCTCCGAAAGCAGAAGCAGCGCAGGTTCACGATCACCTCGGATGTACGCAATCGAGCGTCCCCGGCGTTCTGGGCGATGCATGTCGAGGCGCTGAACTGGAGCGGGATGGAACTCCGCGCCTACGCCGCGGCGATGCAGCTGTCGCCGCATTCGCTGCACAAATGGCGCGACCGACTGGCCACCGGCGAGGTCACGATCGACTGGCGCGCCCATCTTCATCCCTCCGCCCGTCCGCCCGTTAGCACTAGTGCTAGGAACTCACAGCCCGAACGCCGCTTGACAGCCGCTGAAATCGGCGATCCGGCCGCGACCAAAACGCCGGCCCGCCGCTTCTTCAGCGACGAAGAGAAGCTCGCGATCGCCAGGGAAACCGAGCTACCAGGCGCCAAAGTCTCTGCCGTCGCTCGCAAGCATGGGATTGTCACCGGGCTGCTGTTCCGCTGGCGCGCGCAGTTCGGCATCGCGCAAAAGAAGCGCTCCAAGCTCGCCCGTGTTGTGCTGCCCGACGACATGCCCGCCGCACGCGCCCTGCGCGATCTCGTGCGTCCACCGGAGGGCATGATGGCCGTCGACCTCGCTGACGGACGGCGTGTCTTCGCTCCCGCCGGCAGCGATCCGGATGCGGTGCGGGCGCGGATCGAAAGCGGAGAGACAGCATCATGATGTTCGTTCCTGCAGGCGTGAAGGTGCACCTGGCCCTCGGCTACACCGACATGCGGAAGGGCATGGACGGCCTCGCAATGCTGGTGCAGGACACGCTGAAGAAGGATCCGTTCTCCGGTCATCTGTTTGCCTTCCGCGGCAAAAAGGCATCGATCCTGAAGGTCCTGTTCTGGGACGGCAACGGGCTTTGTCTGTTCACCAAACGCATCGACCAGGGCGGCTTCGTGTGGCCGGTGATGGCGGGTTATGATGGCTCGATCACGCTCACGCCGGCGCAGCTCGCGATGCTGATCGAAGGCATCGACTGGCGCGCGCCAGAGCGCATCTGGAAACCTGCGATTGCAGGATGATCGACAAAAACTGGTGATGAACTGAGCTACGATTCTTCTACGAATCAGCATGTTCGAGTACCATCGGACATGCAGCTCGATCTCACCAATCTCCCATCCGATCCTGAGCTTCTGCAGCGCCTGGTGCGTGACATCGCGGCAGCCATCGATCACCGCGACACCGAGATCGATCGTCTCAAGTCCATCATCAAACAGCTGCAGCGAATGCAGTTCGGCCGCAGCTCCGAGCGCATCGACCCCGACCAGCTTGCACTCGGTCTGGAGGATCTCGACAGCGACGTTGGCCGCGTCGAGGCAGCGCAGCCGAAGTTCACACCGGAAGCCAACTCTTCGCCGCGACGCCGTCCGCTGCCCGATCATCTGCCACGCGAGGACGTTCTGCTCGACGTGCAAGACCGGGTTTGTGGCTGCTGTGGTGGAGCTCTCCATCTGATCGGCGAGAGCGTCAGCGAGATGCTGGATTGGGTACCGGCGCAGCTTCGCGTCGTGCGCACAACCAGACCCAAATACGCCTGCCGAGCCTGCAACAAGGTCGTGCAAGCCGGCGCGCCGGAGCGGTTGATCGCTGGCGGTCTGGCGACGCCGGCGTTGCTCGCGCAGGTGTTGATTAGCAAGTACTGCGATCACCTTCCGCTCTATCGGCAGTCGCAGATCTTCGACCGTCATGGCGCCGATCTCTGCCGCTCGACGCTTGCAGGCTGGGTTGGCGGCGCATGCTGGTGGCTCGAAGCCTTGCACGAACGGTTGTGCAAGAACGTGTTCGCCTCCAACCATCTCTTTGCCGATGACACGCCGATCCCGGTACTCGATCCTGGCCGTGGGCGAACCAAGACGGGACGGCTCTGGGTGTACGCGCGCGAGCAACGGCCGTGGAGCGGACCCGAACCTCCGGCGGCCATCTACCTGTTCGCACCCGACCGCAAGGCCGAGCGACCGGTCGCACATCTTGCCGCCTTCAAGGGCATCCTGCATGTCGACGGATATGCCGGCTTCGAGCAATTGGCCGACAAGGAGGGCATCACGCTCGCGGCGTGTTGGAGCCATTCGCGACGCAAGTTCTACGATGTGGCCGAAGCCACCGCGTCTCCCGTGGCAACAGAAGCCCTGCGCCGGATCGGCGAGCTCTATGCGATCGAGGCGCGCATCCGCGGCCAATCGCCTGACTACCGTCTTGCCGAACGCAGGACCTTCTCCAAACCGATCGTCGACGCGCTGAACGTCTGGCTCGATGCGCAGCTCCGCCTGGTCTCCGGCCGCAGCACGCTCGCTGAAGCGATCCGCTATGCGCTCTCGCGCTGGCACGGCCTGACTCGCTTCCTGAACGATGGCCGCGTCGAGCTCGACACCAATCCGGTCGAGCGCGCCATCCGCCCCGTCACCCTCGGCCGCAAGAACCACCTGTTCGCCGGTAGCGATGGTGGCGGCCAACGATGGGCAGTGGTCAGCTCGCTGATCACGACGTGCAAGCTGAACGACGTCGAGCCCTATGCTTACATCTCCGCGAGTCGGCCCAGGGATGGATCGTCGAGGCCGCGTCGAAGAAGCGCAACCGAAGGTCACACCGGAAGCCAACTCTTCGCCGCGACGCCGTCCGCTGCCCGATCATCTGCCACGCGAAGACGTTCTGCTCGACGTGCAATCATGCGAGCGGACATGACGGCGGCGTACTTGGACTACGGTGACACGAAAGAGCTCGCACGTGCTGTGCTCCGAGGAGAAGCCCCTCGTCCGACGGGCTACCACGGCACTGGAAGAGCTCGCGAGCCAATCTGGTCAAAGACAGCTATTGACAATTTCATCAAGCCGGATTCCGATTCGCCTAGTCGAGAAGACTTGGCATCCCTTGTATGAAACCACCTCGCACCACGTTGAAGTTGCCGCGCTATTGCCGGCGCAAGCCGTTGAAGAATGGGCGATGGGCTTACTTTTTCGAGCCACCGACCTGGTCGCGCAAGCAGGGCTGCGAGATCAAAGCTGAGGCATTAGGCGAGGATTACACGGCTGCAGTAGAGCGAGCCGAAACGGTCTTGCTTCCAGCATTCGACAGCTGGCGCTCGCGAGGACTGACCGACCTTGGTCCGCCTTCGCTTGTCCCAGGGACGTTTGATTGGCTGGTGAGCATCTTCAAGTCGCACCAGAAATGGAAAGAGATCGATCACAAGACCCAACGACTTTATGATCAAGGCTTGTCGCTCTTCGCCAACCATATGCTCAAGGATGGGACTCGAGCGGGCTCAAAGCAGATCGGTCAATTCACGAAGGGCTTCGTGGACGCTGTCTATGCAAAGCTGCTCGTTGTTGAAGAAAGAGACAAGGACGGCAATATCATTCATCGCGAACGTCGGCGTTTTGCGAACGCCGCCATGGTCGCTTGTCGGCGAGCCTGGTTCGTTGGCCACCGCGCCAGGGAGAAGGACGTCCCAGCCATCAACCCGTTCTCTCGCATGGGCCTGAAAGCTCGTGCGCCAAACCAAGCAGCACGAGAGACGCCAACCGCCACATGGGAAGAACTCGTCGCCTTTCGTCGAAAGGCGAACGAGATGGGTTATCGTTCGGTTGCGACCGCCGCTCTTCTCAGCTGGGAATGGCTGCAACGCGAGGAGCACGTCTTCGGCGCGTTCGAGATTTCCCACTACCGGCCAAAGGAGCGTCCGAACAGTGTCAAGGTCGTCCACCCCAAGAATGGGGAGGAGGCTTGGTGGCCTCTGTTCGACGACGCAGGCGAGACGCTGTTCCCCGAGTTGATGGCCGAGCTCGATGAGATCAAATCGAGAATGGCGGCGGGCCTGATGTTTCGGCGCGATCACCAAAGTCGCCGAGGGAGCGCGCTCGTGCCCTGGATCACCCAGCGGCGAGATCTGCGGTATCTGCGGGCCGTGGTCAAAAAGATCATCAGAGCCGCGTCTCTGCGAAGCGAATTGTCCTTCACTTCATTCCGCCACGGCGGCTTCACGGAAGGGGCAGACAGCGACCTGACAGACGCTGAGTTGCGTGCCGCAGGCCGACACAGGTCGAGTCGACAACTGCCAACCTATGCGAAGCGGACCCGCAAACAGTTGATCTCGGGGTCAAAAAAGCGCCGGGAGGAGCGAACAAAAGCAGCCGGTTTGTCGGAATAGCCGCTGACCGCTTGTCGGAATGACTTGGCCGACTCTATCATAAGTCCTTGAAAGGCTTGGTGGGCGCACTAGGGCTCGAACCTAGGACCCGCTGATTAAGAGACACGCTATCGCGATTGATTTCTCAAGAGATTTTTTCCAACTGCGCCAGTTTCCGGCCATTGCAGATCAATAGCTTACGGGAAGAATTCCAACTGCGAGTGCGGCTAGAGGTCCAGAACGAGCGTGCGCGTCCTGGAGCCTGAGCAGCAGATCATGATCGCCTTGTTGGAGGCCTGCTCTTCCTCGCTCAGATATTGGTCGCGATGGTCCGGTATTCCTTCCAGCACCCGCGTCTCGCAGGTGCCACAGACACCCTCGCGGCAGGCGTAGTTGGGTGCAAGGCCGGCTTCGAGGAGCGAATCCAGAATGGTTTTACCCGCTTCCACTGCGATGGTGCGATTGCTTCTGGCCAATCTGACCTCGAAGCCACCCTCGAGCACCGGGGTCTCCCTGGCCTGGAAATACTCGACGTGGACGCTATTTTGGGGACGGTCGGCAGCGGCGGCCTCGAACGCCTTCAGCATCGGCGCGGGGCCACAGCAGTACAGATGAGCTTGCGCGGGGACTCGTTCGACGATCGACGCTAGGTCGAACATCCGCCCCGATCGCTCGTCGTCGACGTCGACATGCAGATTGAGATGGACGTTGGGCCGCAAGCTGCCGATTTCATCGAGAAACGCCGCGGCAGCACGCGTCCTCGCGGCATAGAACAGGTCCCAGCGGCGTCCCAGACATTCGAGCCGGCGGACCATCGACAGCAACGGCGTGATGCCGATGCCCCCGGCGATCAGGACCGATGAATCCGCATCTTCGTGGAGCGGAAAATTGTTCTTGGGAACCGAAACCGTCAAAACGTCTCCGACCCTGACATGATCGTGGAGGAAGCTCGACCCGCCCCTGCTCGCGGCGTCCTTGTTGACCGCGATCACGTAACGATGCCGCTCGCGCTGGTCGTTCAACAGCGAATAGCTCCGGATCATCTTGTCCGGCAGGTGCAGATCGATGTGACTGCCGGCCGTGAACGGATCGAGCTCGCCGCCGTCCGGCGGCACCAGCTCGTAGGAATTGATGCGTTCGGCCTCGTAGGTGATCCGCTTGACGCGAACCGGGATGACACGCTCGGTCATGGCGTCATCCTCCGCCAGTTGAGAGGACGTCCTACTCACATCTCGTATCCGAAATCGGCGCCGAGCCTGGCCTGCATGAACGGCGCGCCGACGTCGACCCAGGAATCCTCCGGAGGAAGTCGCAAGGACACGGCTCGCACCATGAACACGTCGGGGTCAGCCACGCCCTTTGGCTTGGTGCCATGATCGCGATAGGCGCCCAACGCTTCGAGGATGAAGCGGCGCGTCATCGCGATGCCGGTATCGCTCGAGCAAAGATTTTCTTTTGTCCGGTCGAAGATCGGTGAAACGCCGCTCTGGCAGGCACCGTCCTGCACCCACAGCCCGGGCAAGCCCGAGAACCAGGTCGAGCGCTGGGACTCGTAGTCGAATTGGAAGCCGTTCTGCGGATTGTACCTGGTCCAGTATCCGGCATAGGGGACCGTCACGGGATGCTGAACGAGCGCGTTGCGACTGGCGTGTCCGCTTTCGCGGCCATTGTGCCCTTCCGTGAAGATCTGCCGTGTCTTGGGGCGGAGCGGCTCGGAAGGATGGTATGAGAACATGATGCAGAGCGTGTTCTCGTCGTCGATCGGCACCCAGGCATGCCCGCTGAGATCCGGGAACGGAGACAGCGGCGGGACAAGCGTGTAGAACGGGAGCAT
The DNA here is from genome assembly GCF_032487555.1 of Bradyrhizobium sp. SZCCHNRI1029. Classification (NCBI taxonomy): domain Bacteria; kingdom Pseudomonadati; phylum Pseudomonadota; class Alphaproteobacteria; order Hyphomicrobiales; family Nitrobacteraceae; genus Bradyrhizobium; species Bradyrhizobium sp. SZCCHNRI1029. The sequence continues at coordinate 303,024 of NZ_JAUEUK010000006.1, forward strand.
GAACTGGTTCACGCGCCAGTAGAGCGTGTTGGCGTCGTAGTTGCGACGCGCAGCGATGCTCATCCCGAAATCCTGCTTGATGCATTCGAAGGTTGGGCGAAGGTCCCGCTTCTGGATCCACGCACTCGTCGTGCCTTGGGCGTCCAGGCGGCCATGGAGCAACGGCGCGTGCGCCGAATCGATCTCGCCTTCCACGGCCTGCAGCCAGTTGCACTCCTGGACGCGCAGGCTGACATGCACCTGCTCCTGCGGCAGGAGGTTCCATTCCACGTTCGGAAGCGGCGGCGGATCGGCCTGGTCGGGGCCCATATAGGTCCAGATCATGCCGTTGCGCTCGCGGCATTGGTACGCCTTGATGCGCACCCGCTCCTTGAGACGGCTACGCACCGGCTCTGCCGGCATGTCCGTGACGGCCCCCGTCACGTCGAACTTCCAGCCGTGATAGACGCATCGCAGCCCGCAATCCTCGTTGCGGCCGAAGATCAGGGGAGCGCCCCGATGCGGGCAGGCCTGGTCGACAAGGCCCACGCGCCCCTCGGAATCCCTGAAAGCGACCAGATCCTCGCCGAGCAACCGGATCCGCCGCGGCTGGCCGTCCTGCGTCAGATCGGCCGAAGGCAGAAACGGAATCCAGTAGAGACGGAAGAGTTCGCCAAGCGGCGTGCCCTTTCCGACTCTCACCAGCCGCTCATTGTCTTCTTGTGAGAGCATGACAGTTCTCCATTCGAATCGATGGCATCAGGTCGCCGTTATGGGTTTGCCGCGGTGAGCAACGGAGTCACGCGCTCCAACAGGCCAAGATCGTGTACGGTCCAGAGTGGATCGCATGTCGCGAGCGGTTGGCGCGGTATCGGAGGTTGCTGGCCCTGCTCGACCAGGCTGACGATGATTTCGATCCGTCGCCGTTCGAGATCCCGGAGCGCATGTTCGACCACCGCGCCTTCCGCCGCGCAGCCCGGAAGTTCCGGGTAAGCGAGGCGGATCAGCCATTGTCCGGGCTCCCTCTCCACGGCTTCCGCTTCGAGGAGATAAGGGATCGCCAGCAATTCGCGCAGATGCAAAGTGACCTCCCTGGTTTGCGGCCACGCGCCTTTCAATTGATACGTATACGTACTAAATATCCGATCTCTCTGCAATGGTGTGAATTTCAAAACCTGCGCTGCATTGCGGCAGGGTTGAGCTCATTGGAACAAGCTGTTAACCGCTGGATCACGGCCGGGTGCCATAGCGAGATCGAAACCGGATGAGCGTAGGCAAACGCATGGAAAAGGATTCGGCGGGGGAGCTTGCGCGCACCTGGCAATTGGAAGGCGGCATCGGCTTTCTGTTGCGGCTGCTTGAGGCCCGGTATGACGGTCTTTATCAGAGCCTGACCCGGCAGAGCGACATCACGCCGCGGCAGTTCGGCGTGCTCATGGCGCTCTATCAACAGGGGCCGATGACGGCGTCGGTTCTCGCCGACCGCATCAGTTGCGACCGGAATACCCTCAGCGAGATGCTCAAGCGCATGGCCGGGCGGCGGCTGGTCTCGAAGAAGACCAATCCGGAAGATCGCCGTTCTATTCAGATCCAGATTACCGCCAAGGGTGAGGAAGCTTTGCTTGCGGTCGTCCCGGCGGCGGCCGAGCTGCAGGACATCGTGCTTGCGCCTCTGAGCAAGAAAGACCGCGCACACTTCCTGAAATGCATGCTGGCCATTGCCAAAGTTCAGGCGCCTGCCTGTTCGTCGACGTCGGATGATTGAGTTTTGCACGCATACACCGCGTGCGTCAGGCTACAGCGACGCGTTCGCGAGGAGGCCCGCCTGCGATGATCGGCAAACCGGTCTGCTCACGTAACAAGGATGACTCACCACCCGCTGCTCCGGCTTTGAGCATGACGTTTATGCGTGGTTGGGTGCATGCCGGATCCGGGCCGACATCGAGCATCGCCGGACGTCCGCTCGACAGGGCGCGCCGTACGGCTGCCCGTCGTCCGCAGCGCGTGTGATGGTCTCGCGCTCCAGCAGGTGTCAACGGTGGCCGTGCCGCTGCGAGTGATCAGGAGAAGCACCGCAGGTGAGCCTTTTCCGGGCAATGCGTGCGCATTCGGAAAACTTTGGAGAGCGCAGAGCCGCCGACGTTCCGGCTTTGGCTCCCGGTCTGCAGGCTGCAAGTTGGCAATATAATGCACGTTATGTGAGCTTGGCGCCTAACCAGCGGCCCACCTCCTCCTAGACAATGCATCATTGTGCAGCTATTATGGTCCAACCATTGATTCAATGCGTAGGGAGCGTCTATGGCGGCCATCACCCGAAAGCTTGCGAACGGAAAGGATTTCATCGATTTCCAGACGGAGCCGTCCCGGTACCGCCATTGGAAGCTTTCGGTGGACGGCGAAGTCGCGACGCTTGCGATGGATGTCGATGAGAATGCGGGCCTCTACGAGGGCTATCAACTCAAGCTGAACTCCTATGATCTCGGGGTCGATATCGAGTTGGCCGACGCTCTGACACGGCTGCGGTTCGAGCATCCCAATGTCAGGGTCGTGCTGCTTCGCTCGGCCAAGGACCGGGTTTTCTGCGCCGGCGCAAACATCCGGATGCTGGCCGGCTCGGAGCACGCGCACAAGGTCAATTTCTGCAAGTTCACGAACGAGACCCGCAACGCAATGGAGGATGCGAGCGAGCACTCGGGCCAGCGCTTCATCACCGTCATCAATGGCACGGCGGCAGGGGGCGGCTACGAGCTCGCACTGGCGACCGACCGCATCATTATGGTCGACGACGGCTCGACCGCGGTGTCGCTGCCGGAGGTGCCGCTGCTGGCGGTATTGCCGGGCACCGGCGGGCTCACCCGTGTCATCGACAAGCGCATGGTTCGCCGCGACCACGCAGATGTCTTTTGCACCATCGAAGAAGGCATCAAGGGCCGCCGCGCGGTACAATGGCGACTCATCGATGAGCTTGTCTCGCCGTCGAAGCTCGAAGAACGCGTGCAAGCGGCGGCCATGGAGCTCGCCGCGCAATCGCCCCGGCCAAACCCCACTCAGGGCGGCGTGAAGCTGGTCGCGCTGGAGCGTAAGTTTCGCGCCGACGGCATCGACTACGGTCACATCAAGCTCGACATCGACGCTGCCCAGCGAATCGCGACCATCACGATCCGCGCGCCCGACGGGACGCCGCCGTCCGCGGCCGAGGAGACGGTCGAGCTCGGCGCGCGCTTCTGGCCAATGCAGATCGCGCGCGAGCTGGATGATGCGATCCTGCACTTGCGCAACAACGCCTATGAGGTCGGCACGATCATCTTTAAGACGGAAGGTGATCCCGCCGCGGTCCGCGCGTATGACGCCCTTCTCAACGCATACCACGAGCATTGGTACGCTCACGAGATACGCCACTACTGGAAGCGCGTGCTCAAGCGGATCGATCTGACCTCGCGCACGTTGGTCACGCTGATCGAGCCTGGATCCTGCTTCGTCGGCACGCTGGCCGAACTGGTCTTCGCGGCTGATCGCTCATACATGCTGGCGGGCCGGGTTCAAGGCAACAACCGGACGTCCGCCAAGGTAGAGCTCACCGCCGCGAATTTCGGCTGCTATCCGATGTCGCACGGTCTGACACGCCTGCAATCGCGCTTCCTCTCCGAGCCGGGCAAGATCTGCGAACTCAAGCAGAAGTCCGGCTGCCCAATCGAGGCAGACGAGGCTGAAGCACTCGGGCTCGTAACCTTTGCGCTCGACGACATCGACTGGAGCGACGAACTGCGCGTGTTCCGGGAAGAACGCGCGAGCTTTTCGCCGGACGCGCTCACCGGGCTGGAAGCGAACCTGCGCTTTGCCGGTCCAGAGACGATGGAATCGAAGATCTTCGCTCGCCTGACCGCTTGGCAGAACTGGATCTTCCAACGCCCCAACGCGGTCGGCGAAGACGGTGCACTTGCGCGTTACGGCACCGGGATCCGGCCGGCCTTCAGCATGCAGCGCGTCTGACCCGCCCGCTTTCATCAACCAAAAAGGAGACGTTCGTGCTCGAAAACCTCAACGTGGACTATTCCACCCGTATTCCCAACAACGTCGGACTTGTCGAGGACAGGACTGTGCTGCGCGCCCTCGAAGGCTGGCATCCTGGCTATATCGATTGGTGGAAAGATATGGGTCCGACCGGCTTCCAGGAGTCGCTGGTCTATCTCCGGACCGCGATCTCGGTCGACCCGAAAGGCTGGGCCAAGTTCGACTATGTAAAAATGCCGGAATATCGTTGGGGCATCCTGCTCGCGCCGAAGGAGGAGGGGCGGCAGGTCAACTTCGGCCAGCATAAGGGGGAATCGGCCTGGCAGGAGGTGCCTGGGGAATACCGAGCGATGCTGCGGCGCCTCATCGTGATTCAGGGTGACACCGAGCCGGCTTCCGTCGAGCAGCAGCGTCACCTGGGCGCAACCGCTCCCTCGCTCTACGACATGCGCAATCTGTTTCAAGTCAACGTCGAAGAGGGCCGACACCTCTGGGCGATGGTCTACCTTCTGCACAAATATTTCGGCCGCGACGGGCGCGAGGAGGCCGATGAGTTGCTGCGCCGCCGCTCCGGCGACGACAACAGTCCGCGCATGCTGGGTGCATTCAATGAGACAACACCCGACTGGCTGTCGTTCTTCATGTTCACCTTCTTCACTGATCGTGACGGCAAGATGCAGCTCGAAAGCCTCGCGCAATCCGGCTTCGATCCGCTGTCCCGCACCTGCCGCTTCATGCTCACGGAAGAGGCCCATCACATGTTCGTCGGCGAGACAGGTGTCGGCCGCACGATCCAGCGCACCTGCGAAGCCATGAAGAGTGCCGGCATCCAAGATCCCCATGACATCACCAAGATTCGGAGGCTCGGCGTCATCGACCTGCCCACGATCCAGAAGAAGCTCAACCTGCACTACTCGCTTACGCTGGATCTGTTCGGCGCCGAGATATCGACTAATTCGGCCAATTTCTACAATGCCGGGCTGAAGGGCCGCTTCCAGGAGACGAGGATTGACGACGATCACCAGCTCACGAACGCAACCTACCCGGTGCTGAAGCTGGTCGACGGGCGGATCTCCAACGTGGACGAGGCCGCGCTCACCGCGCTCAACATGCGGCTGCGTGACGACTACAGCCGGGATTGCGCCGGCGGCGTCGGGCGCTGGAACAAGATCATGGAGAAGGAAGGCATCAAGTTCCGTCTCGAACTGCCGCACGTGGCATTCCATCGCAAGATCGGCGAGTTCCGCGACGTCCATGTCTCGCCCAGAGGGGTGATCATGTCGGACGCAGATTGGGCGAAGGCACACAAGGAGTATCTGCCCTCGGACTCAGACGGCGCGTTCATCGCGTCGCTGATGGAGCCTGCCTTTGAGCCAGGCCAGTTCGCAAGCTGGATCGCGCCGCCGAAGGTTGGCATCGACAACAAGCCGGGCGACTTCGAATACGTCCAGATCGCCGCTTGATCCGTTCAACCCGGCCGTCCCGCGCCATGCGGACGGTCCTATTTCCTGCTCGGGCCACCATGAATGCGCCGCTCAAACAGCATTTGATCGATCCGGAAATCTGCATTCGCTGCAACACCTGCGAAGAGACCTGTCCGGAAGACGCGATCACTCATGACAACAACAACTACGTGGTTGATGCGACGAAGTGCAATTTGTGCATGGATTGCATCCAGCCGTGTCCGACCGGCTCGATCGACAATTGGCGCATCGTCAGGTCGCCCTACTCGCTCGATGAGCAATATTCATGGGGCGAGCTGCCGAAGCAAGGGGAGCTGACCGGCGGCGACGACGGCGAGGCAATCGACTCCGAGGTGTTGGCCCTGCTCGACCAGGCCCATACTGGCGTTGGCGGCAAGTCCGTCCCTCCCGCAAGCGCAGCCAAGCCCGCGGTCAATCTTTACCAGAGGAACCACGCTGCTGTTGCGACCGTCACGGGCAATTTTCGCCTTACGCACCAGGATTCCGATGTCGACGTCCATCACGTGATCCTCGACTTCGGCGAGGTGGCGTTTCCGGTTCTGGAAGGTCAATCGATCGGTATCGTGCCTCCAGGCGTGGATGAAGAAGGCAAGCCACATCGCGTGCGGCTCTATTCCATCGCGAGCCCGCGGCACGGCGAGCGGCCGAACACCAACAATCTCGCGCTGACCGTCAAGCGCGAGCCGAATGGGCTCTGCTCGAATTACATCAGCGATCTCAAGAAGGGCGATCAGGTCAACGTGACTGGACCGTTCGGCGCAACCTTCCTCATGCCGAACGATCCCTCCGCCAACATCATCATGATCTGCACCGGCACCGGCTCGGCCCCGTTTCGCGGCTTCACGGAGTGGCGGCGCCGATCCATGCCCAGCGCTCCTGGCCGCATGCTGCTGTTCTTCGGAGCGCGGCGGCCGCAGGACCTGCCGTATTTCGGCCCATTGCAGAACGTGCCGGAGAGCCTGCTAGGCAAGCGCTTCGCATATTCGCGCATTCCGAGTGAAGAGAAGGTCTATGTGCAGGATCTCATCCGGCAGGAAGGAGCGTCTCTGGTAGCCCTGCTCTGCTCAACCGCGACCCATATCTATGTCTGCGGTCTCAAGGGCATGGAACAGGGCGTCGATGCCGCGCTCGACGACATCTGCCGCACCGCCAATCTGCGCTGGCGCGAGTTGCGCGACGCGATGCGTACCGAGGGGCGTTATCACGTCGAGACCTATTAGTTGGCCTGCTCTGTTCGAGCAGCAAGGAGCAATGATGACTGAAAATCTCCAGAGTTACCTCGGCGGACGTTGGCGGAGCGGCAGCCAAGGCGGAGCGTCACTGTACGATCCGATCCGGGGTACCGAGCTTGCGCGGGTCGGCAATACTGGACTTGACGTCGCTGACGGCTTTCAATTTGCCCGCGACACCGGTGCCGCCGCACTGCGCAGCCTCACCTATCGCGAACGCGGCGGATTGCTCGAAGGCATCGTCAATACGCTTCAGCGCAATCGAGACGCATATTACGAGATCGCACAAGCCAACAGCGGCACGGTAAGAAGCGATTCGGCAATTGACATCGATGGAGCGATCTACACGGTCTCGACCTATGCGAAGCTGGCAGCATCCCTCGGTGATGAAAGATTTCTGCTTGATGGGGACGCTGCCTCGCTCGCCAAAGATGCGACCTTCCAGAGCCGTCACATCCTCGTGCCAACACGGGGACTCGCTCTCCTCATCAATGCGTTCAACTTTCCGGCCTGGGGTATGTGGGAGAAGGCTGCTCCCGCCCTTCTCTCAGGCGTCCCCGTCGTCGTGAAGCCGGCCACCGCGACGGCATGGCTCGCACAGGTGATGGTGAAGGACGTCGTTGAAGCCAATATCCTCCCGCCGGGAGCGCTCTCGATCATTTGCGGTGGATCTACAGGGCTCCTGGACGCAGTCGATCCGTTCGATATCGTCTCTTTCACGGGATCGGCGGAGACTGCGTCTGTCATTCGCTTGCATCCGGCAATCTCAGAGCGGTCGGTCCGGATCAACGTCGAGGCGGACAGCGTCAATTCCGCCGTCCTCGCCGAAGGAGGCGCATGCGGAGATGCCGCATTCGATCTTCTGGTCAAGGAGGTCGTTCGGGAGATGACCCAGAAGTCGGGACAGAAATGCACGGCGATTCGTCGCATTTTTGTGCCAGAGCGGCAATATAAGCCCGCGGCTGACGCCATTTCGCAACGATTGAGCAAGATTACTGTTGGCAATCCCCGCAACGCTTCGGTACGGATGGGCGCGCTTGTCAGCCGAACCCAACTTGCTGCTGTGCGGCACGGGCTTGATCGTTTGCGCCAGGAAGCCAAGGTGCTGTACGACGGGGAGACTCACGAGCTGATCGATGTCGATCCGGCCGTGGCATGCTGCGTCGGCCCGACCTTGCTAGGCTCAGGCGATGCGGACGCGGCCAATCTCGTGCATGAGCTCGAGGTGTTCGGACCGGTGGCGACCTTGATACCTTACCGAGACGAGGCTCACGCCTTGAGCCTCGTGCGGAGAGGGCAAGGCTCCCTGGTCGTTTCTTTGTATGGCTCCGACGTGACCAGACTGTCGTGTCTTGCGACCGAGCTCGCAGACAGCCACGGCCGTGTTCACGTCGTCAGTCCGGACGTCGCCGAGGCTCACACAGGCCACGGAAACGTCATGCCTCAATCCCTGCATGGCGGCCCAGGGCGCGCTGGAGGCGGCGAAGAGCTCGGCGGCGCGCGTGCGCTCAACTTCTACCACAGGCGCTCCGCAATACAGGGCTCCAAAGCAGTGGTTGCCACCCTGAGCCGCTGAGCCGCAGATCACTTTCGGAGCGACCATTGCCGTGCCGGCTGCTCAGATTGCGGTGGCTGCGCCTCTCCGCGCTGATGTGTACGCTCGGCTTAGGATATTGACGTGCCCCCGCGACAATCGCCGGCATGGGTCTGGCGCCGTTTGTGGTGACTCGGGTCTCCTGAGCTTCTTGCGGGCGGGGACGCGTCGCTACGGCACAACCTGCCGAGCCCCAAGCGTCCGCTCCACGGTCCGACTTGTCATAATGACGTCTGGTGGATATATTGGTCCAACCATTGAGTTTAACCTGAGGGAGAACCGCTATCGTGACCTTCACCGAGGAGCAGGTCGCCTTTCGCGACAGCGTGCAGAAAGTCGTTGCCAGGCATGTGGCCCCGATCGCGGCCGAGATCGACGAGACCGATCGCTTCCCCGAGGAGATCGTCAAGATTTTTGGTGAAATGGGGCTGATGCAGCTCTGGGTGCCCGAGCAGTATGGCGGTCCCAACGGCAATCTCACCATGATGTGCATCGCACGGGAGGAGATCGCGAAAGTCTCGCCGGCCTGCGCGTCGATTGCCGGCCTCAACACGATGTTCATCATGCCGTTGCTGCACTTCGGCTCAGAAGAGCAGCGCAAGCGATTCCTCCCCATCATTGCGGAGGGCGGCGTCGTCACGGCCATCGCCATTTCCGAGCCCCAGGCGGGATCGGACGTCTCCGCCCTCAATACGCGGGCTCGCAAGGACGGCGACAGCTACGTCATTAACGGCAGGAAACAGTGGTGTAGCTACGGCGTTGCCGCCGACTACATCGTGCTGATGGCGCGCACCAGCGACAGCCCCGGCTCGGACGGCATCAGCGCATTCATTCTCGAGCCGAAGAAAATGCCGGGCATCAGCTTCGGTCGCCATGAACGCAAGATGGGTTTCCGCGGGGCGCCAAATACGCCGATCTTCCTGGACAACGTCCGCGTACCCGTCGAAAACCTCGTCGGCGAGGAAGGCAAGGGCTTCAAGGCCTCGATGCGCGCGCTCGACCTCAATCGGCCGACGATCGGCGCCCAATGCGTCGGCCTTGCGCAAGGCGCATTCGAAGCGAGCCTCGCCTACGCCAAGGAACGAAAGCAGTTCAAGAAGAGCATCTCCGAATTCCAGGGCGTCCAGTTCATCCTGGCAGACATGGCCATGCAGATCGAGGCGGCGCGTGCGCTGGTCTACGAATGCGCCCGCGCCGGAGACGCCGGCGACTGGAAACGCCTCAACGTGCTCGCGAGCATGGCCAAGTGCTTCAGCAGCGACATGGCGATGAAGGTGACGACCGACGCGGTGCAGGTCTTCGGCGGCTATGGCTACACCATGGATTATCCGGTCGAACGGATGATGCGTGATGCCAAGCTGACCCAGATCTTCGAGGGAACGAACCAGATCCAGCGCCTCGTGATCGCGCGCGAACTGCTTCGATAGCCGCCAAATTAGGAAACGCAGACCTGGAGGAACACCCTTGAGCCGCGCATCGGTCCTGACATCGTGCTCTCTGATCGTAGTCACTCTCCTGTCGCTCTCTGCCGCGCATGCCCAGAAGACTTATGATCCGGGAGCCAGCGACACCGAGATCAAGCTCGGTCAATCGACGCCGCTCAGCGGCCCGGCCTCCGCGTTTGGCGCAGGGGCTGGACGGGCGGTGCTCGGCTATTTCGAGATGCTCAATGAGCGTGGCGGGATCAATGGACGCAAGATCAGCTTCACCCAACTCGACAACGCCTACAGTGCGCCGAAAGCCGTCGAGCAATCCCGAAAGTTGATCGAGGATATCGGCGTCCTTGCCGAGGTCGGTACGATCGGGACCGCGCCGAACGTCGCCATCCAGAAATATCTCAACTCCAAGAAGGTGCCGCAACTCTTCATCACGGCGGGCGGACGCCGCTTCAACGATCCGAATCAATTTCCCTGGACCGTTCCGCTCTATCCAGACTTCGAGACCGAAGGCCGCGTCATGGCCAAATACATCCTCACAGCGAAGCCGGAGGCAAAGATCGGCGTTCTCTACCAGAACGACGATTTCGGGAGGGACTATCTCAAGGGTCTGCGCGCGGGACTCGGCGCAAAGGCGTCTCTGATCGTTACCCAGGTGTCCTACGAAGTTTCCGACCCAACCATCGATTCCCAGGTCGTTCAGTTGAAATCCGCCGGCGTCGACACGCTGATCGAACAGTCGTCGGCCAAGGCCGCGGCGCAGTCGATCCGCAAGGTGCATGAACTGGACTGGCATCCGCTGCACATCATCGGTGGCTCGACAGCCTCAGTCGAGACCGTGCTGAAGCCGGCCGGCCTCGACGCCTCCCGCGGTCTGGTCACCACGCAATTTCTCAAGCAGCCGGGCGATCCGGCTTGGACAGACGACGATGAGGTCAAGGCCTATAAGAATTTCCTGAAGAAGTATGCGCCGTCCGTCAATCCCGACGATTACTCGGTGCTCGTCGCCTACATGAACGTCAACGCGCTAGAGGCCGTCCTGAAGGCATGCGGCGACCAGTTGACCCGGGAAAATCTGATCAGGCAGGCAACATCCCTGCACGGCGAACGGTTGCCGATGATGCTGCCGGGCATCACCATCGGCACCAAGCCCGGCGACTACACGCCGTTCAGGACTCTGCGCATCGCCGTTTTCGATGGGACCAGTTGGACCTTGTCCGGCGAGCCGATGACGGCGGATTAAAAGCCGGTGGGTCGCGTCTCGTGCGCGCCCCACCGCAAGTTTCGCCTTCGTCTTTCGGCCCCCCTGAATGCAGAGACGCCAAGGGAGCGACGAAGGCGTAAGGTCAAAGACTGATGTGGAAGCCGCCGTTGACTCCGATGTGCTGGCCTGTCGTGTACGAGGACGCATCGGAGAGCAGGAAGCATACGGTCCGCACCACTTCGTCCGGTGTTGCCCAGCGTGCAAGCGGGATCTGCCCCAAGATACCATCGCGGAATTTCTCGCCGCGCACGACCTCGGTCATCGGCGTTTCGACCACGCCAAAGCAGATCGAATTGGCCCGGATGTTGTATTTGCCCCACTCCCGGGCTGCGGTCATGGTCATGGCGAGCAGTCCGGCCTTGGCGGCGGCATAGTTGATCTGGCCCACCGATCCCTTTCGCCCCGCGTCAGACGAGACGTTGACGATGGCTCCTCCCGAGGCGTCGCCGTCCTTCGCGCGCTGCACCAGATGGCGTCCCACCGCCTGCAACCAGAGGAACGCGCCGGTGAGATGAACGTCGATGACCTCCTGCCATTGATGCATGCTCATCTTTTCGATCAGCGCGGGGCGAATGATGCCGGCATTGTTGACCAGTCCGTTCACCGAACCGAACCTGTCGACGGCATCTGCGACGGTGCTTGCCGCCAGCTCAGCGTCGGTGACGCTGCCGACGACCTTCATCACCCGCTCCGCAGGAAAGCCCGCCAAAGCCGGCCCTAGCGCCTCGCCGTTGAGATCGACGGCCACGACATTTGCCCCAAGTTCGATGGCCAAGTCTGTCGTTGCCTTGCCGATCCCCTGCGCGGCGCCGGTGACGACGATCGTCCGGCCTTGTAGCGACACCATGTTCTTCGTCATTCGCAGTTCCTTAGTCTCCGGTGAAGTCCATCATCTTGTACGTGCCGTCCGGCCGTATCAGGTCGTGGCCCAGCCATGGCTGAGGACCAGCGCGTCGCGCTCGACGACCCGCGCCTGAAATGCGATGCGGTCGTCGAGGCGCCAGCATTCGAGCCGGATCGTGTCCCCAGGAAAGACCGGCGCAGACATGCGCGCCCGGATCGTCTTCAGCCGTGCGGGATCTCCGTCGCAGAAGCTCTCCACCAGGCCGCGACAGGCAAATCCATAGCTCGCAAGCCCGTGCAGGATGGGCTTCTGGAAACCGGCCTTGCTGGCAACCGCGGGGTCTATATGCAGAGGGTTGAGGTCTCCCGACAGACGATAAAGTACCGCCTGGTCCGGGCGCGTAGGCAAGGTGACGACGCGGTCCGGCGTACGATCCGGGACGGGCGGCGGAGCGGCGGCGGGTTCATCGCCGCCGGAAACTTGTGAGAAGCCGCCATCGCCGCGCAGCAAGAGCACCTGCTCACTGACGGCCACCAATCGTTTGTCCGTTTCGTCCCACAGTTCCTTCTCGACGTACATGATGGCGCCCTTGCCCTCGCCCTTGTCGACGAGCCGCGCGACACGACTCTTGCCGACCAGAATTCCGCTCGAAGGAAGCGCAGCATGCATCTGCACGGATTGCTCGCCATGCACCATTTTCGCGAAATTGATTCCGAGCTCCGCATTGTCCCTCATCCAGGCACCCGGCGAGGCTAGAACGGTCGCCATGGTCGGAAGTGGCACGAGATCCTTCTCGTAGACGAGGCGCAGTTGCCGCTCGTCCAATGGGCCGCTCGCGGCACCGACACCGAGCGCGTAGAGAATGGTGTCTCTCGCCGTGTAGACGTGGCGGACCTCGCTGGAACGCCAAGCCCGCGTCTTTGCATAATCAACCATCGCTCCCCCGGGTCTGGTCCCCCGCCAAGAAACAGATACAGCCTTGGTCTTTGGTTGAACCAATGATATACAGCCCGCCGGTCGTGGTCAACGATGCCCTATGCAGATGAGCGGCCACGGGCTGACGCGAGCGCGAGAGACCTGATGAGTATTCGAAGAAAGGCCTGCATAGCAGGCGCCTATGAGCACCCGACCCGAAAAGCACCGGATAAGACGGTCGCCCAGTTGCACGCTGAATGTGCGCGCGGAGCCCTGGAAGATGCTGGCCTGCGCCTCGAGGATGTCGATGGCTATTTCTGCGCAGGCGACGCGCCAGGACTCGGCGCGAACAGCATGGCGGATTATCTGGGACTGCGGCCCCGCCATGTGGACAGCACCGACACCGGCGGGTCCGCCTATTTGATTCACGTCTCGCATGCCGCCCAGGCGATTGCCATGGGCAAGTGTAACGTGGCTCTGATCACGCTCGCGGGGCGGCCGCGAAGCGAGGGATCAAGCGGCGTAGCGCCACGACTCGTCGGCGCGGGAACACCCGACGTGCCCTGGGAGGCGCCTTATGCTCCCGTGACGGTCAACATGTATGCGCTGGCGGCGGCCCGGCACATGTACGAGTACGGCACGACCAGCGAACAGCTGGCATGGATCAAGGTCGCGGCCGCAACCCACGCGCAGTATAATCCGAATGCGATGTTGCGCGATCAGGTCTCGGTCGACGATGTCCTCGCCTCGCCGATGATTTCCGATCCCTTGCATCGCCTCGACTGCTGCGTCGTCAGTGACGGCGGTGGTGCCCTGGTCGTCGTCCGCCCGGAGATCGCGCGCTCGCTCAAGCGACCCGTCGTCAATATTCTCGGCGCTGGCGAAGCGATCAAGGGTCAGTTGAACGGGCAGGTCGACTTGACGTTTTCGGGAGCAGCATGGTCCGGTCCTCGCGCGTTCGAGGAAGCCGGTGTCAAGCCTTCCGACATCGACTATGCCTCGATCTACGACAGCTTCACCATCACCGTGCTGATGCAGATCGAAGATCTCGGGTTCTGTGAGAAAGGCAAGGGCGGAGCTTTCGTTGCGGATGGCAATCTGATTTCCGGAGTAGGCAAGCTGCCGTTCAACACCGACGGCGGCGGACTTTGCAACAACCATCCCGCCAATCGCGGGGGCATCACCAAGGTCATCGAGGCCGTCCGCCAACTGCGCGGCGAAACCCACGCCAAAGTGCAGGTCCCGGATTGCAACCTTGCCCTCGCCCAAGGCACAGGCGGCTTGCTCGGCTCGCGCCATGGCAGTGCCACCCTGATCATGGAGCGCGCGTGAGATGACGACGATGTATCAGGACCGCCCGCTCGGCCTAGCGGTGCACGACCCCGCAACCGCGCCATTCTTTGCCGCAACGGCAGTCGGGGCGTTCCGCGTGAAGGTCTGCGTTTCCTGCCGCAAGCCGCATTGGTATCCGCGGCCGCTTTGTCCCTATTGTCTCGGAGACACCGAATGGAGCGATGTCACCGGCAAGGGTGAGATCTATAGCGTCAGCGTCACCCGCCGTGCCGGCCCCACACCCTACGCGATCGCCTATGTGCGGCTCGACGAGGGCATCACGATGTTGAGCAATATCGTCGATTGCAATCTCGATTCGCTGCGCATCGGGCAACGTGTCCACGTCGTATTCAAGCCCGCGGAGGACGGGACGATGATCCCGATGTTCGCCCCGGAACAGGGCTGACGAACGGCCCAGGAGCAGCTTCATGGCGCTTGACCCAAAGCTTCGGCGAACGCTTTCGTTGCCCGCCGTTTGCGCACCGATGTTCCTTGTCAGCGGCCCTGATCTCGTCCGCGAGGCCTGCAAGGCGGGCGTGATTGGCGCCCTGCCACGCCAAAACGCCCGCTCGTTCGACGAATTCGCTGAGTGGCTGCGCACGATCTCCGCGGATTTGCGCGAACACGCCGCGCAGGCGCCGGGACCGGTCGGTCCGCTCGCCGTGAACCTGTCTGCAAAGACGCCGGAAGACCAGATCGGGAGTCACCTCGATCTGTGCGTCGAACAAAATGTCGACATCGTCATCACCGTCGGCGGCAATCCCAAGATCATCGTGCAACAGGCGCATGATCGTGGGATAAAGGTCTTCCACGACATCACCAGCATCCCGTTCGCCGAGCGCGCCATGGCCGCCGGCGTCGATGGCCTGATCTGCATCGGCGCTGGAGGCGGTGGCCACTCCGGCACGATCAGCCACCTCGCATTGGTCCGCAAGGTCCGCTCGATCTTCAACGGAACGATCGTCATGGCCGGCGCCATTTCCGACGGCGCCACCATACGCGCGGCAGAAGTGCTCGGTGCCGACCTAGCTTATCTCGGGACCAGGTTCATCGCTACGAAGGAGTCGCTGGCGCCCGACGAATACAAGCGCATGATCGTATCGCAGACGTCCGCAGACCTGATTTATACGGAGAAGGTTGCCGGCGTCGCCGCGAACTGGCTGGCCGCGTCGTTGCGCGCTGCGGGCCTCGATCCGGACGCCTTGCCCGACCCGATGGGCAAGGGCATGCGGCACGACCATCTGCCTGAGAGCGCAAAGCCCTGGAAGAACCTGTGGAGCGCAGGTCAAGGAATCGATTTGATCGACGAGATTCCGACCGTCGCGGATCTGATTGTGAAGCTGAAGCGGGAATATGCGGAAGCTTGCCAGATCCCCGCCATGGTCTGAGGTACCTTGCAGGACGATCTCCGGGCGGCCGCATCACCTCTTATGGTGATTTCCTCAAAGCCCGAGCACCTGCTTGGCGATGATGTCGCGCTGGATTTCCGAACTCCCGCCGAAGATCGTGTTGGCGCGGCCGTTGAGATGACGTGCCACCACGCTTAGCAATTCTTCTGGGATGATCGGCTCGTCATTGAGAGCATGGAGAGGACGGCGCCTTTCCTCCACCAGTGCATTTTGCCCGATCATTTCAACTCCCACGCGCGAGATGGCCTGGTGGATCTCGCTCGCACGCAGCTTGAGGACCGACGACACCGGTCCTGGATTTTCGCCTCTCTGCAAGGCTGACAACACCCGCAGCTCGAGGAACTCCAATGTCTGGACGTCGAGTTCGATGTCCGACAGTTTGGTCGCGATCTCCGGGTGCGATATCGCCTTGCAAGACAGGTCGGAGTTGGCCAGTTCCCGCACCTTCTCAAGCGCATGTCTCAGTTTCGGCGAGTTGATTCCGCCGCCCCGCTCGAATTCCAGCAGATACTTGCCGCACGTCCAGCCCCGTCCCTCCTCGCCGACGAGATTGGTCACCGGAACTTCCACACCGTCGAAGAACACCTGATTGACGTCATGGTCGCCGCTGATCATCGTGATCGGGCGAATCGTGATGTCGGGCGACGCCATGTCGATGAGCAGGAAGCTGATGCCGTCCTGTTGCCGCGGTTCATCGCTGGTTCGAACCAGCGCGAACATGCGGTTTGCGAAGTGCGCGTGCGTTGTCCAAATCTTGGTGCCGTTGACGATGTAATGATCGCCATGGCGAACGGCGCGTGTCGTCAGCGAGGCAAGGTCAGATCCCGAGCCAGGCTCCGAATAGCCCTGGCACCATCGATCTTCGCCGCTGAGGATGCGGGGCAGGTAGAACTTCTTTTGCTCCGGGGTCCCGAAGCGCATCAAGACGGGTCCGACCATCTTGATGCCCATGGGAGATAGCTGCGGCGCGCCTGCTGCGGCACACTCGGATTCGAAGATCCATCGCTGCCTCGCGGTCCAGCCGGGGCCGCCATGCTCCTTAGGCCAACCGGGTGCGACCCAGCCCCGCTCGTGCAAAGCCGTTTGCCATGGCGCGACGATGTCGGGATCGGAGAAGAAGGAGACATTGAGAGAACTGGCCCGCCGCAGTTCGGGCGAAAGACGGGCCGCGATGAATGCCCGCACCTCATCTCTGAAGCACAACTCATCGGGCTTGAGCAATATCGACATGACTGATCTCATTCAGATCGGGAGTTGCCAAACAGCTTGGCGTGACGCTGCAGATGGTAGTCCACGCTGCCAAAAAGCGCTTCGAACGCCAACAGCCGTTTGAAATAGAGTCCGAGGTCGAGCTCGTCCGTGACGCCCATCGCACCGTGAAGTTGCACCGCCTGCTCCGCGACACTCCGTGCGCAGCGGCCGATTTTGGCCTTGGCTCCGGATGCGGCGAGCGATCGCTGCGTCGGACCGGCATCGGCACCCACGAAAAGAGCCGCGCGCGACGCCATCGCTCGGGCTTCCTCGCATTGCACATACATGTCGGCCAGCCTGTGACGGATCACCTGGTTGGCCCCGAGCGGCCGACCGAATTGCTTGCGCACCTTCGTGTAGTCGAGCGTGGCGTCGAACATGCTTCGCATCATGCCGACGGCCTCGGCGCAGAGTGCGGCAATCGCCCGATCGACGACACCTTCGATCGCCGGCAGCGCATCCCCGCCCCCTCCAAGCCGCGCATCCGGCGGAAGCCGAGCCTGTTCGAATGTCAGCTCCGCGACGCGGCCCCCACCTAGCCGTGGTGCATCGCGCAGCCTCAGCCCCGCGGCATCCTTCGGCACCAGGAACAGAACAATTCCAGCCCCCTGCGCATCGGGCAAGCGCGCCGACACGATATGGGCGTCCGCAGACGCTGCGTCGAGCACGGCGATCTTGCGGCCGTGGAGCATCCAACCCTGCTTGTCGGTCTGCGCCACAGTGTGGACCTCGGAAAGGCCTGCCCTTGCATCCGACTCGTAGTGAGCGAACGATAGCAGACGCTCGCCGTTGATGATGGACGGCAGCAGGCTTGTCCGCTGCCCGTCCGTGCCGCATTCCGCAATCAGGGTCCCAGCCAGCAGCACCGTCGAGAGATAAGGCTCGGTCGCAAGCCCGCGGCCGAACTCCTCCATCAGGATCGCGACCTCGACGGGTCCTGCGCCAAAGCCGCCAACCTCCTCCGCAAACGGAAGCCCGAGCCAGCCCAGATCGGCGAACTTGCGCCAGTTCTCGCGCTTGAATCCCATAGGATCCTGCATCGCATAGCGACGTGCCGCCTGGTCGTACTGTTCAGCGATAAACCGCTCGGCGCTATGGCGCAGCATCTGCTGCGCTTCGCTCGGCGTCAGATCCATCCTTGAGCTCCATTCATGTCGCCCGCCAATCTCGGTTTCCGGGCGCGCAGATCGACCATCGCCTAATAAAGTCGCGAGAAGCGGATCGGAAGCCGCTTCAAACCGCCGACGAAGGATGTCTCGGTCCAGGCCGGCTCGCCAGCAAGTTCGATCCCGTCGACGCGCGAGAGCAGTTCGCGCATGAAGGCGATCATTTCGACCTTGGCGAGATATAGTCCGAGGCAGGCGTGAATGCCGAAACCGAAGCCGACGTGGCGGTTCGGGGTCCGGTCGGCGACGAATGCGAAGGGAGACTCGAAGGCATCCTCATCCCGATTTGCAGAGGGATAGGCCAGCAGCAGATGATCGCCTTGTTTGATGGTCCTGCCGCGCAACGTATAGGTCTCCGTCGCGGTCCGGAAGAAATGCTTCACCGGAGATACCCAGCGCACCATTTCCTCGACAGCGGCAGGAATAAGATCGGGATTTTGCTTCAGCTTTCGCATTTCTCCGGGATTCTCGATCAAGGCGAGCAGACCGCCGGAGAGAGTTGCGCTGATCGTGTCGTGACCAGCACTGGCGAGCGCCACATAATAGGACGAGGTCTCGAACTCGCCTATCGGCTCGCCGTCGACCTCGGCCGTCGCAATGATGCTCGCGAGGTCGTCGGTGGGGTTCCGCCGTCGTTCCCGCGCCACTTCCTTGAAGAAGTTCACATAGGCGAAGGTGGCATCGATCAGGTCGTTGCCGCGCTGCACCTCCGCATCGCCACCGCCGAAATAAGCTCGAGTGATATCGAGCAATCGCGGGCCATGCTCATCCGGGATTCCGAGAATCAGCATGATGACCCTGAGCGGATACCACCCTGCGACATCTTTATAGAAGTCGCACTCGGTCCCCTTTCCAAGCATCTGGTCGACACTGGTCCGTGCGATCACGGCGATCCTGTCTTCCAGATGGCGCACTTCACGCGGCTGAAACCAGGCATGCGTAATCTTCTTGTACTTGGCATGGTCCGGATTATCCATCTGATTGATCGCGCGGACCAGCATTGGTCGGCCTGCCATCGCGTCCCGGACCTTTGTCTCGAAATCGATGGACAACAGCTTGGTGCGGGGCGCGTTGATGAACTTCTCGTTCTGCCGTTCGATCTCGATGACGTCCTGATGCTTGCTGATGGTCCAGAACGGACGGAAGCCCGGAGGTTCAGTCCAATGTACGGGATCCTGCTTGCGAAGGGTCGAGAACAGGGCATGCTGCCTGTCGAGAGCCCCGTAGGTTTCGTGGTCGACGATCGCTTGGTCTAAACTCGTTTCTTGCATCGCGTCCTCCCCTCGCTTCTTGTTCAGTTCATCCGCAGCACTGGCTTGACGGTTGCGCCGGCTTCCATGTCTTCGACCGCCTGGTTTATCTTTTCGAACGGATAGAAGCTGACGATCCTGTCGAGCGGCAGCCGCCCCTGGCGGAAAAAATCAACGAGCCTCGGCAGGAAGATCGTGGGCACGGCATCACCCTCGACGACGCCCCGGACCGTCAGACCTCCGCCGACCAGAACGCTTGCCTCCACGGGAAACCGCGTCCCGCGCGGCGGCGCGGCCACCTGGGCGGATGAGCCCCGCTGCCGCAGGCACGCGATCGAAGCGGCGACCACCTCGGGCACGCCCGTGGTGTCGAGCGAGTGATCGACGCCGCGGCCACGGCCGAGCGCGGCAACGGCCTTGGCCAGATCGGGTGTCCGGCCATCCACGATGTGGGTTGCTCCGATGTCACGCGCACGGGCAAGACGTTCATCGCGGATGTCGACGGCAACGATCGTGCCGCAGCCCGCCAGCTTGGCGGCCATGATCGCCGCCATCCCGACCGCGCCGACGCCGAACACGGCGATCGACGCACCAGCCCGAGGGGTCAGCACGTTCATTACCGCACCCGCGCCGGTCTGGATCCCGCAGCCCATCGGCGCGAGCAGCGCGAGCGGCAGATCGTTGCCGACCTTCACCACGTTTCGGGCCGTGGCAATGGCATGGGTTGCGAACGCCGATTGCGCAAAGAAGTAGCCGCTAAGCTCAGCGCCGCGGTAGCGGAGGCCTGAGCCACCGCGCCGCTGACCGAACAGGTTGATCATCCCGAACTCATCACAATAGCCGGGCGCGCCGAGTTGGCACTGTCCGCATGCGCCGCACGAGCCAAAGCTCATCAGCACGTGATCGCCCTCGGCCAGCCCGACCACGCCCGGACCGACGCGTTCGATCACGCCCGCGCCCTCATGACCGAGAATTTTGGGGAGCGGCACGGGGAGGTGCTGCAGTTTCACCGCGAGATCGGTATGGCAGATGCCGCAAGCCTCGACCCGTACGAGCAGCTCTCCGGGCGCAAGATCATCCGACAGATCGCAGCTGATCAGTTCGAACGGTCGCTCCGGCGCAACTGCAACTGCGGCTGTGATCTTCATGCTCGTCTTCTCCGTTACAGATTGCGCAGTGCCGTCAAATCATGCGGAAGCGAGATGTAGGGGATGGATCAACGGAGTTGGAAGCGGATCGGGAGGCGCTTGGGCCCGTTGACGAACCAGGACACGGTCGTTGCTCCTTCGCCGTCGAGCTCAACGCAGGAAATCCGCTGCAACAATTCTTCGAAGAGGATCCGCATCTCGAGCTTGGCAAGATATTGCCCCAGACACAGATGGGCTCCGTAGCCGAAGGCGAGATGGCGGTTCGGCGAGCGATCGATCCGAAACGTGTCGGGATCCTGGAAGACGGCCTCGTCGCGATTCGCAGAGGCGTAGCACAGCATGAGCCAATCGCCGCGCCTGATGGAGCGGCCGTCCAGTTCGGTGTCCTCGGCGGCCGTGCGCATGAAATGCTTGACCGGCGTGGTCCAGCGGATCGCCTCGTCGACGAAGCCGGGGATCAGGCCAGGATCGGCTTTCAGCCTTTCGAACTGCTGCGGATGTTCGCAAAGCGCCCACATCCCGCCTGCACTCGAGGACGATGTGGTGTCGTGGCCGGCGGTCGCGATGGTCACGAAATAGCTGAGCGCATCCAGGTCCGAGATCGATTCGCCGTCGATCTGCGCGTTGGCGATGACGCTTGCAAGATCATCGGACGGGTTGGCGCGCCGGTCCGCAACCACAGACGAGAAGAACTCGCCGAACTCCAATACGACATCCGATAGAGCCGTGGCACCGTCGTTTCGACCCTTGCGCGCGTTATCCGGGTCCTTGGTGCCGAAGAACTCCTGCGTCAAGCGCAACATCTTGGGCTCATGATCCGGATCGACGCCCAGAATCGCCATGACCACCCGCAGCGGAAACCCGAGCGCGATTTCGGACACGAAGTCGCAATGCTGGCCGGACGCGGTGAGGCGGTCCGCATAGCTTCTTGCGATGTCGCGAATCCTGCCTTCGATCGAACGCAGATTACCCGGCGTGAACCATTTCTGCGTCAATGCACGGAACTTGGGATGATCGGGAGCATCCATCTGCACCAGGGTGCGGAGGAGGCCGTTGCCCCCCGTCGCCGCCTCGATCTTGGCTTCGGCTTTGCTGCTCAGCAACGCCACCGGGCGATCACTGCTGCGAAACAGCTGGCTCTGCTGGCTAATGGTCTGAATGTCCGCGTGGCGCGTCACGACCCAGAAAGGGTTGAACCCGCGCGGACTGGCCTTCCCGAGCGGTTGATTGACGCGCAGCCAGCGATAGGCATCGAAGATGCGTTGAGTGCCGTAGGCTGAAGGGTCCGTCAGCACGGCGACGATGTTGTCGGGGATTGGAAAATTCGCAGCGCTCAACCCCGGTCCCTCCTTCATGTCGCAGTGCTCGCGGGTTCAGGAAGGAAGCCCAGCGGCAGGCGATCGACGACTTCGACATTCCTGATGCGCCGTCGCGGCTACTCGGCTGCCGCGACGATCCTCTCTTCCGCGCCTCGAAGAACTTTGCCCTCGCGCAGCGCCGCGATCTCCTGCGGGCTCAGTCCCAAAAGGCTCTGCAACAACCTTGGCCCATCCTCGCCGAGCGCAGGCACCTTGTTCCGGACATTGGCCGCGCTCTGCGCGAACCGGAATGCGGGGTTTGGAATGAGCAGCGGCCCGGCGCCGTCATCGATCTCCTCAAAGACGCCGCGCTCCTGGATAGGCGGCAGCGCCATCGTCTCACGGATGGTCCGGTATTGAGAACACGGCACGCCGGCTTCGGTTAGGGTCGCCTCGCATTCCGCTGAAGCTCGCGATGCCGCCCAGCCGTCGAGCAGGTTCATCAATTCGGACCAGTGATGCTCGCGGGCGCTGCTGGTTGCGAAGCGCGCATCGGTGATCCATTCCGGATGACCGACGCCGCGCGCCAAAGCCTCGAAGTTGTTCTGGCTCACGGGGGCGACGAGCAGGAAGCCATCGCTCGCCTGCGTGGGTCGATAGACCGGCCGGCGGCGCTCGGCCGGGAATTGCGCTTCCTGGCACTCGTACACCAGCATGCCGACCATGGCGTCGAGCAGCGATACGTCGATATAGTCGCCCTGCCCGGTCTTGAGCGTCCGAAACAGTGCGGCTTGAATGGCTCCGAATGCCGTCGAGCCACCGAGAACATCAGCGATGAAGATTCCGTTCTTCAGCGGACGCTCGACATTCCCCTCCTGATAGTCGAGGTTCGCCATGTCGTAGCCCGAGGTTGCGTGCAGCACCGGCGCATACGCGCTCCGTCCGGACCACGAGCCCTCCTGGCCGAACCCCGAGATCGAGCAGTACACGAGCTTGGGATTGATCTTCGCAAGGGTTTCGTAGTCCAGCGCGAGCCGCTGCATGACGCCGGGGCGGTAGTTCTCCACGAGCACATCGCACCGGGGCACCAGATCGTAGATCAGCTTGCGGGCCGCGGGCTGCTTGAGATCCAGGGCGATGCTGCTCTTGCCGGCATTGAGCTGGGAGAAATAGGCGCTTCGCCCATCCCGCAGCGGCGGACGCAACCGGATGTGATCGCCCTCCGGGGGCTCCACCTTGATTACTTCTGCGCCCATGTCCGCCATCAACCGCGTGCAATAAGGGCCGGACATCATCGCGGTGAAGTCGAGGACGCGGATTCCGTCGAGGATTCCTGGCCGGGCCGGTCCGATTGCCATATCGACGCTCATTTCAGATTGGTTTCTGATACGGCAAGCGCCGCCAGCCGGCTGCCACCGATCGTATCGAGATAAACGCTGGACGAGGCGCTCCGCACGTAGCGATCGAGATAGGCGCTGAATGTCTCGGCACTGGCGCTGCTCTTCACATAGTCCTTCAGATGCGCTTCATCGGAGCGATAGAGCGAAGGTGAAGCGGTCGGATGCGCGCCGAATGGCGCCTCGACGACCGCGTCGACCATGGCGCTCGGCAGCTTGGTCAGATGATTGCTGCGCCTGATCGTGTCGGTCGACACGATGCGATCGACCGAGACGATGACCCGCCGGGACGCCTGGGCGATCATCGCGTCGAAGAACGGCGGCCCAAGGTGCTGAACGTTGCCGTGCTCGTCGGCTTGCTGCGCGTGCAGCAGGCAGACATCCGGCTTGACGGCCGCGACGGCGAGCATCCTGCGCTCGCCAGGCTTGGACGGGAGCGGCCAATAATGCTCCGGCGCAAATTTCGGCAGGTCGGTGCAGAGGTCCGGCACGGGCATGTAGGGCAAATCGCAAATTCCCGCGCGCAATCCGCCCGCAATAGCAGGACCGTCCAGATCGTAGACCTTGAGCGTGCCGTTCTCCGATTGACGACGGAAATGCGGCGCCAGACCGAACTGCTCAAAGCTGATGAAGACGCAGACGGTGGAGGCAACACATCCCGCACCGATCAGCATGTCCGGCGCGATCGAGCCGGGCGCAGGGATCAAATGCAGGTCGCGAGCTCCTTTGCGGATCAACGCGCGTACGAGCGCCATCGGCTGCGAATTGAATATCCAACCGCCAAGGGCAACTTTGGCTCCGTCCGGGATCTCGGCTACG
This sequence comes from Bradyrhizobium sp. SZCCHNRI1029, assembly GCF_032487555.1. NCBI lineage: Bacteria > Pseudomonadati > Pseudomonadota > Alphaproteobacteria > Hyphomicrobiales > Nitrobacteraceae > Bradyrhizobium > Bradyrhizobium sp. SZCCHNRI1029. Next base: position 326,850 of record NZ_JAUEUK010000006.1, read on the forward strand.
GCCTCATCGACGGAAACGATCTTGCTCTTTGTCATGGGACTTCGGCTTGCCTGTCAGTCTGATGGAAGGAGATCCGCCGCACGGTCAGGGAAACTTGCGCCGGAGATCGCCGCGCCGATCGACATGTTCGCGCAGCAGCGCGAGCTCCTGATCGGTGGGCATGGTCGTCACAGGGGGCATGCCCTCGACGACGATGTCGAAGGCCGTGGAGTCGCGGATCTGCTCGAGCGTCACGCCGGGGCTGATCGACCTCACGCGCATGGCCTTGCTGTCCGGCACGAAATCGAAAACTCCAAGCGGGGACAGCACCAGTCTGGGGCCGCCAGGCGGCAATCCCGTGCGCTCGCGGGAATCACCGCCTTCCATGTGACCGGCTCCGCACAGGAAATCGACCCGCGGCACGAACGCGCTGCGGTCGTGACGCGTCAGGCACACATAGAACCGCTTGGCGAGACCGCAAAGCGCACTGATGCCGACGGTTCCCGGCCCGCGTACGCGCGGCTTACGCTGATCACCGACCACCACCGTGTTGATGTTGCCGAAGCGGTCGACCTGCAGCGCCGACAGGATGGCGAAATCGAAGAAGTGGATCTTCCAGTCGATGAAGTCGATCATGACCGGCAGATCCATCCAGGACTCCGCCGACTCGAGGTTCTCGTAGTCGGCCGTCGACAGCAGATGATCGCGCGTCGGATTGACCATTCCGCCCGGACCGGAGATCCACCACAAGCGCGGCGCCTGCAGGCGGCGCGCGAGATTGCAGGCGGCAAGCTGAATGTCGGAATTGGTTCCGATGATGACCTTCTCGCCATCGGCGATATCGCGCGCCAGCAACACCGCCAGCGTCTCTCCGAGGGAGGGATTTGCAGCCATTTGTCCGCGACCTATTGGTTGAACCATTGGCAATTTAGCGAGGGTCGGATGCCGTGTCAACGGACCCACGGCCGGCGGCGACGAGACCGCGCGGATTCGTGCCGGACAATTCGGACGTGATCGGGGGTCGGCCAGCCACGCGTGTCCGCATGCCATCCGGAGTGGACGCATCGGCTGCTCGACAGACGAGGGTCGCGTTGCGCAGTAAGTGGATTTAGCGCTGGGCGGCCGGCGGAGACCGGCGGGCGCGTGGAGCGGCCTTGGTAGCCGACACACCTGACACACCTTCCGCGGCCTGAATGCGCGACATATAGCTTCGCTGCAGCCGCTTCAGGCAGGATTCCATCTCGGCCACGGCAGCTTCAGCGTCGCCTGCAGCAAAATGATCCATGAAGCGGCGCCGCGACGGCAACACGAAGCTGTTGTCATACTCGCCGATCCGCTGCACGAAATGAGTGAGCACATCGAGCACCCCGTTCATGACGATGACCATGATCGGATTGTCCGTGAGACGCGCTAGCATTCTGTGGAATTCGATGTGCCTCTCCGCGCGGCCTGCGAAGTCGCCCCGGCGGCGCGCTTCCTGCGCTTCATCGATATTACGGTTCAGCATCTCGATGTCTGCGGCCGTTGCGCGCCGGCACGCTTCTCGGACAACGACCGATTCGAGCCAGATGCGGGCCTCGGTCAACTGTGCGGGCTGGATGGTACCGACGTGGTACATGTCCATCAACCCGGTCGCGATGGCTTCGCCGCTGTGCTGGCTGATGAATGCGCCCCCGCGGGCGCCCTTCTGCAGGCGGATGAGACCGGCATGCTCGAGCGAACGCAAGGCCTCACGAAGGGTATTGCGAGAGACGCCAAATTGCTCCGACAGCGCACGCTCGGAAGGCAGACGGTTGCCGACCGTAAGTCTGCCGGAGGAAAGCTCCGTTCGGATCTGAGCGGCAATCTCATCGAACGCGCGGGACGATTTAATTCGTTGGAACTGCGCAATCGGCGCAGCCTCTGCGTTGGATTTGGCCGGCAATTGTGAAGCGCTCATATCCACCCGATGGTTCGAAGCTGCAAGGAAATATAGGCGAAGCTGACGATTCTCGCCATAGCGCGTTGGCGTTGACCCAGACTTCTCACAAATGTAGAATGGTAGGACCAAACGGGGAGTAGCCACCAGAATGCTGCGGGAGTTGCCGTCGGACGAGGATCGCCGGATCCTGCAAGAAGCCGTCCGGGGATTCTTCGAGGACTTGTGGGACAAGGCTGCTCAGGTGCCCCCAAGGCTCTGGAAGCAACTGGCCGCTCAGGGCTTGACCCAGATTGCGGCCTCTCCCGCCGAAGGCGGCTTGCGCGAGATCGTGCTGGTCCAGGAAGAGGCCGGCCGTGCCAGCTGCCGTGCACCGCTCGCGGATGCAGCCTTGATCAACCTCATGCAGCTTCGAGCCCGCGGCGATGCCCACGCTCTCAGTTCGCTTGTAGATGACCTCCGTAGCGGTGACGCGGTAGTCGCCGTGTCTTTCGCAGGCTTCGATCATGAGGGAGCCGCAGGTTGGGCGAAAATGGAAGCAGGCCGCCTGATTGCGGACTTGGGCTTCGTCGAATCCGCCGACATCGTTACGCATCTGGCCATATTCGTGCCCGGCCCAGCTCTGGCCATCATCAACACCAGCGAAGGTGTCGCCGCTGAGCCGAGCCCGATGATGGGAAAGGCTGGTTGGTGGCGGGTACGGATCGATGCGGTTCCAGTCGTCCTGGTGCCGTCCACGGCTGCCGAGGTCCGAGACCTGCTCACAGTCGCGGCCGTGGCGGAGACCGCGCGGGCGTTCGGTGCAGCCCAGCGCGCATTCGAGCAGGCCGTTGCCTATGCCGGCGAACGTCGGCAGTTCGGGCAACCCATCGGGCGCTTCCAGGCCATTCAGCACAAGCTCGCGAACTGCCACATCGCCTTGCGCGCGGTTCAGCTCACGATCGCGAATGCCGCAGCTCAATATGACTTGGAAGCCGCGCAATGGCGCTGGTTCGCAGCCGCAGCCCTGGCGACGGCTAGCGGTTCTCTTCGCCAGGTGTCGCTCGAGACCCAGCACGCCTTCGGCGCGATTGGCTATAGCGAGGAGCATGAGGCTCCGCGGCACTTCCGACAGGTCCATGTCAGCATGCTTCGCCATGGCGGCCAACGCCCGCCGGCCGAACGACTCGCGAGCCATTTTCTCGACGGGGACGGGAAAATCCGGTTTCCGGACTACGATCTGGGACCGGCCGGCAATGCCTTCCGCCGTGAGGTGCGAGCCTGGCTCGACGCGTATTGGTCGGGCGAGCGCCGTGCGCGGCACGAGCAGCTCTCCTTTCGCGAACGCGAATATGACCGCGAGTTCGCCAGGGCGCTCGGCATGACCGGCTGGATCGGACTGAATTGGCCGAAGCGGTTCGGCGGACAGGAGCGTGGCGCCTTCGAGCAGATCGCCTTCATGGAGGAGATGGAGCACGCCGAAGCCCCGCGTGCCGGCGCGCCCGTGCAGGCGGCCATGCTTCAGGTCTACGGCACGCCGGAGCAGCAGCAGCGCTACCTGCCGGAAATCCTGCGCGGGGAGGCCATCTACGGCATGGGCTACAGCGAGCCCCAGGCTGGCTCCGATCTCGCGTCGCTGAAGACGCGCGCGGTCCGCGACGGCGAGCACTATGTGATCAACGGACAGAAGATCTGGACCACGACCTATTGGGGCGAGTATATGCTGCTCGCGACCCGGACCGATCCGAACGCGACCCCGCCTCATGCGGGCATCACGATGTTCATCGTTCCGATGACGACGCCCGGGATTGCGATCCGCCCCTCAGAGACGATGTATGGCGGCACCTTCGCCAACATCTTCTATGACGACGTGCGGGTACCTGCCGAAAATCGGATCGGTGCCGAGGGGGAAGGATGGAAGGTCCTGACCGGGGCATTGGCGACCGAACGCGGCTTCATCGGCGGCGGCATCGTCTTGAAGGTCGCCCACATGTTCGAACTGCTGTGCGAGCATCTCCGGACCGCCAAGCGCCACGGCATCCCGATGCGGCACGATCCGCTCGTGCGCGCCAGGATCGGCGCGCTCGCGGCCGAGATCGAAGCCGGGCGGCGCATGATGGTCTATTGTGCCGAGCAGGTGGACAAGGGCGAGACGCCCCCGGACGAGGCTGCCGTTAGCAAGGTCTATTCCGGCGAACTGATGGAGCGTTTCGGCGAGACCGCGCTGGACCTGCTGGGGCCGGAGGCGCTGCTCAGCGAACACAGCCCAGGCGCGGTCCTGCGCGGGCGCATTGAACAGATGCTCCGGCATTCGCTGATGTGGGTCATCAGCATCGGCACCAACGAAATCCAGCGCAGCCTGATCGCCCAACGCGGGCTGGGACTGCCGCGATAGCTGTTTGCCCCGGGAGGTGACATGACCACGACAGGCCGTCCGCAGCTTCCGCCGCCGCGCCCGAGAACGCCTGGCGCGCCCTCCGCGCTTCAAGGATTGCGTGTCATCGACTTCTCGCACTTCATCGCGGGACCCATGTGCACGCTCTTTCTAGCGGATATGGGCGCCGACGTGATCAAGATCGAGAACGCGGCGAACGGGGACGATTTTCGTCGTTTCCAACCTCACCTCGGCGGTGAAGGCGTGCCGTTCCTCTGGGTCAATCGGAACAAGAAAGGCATTGCGCTCGATCTTGCGAGCCAAGCTGCGCAAAAAATCGCAATTGAACTCGTCGCATCAGCCGATATCCTGGTGGAGAATTTCTCGTGCGGGGTGATGGAACGGTTCGGCCTCGGCTACGATGCGATGCATCAGCTCAACCCTCGCCTGATTTATTGCAGCGTCTCGGCCTATGGCCGCGACGGCGCAATGGCTGATCGTCTGGGCTTCGATCCGGTGATCCAGGCCGAGACCGGCTTCATGTCGATGAACGGTTTTTCGGACCAGCCAGGTGTCCGCACCGGCCCCGCGATCATGGACATCTCCACTGGCATGACGGCCGCGATTGCCGTGCTCGGCGCCTTGACCGCACGCCAGAACACTGGGCTGGGGCAGCGTGTCGAGACAGCGTTGTTCGATACCGCTGCGCTGATGCTGGGCTTTCACGCGATGAACTATCTTGCGACGGGTCGCAATCCGACTCGCGCCGGCAACCGCAGCGCCGATAGCACGCCGACGGGCACCTTCCAGACGGCAGACGGCCCGCTCTATGTCACCTGCGCGAATGATCGAACCTTTCGTCGCCTTGTCACGAACGTGCTGGAGCGGCCTGACCTGGCCGAGGATCCTCGCTTCGTAAGCAACCGCGACCGGATGGCGCATCGCGACGAGTTGACCGCCATCATCGAAGGGATTCTTGCCGGCCACTCCAGCGAACGGTGGGCTGCCAAGATGCAGGCCGCGGGCGTGCCGGCCGGCGTCGTCAGAACGATCGAAGACGCTTTCAGCTCTTTCGAAATGGCCGAGCGTGCGCTCGCGTCGTCCATTCCGCATCCGACAGCAGGCGACATACCGAACATCGGATCCCCATTGCGTTTCAGCGAAACGCCTGTTCTCGACCCGATCGCTGCCCCGACTCTCGGGCAGCATACGACCGAGGTGCTGGAGCACGTTCTCGGTTATGGGCCCGAACGCATTGCTGAACTGAGAACGGCGGGCGCATTCGGATCGTCAGGCTGACCCGCTCTCGCCGACGCGCGATGACGTCCGCTCACATCCGGCCGAAACGTCAATATCCAAGAAAGGGATTGCCGCCGCAGCGTGCTGCGCCCCCGCGCGCGACGGAAAAATAGCGGTCAGATGCGCCGGCCCGTGTCCTTCCAGAAGGGCTCCTTGAGCCGACGCTTGAAGATCTTCCCGCTTTCCTCGCGCGGAAGCGCTCCATGGAAATCGATCCGGCGCGGCACCTTGTATTTCGCGATACGTTCGGCCAAATAGGCGCGAACCTGCTCGGTCGTGAGTTCGCTTCCCGGTTCAGGCTCGATCGCGGCAGCCAGCGACTCGCCGAACTCATCGTCGGGAATGCCGAACACAGCACAATCGCGCACTCCAGGACACTGAATCAGAGCCGATTCGATCTCCGCCGGATAGATATTGACGCCCGCCGAAATCACCATGTCCGACCGCCGATCGCACAGATACAGCCGATCGTTCTTGAGATAGCCGACGTCGCCGACACTGATCAGCCCGTCGCGCTCGACCGATTTTCGCTTGGCCTCGTCGTTGAGGTAGACGAAATCCGCCAGCGAGTCCTGACGAACGTAGATCTCGCCCACCTCGCCCGGCGCGACCGGCTTACCGTTTTCTCCGTACAGCGCAATCCGGGCGCCCGGCGTGAGCCGCCCGACGCTGCCGGGGTGAGCCAGCCAATCGTCCGGCGTGCTCAGCATCACCGCTCCGACCTCCGTTCCGCCATAGGTCTCGTAGATGACCGGCCCCCACCAGTCCATCAGGGCCTGCTTGATCTCCGGCGCACAGGGCGCGCCCGTGTGGATCACCCATCGCAGAGAGCTCACATCGTATCGGCGGCGGGTCTGTTCCGGCAGACGCATCAGGCGGACGAACATGGTGGGAACCATCACCGCATGCGTGATCCTTTCCCGCTCGATCAGCGCCAGCGTTTCTTCCGGCTCGAATTTGGATTGGAACGCGATGATCTCGGCCTGTGCGATGGCCTGACGCAAACAGGCGTTCGGTGACGCATGGTAGAGTGGACCCCCGATCAACACGCGCACGCCGGGCGCGATGCCGTAGACGGCGCGCATCAGCTCTCCATACGCCTTGGCCTGCTCAACCGTCGCAGGCTCGCGCTTCACGCCTTTCGGGTTCCCCGTCGTACCGGACGTGTAGATCAGCGTCGCGCGGCTGCGCGGCGGGGCACCGCTCCAGGGCTGGAAATCCGCCAGCCAAGCCGGCCAGCAGCGGTCCGATCCCACCGGCTCCTCGGCACCTGGTGGAACGCCGAATTGCCGAACGAGCTCGGGCGGCGTCGGTACGCTCAGCACCAGAATGCCGCGCAAGGCCTCCCCGAGTTCGCTGCGCACCGCCGCGAGCAGATCGGCATGAGCCACCAGGACCTTGGGCTTCGCATCCCTGAGGATATAACCGACCTCCTGCGCCCGGCCGTGCCAATTGATCGGCACGCAATAGGCGCCGATCAACGCAGCGGCGTGGGTCGCCTCGACAAAAGCGAAGTCGTTGCGCAGCAGGACCGCAACAGTGTCGCCCTCGGAGACTCCGCAAGCATGCAGCCCGCTGGCCGCACGTGCGGCATTGCTCAGCACCTCTTCGCGCGCGCGAGCCGTTCCATCGAGAAAAATCAGTGGCGATGTCATCATCCCTCTAACAATGTTCTGTCCGGGGCGTGGGAGCACGTTTGGTGAAGCGCTCGACTTCTCGCGGCCGCCTGCCCGATCGTTCTGGAAACCGATCGGCTACTGCGTTGCCAGTTTGCAGTCCGGATTGGGCGCCTCCGGCATCAACTCTTCGGCTTTCATGCGCCGGACGATCTTGAAATAGTCCCACGGGGCCTTTGATTCCTCCGGCGATTTGACCTGGACCAGCAGCATGTCGCGCATCACGCGGCCATCTGCCCGGATCCTGGCCGAAGGGGTCGTGAGGTCCGAGATCGGCAGCTCGTGCATCTTCTTTGCGACCTCCGGTCCGGATGTCGAGCCCGCAGCCTTGACGGCCTTCAGGTAGTGCGTGACCGAGCTATAGACTCCGGCCTGAAGGGCGGACGGCGGTCGTCCCATTTTCTCGCTGAACCGCTTCGCAAAGCTGCGGGTGTTGTCGTCCGTATCCCAGTAAAATGCTGTCGTCGTATAGATGCCTTTCATGCGGTCCAAGCCGAGGCTGTGCACGTCGGAGTCGAACAACATCAGGCTCGCTATGCGCATTCCCTTCTGCAGCAGGCCGAATTCAACAGCGTTCTCGATGAGAAGGACGCCGTCGTGGCCGGCAAAGGACGAGGCAATCGCGTCCGGTCGCGCTTCCTGCGCCGCCAGGAGGAGCGAGGCATAATCCGACGTACCTATCGCCGCGCGCCGCGTGCCGACCAGTTGTCCCCCGGTCTCCTTCACGACGTCGGCAACCGCCCGCTCCATCTGGTGTCCGAAGGAATAGTCGGGCCCGACTACGAACCACTTCTTCACGCCGGACTCGGCTGCGCTCAGAACGGTGGCGCGCGGCAAAACGCTGGTATCGAATGTCCACACGAAGCCTGTCGGCGAGCACGATTTGCCATAGAGATCGATTGTCCCGGCGCCCGAGATGAGGGCGATCTTTCCCTTCGCATGGGCGAGATTCTGGATTCCGAGAGCGATGGTGGACACGGGAACGTCGGCAATCGCGTCAACATGCTCCTCGTCGAACCACCGTCGGGCGATGGTCAGGCCAACGTCCGGCTTCAATTGGTGGTCGGCCGAAACGATCTCGATCGGTCGGCCAAGGACGGTGCCGCCGGCGTCGCTGACCGCCAGCTCCGCGGCAAGGACCGAGCCGCGACCGACCGTATCGGCGATGACGCCCGACATGTCAGTCAAGACACCGATCTTCAGCGGCTCGCCAACCGCCAAACCGCTGCACAGGAACAAGCACAGTACCGCGGCGACAACTCGTCCTGCCATGACCACTGCCCTCCCCTTTATTGGTTGGACCATTGATACATTGTGACTGTGATGGCCGCAAGCCCTGTTCGGTCCAACGAGTCCTTTGCCAGCCTCCGCCGGACGAGAAGGGAAGAGAGACTCGCTCGCAATCGGCCTATTCCCGGCCTTTGGGCAGGCCGCACCCACAATCGATACGACGCAAGGTTCTCCGCTCCCGGCCCGCCCTCGTCAGGCGCAGAATCGGCGGTCACCGTCGGCCATCTGAACCAGCATGCGCGGTGGAAGAAAGCGGTCGCCGTATTTCGTAGCGAGTTCGGAGGCACGTAGAGCGAACGCCTTCGGGCCAATCATGTCGATGTATTGAAGAGGTCCGCCGGTCCACCGTGGATAACCGATGCCTAGCACCGCACCGATGTTTGCGTCCCGGGAAGATTCGATGACGTTTTCCTCGAGGCAGCGCACGGCTTCGACGGCTTGGATAAAGAGAAAACGGTCGGACAACTCTTCGAGAGGAATTTGTGCCGAACGCGGCGGAAAGTGGTCACGCAAGCCGGGCCAGATTCGTTTCTTGCCACCGGCGGGATATTCATAGAAGCCGCCGCCACCGGCTCGACCGGGCCGCTTCAACCCGTTGACCATTCTGTCGACAACGGCCCAATGTGGATGGGCAGGCGCAGACTTACCCGCGGCCTGGAGGTCAGCGACGGTCTGGAGGCGAACACTCCAAGCCAGCGCAAGAGAGGTTTCATCCATGACGGCGAGAGGGCCGACGGGCATTCCGGCCCAGATCGCCGCGTTTTCGATTGCTGCAGGATCCACGCCCTCGGCCAGCATCGCGCCTGCCTCGCGTGTGAAGGTTCCGAACACGCGGCTCGTGAAGAAGCCGCGGCTGTCATTCACCACGATCGGCGTCTTGTTGATCTGCCGCACGAAGTCGTAGGCCCGGGCCAAGGTCTCCGCCGAGGTCGCTGCTCCCTTGATGATCTCGACGAGCGGCATCCGATCGACCGGCGAGAAGAAATGCAATCCGACGTAGTTCGCCGGTCTAGCCGAGGCTTGTGCGAGCCCCGTGATCGGAAGCGTCGACGTGTTGGACGCAAAAATTCCCCCGTGCGCCAAATATGGCTCGGCCTCCTGAGTGACGCTTCGCTTGAGGTCACGATCTTCTAACACCGCCTCGATGATCAATTCCGATCCTGCGAGATCGCTCGGGCTCCCGGTCGGCTTGATCAAGGCCAGCGCAGCGCTCATGCGATCCGCGGACAGTCGGCCTTTCTCGACCTGTCTCTCAAGTCCGCTCTGGATCTGCGATTTTGCCTTTTCCGCCTGCTCCCGGGTAACGTCCTTCAACACGACGGAGATGTCCCGTTGAGCGGCGACCTGGGCGATGCCACGGCCCATCAGTCCGGCACCCAACACTCCGATTCGCGCGAAACTGGCGTCGGGAATGCCTTCCGGCCGGCTCTTCCTGGCCTTGATTTCGTTCATCTGGAAGAAGGACGTCCGGATCATGTTCTTGGCAACGCTACCAACCGCGACGTTCGCGAGGTAACGGCTCTCGATCCGAGATGCCGTGTCAAAATCGAGGGCAGCCCCTTCGACCGCCGCAGACATCGCGGCTTCCAGGGCCGGGTAACGCAGGCGGTGCTTCTTCATCAGCAGCGTGGGCGCGGTTCGCAGCCAAGCCAGCGGCGCCGCGGCATTGGGCGTCGATCCTGGAATGCGAAAGCCTTTGCTATCCCACGGCTGGCTCGCCTCGGGATTGTCCAAGATCCAACTGCGCGCCTGCGCGAGCAACTCGTCTTTGTCCCGCGCGAGCCCATTCAGCAATTTCAGTTCAAGGGCGCGTTCCGCACCGAAGACTACGCCGTCGAGGACGAGCGGCATCGCAGCTTCGAGCCCCAGCATGCAGACCAGGCGCACGATACCTCCGGCACCCGGAATGAGCCCGAGAGTGGTCTCCGGAAGACCGAGTTGAAGGCCTCCGTCGTTGATGGCGAACCGCGCATGACAGGCGAGGCCGAGCTCGAAACCGCCGCCGAGCGCAGCACCATTGATGGCCGCGACCACGGGCTTTCCCAGCTTCTCCAGCCGACGCATCGTCGCCTTGGTGGCTTCGGCACGGGCAAAGAGCGCCGCGGCGTCATCGGCGGCGAGCAGCCCCTTGAGATCTCCGCCGGCAAAGAACGTCGGCTTGTTCGAGGTGAGGATGACCCCGATGATCATCTCGCGTTCCTGCTCGATCCGCTCAACCGTCCCGCGGTAAGCATCACGGAACGCCTGGGTCATGGTGTTCACGGCCTGACCTGGCATGTCCATGGTCAGCGTGACGATGCCCTGATCATCCCTGGCATAGTCGATGGCGGTCATTCCGAATCCCCAATCAAACACGTTCAATGACAGTTGCGACGCCCATGCCGTCAGCTGCGCACAATGTGACAAGGCCCCGCTTCAGCTCGCGCCGCTCCAACTCGTCGAGCAACGTCCCAACCAGCACGCATCCGCTTGCGCCCAACGGATGCCCAAGCGCGATCGCGCCGCCGTTGACGTTGACTTTCGCCAGCGGCACCTTCGTTTCATCCAGGAAGCGCAACACTACGCTCGCAAACGCCTCGTTGACCTCGTAGAGATCAATGTCTTCGAAGCTCAACCCCGCCTTGCGGAGCGCCGCTTCCGCGACCGGTGCAGGCCCAGTGAGCATGATCGTCGGTTCGACGCCGAGCGCGGCCGTCGCGATGATCCGCGCGCGTTGCCTCAGGCCGAGTTCGCTCCCCTTTTCGGCGCTGCCGATCAGCATGAGCGCAGCGCCGTCGACGATGCCCGAGGAATTCCCGGCCGTATGAACGTGCCTGATCTCCTCGACCTGAGGATATTTCGACATTGCGATGGCGTCGAAACCGCCGAACTCGCCCATCTCGGCAAAGGACGGCATGAGCTTCGCCAGCCCCTCCACGGTCGCATCTGCCCTGATTGCCTCGTCCGCCGCAAGCAGGACGACGCCATTGATATCGCGCACCGGCACAAGAGATCCATCGAAGCGGCCTTCGGCGCGCGCTTGCGCCGCCAGTTGTTGCGAGCGCAGCGCGTAGGCATCGACATCCTCGCGCGTCCGACCATCGAGCGTGGCCAGCAAGTCCGCGCTCACACCCTGCGGAATCATCTTTAGCTCGAACGACAACCGCGGCTGATGATCACGCACACTCGGTGCTGCGCCGATGCCCATGCGCGACATCGATTCGACGCCGCCGGCGACGATCAAGTCGTCCCACCCGGAACGGATCTTCTGCGCTGCCAGATTCACAGCATCGAGGCCCGAGCCGCAATAACGGTTGAGCTGAAGGCCCGGCCCCGTCCAGGACCATCCAGCGGCGAGCGCGGCGGTCTTGGCGATCACGCCACCCTGCTCGCCATACGGCTGCACGCAGCCGATCAGAACATCGTTGATCAGCGCGGTGTCGATTTCAGTCCGCCGCTCCAGCTCTTGCATCAGCCCGGCCAGGAGTTGAACCGGCCCCACTTCGTACAGCGCGCCGTCCCTCCTTCCCTTGCCTCGCGGCGTGCGGATCGCATCGAAGATAATCGCTTCACTCATTTCTGATTCCTGAAGTCGGTCTGAAAGATGATGTCGGAGCGCCCCCGCGGCAACGCACGGCACCTCGACCATCCGGCACGCGATGGCTTGATCACTGCACCGGGCAGCTCTTCATACGGTACGTGATCGGCAACCGCTTCGGGCCACTGACCAGATTGGCCTCAATCCACGCGGGCTCCCCCGCCAGTTCGATCGAGTCCACCCGAGCAACAATTTCCGTGAACAGCGCTTTCATCTCCATCCGCGCAAGGTTGAGGCCAAGGCACTGGTGCACGCCGTGCCCGAAAGCGATATGGCGGTTGGGCGTCCGATCGACACGGAACGCGAAAGGATCGACGAAAACCTCCTCGTCGCGATTGCCGGATGGAAAGCACATCATGAGCGAATCGCCGGCACGGATCTGCTTGCCCCGAAGCTGATAGTCCTGAGTCGCCGTGCGGAAGAAGTGCTTCACCGGCGAGGTCCAGCGCAACATCTCTTCGACTGCGGAATTCAGCAGCTCCGGCGACTCGCGCAACCGACGGAACTCCGCCGGATGCTCGATCAACGCATGCAATCCACCGGCCATCGCCGAACTTGTCGTATCATGGCCCGCGGTCGCAATGACCAGGTAGTACGAGAGGCTCTCGAAGACTCCGGCCGGATTGCCGCCGACCGACGCATTGGCGATTACCGAGGCGAGATCGTCCTTCGGGTTCCTGCGACGGTCCTCCGCGATAGCGCCGAAGTAAGCAAAAAACTCCTGAGCCGCGACTTGGCGGCTTTGGAAGTTGTTGCTTCCTCCCGACAAATCCTTGTCAGACGAAGCGAGCAGAGCTTGCGTGAACTTGAGCATCTTGGCGTCGTCTTCGCGCGGAACGCCGAGGATCGTCATGATGATCCGCAGCGGGTACCAAAGCGCGACGTCGTTGACGAAATCGCACCGGCCACCGCGCTCGTCCATCAAAGCGACAAACTCTCCGGCAAGATTCTTGATCTCCCCCTCGATCTTGCGCAGGTTCACCGGCATGAACCACGCCTGTGTGATGCCGCGGTAAGCACGATGGTCGGGCTCGTCCATGGTGATGAGCGTCCTGACTAATTTCGCGTTCCCCGCGCGGACTCGTCTTTCTTCCTCCTCGATCGGCACGAGGCTATTACGCGGATCGTTGATGAATTTGTCGTTCTGCCGCTCGATTTCGAGGATGTCGCTGTGCTTCGCGATGGTCCAGAATGGCCGATAGCCGGCAGGTTCTGTCCATCGCACGGGGTCGCTTCGCCGCAGTTCGGCGAAGATTTCGTCGTACTTGCGGGGCGTTCCGTATGTGACAGGGTCTACGACCTGGTCATCGATCCGTTCGACCATCGGTCTCCTCCAGATGTTTGATTATTTTCTGACACCCTAACATCGGCACGAAAATCAAACCTGCCTCACAGCGCCAGGCACGTGACGCACGGTGCCAAGTTTATCTCGCAGCGGCCTGCCCGTCGGTGCGGGACGACGACCATTGCCTGGGCGATTGACCGTACCGTGCCCGAAACACCCGGCTGAAATGCGCGGGGTCGACGAAGCCGACGACGTACGACACGTCGGTGATGCTCTGAGGTTCCTCCGCGCGATCTCGCAACAATCGCGCAGCTCGCGCGAGACGTAGCTCTTGGACCAACCCCATAGGCGTCTGATTGATCCGGCGGACGAGCCGGTACAGCGAGCGGCGGGACAGGCCGACAGATCGGCCGATGCCGTCGGGGCTGAGATCGGGATTACTCAACTGAACCTCAATGGCCTGTCTCACTTGGTCGATTTTCGCAGCGTTCGGGATGAAGGCGCTCCGTTTGGCAGCGCTCGCAGGCAGACTTGCTTCCACAGCATCCATAAACAGAACTTCCATCGAAGCCTGAACCCGCAAATTCGGCCATTCGGGAGACCCCAGGGCCTCGGAAATCATTGAGAGTGCAACCCGGCTCTCAGCCGACCTCGCGAGGCGGGTTCCGCCAAGCTGAGAGCGCGGCCAATGTTCGCAGTATCGATGACTAACGGTCACCCCGATCGTTCGACTGCCGTCCGGAATCAGAAATGAAGTCGGCACGGAAGCGTCAAAGATGGCCCATTCGCCGGCCCGGAGTTCCGTCGCACGATCAGACTGCTTCACGAATGCGCTTCCGAATCGCTGCAGCAAAATAAAGCAGCTTCCCGTCTCGGTCGGATCGATCGAAAATCCGTACGTGTCGTTGGCGCGGCCCAGTCCAGATGCGGCAACATAGTTGTCAACCAGCAGTGCATCGCCCAGTCGCTCAAGTCGTCCCCACACAGAGAACGAATGCGCCCGCCTCGTGTAGCAGCTTCCCGCGAAGTGCGGCTCGATAGCGGAGTGCCATTCGTCCGGCGACGTGAAGCGCCGGTGCATCGCGGAAATCGAATGGACGGGGCCGTAGGGCATTCTGCTCTCCAGGTCCCAATTATGAATGGTTGAACCTTTGCGTCAAGAGTGTTAGGTAGATGCCAATCAAAAGATCTGGCTGTCATCTGGATGGCCGGCAACAAGTCTGCTTGGCGGCAGGGAGGATCTGGTGGCTGGCGTGTTCCAGGGTCTGAAAGTCATTGACAGCGCCACCTTTGTCGCCGGCCCGGCGGCGGCCGTGATCCTCGCGGACTTCGGTGCGGACGTCGTCAAGATCGAGCCGGTCGGCGCCGGCGATCCGCAGCGGGTCCTCGGTCGTCTTCCTAACCTGCCAAAAGCCGACCATAACTACGCGTGGACAGTTGCCGCGCGCAACAAGCGTACGCTGGGGTTGGACCTCAAGACCGAGACTGGTCGAACCATCCTGGGGCAGCTCGTGCGTTCCGCCGATGTTTTCGTTACCAACCAGTCTCCGGCTTCACGCACTCGGCTCGGGATCAGCTATGAGCAGCTTTCGGAAATCAATCCGCGTCTCGTCTATGCGGCGCTCACCGGCTACGGGGAGACAGGCCCCGAAGCTGAAAGACCGGGCTTCGATGCCCATGCCTATTGGGCTCGATCGGGATTGGCCGATAGCGTACGCCCCGACCCCGAGAGCTCTCCTGCGGCACCCACTATGGGGATGGGCGATCAGCCGACAGCGGTCACCCTCTACGCCGGGATTGTCACGGCGCTCCTTTACCGGGAGCGCACGGGCCGGGGGAGCTGCGTCACGTCATCGCTGCTCGCCAACGGAGTCTGGTCGAATGCGGCATCGATCCAGGCGGTCCTGTGCGGTGGCGAGATCCAGTACCGCCTCCCCCGAAAGGCCACCCGGAACGCTTTGACGTGCTTCTATCGGTGCGCTGACGACCGCTGGTTCATGATCAGTCTGGTGCAGGAGGAACGCGATTGGCCGCGCTTCTGCCACGCAATCGGCCGCTCCGCCTTAATCGAGGACTCACGCTTTTCGGCGCTTGCAACACGGCGCGCCAATGCGGCCGAGCTTGTGGCACTTCTCGACGACCTGTTTGCGAGCCGCATCTCGTCCGATTGGCAACGCATCTTTCAGGCGGCTGACCTGACCGCGGCGATCGTGGCCAAGGCCGGAGATCTGGTCGGCGACGACCAGATGTATCATGCCGGTGCGCTTGTCAGAGCCGAGTGGATGCCGGGGCATGGCGCAATCGTGGACAGCCCGTTCCGAATAAGCGGTATCACGAAGAGGCCCCCAAACCCCGCACCGGAATTGGGCCAGCACAGTGGGGAAATCCTGGAGGAGCTTGGATATTCCGACGAGGACATTGCTCGCCTGAAAGTATCTGGCGTTGTCGGCTGATTGACGGCCGAAGTCCCGGCCCACTGTTCCAAATCGGTCGTAACCGAGCTGAGTTATGTCGATGGGAGGATCAACCATGCCACGAAGATACCTGCCCTATTTCGCCGCCGTTGGGTTGGCGGCGAGCCTCGCGGCTCTACCGGCCAATGCAACCGAAAAGAAGTACGATCCGGGCGCCACAGACCAAGAGATCAAAATCGGAAATCTCGCTCCCTATAGCGGGCCCGCATCAGCCTACGGCATCATCGGTCGCGTCGCTGCAGCGTTTTTCCGCAAGGTCAACGATGAAGGCGGCATCAACGGGCGGAAGATCACTTTCGTCAGCTACGATGACGCGTTCAGTCCGCCGAAGGCCGTGGAGCAGGCGAGAAAGCTGGTCGAGAGCGACGAGGTGCTCATGATCTACCAGTCGGTTGGAACGCCCTCGAACGCGGCGATCCAGAAATTCTTGAATGCCCGGAAGGTGCCGCAGCTCTTTGTCGCAAGCAATGCCACCCGCTGGGGCGATCCGGACCATTTTCCATGGACCATGGGCTGGCAGCCAAATTTCCAGAGCGAAGGGCGCGCCTACGCAAAATACATCCTGCAGAACTATCCGAACGCGAAGATTGCCATGCTCTGGCAGAATGACGACGGAGGGCGCGACGAGGCGAAGGGTTTGCGCGATGGGCTGGGAGAAAGGGCCTCGATGATCGTCGCCGAATCGTCATTTGAATTGTCGGAACCGACGATCGACGCTCACATCGCGCGGCTGAGAAACTCCGGCGCGGACATCTTCGTGTCCTGGACCACGCCGAAAGCAAGCGCTCAGGCCATCCGCAAGCTTGCAGAACTCGAGTGGAGGCCGGTCGTCTTCCTCGCAGGCGTCTCCACCTCCGTGGCGAGTGTGCTCCGTCCTGCAGGTCTGGAGAACGCCAAGGGGATCATCT
Source organism: Bradyrhizobium sp. SZCCHNRI1029 (assembly GCF_032487555.1). Taxonomy (NCBI): domain Bacteria; kingdom Pseudomonadati; phylum Pseudomonadota; class Alphaproteobacteria; order Hyphomicrobiales; family Nitrobacteraceae; genus Bradyrhizobium; species Bradyrhizobium sp. SZCCHNRI1029. The sequence continues at coordinate 343,609 of NZ_JAUEUK010000006.1, forward strand.
CGAATGCCTATTTAAAGGACCCCAGCGATCCCGCCTGGAGCAACGACGCGGCCACGAGAGGTTGGAATGCGTTCATGGACAGGTATCTTCCAGATGGGGACAAGGCAGACCGCGTCACCGTCTATGGCTACGCCGTTGCGCACACGCTGCTCGAAGTCCTCAAGCGATGCGGCGACAACCCCACGCGCGACAACATCATGCGGCAGGCCGCGAACTTAAGGGACCTGGACGTTCCGATGCTCTTGCCCGGCATCAAGATCAATACGTCTGCTAAGGATTATTTTCCAGTCGAACAGATGCAACTCATTCGCTTCGACGGTCAGAGGTGGCAGCCTCTCGGAGAGCTGATCGACGGCGAAGTCGGAAGCGCCGGGACCAACTGAGGTGAGCTCGGTCCTGTGCTTTCCCAACGCAAATGCGAGAAGCAGATCCCATGCCTCGGCTCACGCCATCGTCGCGCGTGCGTCTGCGAGCCCTGGGAATCGGTTTCGTCGATGGCCTCAAGGTGCAGGACCTCTATCTCATGAAGCGTCGGAGAGGGGGTGACCGAGTATGCCCCGGGGGCATGCAGGTCATGGGAATTTATCGCTCGGGCGCACTCGCCGAGTACGTCGCCGTTCCAGCGGAAGCAGCACTAATCCTGCTGGATGGCACTTCCGCCGAGGCAGGGCCTCATTTTGCGCAGATATCTCACGGCCCATTCTGCGCTGACAGAGGGCGCAAGCTACAAGCTGGCGACCAGATGCTCGTCCCGCGCCCAGCCGGAGGCGTCGGAACCGCCGCGATACATTTGCGGATGATATTCGCAGGCCCGTCATTGCGGCGCCTCGACCGAAAAGAAACGAAAATCTTGCGTTCGATCAATTATACGCACTCCAATTCCGTAAGAGGCTATCATGAAAGCAGTCGTCGTCGAGAACTACGAAGCCATCGACAATGTCGCTCTAAAGGATGTGGCTCAACCGGACATAACGCCTGGGATGGTTCGTGTCCGGATACAGGCTGCAAGCGTTGGCTTTGTGGACGGCTTGAAGGTCCGGGGCCTATATCAGACCAGGGATCCCCTGCCCTTCACACCGGGCACAGAGTTTGCCGGCACAGTCGATGCAGTCGCCCCGGACGTGGAAGGCTTTGCACCAGGGACGCCGGTTATCGGTATGGCCAGATCGGGTGGGCTTGCTGAGTATATTTGCCTCCCAGCTTCAGCGCTTTTCGTCAGGCCGGAAGACGTGGCACCGGAAGTTGGCGCTTCGTTTTTTGCGAATTATCTTACAGCGCTCTATTCGCTGAAGGTGCGGGGAACGCTTCGTCAGGGCGAAACGCTGCTGGTGCTTGGCGCAGCCGGCGGGGTTGGCATCGCCGCGGTACAAGTCGCAAAGCTACTGGGCGCCTCGGTCATAGCAGCCGCATCGACTGAGGCGAAACGGCAGTTTGCGACGGCGTACGGCGCCGACGCAGTGGTGAACTACACCGTCGACGGCTGGCGTGACGAGATAAAGACTCTCACCAGTGGCCGCGGCGTCGACGTGATCTTTGACCCGGTGGGCGGTGACCTGAGTCTGCAGGCATTCCGTTCGATCGCCTGGAATGGGCGTCATCTTGTCGTCGGGTTTGCGGCCGGCAGCATTCCCGCGCTGCCGTTCAATTTACCACTTCTGAAAGGAGGCGCATTGCTGGGCGTCGACCTCGCTCAGATCGGCCGCCGCGAACCGGACGTGCGCGACCAACTGATTGCCCAGCTATTCGCCTGGTTGAGCGAAAAGACACTCCTTCCGGTCGTAGGGAAGATCTTCGCCTTTCGGGATTTCCGCGATGCCTTCAAGGCAATGACCACGCGTTCCGCACTGGGAAAGATGGTTGTTCGGATCGATTGACGATCGCCTTCGACGCTTTGCATGAGGACAACCTATGAAAGTTTCCGACGCCCTAAACTCACGAATGTCGGTCCGCGCGTTTCTGGATAAGCCGGTCCAGGGAGAGATCGTGAAGGATATCCTGCTGGCGGCCGGTCGTTCGCCTTCGGGCGGCAACCTTCAGCCCTGGCATGTCTGGGCGCTGGCTGGTCAAGAGCTCGAACGGTTCAGGTCGCTCGTCGCCGAGCGGATGAAGATCAACCCAATGGGCGAAAAAGCAGAATACAACATCTATCCACCCGAGCTGAAGGAGCCGTACAGGACCCGACGCTTCAAGAACGGCGAAGATCTTTATCGCACAATTGAAATTCCACGCGAGGACAAGGCCGCGCGCCTGAAGCAGCTCGCGAAGAATTTTGGATTTTTCGGCGCTCCGGTCGGCTTGTTCTTTGCCATCGATCGCGAGATGGAGCCGGGACAGTGGGCTGATCTTGGCATGTACTTGCAATCCGTCATGTTGCTGGCCTTCGAAAAGGGATTGGCCACTTGCCCGCAGGAAGCGTGGGCAATCTGGCACAGGACGATAGCCGAATTCATCGCTTTGCCGCCTCATCTCATGATCTTTTGCGGCATGGCTCTCGGCTACGCGGATGCTGAGCATCCCATCAACAGCCTTCGCACGGAGCGCGCCGACTTATCGGAATTTGCGACGCTTCGAGGCTTCTGACTTGCGGGGCACGATGAAATCATCGACACGACCACCTTCATGTTGGGTCTGAAGGGGCTTCGCTATCATGGCGGCACCATCCCTTCGCGAATGACCCTTGGAGCAAGGTGCTCCAAGGGTCCTGTCGTGTGCAGCGCTGGCGCTTAGACTCCAATGACAGAGCTCGGCGCAAGCGCAGGATAGCTCTTCCAAGAGCAACTTAAGGCGACATGACTCTCACGAACCGAACCGGCCTGCCCTCGAAGATCGCATCGCGGTTGCGCCTGCCTTTGGTGGCCGCTCCGATGCTCCGGGTATCGGGCGTCAACCTCGTCACGGCGGTTTGCCGGTCGGGGGCGATCGGCGCCTTTCCCACTGCCAACGCTGGATCGGTCGAAGAACTCGATCACTGGCTGAGAGCGATCGAGCATGGCGTTGCAGACTTGGGTCATCAGGCTGCACCACACTGCCCCAATTTGATCGTGCGGCAGCCGCGCTTCCAGGAAGACCTTGCTTGTCTCGTCCGCCACAAGGTGGAGATCGTCATCACCAGCGTCGGGTCTCCTGCAGCGGCCGTTGGACCGCTGCAGGATGTAGGCTGTCTCGTATTCGCCGATATCGCGTCTCTGAATCACGCAGAGAAAGCAATCAAGGCCGGGGCGGATGGGCTGATCCTGTTGAGTGCCGGGGCGGGCGGCCAGACCGGCTGGGCAAATCCATTTTCCTTCGTCCGAGCCGTCCGAGCAATCTTCGACGGACCGATCGTTCTTGCGGGCGGCGATGGCGTCGCGTTGGCTGCTGCGCAGCTGCTCGGTTGCGACCTTGCTTATATGGGAACGCGCTTCATCGCCACGCGGGAAAAGCATGGCGAGTGACGCCTATCGTCAAATGCTCATCGACAGCACCATGGATGACGTGATCTTGACGAAGGCCTTCACCGGACTCGAGGCGAGCATGCTGCGTCCTTCGATCGTCGACGCCGGTCTCGATCCCGCTCATTTGGATGAGTCCGTTTCGCAAGAGCGTGCCAAGGAGGTGTTTGGGACCAAGTCGGGCGGCCCGCGTCGTTGGGCCGAGGTCTGGAGCGCAGGCCACTCCGTGTCCGGCGTGCGCTCCGTGATGGGAGCGGCGGAATTGATCGACGAGATCGCCAGAGAATATGTAGCGTCGGTCAATTCGGATCTAGTCCGAAGCAGCAAGCAACTGCGAACGTGACGAACTGGTCCGCCGCGCGACAGTCAACGCATGATCAGCAGGCGAACCGTGTCGCAGGAAATCGTAGTTTGGCGCACGACGTCGTGCAAATGGCGGAGAGGGAGTCCGCGAGACGGCGCAAAATATCTCTTTTATTCAACTGGTTGGGAGATTCACGGACCAGCGGTTCCACAAAATTACCCTCACCCACTTAGTGGATTGGAATGGAAAAAGACGGACAAACGCGGCCAAGTCTCACAAGGCGCGAACTGTTACCAAATCTTTCTCATACCTCCAGGCTCCGACGGGTTCACGTCGAGCAGTGCTTGGAGCGAGCTCACGAGTTCCAACCGCCGACGTCCTACGGTTGTAGTAATGAGATCCCCTGTCCCAATCAACTCGTAAAGCTTCGTGCGTCCCAAGCCAGTGATCTCGCATGCTTCGTTAATCGTGCAGGTGAGCCGTAGAACGAACGGAATCGACCTCGGTTCTCCAAATGGCTTGGATGAAGCAATCGACACCCCTTCGCCTCTGTCTCCTGACCTTGCCCCCAAGTTTTATCCAGATCTGAGTTCGTTCGGGCGGTTGGATGTGCCCATCCGGGCGGTCGTAGCGGCGGGAGCTGGCGCGACCTCATATTTCTTGACGATTTACGCCTTCGCCATTGCTTATCGCCTCGTTGAGGCTCTTCAGCATAGCGCGTTTGAACAGCACCTGGATGGGCTATGAACAGCGCTCTATTTCAGCACCATCACAATAGCGACAGTTGGCTATGGCGATATCGTGCCGAAGACCGCCGCGGCGCGGTCGCTTGTGATGGGCCATTGGGCTCCTTTTTTTAATGCTACTGGGCTCGTCGGCCGAAGATCCACCGAAGTTAAGCGCCGCCTTCAGTATTCGACCACCGATTGACCACCGCTACACCGTGAACGAACGTGGAAGCTCGTGAGCCGACGCCACGAAAAACGTCAATGTTTTTCAAGACCTTCGAGCAAGCAGGCCCGCTCATAACGGCCTGGTTTCAGGTTCTCGCTGATTGCTGATCAGGGCTAGCGATTCTGGCCGCAAGATCGGCAAGATCGAGAACAATCTCCCCCCGCGGCCGACTATGCGTTGTTTCAGATCGGCAGTTGGGTGACGGGACGGCGCGGAGATCGACCGCTCGATGAAACGATTCCGAGATTTCGCGGCGTGGCCTTGTCCGTGGCGGAAAGTCACGGCCGACGACGATGCGACGTCCTCCGCCGCCCGACTATAATCCGCTGTCTTTCACAGACTGCATGACGACAAATGTCGACGTATTCGACACATGCGGAAGGCTCGAAATCTTTTCGCCCAATACCTGCCGATACCTTTTGATATCAGCGGTTCGAACCTTCAGCAGGTAGTCAAATGAACCTGCGATCATGTGGCACTCTTCCACCTCCTTGATCTTCATGACCGCCGAGTTGAACTCGGTCAACGCCTTCTCCCGTGTGTCCGAAAGCCGGACTTCCGCGAAAGCAACGTGCTCCAGTCCGAGCCGTCGTGGATCCAGCACGGCCCTGAAACCAACGATGTAGCCGTCGTCCATCAGGCGCTTCAATCGCACCTGACACGGCGTTTTGGATAGGCCGACCTGCTTGGCCAGGTCGGTTACCGACATCCGGCCATCTTCGGCCAAGGCCTGCAGAATTCGCCCATCGAACTGGTCTATTTCACTATTTTCCTGCGTTTTCGCCATGCGATTGGACCGACTTGCTCCAGATGAAAGGTCGATAATACCATATTTCGGCAGAAACAAAGTCTGAAAGCCGGAGCCGCCAATGCTATTTCTAACTCGGTTCGATCAAGCGTCAGATGAAGGCTGAGGTGATGTCCAACTCCACCATGACTGTTCTTCCGCAAAGCGACTCCGAGGCGGACCGGCATGCAGTCTTCTCCAACTTCGCTCCGCCGATCCATCCGCAGCGCGCATTGCGTCAAGCGATCACGGCGGCCTACCGGCGTCCGGAAACGGAGTGCCTGCCCCCACTCGTGGCGGCCGCAACACTCCCGGCGAGACTCCAGTCGGCGGCGACGGAGACCGCACGACGTCTCATTGAAAAGCTGCGCGCCAAGCAAACACGTTCCGGAGTCGAGGCGCTCGTTCAGGAGTACGCGTTGTCGAGCCAGGAAGGTGTGGCTCTGATGTGCCTTGCCGAGGCGCTGCTTCGCGTCCCCGATACGCCGACGCGCGATGCACTGATCCGCGACAAGATCGCCACCGGTGACTGGACGTCGCACCTTGGCGGCGGACGGTCGCTGTTCATCAATGCCGCGACATGGGGACTCGTCGTCACCGGCAAATTGAGTTCGACCGTCAGCGACGGCAGTCTGGCTTCCGCACTGGCTCGCCTGATCGCGCGCTGCGGCGAGCCGGTCATACGTCGCGGCCTCGACATGGCGATGCGCATGATGGGAGAACAATTCGTCCGAGGCCAGACGATCGAGGAGGCGCTCCGCCATTCGAGCTCTCTAGAGCAACAAGGCTTTCGCTACTCGTATGACATGCTCGGCGAAGCGGCAATGACCGCCGCCGACGCCGAACGCTACTACAAGGACTACGAACACGCGATTTTCGCGATCGGACAAGCGTCCGCAGGACGCGGCGTCTATCAGGGCCCGGGCATCTCGATCAAGCTGTCCGCACTGCATCCACGCTACTCCCGGGCGCAGTCCACGCGCGTCATGGATGAACTCCTACCCAGGGTGAAGGCGCTGGCACTCCTGGCCAAGCGATTCGACATCGGCCTCAATATCGACGCCGAGGAGGCAGAACGGCTCGAATTGTCGCTCGATCTTCTCGAACAGCTCTGCCTGGATACGGACCTCTCAGGCTGGCATGGAATGGGGTTTGTCGTACAAGCCTACGGCAAGCGCTGCCCATTCGTACTCGACTACATCGTCGATCTTGCGCGCCGCGCCGGCCGCCGCATCATGGTCCGCCTCGTCAAGGGCGCCTATTGGGACGCTGAGATCAAGCGCGCCCAGGTTGATGGGCTGAACGGGTTTCCCGTCTACACGCGCAAGGTCTACACGGACGTCTCCTACATTGCTTGCGCCAGAAAATTGCTCGCAGCACCCGACGCGATCTTCCCCCAGTTTGCGACCCACAATGCCCAGACCCTCGCCACGATCTACTATATGGCCGGTCAGAATTTTCAGCCCCGGCAATACGAGTTCCAGTGTCTGCACGGCATGGGCGAACCGCTCTATGAAGAGGTCGTCGGTGACGCCAAGCTCAACCGCCCTGTGCGGATCTACGCACCGGTTGGCACGCATGAGACCCTTCTCGCATACCTCGTTCGGCGCCTGCTCGAAAACGGGGCGAACTCCTCCTTCGTCAACCGCATCGTAGACCCGAACATATCGGTCGACGACCTCGTGAGCGATCCCGTGGAAGCCGTCAAGGCGATGGCGACGATGGGCGCACAGCACAGCAAGATCAAACTGCCGGCCGAGCTGTTTGGAAGCAGTCGAACGAATTCGGCAGCCCTTGATCTGACCGATGAAGCCATCCTCGCGTCGCTCACACGCGCGTTGAAGGCGAGCACCGGCATCGAATGGAAGGCGACACCTCGACTCACGACCAACGAGGCGAGCGCTCCAGCACGTCCGATCTGCAATCCCGGAGATCGCCGCGACATCGTCGGCTGGGTGACTGACGCATCGGACGACGATGTGCTGCGGGCGACTGAGCAGGCTTCCGCTGCAGCCGCGAGTTGGGCGTCCGTACCACCGCCGGAGCGCGCCGAATGCCTCACCCGGGCTGCCGATTTCATGCAAGATCGGATGCCCACCCTTCTCGGCCTGATTTCGCGTGAAGCCGGCAAGTCGTTGCCGAATGCGATCTCCGAGGTGCGCGAGGCGATCGATTTCCTGCGCTATTATGCAGCGGAAGCACGCCGCACCCTCGGCCCGGCTCAAAAGCCGCTTGGTCCGGTCGTTTGCATCAGCCCGTGGAATTTCCCGCTGGCGATTTTCATCGGACAGATCTCAGCCGCACTGGTCGCCGGCAATCCGGTGTTGGCAAAACCTGCCGAAGAAACCCCGCTGATCGCGGCCCAAGGCGTTCGCATCCTGCATGAAGCGGGTATTCCGGCCGACGTCCTGCAACTGGTGCCGGGTGATGGCCGCGTCGGCGCCCTTCTGGTCGCCTCGCCGGCGATCTCGGCCGTGATGTTCACTGGATCGACCGAGGTCGCGCGTCTGATCCAGTCGGAGCTTGCAAACCGACTTTCGATGGAAGGTCGGCCGATCCCATTGATCGCAGAGACCGGCGGGCAGAATGCGATGATTGTCGACTCTTCGGCGCTTGCAGAACAGGTCGTCGGTGACGTGATTGCATCGGCCTTCGATAGCGCTGGCCAACGCTGTTCGGCTCTTCGGGTCCTTTGTCTCCAGGAAGATGTTGCGGATCGCATTCTGAACATGCTGAAAGGCGCAACGCGTGAGCTGACCATGGGGCGCACAGACCGCCTGTCGGTCGATGTCGGTCCGGTCATCACGTCGGAAGCAAAGAAGACGATCGAGGAGCACATTGAGACGATGCGCGGCTTGGGTTGCGCGGTCGAACGGATCGGCCAGAGCGCGGACACCACCAATGGCACGTTCGTATCTCCAACGATTATTGAACTCGATAGGCTCTCTGATCTGACACGGGAAGTCTTCGGACCTGTTCTTCACGTTCTGAGATACCGCCGTGAAGATCTCGATGCCCTGATCGACGACATCAATGCAACGGGCTATGGCCTCACCTTTGGCCTGCATACACGTCTGGACGCAACGATCGCGCACGTCACACATCGCGTCAAAGCAGGAAACATCTACGTGAACCGCAATGTGATTGGCGCTGTCGTCGGTGTCCAGCCATTTGGCGGCCGCGGACTGTCCGGTACGGGCCCCAAGGCCGGCGGCCCGCAATATCTGGGGCGACTTGTCACGCCCTCCCCGATCGCGCTGCAGCCCAGCTCCAACAACACCAACACGGCGCTTCTCGATTGGGCGAAGTGGCTTGAGGACAAGGGGGCGAACGCGGCCGCCGACGCGGCTCGTTATTTCGGTCAAGTCTCCGCGCTCTGGCATGAGGTCGAGCTCCCCGGGCCCGTCGGTGAACGCAACGTCTACGCGTTGCATCCGAGAGGCCTCATCCTTTTGGCACCCGAAACGGTGACCGGCCTCTATCATCAGCTTGGCGCAGTCATCGCCACCGGCAATCACGCGATAATCGACGCTGCATCGGGATTGCAGAGCTCGCTGGCGGGGCTACCGCCACACTTGGCCGGCCGCGTGTCCTGGTCGACCGACTGGGACGCTCACGGTCTCTTCGGGGGCGCCCTGGTCGAGGGCGGGGTCGAGCGCGTCCAGTCCGTCTGCAAGCGGATCGCCGCCATCCCGGGACCACTCGTGCCGGTTCAGGCAGCTTCAGCAAACGAAATTGCCCGAAATCAGAATGCTTACAATATCCAATGGCTGCTGGAGGAGGTGTCGACGTCGATCAACATGGCCGCGGCCGGCGGCAATGCGAGCCTGATGACGATCGGGTAGGACGTCGAGCGCACGCGCTTCCCGCGCGTGCACTTCGAGATGCGATCGCAGCAGACGTACGTCCTGGCCAAGCAGCCTGAAGATCGACGCCGCTACACAGCCTTGTACTTGCGGGCGAGCGCAGCGCTTCCGACGATGGTCATCATCAGCGTGACGGCGAGCAGGATGAAGGCGAGAGCGGCGCCGAAAGGCCAGTTGCTGACACGGTTGAACTGATCGTAGACCGCCGGGGCCATCATCTGGAACTGTGGCCCTCCCAGCAGGACGGGGGTGGCATAGGCGTTCATGCTCAGGATGAACACCATGACCCCACCTGCAATGACGCCGGGCATCGCCAGCGGCAGGACCACGCGCCGAAACACGGTGAACGGCCGCGCCCCGAGATTGGCTGCGACCTCCTCTGTCTGGCGCGGAATGCCCTCGATCACCGCGGAGAGGGTCAGAACCATGTAGGGCAGGACGATGCCGATGATGCCGATGACCACGGCACCGGGGGTATAGAGCAGTTTCAGGGGAGCCGTGCCGAGGCCTGCGCCCTGCAGCGTGGCATTGATCAACCCGTCATTTCCCAGCAGGGCAATCCAGCCTGCCGAACGAACCACGTTGCCGACCAGCAGCGGGAACATCGTGAGGATGGTCACGAGGCTCTTGAGCTTGCTATCCATCCGCGACAGCCAGTAGGCCGCAGGAAACGCGAGGATCACCGTGACCAGGGTGCAGAGGACGGCGACGCCCAACGTCATCAGCAGGACGCGCTGATAGTAGGGGTCGGCCACCGCGCGCAGATAGTTCTCACCGGTCAGGGCCTCGATCATCAGCGAGGCCGCGTCAAAATGGTTCAGAGAGATGCGGGCCATCATGACCATCGGCGCGACAAGGAGCACACAGACGAGAAGACCGGCAGGCAGGATGAAGATCGCCATATCGCGCCTCAGCCCTTGAAATCTTTGTTCCAGAAATCGAGAAAGGCGGCCTGCTGCTCCACGAGATAGGTGAAGTTCGGCGTCCAGAGGCGCGCCCGCTCGGCCTCGGAGAAGTTGATCTGCTTGTCGAGCTCGGGCGGCAGCGGTGCGTCCGTGACGGTCGGGACGTATCCCATCTTGGTGGCAAAGGCGATTTGCGACGAGGGCTCGAGCATGGAGTTCAGATATTTGAAAGCATCTTCCTTGTTGCGTGCGTTCTTGGGAACCGCAGCCTCATAGATCGTCGGGAAAGCCCCCTCTTCGGCGATCACATGGCCCAGCGGGATCCCGGCCTGTTTCCACATGAAGCCCCGCGCGGCCGCGATGATGGTGAACCAGATGTCCTCGGATTTCAGGGCCGCGGCGACGGCTTCCGTGGAGGCCAATACCTTCACGTCCAGGGACCGCCATTCCATCAATTTCTTCTTGGCGGGCTCGAAGTCGTTCATTGAGCCGCCGCCGGCGATCGCGGCAAACGCCATATTGGTGGTGAAGAGGAAATCGGAGAGGCCGACCCTGCCCCGATATTTCGGATCCCAGAGATCGTTGATCGACCTGGGCGGCGTGGGCACGCGGTTCGTGTTGTAGACGATGGTATGGGCCGAATAGATATGAGGAATGGAGTTCGGCTTGCGCAGGAACGGCAGCACTTTGGCGGTCCGCGGCACGACCTGCTCCGAGACGCCTTCGAGCACGTCGCGCTGAGCGGCGGCGAACATGTCGAAATCTGCGAGACAGGCGACATCCATGCTCCCGCGCCGGCTCTGACGCTCGGCGAGCAGCTTGGTCCGGCGCGGAACAGGGCTGGATACGTCCTGAAGAACGTCGATACCCGTCGGCTTCATGATGGCGATGTCAACGCTTTCGCGCAGCAGATCGCCGAAGTCTCCGCCCCAGGTCCCAACGGTGACCTGGCGGCTTTGGGCCGATGCCATGCCTGGCAGCAGAGCGGCGGCTGAGGCAGCGCCGAGAAATCCACGACGGGTGAGTGCGGTCATTGTCGTAACCTTCTGGATTGGATTTTCTATTTTCAGGCGAGGATCAGCCGTGCAGCAGCCGGCTCCCAGTTCACGCGAACCACGTCTCCGGTCTTGAGCTGACGCATGGCATCGCCGGCGGCCGGCGTCGCTCGAATGGCGGTGAGCGCTACGCCGTCGAGTTCGAGCCGGTACTCGGTTTGAGCACCGAGATAGAAGATGCCGGAGATCCGCGCGGGAAGTCCGACAGCGTCGGGAGCGGCGTGGACCGCGACGCGCTCCGGCCGCAGAGCCAGCACACTGGCATTGCTGGGAGCCGCCGCGACATCGCAGGGCAGCAGGCTGCCGCCTGCGCTTCGCAGCGCCTGGCCCTCGATGGTGCCGGTGATGATGTTGCAGCGTCCGACGAAATCCGCGACGAAGGCATCCGCGGGCTGCTCGTAGAGCTCTTCAGCGGTCCCGATCTGCCGCACGCGCCCGCTTTCCATCACCACCAGACGGTCGGACATGGTCAGCGCCTCCTCCTGATCGTGCGTCACCATCAGGGTAGTGAGACCGAGACGCTGCTGCAGGGCGCGGATCTCAGTACGCACATCGGCGCGCAGCTTGGCGTCGAGATTGGACAAGGGCTCGTCCAGTAGAAAGACGGCGGGATTGATGACCAGCGCTCGCGCAAGCGCTACGCGCTGTTGCTGGCCGCCCGACAATTGGCGTGGCATGCGATCCGCCAGATGGTCGAGCCGAACCAGCTTCAGCGCCTCGGCGATGCGCCGATCGCGGTCGGCGCGATTGACCTTGCGCATTTCGAGGCCGAACCCGACGTTGTCGGCGACGCTCATGTGCGGAAAAAGCGCGTAGGATTGGAAGACCATGCCGGTCTGGCGAGCGTAGGGCGCGGTGCGCGTGACGTCCTGCCCCGCGATGACGACGCGGCCGGCGGTCGGCTCGATGAAGCCGGCGACCATCCGCAGCGTAGTGGTCTTGCCGCAGCCGGAGGGGCCGAGCAGCGAAACCAGTTCACCTTCGGCGATCGCGATGTCCGCGCGCTCGACGGCGACGGATAGTCCGTATTCCTTGCGCAGTCCCTCGAGACGGAGCGTGCCCACGGTGTATCCTCCTCAAAGGGTCAGACGACCCGGGACAATTTCACGAAACGGTCGGTGACGAGCATCAGCGCCGCGACGACCAGGATCTGCACCGTCGCGACCGCGGCAAGGGTCGGATCCATGCGGAATTCGAGATAGTTGAGCATCGCGACGGGCAGCGTGGTCTTGCCAGCGCCCACCAGGAGCAGGGTCAGCTCGAGGCTCTCGAAGCTCTGGATGAAGGAGAACATGGTCGCCGCAACGATCCCCGGCCGCAGCATCGGCAAAGTCACGCGGCGAAACACGGTCCAGGGGCGCGCGCCGAGATTGGCGGCCGCTTCTTCGGCGATGGTGTCCAAGCCCTGCAGGCTGGCGGTCACCACCCGCACCGTCCAGGGGATGGTGAGCAGGACGTGGGCCGCGATCAGGCCCGGCAGGGTGCCGACGATGTCGAGGTCGAGCCTGTTCTCCAGCTTGAGATAGAACAGATACAACGCCGTTCCGGCGACGATGCCGGGCACCGCCAGCGGACCGAGCAGAAGCGTATTGATGGCCGACTTCGCCGCGATGGTGCTGCGCGACAGCGCAAGCGCCGCTGCCGTGCCGAACGCGACGCCAATTGCGGTTGCGATCAGCGCCACTTGCAGGCTGAGCAGAAAGCCATTGGCGAATTCGCGCCGGGTCCAGGCATTGAAGTACCAGCGAAAGGTCAGGCCGCTCGGTGGAAACGACACGATCTCGTCGCGGAAGAAGCTGGTCATGATCACCATGACCACTGGCGCAAGCATCAGCACATAGGCGATCGCCACCAATGTGCGATGAGCGAGACGGCTCGACGTCATGGCCCGCCCCTCCGTGCCTGCTGAGCTGCGAGGAGAAATGCCGGGACGACCATTTGCGCCAGCATTTCAACGATGGGCAAATGCCCGTCGTGAAAATGCCCCGCCTCGTGCAGCAGGTTGATCTGGCCGATGACTTCGCTGTTCCAGCGCACGGGCATGTTCAGGATGCTTGCGCATCCGAGCGCGAGGATTTTCTCATGATCAGGAAAGTCGCGTGCAATGTCGCTGGCGTTTCGACCAATATAGGGCACGCCCGACATGAGCACGCGGCGCATGGTGGGGGCTTCTTCCAAGGCCTTTGAACCCTGGGCCGGAAACCGATCCGGCGCGCTGCTATAGAGCCGATCGGCGACACCGTCCGCCGGCCGGTAGAGCAGAGCCGTAAACAGCTTGTGGCCGACGGCCGCGGCGAGCAGGCGGTCCAGCACGCGCAGGCTCGCGCCGGGCTGGTCCCGCTCGGCCAGCGCAGTCGCCAATGCCGCGAGCGGCGCCATGGAGCTACTATACTGAAGCGCGTCGCGGGTGCTCATGCGCCAGGTCCCCGGCTTGCAACAAGCGGAAGATGCAGTGCCGATGGGCGCTCGCCGCCAAACGCCACCGTGAGGAGCGGAGGCCTGCCGTGCGGCACCTGCGCGAAATGATCGGCGTCAGCGCCGGCAATCGACAGACGGATGCGGCTGCCGGCTGCGAAACGCCAGGCGGTCGGCAGCAATGGAATGCGGATGCACTCCCAGGCGCCGGGGACCAGCGGTGCCGCATCGGCCCGCGAGAAGCTCCGGAATGGCCAGGTGGTGCTATAGCTGTCCGGCGCCGGGGTTTCCTTGCGGTGCAGAGCCCGCAGCAGTCCCTCGGTCACGTAGCGCTCGGTGCCATCCGCTTCGATTTCGCTCACATAGACGAACAGCGCCGCATCGGGCTCGCTGGAGGATAGCCAGATATCCGCAACGCCATGACCGGCGAGCTCCATGGCCTCGACCAGGGGCGCCGAGGTGTAGCTCAGCATCCGATCGGTGCGTCCTTGCCAGTCGGTGTAGTAGCTCCGGCTATCGACGCCCGCGATGCGCTCAAAGCGCGTCTGCTGCCCCGTGCCGAGGGTGAAGTCGACCTTGTAGGACTCCGCGCCGCCATGGGTGGCGGTGTCGCCGAGACCGTGGCCGGACGTGAGGAACAGTGTCCGCTGCGCTTCAATCGGCGGCCAGGCGCGAGACGCTCGCCATGCCTGCGCATGGAGGGAAAAATAGTGGATCGGGGCCTCGTTCTTAAGGCCTGTGTCCCACCCGAGAAGATAGGTATCGAAGAATCGCAAGACTTCGCCGAGAAGCGGGAAATCCACGACCTCGGAGGTCCGCCAGGGCGAGATGTCGATCCGGGCGCCATGGTCCCAGGGGCCGAGCAGGAGATGGCGCGGATTGTCCTTCATGGTCAGGAAGCGCGAGATCGCACCATTCATGTAGCCGGCCCCGTCGCACCAGCCGGAGACCGACAGGATCGCCACGTCGCGCCGCACGCCCGCAGACAACGCATAGGGACTGAACGAGGCAGAGCTGAAGCCGGGATCGTAGACAAGCGCTTCTTCGCGGAATTTGAACTCCGCCATGAAATCGGTCTGGCGGAAGTTCGCCAGATGCTCACGGACCGCTTCCCGCACCAGAACGCCGTCGGTATCCGCATCGACCGGCTGCGGGCCTTCGAAATCCGGATTGCTGTAGTAGGAGAACTTCTGGAGCACGTCGCGCCGATCATGATCCAGGCCGATGAGCAGCTCATCATAGATCTGCGTCAGCGACGTGACCTGAAGGCCGCCCGGGAAGTAGTTGTCGGTGTAGGTGTCCCACACCGAAAACAGCGGCGCGATGGCCTTGACGGCCGGATGACCCGTGCTGGCCAGGAAGTCCGACGCCGCGCCGAGATAGGACACGCCGGTGGCGCCGATGCTGCCGTTGGACCAGGGCTGGGCCACGATCCAATCGGCAATCTCGCGGCTGTCCTCGCGCTCCTTGGGGGAGCGGAAGCTGTCGCGGGTGCCGAAGCTGGCGCCCGTGCCACGGACATCGACCACCACCACCGCATACCCGCGTGGCACGAAGAAATCGCGGAACTTACCGGTGTTGGGATTGACCTCGCCACTCCCGCCCGGCCGCAGCTTGAAGCGGCGATAATACGGGGTGAACAGAGCGATCGTTGCGAACGATTTGTCGGGTGCCGCGCCGTCGATGGCTTCGGGCAAATAGACGTCCACGGCAATGCGGCAACCATCGCGCATCGTGACGTAGCACGAGACAGGCTCCGTCAAGCGGGACGTCACTGGTCGACGCTCAACATAGTCGCCCGGGGCCATCTGCCAGGCGCGATCGGTTTCGGCACACACGGTCATTGCGGCTCTCACATGCCCATCATTTGGGCTTCCACTTGAGCTGCAAAGAAACATTGCAAATTTCATGCGTCAAATGCGTAATATGTCGTATTATATGCGGAATGCGCATTCAGGAGCTGGATTTGCCCAATCACCGTGGTCTGGAAGCCCTCCGGGCGTTTGTGGAAACAGGGTCCGTGTCGCGGGCGGCCGAGCGGCTGGGGCGCACGCAGCCCCAGGTCGGGCGGCTGCTCAGCGCGCTGGAGAAGGAGGTGGGCTTTCCTCTGTTCGGACGCGACAGCCGTCCTTTGACGCTGACGCGCGAGGGGCGGGAGTTTTACGCCCATGCGGAGCGCGTTCTCCTTGGCCATGATGGACTGCAACGTTTTGCGGTGCAGATGAGCCGCGGAACGCGCCATCATCTGCGAATCCTCACTGCTCCCTTCATTGCTCACGCCATGGTTGCCGATGCCGTAGCCACCGTGGCCAAGCGCTCTCCGAACTTCACGGCTTCGATCGAATCCCGGGTGCGCCTGGATATCGAGACCTGGGTCGGCCAGGAAACCTTCGATCTCGGGGTCACCATCCTGCCGCTCTCGCATGCGGCTTTCGGGACCGAGGAGTTCCTGCGCGTCGAAGCCATGGTCGCAATGCGCCCGGATCATCCGCTCGCGGCGCAGCAGATCGTGACCTTCGATCAGTTCGCCGCCGAGGACGTCATCGTCACGCATCCGCGCTCGATCCTGCGACAACATCTCGAACGCCTGAGCCGTGAAGCCCGCAAGCCGTTAAAGGTGCGATTTGAAGCCACCAATGGCGTGATCGCCTGTCAGCTCACCGGGAGAGGACTCGGATGTTGCCTGTCCGACCCCTTCGTCGCCCGCTCCAGCGGTGTGCCGGATCTGGTTCTCAGGCCATTTCGTCCGGCCTTTCCGCTCCAATACGGCTTCCTGCATCCCATCTGGCAATCCCGTTCGCCGATGGTCGTCGAGCTGGCTGCGGAAATCAGCGGGGTCGCCAAGTCTCAGTCCGAAGCATTCCTCCAGGCCCCTCGTTGAGCCGCCCAATCAGGCTGTTCTGACGCCGGTGCTTGTAAGGTGCCGGCCGTATTCTGGCTTCTTTTCTCGAGACCCCAGCGGCGAAATGCCTGCTCCACTGAGAGAAACTATCTAAGAAAGACGCCATGGTCCGCGAACCTGTTTCGCACCAGAACCAGGCGCAAAAAGCACGATCAACCTGAACGAAAGCTAGCAAGAGCAAGGAAGCTGATCGCTCGGTCGCCGGCTCGCAGCATAGAGAAGCTTGCCGCTCAAATGGTAGTTGATTGGTCATCGGCTTCTTGCGTCCGCTAAGCGGATCTGACGAAGTTTCAATTTGATCCTTCAGACTTCATCGCAAACCCTGGTTGAAACTCGCTAAGCGAGTCGAGACGTGCGTTGCCCGGCTGTTGACGATGATTTCCGCGCTCGCTTGCTCGATCTGGTGAACGAAGTAGAGCGTAACTCCTCGAAATCGAATGAAATTTCTGCGGAACCAACGAACCTCATCAATACCCTGCCGCTCATAACGGTCTGGTTGCAGGTTCGAGTCCTGCCGGGCCCACCACGCTTCGTCCTTCGGGCTACGCGTGGCGCAGCCATGCGGAGACCGAGGAGCGAGAGAAAGCGAAGACGGACTGTCGCCGAAGTCGGCTTCCGCGCCAGAAATGCCGACGCAAGCGTTCGTCACTTCCAGCCGCGCACAATATCGAGGAGGGCCGGAGCCGACAGTGCAGCGAAGGCACCGATCGCGGCGACCTTGTGCTCGTCATACCATCCGGCCTGGTGAAGTAAATTGAGCGATCCGATTGTCTTTCCGTTCCAGCGCAAGGGATAGTTGACGGCACTTTCGCAGCCGAGCGACCGGATAAGCTCATGATCGAAGAATGCGCGCTTCATGTCTTCGTAGTCGTAGCAGATGCGCGGCTTACCGGTCAGCACGATCTCCTTGTAGAATGCGCTTGATCGATCGATGGGCTTGCTTCCGCCGACGGGATAGGCCCCTGGCTGGTTGGAATAGTAGCGCTGGTTCTGCCCGACATCCTCGTTGAGCACCAGAACGGTGAACAGCTTGTGTCCAACCGTTTGCGCCAACGCGAGGTTGAGGCTGGCCAGAATGACATTGGGCTGCCCCGGCTCTGTCCCCGCCCGCGCAACCTCGTCTATCGCAGCCAGACGAACCTTCGAATCAGGCGCGATGCTCGCCTCCGTCGCGGCCCGAGCTGAACCGCATATCGGCGTCGCAAGAACCGTCCCCAGTCCTCCTGTCAATAGGCCACGGCGCGCGAAGACCGGTGAGCTGATCGACAGCATTGCGTATCTCCTTTCCATCAAAAATTGACAATAGAAGCTTCTCTCCCGAGAGGCGCCAACGACCGCGGAGCGGAATCCAGATTGAAACATTCACGCCGGCGCAAGTCGCTCCGGCGGAGCACGAGACAGCTTGCCGTAGCGCCGAGCGAAACCAACGCTCCCGAGCACGGTGAAGGCCATGGTGAAGATCAGAAGCAAGAACGCCAACGCCGCTCCCATCGGCCAGTTGTTGCTCCTTATGAACTGGTCGTACACGGCAGGCGCCATCATCTTGAACCTGGGACCGCCCAGGAGAACCGCAGTCGCGTAGGTGTTCATGCACAGAACGAACACAAGCGTGCATCCAGCTGCGACGCCCGGCAGCGCGAGCGGAAGAACGATGCGCCGAAAGACCACGACCGGGGACGCTCCGAGGTTGGCGGCCGCTTCTTCCAATTGGAGGGGAATACTCTCGATCACCGACGAAATGGTTATGATCATGTACGGCAACACCACCGCAATGATGCCGAATACGACCGCTTTCGGCGTATATATGAGTTGCATAGGCTGTGCGATCAGACCCAGCCGCGCAAGTCCCCAGTTGATGAGACCGTCGCGATCGAGCAATGCCATCCAGCCCGCGGACCGGACCACGTTGCCCACAAGCAGGGGAAACAGAGTAGCGATCAGAACGATGCTCTTCCACCGGCTCTCGATGCGTCCCAGCCAATAGGCTGCCGGAAATGCGATGATGAGCGTGACCATCGTACACAGCAGCGCAATGCCAAGCGTCGTGAGAACGATCTGCTGATAGTACGGATCGGTCGCTGCGCGTAGGTAGTTGCCGGCGGTCAGCGCCTCTACCATCATCTGCGTCGGACCTAGCTCGTTCAACGAGATCCTGAACATCAGAACGAGCGGACCGACGAGCAAGCCGAGAATGAGAAGACATGCGGGAACGAGCAGGATCGCCATGATCAGGCCTTGAACTGCTTGTTCCAGAAATCGAGGGTACGTTGCGAGCGCCCCGTCGAGTAGGCGTAGTCGAGCTTCAATAGCCTGGTCCGCTCCTCCTCGGTGAGAAGCACCTCCCGGGCAAGATCTTCCGGGAGCACCGCATCGCGCACCGTCGGGGCATATCCCATCCTTTCGGCGAAGCCCGTTTGCGCCTTGGCGTCCAGCATCGCATCGAGATAAGCGAAGGCTCCCGCCTTGTTCCTGGCGTTCCGGGGAATACCCGCCTCGAACACAACGGAAGGAGTTCCTTCCTTCGGCACCACATGGGCGAGGGGGATTCCGGCTTTCTTCCACATGAAGCCACGCGCCAGCCACATGATCGTGATCCAGACTTCCTCCGATTTGAGGCCCGCTGCCAGCGCTTCGTTGGACGGATATATCCTCGCGTCCAGTGACCGCAGCTCCAGGAGCTTCTTGTCGGCCGGCTCGAAATCGTTGACGCTTCCGCCGCCCGCGAGCGCTGCAGCAAGCGTGTTCGCCCCATAAAGAATATCGGAAAGCCCGACACGACCACGCCATTTCGGATCCCATAGATCCGCATATGACTGCGGCGGAACGGTCACCTTGGTCGGATTGTAGAGGATGACCTGCGCCGAGTAGATGTGCGGAATCGAATATCGCTTGCGCAACTCCGGAAACACGGCGTCAAGTCTGGACAGTTGCTCGGGCCGGATCTCCTCCAGGACCTCCGATTGCGACATCAGGTAGGCGTCCGTATCGGACAGGCAGGCTATCTCCATCGAGCCACGGCGGCTGCCTCGCTCGGCCAGCAACTTGGTCTTCCTGGGATCGACATTGGCGACGTCCTGAACGACCTCGACGCCCTTGACCGAAGCCAGCGGCTTGTCCAGGAGATCACCCAACAGCTGGCCGTAGTCGCCTCCCCATGTTCCTACCACGATGGGTCCATTCGCCGCTGCGACCGATCGGGGGTTGCCGAAGAGAAAGGTGGCTCCGGTGCCGCAGCCCAGCGATAGAAAGTTACGCCGTGAGTATCTCATCTTGCCTAATCCTTCGCGGTTTCGGGAATCAGCCGAGGAGCATCCATGTCCCAGCTCAGCGAGACCGGATCGTGCGGGCGCACTGAGAGCATCGGGTCGTCCCGGACCGGCGTTGAACGGGTAACGACCACCCGTTCCGCCTCGCCCAGCAGCACCTGGTACTCCGTCTGCGCGCCGAGATAAGTCACAGCCTCGAGCCGCCCCTGGATCGCCGCGCGATGGCCGGGCTCGATCGCGATGCGCTCGGGGCGGATGGCAATCGTGTCTGCCGTGGAACGTTCGTCCTGTCGTTTCCTGGACGGCAGCAGAAGACCGCCGCGCGTTCTGACGCGCTCATCGTCTTCCCGCCTCGCCGGCAACAGATTACAGCGTCCGACGAATTCGGCGACGAATGCATCGCAAGGTTCTTCATAGAGCTCGCGCGCGGAGCCCACCTGCCGAACCCGCCCTCCTTCCATCACGACCAGCCGATCGGCCATCGTCAGCGCTTCCTCTCTGTCGTGCGTGACGATCAAGGTCGTCAGGCCGAGCCGCTGCTGAAGCGCGCGGATCTCGGTACGGACCTCCGCCCGGAGCTTGGCATCGAGGTTGGAGAGTGGCTCGTCCAGCAGGAACAGCTTCGGGCTGATCGCGAGTGCGCGGGCAAGAGCGACACGTTGCTGCTGTCCTCCAGACATCTGTTTCGGGAAACGGTCGGCCAGATGTGACAGCCTGACGAGGTTCAACGCGTCCGCAATGCGCGGTGCGCGCTCCGCACGGCCAAGGCCGCGCATCTCCAGACCGAAGCCGACGTTCTCGGCAACGGTCATGTGCGGAAACAGCGCATAGGATTGAAACACGAGACCCGTTTCACGCGCATGCGGCGGGCTTCGTGTGATGTCGGTTTCCGCCAACAGCATTCGGCCGCTCGTCGGCGTCACGAAACCCGCGATCATGCGCAACGTGGTGGTCTTGCCGCAGCCCGATGGCCCGAGCAGCGCCACCATCTCCCCCTGAGCAATCTCTAGATTGAGATCATTCACCGCGACCGAGGCTCCAAACTGCTTCGTGAGCCGCTCGACTGTCAGCCTGGCCATCAAACAATCCTCGAAAGCTTCACGAATCGATCGGTTGCGAGCATGAGCGCGCCGACCAGCACAATCTGAGCCGTCGCCACGGCCGCGAGCGTCGGGTCCATGCGAAATTCCAAATAATTCAGCATGGCCACGGGCAACGTGATGCGTCCGGGCGCGACCAGGAGAAGCGTAAGATCCAGATTCTCGAAGCTCTGGATGAACGAGAACATGGCGGCGGCGACAATGCCCGGCCTCATCACCGGCAGCGTGATCCGCCGGAAGACCGTGAATGGTCCGGCTCCGAGATTTGCCGCAGCTTCCTCGATGGCTTGGTCGATACCTTGAAGGCTGGCGACGACCAGCCGCACCGTCCACGGGATGGTGAGCATAGTGTGGGCAGCCACCAGACCGGCCATCGTCCCCTTGATATCGGTGTCGAGGGCATCTTCGACGGCAACGTACGTCATATAGATTCCCGCACCGGTGACGACACCGGGCAAGGCCAAAGGGGCCAGCAGGAGCGCATTGATGCCACCCTTTGCCGGAAACTTCGAACGCACGAGCGGCAATGCAGCCGCAACCCCGATGGGAACCCCAACCGCGGTCGTCGCCAGCGCAATCTGGAGACTGGTCAGAAGCCCACGCGAAAACTCCGGCCTGGACCACGCGTTTTCGTACCAGCCCAGCGTCAAGCCATCCGCAGGAAAACTCACGATCTCCTGGGCGAAGAAACTTATCAGCACGATCATCGCCACCGGAGCGAACACCAAGAGGTATGCGCCGGCGACGCTCGCCGCGAAGACCAGGCGCCCAAGTCTCGGGTATCCCCGACCTGTCGAGGGTGACGATGCCAGACTTCGGAGTGCATCCTCGGACATCAATTGACGATCTGGCTCTTGATGTCTCTTGGCGCCTTGGTCAAGATCTCCGGCTGGCGCCCCACGACGACGGTGTCATCCATGCGGAAGCCCCCGAGACCATAGACATAGATGCCGGGCTCCGCCGAATACACTTCATTGTCCAGAAGGGGCCGATGGTTGAAGGCCATATCATGCGGGTACTCGTGACCGAGCAACCCCATTCCGTGGCCCGTTCGGTGACGAATGAAGCTGCCGCATCCAGCCTCTTCGATGATCTTCTGCGCGGCTGCATCGATCGATGACACCGGCGCACCCGTCACGGCCGCTGCTGATGCGGCTTCATTGGCCGCGCGAGCGACCTCGTAGTACTTGCGCTGATCCGGCGAAGGCTCGCCTGCAAACCAGGTGCGCTCGTTTTCGATCACGACGCCGTTCAGGCGCGGAATGACGATGTTGACCAGAACGTCGCTCTTGCCGATCTTCGCTCCGCATGAAGCACCGTCGCCATGCGGAGACGCCGATGCGGGACCGCTCAGCGTCCAGCACCTCAGCACTTCGAGATTTGCACCGGGAAAGCGCCGCGCCCCCTCCTCGACCATGCTGACCGCCATCTGACAGTCCAGCTCCTGGACCAGGCGGCCGGGCCTTATGTTTTCCCGGTAGCGATCCTGGATGTAGTCCGACAGCGAGGCTGCCTGCCGCATGATCTCGAGCTCCTCGGCATGCTTGACCCAGCGCATTGCCCGCATGTCCTCCAGACACGGGATCAGCTTGACCTCGGGCGACATTCCGGCGGCGCGGGCAAGACTAGGCTGGCTCGCATCAATACCGATGCGAGATGCCCTCAATCCGCAGCGACTCAACAGATCGTGGATCATCTCGGGAAGCTGAGGCAGCGAGAAGCCGCGCTCCGTCAGCTTCGGATGCTCGAAATAGAATTGCACGTCGTCGACCCAGAATTGCTCCCGCTCGCGCGCCATGCGGACGTGGTGCGTCGACAGTTCGTTCATGATCGCGCGCGGCTCGCCATCGAACGGCACGCAAACCAAGATCGGGCGCTCCCATGTCTGCACATCGACGTTGAAATTGGTCGCAAACTGAAAGAAGTCGGCGGTGGAGAACAGAAGCGCGTCGAGGCGATTTCGGGCCATGACGTCACGCATCAGTTTTCGTCGATAGTCCCAGACCGAACGGCTCAGAAACTTCATGATTCTCCAACTCTCCCAGTCGCGCGATCGATTGTCCCGGCTCATCGCCCAATCGACGCGGCCCGAACGCGGGGCCCCGCCCGCACCCGCGAACCTGCCTTCAAATGACGTTGGCATAATGGGTGTGAAGGGGCGAAAGCATCCGGCAGATTCCTGCTGAGACCGGCCAATTCCTGCTTTTTTCACCCAAGGGATCGTCGCGTTCTTCCCTGCAATATGCTTCCGCCGAAGGCGCACGCGCCGGTCGAATGGCCGTTTCGTGCGGAATGTTGCCCGATCCTGCCAATTTATTTTCGACCGCGTCACTTTACGGTCATCGTCAATTCCTGTTCGGTGCCCCGCACGAATTCGGCGGTCGCAGCGGTTTTGCAACCATGCACCACGACGGATGAATGCCGACCGTCGAGCCGGCAATGCCGCCCTTTGGATGGACTCTCCAATGATCTCGAAATCGGAATACGCTCACCGGCTGAAGCGTCTGCAAGACAGAATTCGCGACCTAGATGTATTCATCGTTACTTCGCGCGAGAGCATCTACTACCTGACCGGCGCAGGTTTCGAGCCGTTGGAACGGCCGTTCTTCCTTCTCGTACCGAGCAGCGGCTCTCCCACGCTGCTGACGCCGATGCTCGACCTCGATCACCTCGGTAAGGCGCACAATATCAGGCCGGCGAACCTGAAGGCCTATTGGGACTACCCGGCGCCCCATGGCAGAGGTTGGCGCGAGACATTGCTGGAGTTGATCGGCTCGCATTCGGCCATCGGCGTCGAAGCGAGCCTCCGCATGGAGATCCGGGCCGCACTTCCTCACGAGGTACAGGTGCTGCCGCTCGTCGAGGAATTACGGCTGATCAAATCGCCGGCCGAGATCGAAATGATCCGCCGCGCAGCGCGATATGCCGATACTGCCGTGCAGCAGCTCATCGCAGCGGCCTATTTCGGTTCAACAGTCGCCGAAGGGATCGCCCGCACCCGACACGTGACCGCCGCGATGATCCGCGAAACATCCGATTTCGAACTGGCCGACTCCAACGTTCTCATGGCGACCTGGGCAGCTCCCCAAAGCGCTCAGCCCCATTCCATCCCCGCGCTATCGGACAGAACCCTCGAGGGTCCGCACGTAGCGCTCGCGCTGACGCGCTGCAACGGCTACGCTGCCGAGTGCGAGCGGACTTTCTTCACCTCAAGACCGCAAGGCTGGTCGGTTGGCGCCTTCAAGGCGATGATGGCTGCGCGCGAGCTCGCAATTTCCCTCGTGCGTCCTGGCATTCCATGCGCGGAAGTCGACAAGCGCGTAACGGATTTCCTGAAAACCGAGGGGTATTCCGGCGACGAGGCTCGCCTGCACCGGGTCGGTCACGGGTTTGGCCTGGGTAACCACGAGGGCCCGTGGATCTCGGAAGGAAGCCAGGAGACTCTGCAGGAGAACATGGTGATCAGCATCGAGCCCGGCATCTACGACAAGCGAGAGGGCGGCGTTCGTCACTCGGACACGATACTGGTCACCCGAGACGGCGCGGAAATGCTGACAAAATTCCCTGACGGACTGGATGATCTCATTGTAGGTGGAGCGAGGCTTAGCGCCCGCATCCAGGGGGCGCTCGTCAAGCGCGCCCTGAACGTGCAGCAGAGGGCCGCGATCAGTTGAGGCGACGATAATCCCGTGGAGACTGGCCAACGACGGATTTGAAGGATCGGCTGAAATGCGAGGGATCCTTGAATCCGCAGTCGAGCGCAACTTCCAAGATGTCGGCACGACGATCCAGCAGCTGTTCCTTGGCCCACTCGATCCTCTTGACGAGCGCATATCGAGCAGGAGATAGGCCCGTCGACGAACGGAATTGGCGCGAGAAGTGAAACGGACTCATTCCGGCTTCCCTGGCCATCTCGTGCAGCGATACGCCGCTCGCGATTCTGGAGGCGATGAGATCCATCACCCGTCTGAGCTGCGCTGGACGCAAGCCGGACGCCGAATGCGGCAGGCTATTCCGCGTGTATTGTTGCAGCAGATAGGCCAGCAGGGCATGTGTGAGCCCGTTGGCAAACTCAACGCCAAAGCGGCCGTCCTGCTGCATGGCCCACAGCAGTTGATTTCCGATCTGAAGAATCCTGTCGTCGCGCGAGTAGAGCGGATCGACGAAACGGATCCTCTCCTCACTATCGATCATTTCCGCGATAGCGGTCCTTGGGATCATGCAGTGGAGCAAATCGAAGCCGTCGTCGGTGGACCATTCCCGTTCACAATCCGGATCGACAATTCGCACCGAATTTGCGGGGATCGGTCCAGCCCAGATCTGACGTCGGTCGACGAACGATCGGGCCTTCATAGGCTTCAAGACGAGCGACAGGAGATAGTGGTTCGCTCGCGGAGCCTTCTGACTGAATGGACTGCCCGCCTCCGTTCGCCGCCAACGAGCGAGGCTGATGCCGGATTTCGGCAAGGGCTCAAGAAATGCCGCCGGAGGCATACCCCATCTGGCTGCGATCTTGGCCTCAGTCACGGATGTCATTTCCGAAACTCCATATTTGCCCTCGGCGATCTCTGAACGTCGTTGAGTGAGGGAGACATTGCGCATCCCTACTCTACGTTCAGGGCGGGAGAACCCCGGGGGCAAAACAAGACGAAAATTACGTGCTCCGAGACGGTCTACTACGTAGATTTCAAAAGACAAAGTGGAATGTTCCGCACGTTCTGCGCCATAGCCGAGACCGCCCTACCGTCCCAGTTTCGCACCAGAAACGACGACACCGAAACGCAACGAAAGCGATCGAAAGCAAGCAAAATTATAGCAAGACCAACGAACCCGACCAATATACCGCCGCTCATAACGATCTGGTTGCAAGTTCAATTCCCCGGGCTTCCCGTGTGTACAATCGGTTGCGGGTGAGTGGAGGCCCGGCGGATGGGGTGCGACACCAGGAACGCACCAATTTGCGGTAAGTCGGGTTGCTTCGAGATCGGACTGGTGCCGCGCCTCTTCGTGCATCGGATAGGTGTTCTGCTTCCCCTCTCGGGGCTCTTAGTCAGAATTGCCCGTCCTTTGCGCGCGAAAATCTGCGACAAGCTTCGACCTGGCAAGTTCGTCTCTGATTTGGGAAGTCTGGCGATGATAGATGTAGGTCGCTTGTGACCGGACAAGTCCCACGAACTGCGCTTGGAATCCATACGACTGCCGCGGCTGTCGAGATTGAGGCCCTTAATGTCGAAACGAGTCATGCAGCCTACGGCTGACACGATCGACCCATCTGCGCCGCTACGTCTAGATGTTGCCGCCAAAATAGCCTTCCCGGATGGATCTATGACCGCTTCTGGCCTGCGAAGAGAAGGCGCTAGAGGTCGACTGACTCTCGAACGGATCGCGAATAGAGACTATACTACCCTTGAAGCTATCAAGGCCATGAGGGAGTTATGTCGCGTCCAAGCAAAGGGATCAGACTCTACAAGAGAAAGGCCCGATACCGAGACGGAAAACTTGTTCACCAGGCGGTCTGGATTATCAAAGATGGAGATCGCCACATCGCCACGGGATGCGTTGCAAGCCCGACTGAAACGAAACCGCCTCGAGAGGCAGAGCAGGCCCTAGCGGATTACATCGCCGAAAAGTATCAACCCGAACGCCGCCGGCAGGATATCGAGGATATCGACTGTGCTGACGTACTGTCGATCTATCTGACCGATATTGGCGAACCGAGCGACCAGTTCGAGATCGGAGCTAGGATTGACCGCCTCAATGAATTCTGGGGCGGCAAGAGACTGTCCGCGGTCAATGCCCAGACCTGCGCCGCATATGTCAGGCATCGTGGCAACCGCGGTGGTGCACGCCGGGACCTGGAGACATTTCGTGCTGCCATCAACCATCATGCGAAAGAAGGCTTTCACCGGGGCTTAGTGCGCGTATCACTTCCGCCGAAGGGAGTTCCGCGCGACCGATGGCTTACGCGACAGGAAGCTGCGGCGCTTATTTGGCATTGCTGGCGGCATCGAGAGAAGCAGACGATCCATTCAGGAGCGTCGAAAGGTGATCCGGTCAGCACGAACCGTCGGCCACTGAGACATGTGGCCAGATTTATTCTGATCGGCCTTTACACTGGCACTCGGGCTGGGGCTATTGCGTCAGCCTCGCCGTATACGGAGCGGGACCGCTCTTACGTCGACCTTGAGCACGGGATATTCTACCGAAAGCCGATCGGGAAGCGTGCAACCAAGAAGCGCCAGACTCCAGCGCCCATACCCCCGCGGCTGCTCGCCCACCTGCGGCGGTGGAAAGATCGCAAGCTGATCGCCACGTGCTTCGTCGAGTTCAACGGCAAGCCAGTCGCATCGGTAAAGAAGGGGTTCAGCAGAGCCGTCGGGCTGGCTGGCCTGCCCGGCAAAGTCACCCCGCATACCTTGCGCCATACCGCCGCGACCTGGCTGATGCAGCGGGGCGTATCAATCTGGGAAGCAGCCGGGTTCCTAGGAATGTCCCCGGAGATCTTGCAAGACACCTATGGCCACCATCACCCCGACTACCTGCAAGGTGCGGCGGTTGCGATCGGTCAAAAGGGCTTCAATGTTTCGGTGGCCAAAACGGTGGCCAGCCCCATCGAAGATCGTACGCAGGAGAGAAACTCTGGGAAAAAATGGTCGGAGCGGCAGGATTCGAACCTGCGACCCCTGCGTCCCGAACGCAGTGCTCTACCGGGCTGAGCCACGCTCCGACTTGGGAAGCCGGCTTATAGCGTCGGGTTTCCGTCTTCGCAAGGACACAAGGCAGGAAATCGCATCGAAATCGTCGATCGTCGGCGGAGGGGTTAACTGCTTGAGGCCGTGGGGCTTTGTCCGGCGGCCATGGCGCGAGCGCAAGGCGACAGGCGATTTGCGCGCTTCATTCGGACGTCCGCGCCCGCTATAGCCGAGCGCGGAAGCCACCGCCGTCCCGTACCATCGATGCCCGCCCCAGACATGCAAGCGATCGAGACCAGGATCCTGCCCGCCGACGCGGCTGGAATCGCGCAAGCCGCGGCGACGTTCGCGCGCGGCGGACTGGTCGCGTTCCCGACCGAGACCGTCTACGGCCTCGGCGCCGATGCGGCCAATGCCGCGGCCATCGCCCGCCTCTATCAGGCCAAGGGCCGGCCCGCCTTCAATCCGTTGATCGCCCATGTCGCCGATATCGCGGCGGCGCAGCGTATCGGCCGCTTCAATGCCACCGCCGAGCGTCTGGCCGCTGCGTTCTGGCCGGGACCGCTGACCCTCGTGGTGCCGCAGAGCGACGGCTGTCCCGTCGCCGACCTCGCCACCGCCGGCCTCGATACGGTGGCGATCCGCGTCCCGGCGCATCCGACCGCACAAGCTCTGCTCATGGCGTTCGGCGGCGCCGTCGTGGCGCCCTCCGCCAACATCTCCGGCCACGTGTCGCCGACCACGGCGGCGCATGTCGCGGCCGATCTCACCGGGCGAATCGACCTCATCCTGGACGGCGGGCCGGTCGAGGTCGGCGTCGAATCGACCATCGTCGGCTGCTTCGATGCGCCGACGCTGCTGCGCCCGGGCGGAGTTCCGAGCGAGGCGATCGAGGCCGTGCTCGGCCAGGCGCTGGCGCGGCCCGCCGCCGAGACCGAGACGTCCGAGCAGCCGCTGGCACCGGGCATGCTGGCCTCCCACTATGCCCCGCGCGCCCGCGTGCGCCTCGACGCCAGCGAGGTCGCGCCCGGCGAGGCGCTGCTCGCCTTCGGACCCACCACCTTGCCCGGAGCCCACGAGGCCGCCGCGATCCTGAACCTGTCGCCCTCTGGCGATCCGGCAGAGGCGGCGACGCATCTTTTCGGCTATCTTCGCAGCCTCGATGCCAAGGGGGCGCGCAGCATTGCGGTAATGCCGATCCCCAACGACGGACTGGGCGAGGCCATCAACGACCGGCTGCGCCGCGCCGCCGCGCCGAGATAACACTGGAAGCGACTAAGCATGAACATCAGCCAGCCTGCCCTGCCGCCGCTGCCGCCCGATTTGATCGCGCAATTCGCTGCCATCGTCGGCGAGCGCCAGGCGCTGACCGCGGAGACCGACGTCGCGCCTTACGTCACCGAGGAGCGCAACCTGTTCCACGGCCGCTCGCCCCTGGTGCTGCGCCCAGGCTCGACCGCCGAGGTCGCCGCAATCTGCAAGCTTGCCAGCCAGCATCGCATCGCGCTGGTGCCGCAAGGCGGCAACACCGGCCTCGTCGGCGGCCAGACGCCGCACAATGGCGAGGTGGTGGTGTCGCTGAGGCGCATGGACAGGATCCGCGACGTCGACACCGCCTCCAACACGATGATCGCCGAGGCCGGCGTCGTGCTGCAGGTGGCGCAGCAGAAGGCCGCCGAGGTCGACCGGCTGTTTCCGCTGTCGCTCGGCGCCGAGGGCAGTTGCACCATCGGCGGCAATCTCTCGACCAACGCCGGCGGCACCGCCGCGCTCGCCTATGGCGTGGCGCGTGAGATGGCGTTGGGGGTCGAGGTGGTGCTGGCCGACGGGCGGGTGCTCAATGCGCTGTCGAAATTGAAGAAGGACAACACCGGCTACGATCTGCGCAATCTGTTCATCGGCGCCGAGGGCACGCTCGGCATCATCACCGCGGCGAGCCTGAAGCTGTTCCCGAAGCCACGCGCGATCGAGACCGCCTTCGTCGGCCTCAAGTCGCCGGAGGACGCGCTCAAGCTGCTGGCGATCGCGCAACGCGAGGCCGCCGGCAGCCTCACGAGCTTCGAGCTGATCGCCGCGATCGCGCTCGACTTCTCGATCCGCCACGCCGCCGGCAACCGCGCGCCGCTGTCGGGCGCCCATCCCTGGTTCGTGCTGATGGAATTGTCGTCGTCGCGCGACGATGCCCGCGCCACGCTGGAGACGATCCTGGAGAAAGGCCTCGAGGACGGCATCGTCGACGATGCCGCGATCGCCGGCAGCCTCGCCCAGCGCATGGCGTTCTGGAAGCTGCGCGAGGACATCTCTGCGGCGCAGAAGCCGGAGGGTGGCTCGATCAAGCACGACATCTCGGTGCCGGTCGCCGCAGTGCCCGCCTTCATTGCCGAGGCCAATGCCGCCGTGGTGAAGCTGATGCCCGGCGCGCGTCCGGTGCCGTTCGGCCATCTCGGCGACGGCAACATCCACTACAACGTCAGCCAGCCGATCGGCGCCAACACCGCCGACTATCTCGCGCGCTGGCACGAGGTCAACGCGGTCGTGTTCGAGATCGTGCTGCGCATGGGTGGGTCGATCTCGGCCGAGCACGGCATCGGCGTGCTCAAGCGCGACGAGCTGCCTGACGTCAAGGATCCGACCGCCATCGCGCTGATGCGCGCGATCAAGGCACAATTCGATCCGCTCGGGATCATGAATCCCGGCAAGGTGCTCTAGGCTGCCGACGCTCCCATGGATTCTGCTCCCGCTCTCGCCATTTCCGACATCACCGATGCCGACGTGCCCGCGATCATTTCGCTGTGGCAGCGCTGCGGCCTGACGCGGCCCTGGAACGATCCGGCCGCCGACATCGCGCTCGCCCGCCGCGGCGACAGCTCCACCGTGCTGGTCGGCCGCAGCGGCGGCGCCATCGCAGCCTCCGTCATGGTGGGCCATGACGGCCATCGCGGCTGGGTCTACTATGTCAGCGTCGATCCCGAGCATCGCGGCCGCGACCATGGCCGCGGCATCATGGCCGCCGCCGAAGACTGGCTGCGGGCGCGCGGCATCGCCAAGCTGATGCTGATGGTGCGCGGCGACAACACCAAGGTGCAGGAATTCTACCAGGCGCTCGACTATGCCGTGCAGGACAGCGTCGTGTTCTCGAAATGGCTCGACGGGCGCCCGCCGACGCCCGGCATGAAATAGAGGCGAGCGATGAGCATCTCCGACCGCATCCGCGTCCACGAGACGCGCGTGCTCTCCGACCATTACGGGACGCTGACCTCGACGAAGTTCGAGTGGCGGCGCGACGACGGCACGTGGCAGATGCAGAGCCGCGACGTGTTCGACCGCGACAACGCGGCGGCGATCCTGCCCTACAACCTCGCCCAGCGCAGCGTCATCCTGGTCAAGCAGTTCCGCTATCCCGCGTTCGTCAACGGCCATGACGATCTGCTGATCGAGGCCGCGGCCGGCCTGCTCGACGACGCCTCGCCGGAGGAGCGCATCCGGCTCGAAGCCGAGGAGGAGACCGGGTTCCGGCTGCACGACGTCAAGTTCGTGTTCGAGGCGTTCATGAGCCCGGGCGTCGTCACCGAGAAGATCCATTTCTTCGTCGCCGAATACGAGCCTCACATGCGCGTCGGCGCCGGCGGCGGGCTCGCACATGAGGGCGAGGAGATCGAGGTGCTGGAACTCTCGATCGACGACGCGCTCGCGATGATCGCCGACGGCCGCATCCAGGACGCCAAGACCATCATGCTGCTGCAGCACGCCGCGCTGAGGATCTTTGCCTGAGCGCGGCCAACGCTCGGTCGCGGGTCTTGCTCCTCTGTCGTCCTCCGCGAAGGCGGGGGACCCAGTATTCCACCAGCAGCCGTTTCGGCACGAGAGGCCCCGGCGCACTGGATCCCGCTTTCGCGGTACTGACGATCTTCTCTGTCGAGATATCCCGCCTCAGAACAAACTCCCCTGCCCGTCATCCACAGGCGCAGGCGAAACTTTGCGGGATGCAACCTTCTTCGCCGGCTTGCGCTGCGCGTCCTCGGCGGCACGCAGCTCCGCGGTCATCGGCAGCAGCAGCTGTTCGTCGTCGTTGGCCACCGTGTTGACGCGCGTGGACACCTCATACCACGCGAACTCGCCCTCGCGAGGCGCGACCAGCAGCCTCATGGCCTCGTCAGGATCATCGGAACGGCAGTCGAGCCACAGCGCGAAATCATCCGGCCTGATCGTCACGGGAACACGATGATGCAGCGTGGCGAGATCGCGGCTCGCAGCCGCGGTGACGATCGCCACCGTATCGACCTCCTCGCCGTTCGGCCCGCACCAGGTCTCGGCGAGGGCCGCGAAGCCGAGCGGCGCGCCGTCACTGCGGTGGATGAAGAACGGCCGCTTGCGACCATCGATCACCTGCCACTCGTAATATCCATCAGCGGGCACCAGCACGCGGCGCCGCCGGATCGCATTCTTGAACGCCGGCTTCTCGCGTACGGTCTCCGAACGCGCATTGATCAGCAGCGTGAAATTACGGGGATCCTTGACCCAGGCCGGAATGAATCCCCAGCGCATGAGCCGAAAATGCCTGATGTCCTGATCCAGAAGAACTACGGGAATCGGCTGCGTCGGAGCAATATTGTGCCGCGGCGGAAAGTTCGGCTGTTCCTCGTAGCCGAAAATCTGCCTGAGAGCCGCGGGTGGTGAAGTGATCACGAAGCGTCCACACATAATCTCACTCAAATCGTCGTGTGTTCAGCACCTTTTAACTTGGGTTGCCAACACTGCAGCGGATGACCGCAGCGGCGACCCATTCCGTGCCTACCGATCGCACGACCCAACGACCGGCGGGCAGCGCCATTGACCCGGCGCGGGCCGCGATGCTGCGCGCCGCCAACATCAATCCGCGCACCGGGCTCGCCACCGACTATCTGAATCATTTCAACGAAGCCGTGATGCTGCTCGAAATGATTCCCGATATTCCGGAATGCGCCGAGGATTTTCTGGCGTGGTCGCCGCTGACCTATCCAGAACATTTCACGCACACCAATTTCAAGGCCCGCGATCTCGTCATCGAGGCCTATGAGCAGGCCGACCCGGCGATTCGCGACAAGTTCGATCATCTCACGAAGACCATGACCGACATCCTGCTCGCGGTCGGCAGCGCGATGCGCGCTGCCAAGCAGGACGCCACCAAGGCCAAGCTCGCCGAGCAGGCTGCGGCGTGGGTCAAGCCGCTGGTGACGCAGGCCGGCGGCATCATCAATGGCGACATCGAGGTCGACCCTGACCCGGTCGACGAGGTCGACACCGTCGATGCCATCATGGCAAGCTTCTGAGCAGCACGGGCTACCGGCCCGGTCGTCTTCACGCTACGGCGCAGACCACGCCTGGAGCCATTGGCATGACCGCCCCGACGCCGCCCCGCCACCCCCAACTCGCCGTCAGCGCCGCCATCTTCCGCGACGGCAAGCTCCTGCTGGTGCGCCGGGCGCGTTCCCCTGCCAAGGGCGTCTACACGCTGCCCGGCGGCCGGGTGGAGCTCGGCGAGACCCTGCACGAGGCCGTCGCGCGCGAGGTCATGGAGGAAACCGCACTCTCGATCGCAATTGTCGGGCTGGCCGGCTGGCGCGAGGTGCTGCCGGCCCAGGGCGGCGGCGGCCACTATGTGATCCTTCCCTTTGCGGCCCGCTGGCAGGCCGGAGAGCCCCGGCTCAACCCGGAACTGGACGACTTTCAGTGGCGCCTCCCCGATGCGCTCGAGGGCCTCACGCTGACTGACGGACTGCCGGAGATCATCGCCGCCGCACGGACCCTGGTGTAGGCGCCTTGCGTCCGCCGTCCGGCAAAGGCATATGACGTCGGTGTTCCCCATGATCCCCAAGCGCCTCCTGGCCGCCCTCATGCTCGTTGCCGCCTGCGCCATTGTGCCCGCGCGCGCGCAGGATGCGGCCGCGCCGTTCGATGGCGATCTGCAGCGGCTGGCCGAGATCCTTGGAACCCTGCATTACCTCCGCGGCATCTGCGGCAGCAATGAAGGCGCCAAATGGCGCAACCAGATGCAGGCTCTGATCGATGCCGAGACGCCGTCGGGCGAACGCCGCGCCCGGATGATCGCCGGCTTCAACCGCGGCTATAACGGCTTTCAGCAGACCTACCGGACCTGCACGCCGGCGGCGATGGTGGCGATCCGCCGCTACATCGACGAGGGCTCGAAGATCTCGCGCGACCTCACGGCGCGCTACGCCAACTGACGGCCAATGGTTGACGGCGCGCGGGCGTTATCCACGTTTGCGTTAACCTTGTTAACCTTTCCTAAAGAACTGGCCTAGGCGTCTGCCGCCTGCGTGGTAAACCTCACTGGTCCGGCGCGTCCGCGTTCGGAATTCAACGCGCCTCGCGGCCTCGCCAGACTGAATTCAATGAGCTTTCCCGTCACTTTCAGCGCCCTCCCCGCCGTCCTGCCCGACCACGAGCAGAAGCAGGCCGCGCTCAGCTACCTCAACGAAGCCTGGGCGGAAGCGCGCCATGACGGCGTCGACGGCGACTGCCTGGCGCAGGCCAGCCTGTTCGCGGCGCTGGCCGAACTCGTCACCACCTATGGCGAGGACGCGGTGGCGACCTTCGTCGAAGGCCTGCCGGAGCGCGTCCGCAACGGCGAGTTCTCGCTGTCGCGCGCGACGCAGTAGGGTCTCCCGCTCCTCGCGCGTAGCCCGGATGCGCGCAGCGACATCCGGGGTCTCATCCGCAGCCTCGTTGAACCCGGATATCGCTGCGCTCGTCCAGGCTACGACAACTACGTCGACAAACTCCGCGTCATTGCGAGCGCAATGACGGAGCCAAAACGGAGAGCGCCCATCGGGCCGAGATCCGTCTCCACATCTCAAACAGCATCGAGACACGCCTCATCGTCCTCGCGGCGCGATGCGTCCGAGCGATGACCGACGTTCGGCCCTCATTCAATCGAGGGCGCAGGGAAGGCTGGGCGTCGGCTGACGCCCATGGCCCCCGTGCGAACAAAAGTGCACGGGGCAGGAACCACAGGTGCAGCCGGATGAGCCCAGCCTTCCCTGCGCGATGGTTTTAACGCTTCTTTCGCGCTCTCCCTGGGGACCGGCTTGATTGCCCCCATCGCCTGCGCCGATGCTCTCGCATCACGCTCAGGCTTGACCTCGGCATCGGGAGGCCAGGACCACGCGACTTCACGTCCGCATCGGGATTGTTCGTCCGCGCAGCCAAAGCCACGCTGCAACCCGACGCGTCCACCGCCTGCCCGCCTCGCGTCTCGTGACGACCGCGCGTACGCCCCTCTCGTTGAGGCGGGATGGGTGGAGGATAGACACGTATTCTGGAAAAACGAAAGTGAAATCTTTCGCCCGGAAGAGGCTGCGGGCGCGATCACGTTGAGACAATACGCAAAATTGCCGTTTCGGCACAGGCGTTTCGTGTAGTTGCGGCGAGCCAGAACGACGGCGTTGCAGACAAGATCGCGCGACTGATTCGCCCGACGGGCTTTCTTGCTTGGCGTTTCTTGCGGCGCTTCAGTCCCAATCCATTCCGCCAATGACGCCAAGAAACCAGCCGCCGATAAAAGCAGCCGTAAGCGCCATGAGATGGATCGTCGCGGAGGGACCAAGTTCCTGGTTGTCTTGAACATGACTGAGTCCAATCAACCCAAGCTCAAAAATTGCCGCGCAGAATACAGGCCAAAGCGCCCGCCGCCGCGCTGCCAGCCGCTGGGCCGGGCCAGCCCCCCGAGCGTTCCGTGATAGAGTCATGGATCGGCGAAGCGACACTACGGCAGTCAAGACGACCACGATCATAAAGGCGATGAAGTACACCGGACATTGTCCTTGGGGCCAACCTTACCGTCTTGAAGGTCACAGGCGAATAGCGCGAACCGGTTTCCTCAACCCTAAGAAGACAGCAAAATACAGCCGAGTCGGAGCGCTGTTCCCAGGCCCCTGCTTCCGGTTGAGCATCAGAAGCAGACCTTCACGCGAAGCCGGCGACCAGATCCGTTATGGGCCGAAGCGGAAATTGACACTTCCAGCTACATACGACTATGCAGGCCGCACTGCCCGTGGAGCTTGCCGTGGCCGACCAATCATCCAACCTCCCAAACTACCGATTCTTTCTGGGACTATTCATTGTGCATCCAACTTTGACTCCGGAAGAAATCAGTAAAGCCCTTGGAATGGAGGCTGACGTCGCTCACTGCGTCGGTGCTCTTCGAAGAACACCAAAGGGCACGCCTCTTTCCGGGACTTATGCTGACACGCGATGGCGACATAGCACGGAACATGTCATTGAAGATCAATGGTTTGCGTCTGAAGTATCGAGGCTGATCGATAAGCTGCAGGCTCACAAAACCTTCTTTGGTGACGTCAAATCAGCCGGCGGAAAGGCAAGTATCGTCATCCAATTCATGGATGGTTTTCTCGCGGATGAATTACCTACCGGGACCCTCGCGCGGCTTGTGGACCTCGACTTGTCCCTGGGGCTGGAATGTTTCGCAGGTATTCGGCAGGAGCTACCGGGGCATCCGCAATGACCGCTTCGGGGCCATAAGCGGAAATGAAGAGGCGAGCTCGGACCTCCTTCTTGCTATATCGGCTCAATCTCGCCGGGACGCCAAGTTTTGTCGAACCACGGCTGAAGCGGGCCGTAGAGGCGC
Source organism: Bradyrhizobium sp. SZCCHNRI1029 (assembly GCF_032487555.1). NCBI lineage: Bacteria > Pseudomonadati > Pseudomonadota > Alphaproteobacteria > Hyphomicrobiales > Nitrobacteraceae > Bradyrhizobium > Bradyrhizobium sp. SZCCHNRI1029. The sequence goes on from NZ_JAUEUK010000006.1 coordinate 379,933, forward strand.
AGGAGCGTGTTCCATCCTTTGCCGGGGATGGTCTGCACCCAGTTGTTCTCCTTCCCAGCCGGCGCCTTGGGCCCGAAATAGATGTCCACTGACCCGTCCGCGTTGACCATGAGTTTCGGGTTCTGGCTGGTTGCGGCTGGCCAACGCTGGTCGGTCTGCAGCATGGAGCGGGTCTGATTGTCGTAGAGGATGACCGACCAAAATTGCTTGACCGGGATATTTGGTGGCAGGTGCAGCTTGTAGTTCTTTCCGCCATCGAGCGGCTTGTTTTGGCTATCTACGAACGCGGCCATATATTGCGATCCCTCGCCAACCGACTTGGAATCCATCGCCGGTGTCACGCCGGTCGCGTAGAAGAAGAATGCCGAGTAGGCATCGAGAATACGCGCGCCGTTTTCCTCGAACTTGTAGCCGCCGAAGAAACCCGTGCGCCATGCGCTGTTGGGATAATAGTAGCTCTCCTTGATCCGCAACCGGCCATTGATTGCACGCGCGGTGGCGTCACCTACCAAGGCGGCTTCGGTCAGAATTTTTTTCATCCGTGTATCGGGCGCGAAGGGCTTACCCTTGCGGATGCCGACCGATGCGTAGAGGCCGAGTGTGACCGGGTCGACTGTATCGGTCGGCTCCTCCTGCACAACCTGATTCAGATACTCCCAGAAGGGATAATCTCCCGGAGCCAGCGTGCTAAATGCTTTGCCGGAAACATGCACGAAATTGAGTTTCGGCGGATTCGCAGCATCTTTCAGGTGATAGATTTTCGTGTGCTCTTCGACCGCGTCGACGCCGGGCTTCGGATCGCCATTGACCAAGAACGAGCGCCACGGAACCCAGACGCTGAACGTCGCCGGCTTCACGACAAAGAAGCCGGTCGGCACCTCGCCGTTGTAGCCGGGCGGCAAGATCAGGTACTTGCCGCCCTGACCCTTGTCCGGACCGACGAGTCCAACATCAGTGACAAAATTATACCACATGTCGTTGATGAGGCCGAGCACATTGGGTGGCACTTCGAGCACCAGAGGCCCGTCACGCAGGTCGAGCCAAAACCAAGTGTACGGCGTGTTGTTGTTCGGGGTGAGAAAAAGCGACTTCGAGTCCATCCTATCCTCGAAGATCGGCACCGTTAGATTGAACGGACCCAGTTCCGCGATGCCCTTCCGATTTGCCAACTGGTTCACTGGAGCCAGCGCCAACATGTAGGCCTGGACGGCGTGTTGGAAATCCAGATTGTCGTAGAGCTTTTCCACGGTCGCATCGTCGGGAAAACCGTCGAAGAAGTTCAGCGTCCCAAGGCGGGTCTCCACCTTGTCCGGGATTGCGACGCCCGGCGGTATCGGCGTTTGCATCTTGTATTGCTGGGCGTTGAGCGGAATTGCCGAGAGCGCCACGAAAGACAGCGCAGAAACTACTGATGCCGCTAATTTCATGATACGGCCCTTCTTGTCAGATGTTGAATTCATAAAGCATCTCTTCGTAAGTCCCATGATTATCGGGACTTCGTGCAGGGCTACAAATCTCGCAGCTCGCAGAATGACCAATCAACGTCTGCCAGCGCGATTGACCGGGCCACCGCGATTTACCGTCCCAGCACCCACCACCGCCTGTCGTGCAACGGGTCGCGGCCTCAGAACTACGCCCGGCCGTACGACGCAATTGGCTGGATAGCCAACGTATGTGCAGTACACCACAGCGCTGGCTTTCTCAGTGCTCGCGGCTACGAACCCGGTTATCAGCAGCGTAGTCGCTATTGCGATTGAGAGCTTCATTTTCGCCTCCTCCGCCAAAGACAAATAGTTTCATTAGAAACGATCTTCGCGTTGATCCAGATCAACAGGCCAACTCAGAATAATTTGGATGAGAATGTTGCAGATGCCGTTTGCGAGAAGCCGAATCGTCCTTGGCAAACCGCCGTAATGCGGCCGGCTCAATTTTCGGCTGTCTCGCGGCATACGAAGGAGCGAAGCGCCATGGTCCTCGTGATGGTACTCTACATCGTCATGGTCTGGCTCCTGTTCTCGAAGCTGAAGCTTGTGAAATGGGGATGGGGGGCCGGCACCATCACCGTTGTCATCGGCGCTTTCATCTTGATGGTCTTCCTTGGCCTGTTCAACTCGCTCACGCCCGCCGGCCGCTTTGTCGTGATCTCTAGGGTGGTCGAGGTCACACCCAACGTCTCGGGCCAGGTCGTAAGCATCCCCGTCCAAGTCAACGCCCCGGTGAAGGCCGGCGCCATCTTGTTCCAGATCGATCCGGCACCTTACAAATACAAGGTCAGCCAATTGGAGGCCTCGCTCGCTCAGGCGCAGCAGCAAGTCAAACAACTCAAGGCCAGCTATGATCAAGCCAAGGCGAACGCCGATGCCTTGAAGCAACAGCTCGTCTACCAGACCCAAAGGTTGGCCGACATTCGGAAGCTCGTCGCAACCGGCTCTCAGGCTGAGTTTCGTCTGCAGGACACGCAGGTGCAGTACGACACCGTGCAATACCAATTGCTCGCAGCGGAAGCCGCAGTAGAGAACGCCCGGCTCGCAATGGAATCCGAGATCGGAGGCGAGAATACCAACGTTGCACAACTCCAGGCTCAGCTCGAAAACGCCCGGTGGGAGCTGGATCAGACCACCATTCGGGCAACGGGCGACGGCTACGTCAGCAGCCTGGCACTGGCGGTTGGCGCTCGGGCATTGCAGACGCGTTCCGAGATGTCATTCATCCTCACCAACGACATCACCATTCTCGCGACGTTCAAGCCGAACGCCTTCCAAACAGTGAAGCCCGGAGCAACCGTAAAGCTGGTCTTCGACGATAATCCCGGCGAGATATTCGGGGCGCGAATACTCGAAATCCCTCGCGGCATCGGTCAGGGCCAGATCGCGGTTTCCGGCCAATTAGCACGCGTCGGTTCGATCGGTGGCGCTCAGGGCTACCCGGCGACGATCTCGTTGCCGGATAATTTTGACAAGACGCGGCTGCGCCTCGGGATGCCCGGCAGCGCATGGGCCATCGCCGCAAACGCCGGCCCAATCGGAATGATCACGTCGATTCTCGTCTGGATAAGTTCGTACCTCGCATACTTGTGAGACTCTGCGTAACTCAAATACACCGACGGCTCCGGCGAGCAATCAAGTCTCCGGTCTAATGACCGCTTTGGAGCAGGCATCTAGCTGTCTGAGCAGTCTTGGGTGCCACAGGAGTTGCGAATTTTCGCCAAGGGTCACGCCTTGGCACGCATTTCAGCCAAGTGGGCGGTGTATGTTGATCCTGGGTCAATATTGGAAACGCTGGGAGCGCGATCCTATTGTTACTCAAAAACAAGGGAGGCTTTCATGCGATGTTCGACAGCAGTTCTTTTAGCCCTCGTTGCCGCCGCGCCCATCTCGGCGTCACTCTCGCCAGCGCGCGCAGCTTCGGAGTGTCCAGCTTCCGGAAGCTTATCGGACTGGGGTATCAATTCGACCGGCTACTTCAACGTCGCTTCTGGTGGAAGCTGCCTGTTTCCAATTCGGATAGCGGGCGTGATGAAAAGCTCGAGCATTTCACAGAAGCCGGCTCACGGCACCCTGAAAAAGCTAAATATTTCGACATTCCAGTACACGGCGAAAGCAGGCTACAAGGGCCCCGACAGCTTCGCCGTGACGGCAACTGGCAAGGGACCGACTGCCTCCGGAACGTCGGTGATCACCATGAACGCGACGGTTCAATAGGACTTCCTTTTTCGCCGATAGACAAAGGCCCACTTCCAACCGGAGTGGGCCGCTTTTGTTTAGCCGAGCACGCGCGAACGGAAACCGCCGAGCCCGGCGGGCTGACTGAAATCATCGGTAGTCTGCTGGTAGGCGTAGCCGACGAAGCCGACAAAGACCTGCTTCGACAGGAATTGCGATACGCCCCAGTCGAAATGGAAGTCGATGCCGCTCTGGTACTGCGTAGCGGTAGCCTCGCAGACGTGCTGCCGCACCTGCCGTCCATCAAATCCCCATAGAGCCTGCCGCACCAGTCCTGCCCACCAAGCGCGGTTTCCTCCCTTGGAGGCTTTCGGACGCCGGCCGCCCGAATATGCCGCGCCATCAATCATGCGGCCGGCATCCGAAACCCTTCACAAAAGCAGACATAGGCGGAGGGCGACGGCACCACGTTCGTCCGTCAGCCCCCGGGGCCGTCCTTCATGATGTAGCCCATCAGGTCGTCGACGTTGTGCTCCAGATCCCGGATGATGTTCTTGACGACGTCTCCGATCGAGATCACGCCCACGACCTTGCCCGCGTCCAGCACCGGCAGATGGCGAAAACCACGCTGAGACATCATGGCCATGCAACTGTCCAGCCGGTGGTCCGGCTTGACCGTCACCGGGTTGCCCGTCATCACCTGGCCCACCGGCGTCTGCTTGGCGTCGAGCCCGGGCAGCAGCACTTTGATGGCGCAGTCCCCCTGCGTCACGATGCCGACCAGCGCGCCGTCGTCGATGACGAGCACCGACCGGACCCGGTTCTCGCGCATCTGGCGCAAGGCTTCGACGACCATGTCGTCGGAACGAACATGGATCACGGCGCCACTCTTCTGCGCCAGCGCGCTTCTTACTGTGCTCATCGATGTCCCCTCCTGGACCCATCCTGCCCCGCCTTGATGGTCCACATGGCAGGATAGTCGAAATATCCGGCTTCGTCAGCGCCGCGCCGATGCCGTGCGCCTGGCCGTGAACCGAACGATGATCGGGGTCACAGGCGGCCCATCGATTCCTGGGATTGCAGACATCAGGTCGTCCCCGAGAGCGGAACCATCGGGTGCCGGCAAGAATGTTGCTCGGCAAAACGCAAGTCGGTCGACTGATGGCGGTCAGGTAGAGAGCTCTGGGTCAAGGGGCGGCGTACCGGAATTTCTCCCCCACGTCCGCGTCGTCCCTGGCAGCGGACATTCGCATTCATTTTGGCCGGCCGCGCGCCGCCTGCCTCCTGTCGTGACGCCCGCGCGCTCATCCAGGCTCCAAGCGCTGTCCCCGCGTTGCGGAAACCGACAGCAGACCGAGCTCTGCCCAATGGCCTCCCCCGGCAGCCACGTCGCTCGGAAACTCTTCACAAAGCAATTTGAAGGCTTTGACGTGAATGAACATGCGCCCTTAACGAAAACGGGCAAAAATAGGTCGCTGATCTTCACCCACCTGACCACAGTACCGTTTCGCGCTGACGTGAAATCTCGATAGCCGCGTGGCGAGCCGGTCACCGCCGAAGCGAAATCCGAAATGCCTTCACAGAAGAGCAGGCCGGGGTTTGCAACTGCCGCGTGAAGCATTGGTAAGGAAACGTTAAGGAAAATTCGGGGATTTCTGATGATTGCGCCGGAAGAAGAGAGATTGCTGAAGACGTACCTGGTCGAGATGTTCGGCCAGATCAGCAGCATGCGGCGCGAACTCGCCGCTCTTCAAGGCGACGGCAAGGGCAGTTTCGCGACGATGACCGACACCCTCGACGCGATCGTCGAGAATACGGAGACGGCCGGGAACGCGATCCTCGAAAGCATGGAGGCGATCGGCGCCAGCGTCGCGAAGTTGCAGAAAGTCAAAGACCCGACTGCCGCCGTGGTCTGCGACGAGATCGTCGACAGCACAAACAAGGTGTTCGAGGCGTGCGCGTTTCAGGACCTCACAGGGCAGCGGATCACGCGCGTGGTCAAGTCGCTGCAGTTCATGGAGGACCACATCAACAAGCTCGTCCGCATCTGGGGAAAAGAGGAGCTGGCGCGGCTGGCCACCGAGCTTGCTGCCCCCTCGAGCGTCCCAGACTTGCTGGAGGGCCCGAAGCGGCCCGGCGTGGCGATTTCCCAGGACGACATCGACAAGCTGTTCGCGTGAACGACGGCGAGGCGTGATGCCCGCTCCGCGTCATTGCGAGGAGCAGAGCGACGAAGCAATCCAGGGCCGCGCTAAGGACTCTGGACTGCGTCGCTGCGCTCGCAATGACGGAGCAAACTCACGCGCAGCGCCGTTACGGCCGCAGCGTCTCCATGAACCGCACCGGCTCGCCGGTCGCTGGCGTCAGCAGCTCGCCCTGCCACATCACGCGCTGGCCGCGAACGAACGTGCCGACCGGCCAGCCGGTGACGCGTAGGCCATCATAGGGCGTCCAGCCGGCTTTCGAAGCGACCCATTCGTTGGTGATGGTCTCGCTGCGCTTGAGGTCCACGATGGTGAGGTCGGCGTCGTAGCCGGCGGCGATGCGGCCCTTGCGGGCGATGTTGTAGATGCGGGCGGGGCCGGCGCTGGTGAGGTCGACGAAACGTTGCAGCGACAGCCGGCCGGCATTGACGTGGTCGAGCATGATCGGCACCAGCGTCTGCACGCCGGTCATGCCGGAGGGCGAGGCCGGATAGGTCTTGGACTTCTCCTCCGCGGTGTGCGGCGCGTGGTCGGAGCCTAAGATGTCGACGATGCCCTGGTGGACGCCCCACCAGATGACGTCGCGATGATCGGCCGATCGCACCGGCGGATTCATCTGCGCGTAGGTGCCGAGCCGCTCGTAGCACTCCGGCGCCGCCAAGGTGAGATGATGCGGCGTGGCCTCGACGGTGGCGACGTCCTTGTGGTCGCGCAGATACACGATCTCCTCCTTGGTGGAGATGTGCAGCACGTGGATGCGCTTGCCGGTCTCGTGCGCGAGGGTCACGAGACGTTGCGTGGCGCGCAGCGCCGCCTCCTCGTCGCGCCACACCGGGTGTGAGCGCGGATCGTTCTCGACGCGCAGGTCCTTGCGCTCGTTGAGGCGGTACTCGTCCTCGGCGTGGAACGCGGCACGGCGGCGGATCACCTGGAAGATGCGGCGCAGGCTGTCGTCGTCCTCGACCAGCAGCGAGCCGGTGGACGAGCCGACGAACACCTTGACGCCGGCGCAGCCCTCGGCGCGCTCCAACACCGGGAGCTGCTCGACATTCTCGCGGGTGCCGCCGATGAAGAAGGCGAAATCGCAATGCATGCGATGGCGGCCGGCAGCGACCTTGGCGGTGAACGCCTCCTCGGTCACCGTCAGCGGATTGGTGTTGGGCATCTCGAACACGGCGGTGACGCCGCCCATCACGGCGCTGCGCGAGCCGGTTTCAAGGTCCTCCTTGTGAGTGAGACCAGGCTCGCGGAAATGCACCTGGGTGTCGATCACGCCGGGCAGCACGTGCAGTCCCTTGCAGTCGATGATCTCGGCGGCCGAGGCGGCGCCGAGATCGCCGATCTCGACAATGCGTCCGCCTGACATGCCGATGTCGCGGACGCCCTCGCCGTCCTGATTGACCACGGTGCCGGATTTCAGAATGACGTCGAAGCGCGCGCTCATGAAGCCCTCATAGGATTTCATTCTCCTGACCGCCCCAAGACAGATCGATCATGCTGCGCGCCTGCCCATTTGCTGGCCTCCGGTGGCACGCGAGTCTCGATCTTTAGAATGAAGCCACCGCGCGGCGGCGTTTCAGCCTTGTGGTTTATGCCAGGGCGGCTTACGTTTCAGTGCGGCCTGTCGCAAGAGGTTTTTCGGATGAAGGCGACGTTTCTCGACGACCGGGGCGTGGTCCAGGTCAGCGGCGACGATGCACGCAAGTTCCTCAACGGTCTCTTCACCACCGACGTCACCAAGCTCACGCCTGGCGAGGCCCGGTTCGGCGCGCTGCTGACGCCGCAAGGCAAGATCATCGTTGATTTCCTGGTGGCGCAGGTGCCGGCGACGGACGCCGGCGAGCGCTTGCTGCTCGACTGTCCGCGCGCGCTGGCGCAGGCGCTCACCGACAAGCTCAACCTCTACAAGCTCAGGGCCAAGGTCGCGGTCAGCAATCGCTCCGGAGAGCTCGGCGTGATCGCGGTCTGGGATGGTGCCATCGGCGCCACGCCGGAGCCGAGCTTCGTCGATCCGCGTCATGAGCGCCTCGGCGCGCGCGTCATTGCGCCGCAGGAGGCGCTCGCGGAGATCGCCGCACGGCTCGGCGCCGAGATCGTCGATTCCGACGCCTATGAGGCGCATCGTATCGACTGCAGCGTGCCGCGCGGCGGGCTCGACTTCATGTATGGCGACGCCTTCCCGCACGAGACCAACATGGACCGGCTGCACGGCGTCGACGTCGGCAAGGGCTGCTATGTCGGCCAGGAGGTCGTGAGCCGCATGCATCATCGCGGCACCACGCGCACGCGCGCGGCGAAGGTGCTGCTCGACGGGCCGAGTCCCGAGCCGGGCACGCCGATTCTGGCCGGCGACAAGTCGGTCGGCACCATGGGCTCGGCCGCCGCGCAGAAGGGCATGGCGCTGCTGCGCATCGACCGCGCCGCCGAGGCGTTGGAGGCGGGAACGCCGCTCACCGCCGGCGGCCTCGTTCTGCGCATCGCGGATCCCGACGCGCTGCAGGGCGCGCCGAAACAGACGGTCGCCTGAGCCGGTCTCATGGGTCGCGCTGCTGTCGTCCATCCCGATGGCCTGACGCGCTGCCCCTGGCCGGGCAGCGATCCGCTCTATGTCGCCTATCACGACACCGAGTGGGGCGTGCCGGAATATGACGACCGCGCGCTGTTCGAGAAGCTGATCCTCGACGGCTTCCAGGCCGGGCTGTCGTGGATCACGATCCTGCGCAAGCGTGACAATTTCCGCCGCGCCTTCGATGATTTCCAGCCGGAGAAGATTGCGCGCTATTCCGACAAGAAGATCCACGCGCTGATGAACGATGCCGGCATCGTGCGCAACCGCGCCAAGATCGAAGGGACGATTCTCAGCGCGAAATCCTGGCTCGACATCCAGGACAAGGGTCCCGGCTTCTCCAAGCTGCTGTGGGACTTCATGGACGGCGCGCCCAAGGTCAATCAGTTCAAGACCACCGCGAGCGTGCCGGCCTCGACGCCGCTGTCGATCAAGATCTCGAAAGAGCTGGCCGCGCGCGGCTTCAAGTTCGTCGGTCCCACGATCGTCTATGCCTTCATGCAGGCGACCGGCATGGTCAACGACCATCTCGTCACCTGCTTCTGCCACGAGACCTGCAGCGGCAAGCGCCGCGCCCCGCGCCTCAAGCCTCCCAAATGACGACTGACAAGGCCCCGAGCGGGCACGACCGCGTCTGGCAGCGCATGCTGTCCGGCCGGCGGCTCAACCTCATCGATCCCTCGCCGCTCGATGTCGAGATCGCCGACATCGCCCATGGGCTCGCGCGTGTCGCGCGCTGGAATGGCCAGACCACCGGCGCGCACATCTTCTCGGTCGCGCAGCACACGCTGCTGGTCGAGACGGTGATGCGCGCGCGCAAGCCGAACATCGATGCGAAGCTGCGGCTCGCCGCGCTGCTGCACGATGCACCGGAATACGTCATCGGCGACATGATCTCGCCGTTCAAGGCGGTGCTCGGCGACGGCTACAAATCAGTCGAGAAGCGGCTGCTCGGGGCGATCCACATCCGCTTCGGGCTGCCGGCGGAGATTGCTCCGGAGATCGAGCGCCAGATCAAGGCGGCCGACCGCGGCGCCGCCTTTCTGGAGGCGACCCGGCTGGCCGGCTTCTCGGAAAGCGAGGCGAAGAAGCTGTTCGGTCGCGACCCCGGCCTGCCGGACGCCACCGTGACGGATTATCTGACGCCCTGGAGCGCGGCCAAGGCCGAGAAGCAGTTCCTGACCCGCTTCAACGCGGTGCTGGGGGCGTGCTGAGATGCCGCTGACGCCGGACGAGCGCCGCAACGAACGGCTGAAGCTGGCCGCCAACTGGGTCAACACGCTGGCGACGGCCATCGTCACTGCCGGGACGTTCGTGCCGCTTGCCCAGTTCGTCTATGGGGTGCTGCCGCCCAGCACCCCCGCGGGCCTGATCTACGGGTCGGGGGTCGTTTGCATTATCACCGGAGTGCTCATACATTTGCTCGGTCAGTGGATCCTGGGAGGTCTTCGATGACCACGCACCAGTTCGTTGCCCTGAGCTTTCCGCTCCTGACCGCCTTGGCCGTCGCCATCGTGGCCCTGTTCGTGCGCCGTCCCTGGTCCGAGAAACCGGTCGAGATCGCCCCCCAGAACCGTGAGCGGGTGCTCGATCATCTCGAGCGGCTCAACGCGGAGATCGAGGGCAAGGCCCATCTGGTCCGCCAGGAGTTGCGGCAGCTCAAGAACACGCGCTGAGGGCCGTCGGCGCACACATGCGCCAGCCCGACGGCAGACATCCAAAACGCGCTTTTGCCCTTGTGCCCCCATTCGTATAATCGGGCGTTCAAAGGCTCGCCATGATCCACGTCTGCTCACTCGCCGCCCTGCCCGAGACCGTGCGCCTGACCGGCGCCAGCCACGTGCTGACCATCATGGCCAATGTCGAGCAGGTGCGGCGACCGGAGACGATCCGCCCCGAGAACCATCTGCGGGTCTCGGTCGACGACATCACCGAGCAGCTTCCTGGCTTCATGGCGCCGAGCGAGGATCACGTCGCCCAGGTGCTGCAGTTCGTGCGCGGCTGGGATCGTGCGGCGCCACTGGTGATCCACTGCTATGCAGGCATCAGCCGCTCCACCGCGAGCGCCTTCGCCGCGGCCTGCGCGCTCAACCCCAATCGCGACGAGCTCGATATCGCCTGGGCGATCCGCCAGGCCTCGCCGATCGCCTCGCCGAACCGGCTGATCGTCAGCCTGGCCGACAGGGCACTGGGCCGCCAGGGGCGCATGGTGCGCGCGCTGGACGCGATCGGGCCCGGCGCCATGATGGTCGACAGCGCGCCGTTCCGGATCGATCTGGACTGAGTTGCAACGCTGCGTAGCCGCGTACCGGTGCGCTTTGAACTTATGTTCCACGGTTTGACACAGAGGGAACGACGGCCATCGTGCGGCCCGCCGGAGCGGTTGGCCGATTCGCCGGGGTCCGCAAGGGCTCGCAGCTTCCCTCCACCCGTGACGCCTCCCGGCGGCATCGATTTCAGGATTCCCGCGTGATGTTCGATTGGCCCCTGGATTGGATCGCCCTGCTGGTGGCGTTCGCGGCGCTCGCCTTCGCGCGCCGGACCTCCGACCGATTGGCCGAGGTGCAGGCACGGCTGGCCAAGCTCGAGGCGACACGCCCGATCGCGGCCGCGCCGGTGGTCGCGCCGCCGCTCAGCCCGCTGCAGGAGCCCGCTGAAGCCCCGCCAATGCCGCCCCCATTGCCGGAGGTGACCGAGGCTGCCCTGCAGCCGGCGGCGATGGCGAGCGATGCAGCGGCCGAACAGCCGCCGCTCGCGTCCCCGCCACCCGTGCCGCAGCCCGCGGCCGGCTTCGAGGAGCGCATCGGCACCCGCTGGGTGGTGTGGATCGGCGGGCTGACCCTGGCGCTCGGCGGCTTCTTCATGGTGCGCTACTCGATCGAGGCCGGCCTCGTCGGCCCCGAGGTGCGCGTCGCGCTCGGCGCGCTGTTCGCCGCCGCGCTGCTCGCGGCCGGCGAATGGACACGGCGCAAGGAGAGCATCTCGCAGATCGCGGCGCTGCCGATCGCCAACATTCCGGCGATGCTCACGGCGGCCGGCACGGCGGTCGCCTTCGCCACCATCTATGCGGCCTACGCGCTGTACGACTTCCTGCCGCCCGCGATCGCCTTCGTGCTGCTCGGCATCGTCGCGCTGGGCACGCTGGCGGCTGCGCTGCTGCACGGCCCGGCGCTCGCCGGGCTCGGCATCGTCGCGGCGTTCACGACGCCGGTGCTGGTGTCGACCGGCGAGCCGAACTACTGGGCGCTGTACATCTACCTCGCCATCGTCACCGCCGCCGCGTTCGCGCTGGCACGCGTGCGGCTGTGGCGCTGGCTCGCGATGACCACGATCGGGCTGTCGTTCCTGTGGACCTTGCCCGGACTCGACGCGGGCGTCGAGACGGTGGCGCCGCATGTTTTCCACGTCGCGGTTGGTTTCGCGCTGGCCGCACTGATCGTGGTCTGCGGCTTCATGTTCGGACCCGCCGCCGAGAACGACGAGGTCGAGCCGATCTCATCCGTCGGCCTGGCGGTTTATCTGCTCGGCGCCATGCTAGTCGTGCTGGCGAGCTTCCATGACGGCCTGGCGCTGATCGGCTTCACGGTGCTGGTCGCGGCGACGCTGGCGGTCGCCTGGCGCGCGCCGAGCGCCGTCGGCGCGGTGGCCGCCGCCGCTGCGACCGTGTTCCTCGTGTTCGCCGAATGGGCGCTGCGCGACAATCCGGACCTGCTGGTGCTGCCCGGCGGCGCGCTGCCCGGGATGGGGCCGAACCCGCTCGGCGCGTCGGTCACGTCGCATCTGGTGACGGCAGCGATCTTCGCGCTGGGCTTCGGCGGCGCCGGCTTCCTGGCGCAGGGGCGCGCGCACAACGCCGTCGTGCCGGTGGTGTGGTCGGCGGCCGGCGTGTTCACGCCGCTGGCGCTGCTGGTCGCGCTCTATACGCGCATCGCCCATCTCGACCGCTCGATCCCGTTCGCGATCCTCGCCGTCGTGCTCGCCGCCGGCTTTGCCGTCGCCACCGAGGCGCTGACGCGGCGCGAGGAACGTCCCGGCCTCAGTGCCTCGATCGCGCTGTTCGCGACCGGCACGCTGGCCGCGCTGGCGCTGGCCCTGACCTTCGCGCTTGAGAAGGGCTGGCTGACGATCGCGCTGGCGCTGATGTCGCTCGGCACCGCCTGGATCTTCGAGAGCCGGCCGATCCCGTTCCTGCGCACGCTCGCGGCCGTCTTTGCCGGGCTCGTGGTGCTGCGCATCGGCCATGATCCGCGCATCGTCGGCGCCGATGTCGGCACCACGCCGATCTTCAACTGGCTGCTGTGGGGCTATGGCGTGCCGGCGGCGTCGTTCTGGGGCGCGAGCTATCTGATGCGCCGCCATGGCGACGACGCGCCGCTGCGCGCGGTGGAGGCCGCCGCGATCCTGTTCACGACCCTGCTCGCCTTCCTGGAGATCCGCCACGCCGTCAACGACGGCGACATGCTGGCGGTGCCGTCGCTCGCCGAAGTGGGACTCGACGTCTGCGTGGCCCTGGCGCTGGCGATCGGGCTGGAGCGGCTGCGGGAGCGCAGCGGCAGCATCGTGCACAACATCAGCGCCGTGATCCTCACCGGATTCGCCGGCGGCGCCACCGTGCTCGGCCTGCTGCTGTTCGAAAACCCGATGATCTCGGACGTCGCGATCAAGGGCGGCCTGCTCAACATCCTGATCCTGGCCTATGCGTTCCCGGCGGTACTGATGCTGCTGTTGTCCTACGCGGTCGCAGGCCGCCGTCCGCCAGCCTATGGCAATACGCTGGCCGCGGGCGCACTGATCCTGGCGCTGTCCTATGTCAGCCTCGAGATCCGCCGCATCTATCACGGCCCCGATCTGACGGCAGGACCGACCAGCGCCGCCGAGCAGTACACCTATTCGATCGCCTGGCTCGCCTTCGGCGTGATGCTGCTCGGGATCGGAATCATCGTGCAGTCGCAGCGCGCGCGTCTGGCATCCGCGATCGTGATCGCGCTGACGATCCTGAAGGCCTTCCTGATCGACATGTCGGCGCTGACCGGCGTGTGGCGCGCCCTGTCGTTCATCGGGCTCGGCCTGGTGCTGGTCGCGATCGGCTGGCTGTACCAGAAGGTGCTGTTCCGACGGCAGCAGCAGGCGCCGCCGGCTCAGCCGGCGGCATAGCGCCATGTCGGATTAGGCTGCGCGCACCGACTCCAGGAACGACGCCACCTCACGCTTCAGCCGGTCGCTGTCCGAGGCCAGCGACTGCGCCGCGGCCAGCACGTGCGTGGAAGCCGTACCAGTCTCGGTCGCGCCGCGCTGCACGTCGACGACGTTCACGGAAACCTGCTGCGTGCCCTCCGATGCCTGCTGGACGTTGCGCGAGATCTCCTGCGTGGCGGCGCCCTGCTCCTCCACGGCCGCCGCGATCGCCGACGAGATTTCCGACAGCCGCTCGATGGTCGTGGAGATCGCCCGGATGGCGCCGACCGATTCCTGCGTCGCGGCCTGGATGCCGGACACCTGCTGGCCGATCTCGTCGGTCGCCTTGGCGGTCTGCTCGGCCAGCGCCTTCACCTCGGAGGCGACGACCGCGAAGCCGCGACCGGCTTCGCCGGCGCGCGCCGCCTCGATGGTCGCATTCAGCGCCAGCAGGTTGGTCTGGCCGGCGATCGTGTTGATCAGCTCGACCACGTCGCCGATGCGCGCCGCCGCCTTGCTCAGCTCGCTCACCCGATCATTGGTCATGCGCGCCTGGTCGACGGCCTCGGTGGCCATGCGGGCGGATTCCTGCACCTGGCGGCTGATCTCGGTGATCGACGACGATAGCTCCTCCGTCGCGGAAGCGACCGACTGTACGTTGGTCGAAGCCTCCTCCGAAGCAGCCGCAACCGCGGTCGAGATCTCCTGCGAGCGCGTCGCGGTGGATGACAGCGCGCCGGCGGAATGCTCGAGCTCGGTCGAGGCCGACGACACCGTCTGCACGATCTCGCCGATCGTCGCCTCGAACTGGCGGGTGATGTTGTCGACGCGCCGGCCGCGTTCGATCTTGGCCTCGGCATCGTGGGCCGCGAGCTCGTCGGCCTCCTTCTTGGCGATCAGCGCCTCCTTGAACACCTGCAGCGTATCGGCCATGGCGCCGATCTCGGTCGGCTCGCCGCGATGCGTCACCTCCGCGCCGAGATCGCCCTTGGCGAGCTCCTGCATCGGCTTGATGATCGACGCAATGCCGGACGAGACGTTCTGCACGAGATAGAAACCGACGGCGACGCCGGCAATGACGGCCGCGGCAATGATCGACATCACCAGCCAGATCGCACGCGTGAAGCTCTCCGCGGCCTGCCGCGTCGCGTTGTCGGCACCCTTGTTGTTGAACTCGATGTCCTGGATGAAATACTTGTCGGCGTCGCGCGCGATCGCCGCGGCCGATTTTTCCAGCATTTCGGTGGCTTCGCGCGGGATCTTTCCGACGCTCTTGTTGGATTCGTCCATCACCTGCTTGACCGCGACGACGTACTTCTCCCAGGACTGCACCCAGTTGTTGTAGATCGCCCGTTCCTCGGCCGAGGTGATCATCGGCTCGTAGGTCTTGCGGTCCTTGTTGATCGTCTCGAGGATTCCGTTGACGCGCTTCTCCGCGCCCTGCTTGGCCTCGGCCGTCTCCGACATCACATGCGCGCGCAAGGCGATGCGCAGCAGATTGATGTCGGCGCGCAGCTCGCCGATCGCGCGCACGCTCGGCAGCCAATTGGTGGCGATGTCGACCGTGTTGGCATTGATCGACTGCATGCTGGTGACGGCGAGCACGCCGAGCCCGCACATGGTGACGAGCATGAAGGCGATGACCGATATGATCTTCGTACGGATGGACATCTTTGACACGGAGGACCCCAGCTGACTGCGTGGTTCGGCCGCGTTCTGCCAGCGCCAAAGACGGCCCGAAGATCCAGGTCTACGCTGCGCTGCGCGGTCGAGGTCAGAGGATCAGAGGGCTCCGAAAATTCCGAACCCGCATGTCGTCTCTGCCGACCTCATTGGGCGCGAAACAGGCTTATCAGAGGTTAATGCTGGAACCGTAAGATTACTGACAATGCCCATAAAATGATGGCGCTCAGGGATGACGCGGTACCCTGAAACCGTCCGCCGCTACACCTGGTCTCCCGATACCGCTAAAGGATCGCGTCGAAGCAAGACCTTTGGAGCGCGCACGGGGCAAAGGACGATTGCCGCCACGACCTGCGCCGCAGCAACCGGAAGACGCTGATCACCGCGCGGATGAATCCGGAGATGAGGTGGCCGGGCCAGGACCGACGTCCGACAGCATCACAAGCGACTGAGCACGAGAGCGTGACGGAGATCGGCGGCGCCGGGGCACGACGCGGAGCCTAGGCCGAACTCCATCAATCCCGACTGACGCGCCCGAGGTGGACGCGGACTTCATCAAATGGCGCCTGCGCGCAGAAGATTGCCGCCACGGCAAACCGGACTCGAATCCGACGGCCAGCGGCGCAATCACCCCGGACAGCTAGACCTCAGCCGACCGCTTCGGACACCAGGCGAATCCGGAACACCGGCTGCTTGGCTTCGTCGAGCAGCTCCATCTGCCACTCGGCCCCCTGCTGCAACGACCTCGAGATCCCGCCGATCAGGTCGGAGCAGACAGCCGTCAGCTCGTTCCAGGCGGTTTCCCGGTTGGCGAATTCATAAGGCTGATCAGCCGCGCCAGAATAGCGGCCCTGGCTGATCCGGAAGAAATAAAGCGACATAACGACCCTTTCTCGTGGGCCACCCCCCTGGTTGCAAACTGCACACGAGTCGCTACCGAGGCATGAATTTGAGATTCCGTACGACTACGGCGCAATGACCACTAACGTGCGGTCAGCTTAAAAAATTACTCTATGATAATAGGGAACCGGTTTTTCAATGATCGGTGAACTAACAACTAATCGGTCGAGCGACGCAGCTCCGGCGCCGCATCCGACTTCGCGTTATCGGATTTGGTAATTTCAGTCTTCGCGTTTTCGGCCTTCATGTTCTCAGTCTTGGAACTTTCCGCCTTGGCGGACTTCGCGGCATCTGCCTTCAAGGGTTCCACCTTGCTGCGTTCCACCCGCGGGGTCTCGACCCGCGCCGCTACTTCGGTGTGGGAGCCGTCAGCCGCGGGTCCAGCAGCGCGTGCGGCGCGCGGCCGCGCCACGGCGCGGGCCATCAGCATGGTGGCTCCGCCCTGGTGCTGGAAGTCGCAATAGGCGAAGGCGCCGAGCCCGGAGACCGAACCGCGGAAGCTGCGATCGTCCTTCTTGTCGAGGTTGAAGCACGGTTCGAACGGCATGCCCTTGATGGCAGCGCAGACATTCTGGCCGCGAATCTGCAGGGTATTGCCCGGCAGGCGGATGTGACGCACCGGCCCCGAGCCGGAGAACTGCACCGCACCGGCCGCGCCCATGTCGTCCAGAATGCGGCCCGCGCCACGGGTGCCGTCGACGCAGGTGAAGGCGAACACCTTTCCGGCGACGAATTTGCGGGCCTCGTCGGCTGTCATCGAACCCGCCATCGCAGGAGCAATCACGGCACCGGCAGTCACGGTCCCCAGCAATATACGCGCGAGCATGCATCAAACTCCCACTTAACCCCACGCAGCGGGTAAGGCGGTATCTTTACCCCATGCTTACCATACCAACCATGGCAACAATGGAGCAGCATGGTTTGAAAAGTCTGAACGTCCTCAGGATATTCTTACCACCGTACGGCCGCGGACCTGGCCGGCGAGGATCTGCGGCCCCAGCGACGCCACCTGGTCCAAGGCGATTTCGTGAGTGATTTCAGCTAGTTTTGCACGATCCAGATCGGTCGCGAGGCGCTGCCAGGCCGCCTTGCGCGCCGGCAGCGGGCACATCACCGAATCGACGCCGAGGAGGCACACGCCGCGCAAAATGAACGGCGCCACCGACGTTGGCAAATCCATGCCGGCAGCGAGGCCGCAGGCGGCGATGGCGCCGCCATATTTGGTCATCGCCAGCAGGTTGGCGAGCGTATTGGAGCCGACGCTGTCGATGCCGCCCGCCCAGCGCTCCTTCGCCAGCGGCTTGGCCGGCCCGGACAGCTCGTTGCGGTCGATGATCTCGGCGGCACCGAGCGACTTGAGATAGTCGGCCTCGGCCAAGCGGCCGGTCGAGGCGATCACATGGTAGCCGAGCTTGGCGAGCACAGCCGTCGCCACCGAGCCGACGCCGCCGGCCGCGCCCGTCACCACCACCGGCCCGCTCGCCGGCGTCAGCCCGTGCTTCTCCAGGGCGAGCACCGCAAGCATCGCGGTGAAGCCGGCGGTGCCGATCGCCATCGCGTCCCGGGCTGACAGCCCCTGCGGCAGGCCGACCAGCCAGTCGCCCTTGACCCGCGCCCTCTCGGCATAGGCGCCGAGATGGGTCTCGCCCATGCCCCAGCCGGTGCAGATCACGGCATCTCCCGGCTTCCAGTCGGGATGGCTGGACTGCTCGACCGTGCCGGCGAAATCGATCCCCGCGATCATCGGGAAGCGGCGCACCACCGGCGCCTTGCCGGTCAGCGCCAGCCCATCCTTGTAATTCAGCGCCGACCACTCGACCTTCACGGTGACGTCGCCGTCCATCAGTTCGGCTTCATCGAACTGCGTCAGCGTCGCGGTCGTTCCCTTGTCCGCCTTGTCGATCCGGATCGCCTTGAACGTTCCCACAGCCGCACTCCCTGCACTTTCTTCGTCTCACGCCATGTTTAGCCGATCGGATCGGCCGCGCAACTCACGTCGCGGGAACGGCGCGCGCCACCGGCTTCTCGACGATCGGCAGGTTGATCAGCGCCGACAACACGCCGAACAGGATCGACAGCCACCAGATCGGCGTGTACGAGCCGTAGCGCTCGAACACGATGCCGCCGAGCCAGACGCCGAGGAAGCCGCCCACCTGGTGGCTGACGAAGGCGAAGCCATAGAGCGTGGCGAGCCAGCGGGTGCCGAACATGATCGCGACCAGCGACGAGGTCGGCGGCACCGTGGAGAGCCAGGCGAGCCCGGAAACCGCGCCGAAGGCGATCGCGGAAGCCGCCGTGACCGGGAACGAGATGAAGGCGAGCGTCGCCAGCGCACGCGTGAAATAGATGAAGGACAGGATGTAGCGCTTCGGCAGCCGACTCTGCAGCCAGCCGACACTGAGCGAGCCGATGATGTTGAACAGGCCGATCGCCGCGATCACCCAGCCGCCAACCTGCGCCGACAGGCCGCGATCGACCAGGAACGCCGGCAGGTGCACGGTGATGAAGGCGAGCTGGAAGCCGCAGGTGAAGAATCCGAGCACCAGCAGCACGTAGGAGCGGTGGCCGAACGCCTCCATCAGCGCGGTCGTGAACGACTGCTGCTCGGCCTCCGACGGCTTGGCCTCGGCTGCCGGCGGCGTCGCCACGGCGAGCGACAGCGGCACGATGAACAGCATCAGCGTTGCGAACACCATCAGCGCGCTCTGCCAGCCGAACTGGTCGATCAGCGCGACGCCGAACGGAGCGAACAGGAACTGGCCGAGCGAGCCGGCCGCGGTGCCGGCGCCGAGCGCGACGCCGCGGCGCTCCGGCGGCAGCAGCTTGCTGAAGGCCGACAGGATGAGATTGAACGAGCAGCCCGACAGGCCGAAGCCGACCAGCACGCCGGCGCCGATGTTCAGCGACAGCGGCGAGCTGGAATAGCGCATCATCAGCAGGCCGCCGGCATAGAGCAGCGCGCCGACACAGATGACGCGCATCACGCCGAAACGATCGGCGATCGCGCCGGCGAGCGGCTGACCGAGTCCCCACAACAGGTTCTGCACCGCCACCGCGAGGGCGAACACGTCGCGTCCCCAGGCGAATTCACGGCTCATCGGCTGCACGAAGAAGCCGAAGCTGGAGCGCGGACCGAAGCTCAGCAGCGCAATGGCGCAGCCGCACACGATGATGACCACCGGCGTGCGCCAGCCCTGATTGCGGGACACCGTACCGAGATCGCCTGCCTGTACCGACATCAGTGTCCTCCCCTGCCGCGGTCGCTGTCCGCCGCGCCTCTCCGGTTAATGCATTTGCATTGAACTCCCAAGCTCAAAAGCGGAACCCAGTCATGAAAAATTTCGATGCGGCGGCCAGTCATGAGCAAGTGTCATCCGAAGCGAGTTCCGACACCGGAACTCGCTCATGCGTCTTTGTCCCCGCGCGAAAACGTCCTGATGCGCGAGTCGCAAACGACGATTCATCCTGTGCGGGAGCGACCTTCAGAACGGCCGCTATTTGTCGCCAAACACCGATAAACAGCGAAGGAAGTCTCTGAAGAAGAACTAACAGGTACCGCGGTACACATGCGCACGGAATGTGGAATTTGGACAGCACATGGACCACGATCAGATCGAGACATCCGGCCACGTCGTGATCGTCGGTGCCGGAGTTGCCGGACTGTTCTGCGCGCTGAAGCTCGCCCCGCAGCCGGTCACGTTGATCTCCGCGACCTCATTGGGTGAGGCCTCGTTCGGTACGACGATGCAGGCCGACATCGCGGCAGCGGTGTCATCCGGCGACAGCCCCGATACCCATGCCGCCGACATGATCGCCGCGGGTGGCGGCCTGGTCGACGCGACGGCGGCGCTGGCGCTCGCGCGCGATGCCTCGGCTGCAATCGAGGACCTGGTCCGTCTCGGCGTGGCATTCGATCGTGATCACGCCGGCAGGCTCGCGACGTCTCGTGCGGCTGCGCACGCCGCGCGACGGATTCTCAGCGTTCGCGGGGACTTCACCGGACAGGCGATCATCACCGCGCTGTCGCAAGCCGTGCGCGCGACGCCCTCGATCCGCATCATCGAGGGCCATGTCGCCGACGCGCTGCTGACGGAAGACGGCGCGGTGCGTGGCCTGCAACTGCGGCCGACCGATGACGACGCGGCCGCGCCGATGCTGATCACGGCGCCGGCAATCGTGCTGGCCACCGGCGGCATCGGCCGGCTGTTCGCGGCGACCACGAATCCGCCGCACGCCACCGGCATCGGCCTCGCCATCGCCGCCCGCGCTGGCGCGGTGATTGCCGATCCGGAGTTCGTGCAGTTTCATCCGACCGCGATGATGGCCGGTCACGATCCGGCGCCGGTTGTGAGCGAGAGTCTGCGCGGCGCCGGCGCGATCCTGATCAACCGGCGCGGCCAGCGTTTCATGCTGCCGCGCCATCCGCTGGTCGATCTTGCCCCGCGCGACACGGTGGCCCGCGGCGTCATGGCCGAGATCATCGCTGGACGCGGCGCCTTTCTCGATGCGCGCGACGTGCTCGATGACGACGTCGCCGAGCGCTATCCGATGCTGCACCGGGCCTGCGTCGCCGCGGGGCTCGATCCGACCCGCCAGCCGATTCCAGTCGCGCCGGCGGCGCATTTCCACATGGGCGGGATCGCGGTCGACGCGCAGGGCCGCAGCTCGATCGAGGGGCTCTGGGCGGCAGGTGAAGTCGCCGCGACGGCAACGGATGGCGCCAACCACATCGCCGGCAACGCGCTGCTCGCGGCGCTGGTGTTCGCCCGGCGGATTGCCGACGACATCTCCGGCCGGACGTTGACCGCGTCCTCCACCCTGCAGCACGTTGCATTCGCCGATCCGGCCGGATCCTGCGCGGGCGCAGCGCAGGTGTCGCTGCGCGAGATGATGACGAGCCAGCTCGGTGTCATCCGCGACGAGGAGAGGCTCGCCGAGGCCATCGCCGCGATTGCCAGGATGGAGCGCGACGCCGGCAGCCCGAGGCTGCGCAACATGGCGAGCGCCGCGCTGCTGATCGCCACCGCGGCCTGGAGCCGGCGCGAGAGCCGCGGCGCGCATTGCCGCGCCGACTGCCCCGCGGAGAATCCGAGTTTCGCGCAGCGGACGATGACCACATTGGCCGCTGCCCGCGAGATCGCCGACGAGCTCGCGGCACGGCCGACGGCGCGGCAGTCGCGGCCGTTGAGCGCGTAGCAAGAGCTGATCCGACTGCGTCACGACGGAGCTCGGCAGTCGCGTTTTCACCGTCATTCGTGATCACCGTCATTCCGGGTTCAGGGCCTGCGGCCTTGTCCCGGAATGACGGTGCTCATGACGAAGCAGCCATCGTCGTCCAATACAGATATTACGACTCGTTGTTATTTGCTGCCTCGCCGGTATTTGGGGGCAGGCACGATGTAATTAGTGCGTGCCGTGTCGGCCGCGTGCATCCATTGATCCGCGGGCGCTGGACGAACAAATCGGCCGTACCGTTGCGCTGGTGCTCGTAGTCATCACGCGCACGATCTGAGCGGCCCTCGCCAATGAGTTGGACGAGGCCTTTCGTCGATGCAGATCACCGGCTGACGCTGATGCGACTGCCGCACGGATCGAGCACATCCTCTACGCGCGCGACTAATTCGCATCGATCTGTGGGTATACGCCACATGCTCCTGCGCCATGGTTTCAGATCGTTCTCGGCCAGACGCCGCCGCACTATCTCGTGCGCCCCGGCGCCGACGGCATTTACCAGCACCAACTAAATGGCTGGACAGGTTCGCCATGATTTCGGCAAAAGAACCGCGGAACCTGTACAAATAAGAAAAAGAGATGGTCGAAATTTAGCGGTGCTCAAGTAGTAGCGCGCGTTTTGTCCGTCCTGCTGACGAGGAAATGGGAATTCACGGCTGCCAGATCGCCGATTCAACGCTTGGCATGGCCATAGATTCGGTCATCGGTCTCGCCGCCGATTTGGAAGCCGAGTCGCCGAACAGAAAGGCGCCAAACGGTCCAGGGAGTGTTGCGGGGCGACGCGATGGCGCGTGTCCGCAGGAGTAGTTGAGGATGAGTTCCTTATTGCGGAGTAGCGGATCGCGGATCACCGTGGGTGATGCGCAGAGCGAACGTTGGCGCCCGGCAAAGCCTGCCGCTTTGTCCAACAGCCTCGCGCATGCGCCGTCTGAGCCTGATGAGGATGCGGCCACCGATCTCTCCCGGCCGTGGTGGCAAACCGCTTCAGCGGTTGACGATGCGCCGATGCCAATGGCGCCAGCAGAAGCGGACCGATCCTGGCAGATCCCTTCACTCGATCCCGTCGTGATGCCTCCACCTCCGCCCGAACGGCTCGAATTCGATTCTGTTTTCCGGTTCGGTGCCGCAGCGGCCGCGCTTGCGTGCCTCGCGTTCTTTGCGGTGCGCATCATGCAGGCTCCGAACATTGAAACAGTTACGAAGTCTGAAGCCACCGCTTCATCGTCTCCCCGAAACTTCGGGACAGCGGGGAAATCGAAATCCGATGACGGCCAAGCATCGCTGGACGCCGCGGCGCACACGATCGGACGGGCCGATTCGATCTTGGCGTCGGTCCCGATCGTCAAGCCGGCTCCGGGCGGAGGCGAGACCCCGCAGTCAATTCCGCCGAAAGCATCTCGGACCATCGCGACCAGGAGCCCTGCACCGGCGGCCGCGTCTGCGCTGACCAAGAACGAGATCAGCGAAATGCTGAAGCGCGGACGCGATCTCATCGGCGCGGGCGACGTTGCGAGTGCCCGCCTGATCCTGGCGCATGTCGCGGAAGCGGACGCCGAAGCATCACTGACGCTGGCCGGCACCTATGACCCCGCGATCTTGTCCAACCTGAAAGCCGTTGGCGTCGCGCCCGATCCGGCCAAGGCCCGCGCCTGGTACGCGAGAGCCGCCGAACTCGGGTCACTCGAGGCTCGACGGCGGCTCGAGTGACCCGGGCTTCGAAACCGGGTGATCCAGCGCGGTCTCACGCCGGTCGCTGCGCAGGAATTGCGGCGGGGCGCGGACCGCCGGATCCTGGTCGATGGTGTCGTGCGGGCGACGCGCGTCCCCGCAAAGTGTTGTGTTGCGTGATGAGGTCCATGATGGGAATGTTTGATCGTCTGTTGCAATCGGCCTTGTCGTCGGCGCCCCGTGGTCCTTGGCTGCTTGGCGCGCCGGGTTCTCCGACCGTGGCGTTGCTCCTCGTGCTTGCCGCCGTGCCAGGCCTGGCGCGTGCTGCCGAGGGCGAGATCCGGATCGGCAATACGACGCCCTACAGCGGGCCGGCGGCCGCCTACGGCAGCGTGAGCAAGGTCATCTCCGCCTATTTCCAGAAGGTGAATGACGAGGGCGGGATCAGGGGCCGCAAGATCACCTACATCTCCTATGACGACGGCTATAATCCGCAGAAGACGGTGGAGCTGACACGACGGCTGGTGGAGGAAGACAAGGTCGACGTCATCTTTGCGAGCGTTGGAACAGCGACCAGCGCGGCGGTGCGGCCTTATCTCAACGCGAACAGGATACCGCAATTGTTCGTCGGCTCCGGCGCCTCGATCTGGGATCAGCCTCGCGACTATCCTTGGACCATGGGAGCGCAACCCAGCTACCAGATTGAAGCTCATATTCACGCGCAATATCTGCTCGAGCAACATGCCGGTGGCGCGCGCATCGGTGTGCTTTATCAAGACGACGAGTTCGGCAAGGACTATCTGAAGGGTTTGAAGGACGGGCTCGGCGGCAAGCTGCCGATCGTCGCGGAAGCGGCTTACGCGGTCACCGATGCCGACATCAATCAGCAGATCGCGAAGCTGAAGACCGCCGGAGCCAACATCCTGGTCGACGTCAGCACCCCGAAATTCACGGTGCTCGCGATCCGCCGCCTCGCCGAGCTCGGCTGGAGACCCGAGCACATCATCCCCACTGTTTCGGATTCGGTTGCCACCGTGCTGCAGCCTGCAGGCCTGCAGAACGCGGAAGGACTGCTTTCCGCCACCATCCTGTACGAGGGCGGTGTGCAGGGCGGCGATCCCGGCTTCGCCGAGTGGTCCGCGTTCATGGATCGCTACGCGCCTGCAATCAGCAAGAACAACAGCTTGGGAATCGTGGGCTACGCGCTTGCCAACCTGATGGTTGCGGTCCTGCGCAATTGCGGCGACGACTTCTCCCGCGACAACATCATGAGGCAGGCGCGTTCCTTGAAGGGGACGCCAATTCCCATGTTGATTCCCGGGATCGTCGCCAATACCAGCGCCAGCGACCACGCGCCGATCGAGCAGATGCAGATGAAGCGTTTCGTCGATGGCCATTGGGAACGGTTCGGGCCTGTGCGCAGCGGAATCGACCCGGGTGCGGTCAGCGATTCCTTCAAGGCGATCTTCCGCTATGCCTCGGCCAAGCGCGATCTCGCGAGCCAGCTCAACGCCAATACGGTGAGCCTGATGACGGGCTCGTATGGCAGCACCTATTCGCAGATGGGCGCCGACGTCGCCTCGGTCCTCAATGACGGCATCAACCTGCGGGTCATGCCGGTCCTCGGCAGCGGCTCGGTTCAGGCGGTGGCCGACATCCTCATGCTCAAGGGCGTCGACGTGGGAATCGTGCGCAAGGACACGCTGTCCTATCTCGAACGCAAGGACTTCGCGAGCAACATCCGCAATCAGCTCGTCTACGTCACCAAGATGTTCAACGAGGAAATGCATGTTCTGGCACCGCGATCGATCCGCACCATGCGGGAGCTCGACGGCAAGACCGTTGCGGTCGACCTGCCGGACGGCAGCACCTTCGTGACCGCGATCAACGTGTTCGAGCGGCTCGCGATCAAGCCGCATCTGCTCTATATCGAGCCGCGCATCGCGCTCGAAATGTTGCGCAAGGGGGAGATCGACGCGATGATTGCGGTCGACGGCAAGCCGGTGCCCTGGCTCAGCCAGATCACGGATGCCAATCTGCATCTCGTCCCGGTCGGCTACGACAAGACCTTGCGCGAGGATTACCTTCCATCCAAGCTCACCGCGGACGACTACCCCAACCTGATCTCCAATTCCGAGTCGGTGGAAACGATCGCAGCAGAGGCAATCCTGGCGTCGTATAATTGGCAGCCGGGAAGCGACCGCGATCGCCGGCTGTCGCTGCTGGTCGAGTCGCTGTTCTCGCGCATGTCGCAGCTGCAGCGGCCTCCCTTCCATCCGAAATGGCAGGAGATGGCGCCGCGCGCGCCGGTCGCCGGCTGGACCAGGTTCCGGGCCGCGCAGGAATGGCTCGATGGGACGACACGGATTCCGGCGGCCACTACGGCCACCGTTAAACCGTCGAAGCCGGTCGCGGCCGCCGCACCGTCCCCGCGCATTCCTGTCACGGCAAAGCCGGCGGCCGCAACGCCGCCGGACCAGGCGCGCCAGACCGAGTTGTATCGCCGCTTTCTCGAGTGGAATGCGACGCGTCGCTAGATGATTAGCGCCGCGTCCAGTTCGGATTGCTCTCGGCCTCGCTCTTGGCGGCCTCGGTGAGCTCGGCCGAAATGGCCGCGGTCTGCTGCGGCGTGCCCCAGCTCGGCGCGTCGCTGCCGTCGCCCCACTTCTTCGGCCGATAGAAGGTGTGAACGCCGAACTTGTACATGCGCTTCATCTCGGCGACCCAGGACGGCCGCACCCAATAGGCATGATAGTGGGTCGACTTGCCGACTTCCGGCAGCCAGATCAGCCCGTCCAGCATGGCCTTCGCGATCTTCCTGGCGCGATCCCACATCTCGGGCTCGCGGATCACATCCGGATTGTTGTCGCAGGCGAAGGTGAACTGGCAGGCGAAGTGGCGGTATTTGTTCTGGTAGACGACGCCGCACACCGTCGTCGGATAATAGCCGGAGAACGCCCGGTTCAGCACGACCTGCGCCACGGCCATCTGGCCGCGCACCGCCTCGCCGCGGGATTCGAAATAGACTGCTTCGGCAAGACACTTCTCGGACTTGAAGCGCGCCTTCTCGTCCGTGAGCCCCAACCGTTCGGCCGGAGTCCTGTCGCGCTGATTGTCGGCGTTGACCTCGCCTTTCGGCGCGATGCTCTCGCCGCCATTGCCGGCCTTGGCCGCATCGTCCGCCGGCGATGACAGCACCGCCATCGGCTTGAGGTCCGGATCCGGCATCACGATCAGCGGCGCCTCGCCCGGCAGCCATGTCTCCATGGTGCCGGCAGCACCGCCCAGCGACGACGTGCCGAAATAGAGGTTCGACGTCTTGATGGTGAGGCCGTCATAGCTGACGGCGCCGTCCACCAGGATTTGATCGGCTGCAGGCTTCAGCTCGCCCGATGGCTGGATCTCGGACTTCGCCGCGTCGTACTGCACGAGCGGCGGCGCGCTCAGCGCCTCCTGCAATTCGGGATCGAGTGCAGAACGCTGCGGGAGCGGCGCCTGCGCCGGCGCTTCCGTCGTCTTGGCGCCGAACACCGAGGAATTCGAATCCGGTTGTGTCGATGGCGTGGGTGCGGGCTCGGAGGGCGCGGGCTCGACGGGCGCGGCCGATTCGGTCGGCTGCGCCGACGGCGTCGGGGGACGCACGACGAGACGATCGCCCTTCAGCGTGCGGTCGACCTTGGGAAAATCGGAGGCCTGATAGCGCGGCGGAACCTGCAGCGCCGGATTGCGCGGCGTCGATCCGGTGATGTCGAGATCGCGCCCATCGAGGCTTGCGAGGCGGATGCTCACCGCCTGCGGCGCCGAGGTTCCGATCGGACGACTGAAACTATAGGTGGCGAGCTGAATGGAGGCCGCAGCCGAGAACACACGCTTCTGCCAGCGTTCGGCGACGCCCGGCTGGCGGGCGAGCAGAGAAGCGATGTCTTGATACCCGGTCTCTGTCGGCATCAGAGCGAAGACGCAGAGACCGAGTCCGAAGGACGCAAATCGCGCGCCCTTCGGATCGGGACGCAGAACTAACATCGATACGCTCAACGCAACGCTTACTGGATCGACCGAACGACAGTGCTTCCGTGCAATTCGATCTTCTCTCTTCGTATCGGGTTTAGGTTGCCGAGGAGTTAATCCGCGTTGCAATTGTGAAACAGGCAAGCGGGGAAGTTGCAGAGCGCCGAGCGATCGAGATGCTTGGTAAACGGCGCACCGACGAGAACGGGTGAACATTCAGTCAACAGATGCGGTGAATGAAAATCATCTGCACATCATGAGGCGGAGTGTTCCATCGGCCTGCGACGTTCGCTCTCTCCACTCGTCATTCCGGAGCGCCCCCGGAATGACGGCAGTGGTGGAGAAGAAGTGCACCTTGCGTCACGTGCGCGCCGCATCGCGACGAACCCTCACCAATGAAAAAGGCCGGCAACATGTGCCGGCCTTCGTCAGATCAGATCGATCGCAGCAGGATCAGGCTTGGCTCGCGATCTCCTTGCCGAGCGCGGATTGCGCAGCGGCCAGGCGGGCGATCGGCACGCGGTAGGGCGAGCACGACACATAGTTCATGCCGACCTTGTGGCAGAACGCCACCGAGGCGGGATCGCCGCCATGCTCGCCGCAGATACCGACCTTGAGGTTGGGTCGGGTGGCACGGCCGCGCTCGACGCCGATCTTGACCAGCTCGCCAACGCCCTCGCGGTCGATCGAGATGAACGGATCGATCTCGAGGATGCCCTTGGCGACGTAAGCGCCGAGGAAGCTGCCGGCGTCGTCGCGGCTGATGCCGTAGGTCGTCTGCGTCAGATCGTTGGTGCCGAACGAGAAGAACTCGGCGGCCTCGGCGATCTGGCCGGCCATCAGGGCTGCGCGCGGCAGCTCGATCATGGTGCCGACCTGGTACTCCAGCTTGGCGCCGGTCTCGCGGATCACGGCCTGCGCCATCGCGTCGATGCGCGCCTTGACCAGGTCGAACTCGGCCTTGGTCGCGATCAGCGGCACCATCACCTCGAGGCCGACGGCCTCGCCGGTGCGCTTCTCGGCCTCGACCGCCGCCTCGAAGATCGCGCGCGCCTGCATCTCGGCGATCTCCGGATAGGCGATCGCGAGACGGCAGCCGCGGAAGCCGAGCATCGGGTTGAACTCCGACAGCTCGCGGGCGCGATCGGCCAGGCGGCGCGGATCGGTGTTCATCGCGCGCGCGACTTCCTCGACCTCGGCCTGGGTGTGCGGCAGGAACTCGTGCAGCGGCGGATCGAGCAGACGGATCGTGACGGGAAGCCCCTTCATGATCTCAAACAGCTCGACGAAGTCGGCGCGCTGCATCGGCAAGAGCTTGGCGAGCGCGGCGCGACGCTCCTGCTCATCCTCGGAGAGAATCATCTCACGCACAGTGCGGATGCGGGTCTCCTCGAAGAACATGTGCTCGGTGCGGCACAGGCCGATGCCCTCGGCGCCGAACTTGATGGCGGTGCGCGCATCCTCCGGCGTGTCGGCGTTGACGCGCACGCCGGTCTCGCGCACGGCGTCCGCCCAGCCCATCAGGGTGCCGAACTCACCGGACAGCTCCGGCTCGATCATCGGCATGCGGCCGGCCAGCACCTGGCCGACGGAGCCGTCGATGGTGATGACGTCGCCGGTCTTGAAGGTGCGCCCGCCGATGCTCATCGTGCCACGGCCGTAGTCGACGCGGATGGTGCCGCAGCCGGAGACGCAGGGCTTGCCCATGCCGCGCGCGACCACGGCGGCGTGCGAGGTCATGCCGCCGCGCGTGGTCAGGATGCCCTCGGCAGCATGCATGCCGTGGATGTCCTCCGGCGAAGTCTCGATGCGGACCAGGATCACCTTGCGACCGTCGGCCTGCAGCTTGGTGGCCTCGTCCGAGGAGAACACGATCTCGCCCGATGCCGCACCGGGCGAGGCCGGCAGGCCGGTCGCGACCACATCGCGCTTGGCGGCGGGATCGATGGTCGGGTGCAGGAGCTGATCGAGCGAGGCCGGGTCGACGCGGAGCACGGCGTCGTTCTCCGAGATCAGGCCCTCATTGGCGAGTTCGACCGCGATGCGCAGCGCCGCCTTGGCGGTGCGCTTGCCGCTGCGGGTCTGCAGCATCCACAGCTTGCCGCGCTCGACCGTGAACTCCATGTCCTGCATGTCACGGTAGTGCTTCTCGAGCAGCGTGTAGATCCGCGTCAGCTCCTTGAACGCGTCGGGCATCGCGACTTCCATCGACGGCTTGTCGGAGCCGGACTCGACGCGGGCGTCCTCGGTGATGTCCTGCGGGGTGCGGATGCCGGCGACGACGTCCTCGCCCTGCGCGTTGATCAGGAACTCGCCGTAGAGCTTGCTCTCGCCGGTCGAGGGATTGCGGGTGAAGGCGACGCCGGTGGCCGAGGTGTCGCCCATGTTGCCGAACACCATGGCCTGGACGTTGACGGCGGTGCCCCAGGATTCCGGGATGTCGTGCAGCTTGCGATAGGTCACCGCGCGCGCGTTCATCCAGGATGAGAACACCGCGCCGATGGCACCCCACAGCTGGTCGTGCGGGTCCTGCGGGAAGTCCTTGCCGGTCTCGTGGGCGACGGCGTCCTTGTACTTGCCGACCAGCATCTCCCAGTCCTCGGAGGAGAGGTCGGTGTCGAGCTGATAGCCCTGGGTGTCCTTGAAGCTGTCGAGGATGTCCTCGAAATGATGGTGCTCGAAGCCGAGCACGACATCCGAATACATCGTGATGAAACGGCGATAGCTGTCGAAGGCGAAGCGGCGGTCGCCGGACAGCTGTGCCAGCGCTTCCACCGTCTGGTCGTTGAGGCCGAGATTGAGCACGGTGTCCATCATGCCCGGCATCGAGGCGCGGGCGCCGGAGCGCACCGAGACCAGCAGCGGGTTCTCCGGATCGCCGAATTTCTTGCCGGTCAATTTGCCGATGTAGTCGAGCGCCTTGTCGACCTGCGACTGCAGCTCCTTCGGGTAGGTCTTGTCGTTGGCGTAGAAGTAGGTGCAGACCGAGGTGGGAATGGTGAAGCCCGGAGGCACCGGCAGGCCGAGATTGGCCATCTCGGCCAGATTGGCGCCCTTGCCGCCGAGCAGGTCGCGCAGGCCGGCCTTACCTTCGGCCTTGCCGTCACCGAAGGTGTAGACCCACTTGTTCGGCTTGATCGCGGTGACCGCGCTCTTGGCCGGGGCCCTGGCAGCCGACGCCTTCGCGGCCTTGGCGACCGGCTTGGCAGCCGTTTTGGCCGGCTTCTTCGGAGCGGTTTTCACTGGCGCTTTCGGTACAGACCTGGGCGCGACCTTGGCCGGGGCCTTGGCCACGGGCTTCGACGCCGTCTTGAGCGCCTTGCGCGGTGGAGCGAGTGCTGCGGTCTTGGCCTTGCCGGGCTTGGAAGGCTTTGATTTCGCTGTAACTTTCTTAGACTTCGCTACCGCTTTGGCCATGAGGTGCTTCGATCCGCAAATGGGAGGAGAAATCGCGCGCCTTACACCACTTTGGGCGCTGCGGCGCAAGCTCGGGGGTTCCCGACCTTGGGACTAGAACCTGGGACTAGAAGTGGAGCCACTTCAGCAGGCCCATGCCGATCAGGCCGTTCAGGATGAGGAAGATCGCGACGATCAGGTTCAAGAGGCGCGGCATGATCAGGATCAGGACGCCGGCGATCACGGACATGATCGGCGAGATATGGGCAACGGTCAGGGTCATCGACGAGCTCTGAATGATTGAAGGACGAGGCTGGGGCGATTCGATTTGGCCGGACTTTATCCTGGCCCATCGTGGCGGAATAGGAGACGCACGGCACGAGTTCCGGTTCCCCCACCGCTGGATCTGCCGCAAAAATGCCGCCGGTTCCACGTGGCGTTGCGCGGAACGATGACCTGTTGCCGGCATTGGGAGCAGATGCCGGCGCGCGCCGGTCTCTCTCAGCGATCAACAGCTCAGGAGTCCCGTCCATGCGAACCCATCTCACCCTTGCCGCCCTCGTGGCCGCACTCGTGATTCCGGCGGCCGCACAGGCGCAATCCTACACCACGGGCGTCGGCCGCAGCGTCGTGGTCGAGGAGGACGCTCCAGTGATCACGGTCGAGCGACGGCCGGAGTTTCGCGAATATGTCGTCCGCGAGCGTGTTCCCAACTATGTGATCCCCGATCGCGTCGTTGTTGGCACCGTGCTGCCAGAGTCCGGTGTTACATATTACGACGTTCCTCAGCGCTTCGGTGCGACACCTTACCGTTACACCGTGGTCAACGGCGAAACTGTTCTGGTCGAACCGCGATCCCGGCGGATCATTCAGGTTGTTGAGTAGTTATAGAGCTGCATTTGGTCGCCAACGCCCCCGCAAGCGGCCAGATGTGAAAGGCCCTGCCCGGTTCCCCCCGCCGGGTGGGGCTTACTTTTTTCGCCGTCATCGCAAGCGTCGCGACGCGATCCAGGGGCGACCGACGACGCCTGCTGTGAGCCAGGGCGCACTTTGCGCTCAGGCAGCCGTCTTCACCACCAGGCGATGGATGACCTTGCCCGAGGAGGCACTGACCACCTCCTCATCGAGCAGGCTCGTATCAGCTTCAAAGAGTGCGCGGATGGTTGCGAGGTCGACCACCGCATAGAGCCGGCCGTGGGCATCGCGCTGATCGGCCTGCTCCGTCACCCGCCAGCTCAGATACAGGACGCCACCGGGCTTCGTGATCGCGCGCATCCGCCGCACCGACGGCACCACGTCGCTGCGATCGAGATGCATCAGCACGGTCTCGCACAGCACGTTGTCGAAGCTTGCATCCGCGATGTTGGCGAGAGCGGGCAGTTCGGCACGCGTGAACGACGCGTTCGAATAGCGCGTGCGCGCTTCAGCCAGCAGTCCCTCCGACGCGTCGAAACCTTCCGCAGGATACCCGTTGGCATTCAGCCAGCCGACCTCGCGGCCGCTGCCGCAGCCGATGTCCGCGGTGCGGCCACCGAACACGAAGAAGCGCCTGACGATGTCGTGGAGATCGGCCGACGCCGGCTGCGCATGCCAGTCGGCCGCGAACACCGCCGCCTCACGGTCATAGGCGGCGAGCGTCGGCCGGTCCACTCTCAGCCCTCGATCTTGGAGAAGTCCGCGACCGCACGCGTGGCGCTGCGGATTTCGTTCAGCAGCCTGAGCCGGTTCTCGCGGATCTTTGGATCGTCGTCGTTGACCTTCACCCTGTCGAAGAAGGCATCCACCGCCGGGCGCAGCTTCGCCATCGCGCGCATCGCGGCGGCAAAGTCCTCCTTGGCGACGGCAGCACCCGCTTCCGCAGCGACCTCGCCGATCGCCTTCGCCAGCGCCTTCTCCTCATCGAGCTTGTACAGCGCAGCATCCGGCGCGCCGTCGAACTTGCGCTTGTCCTTCTTCTCCTCGATCGCGAGGATATTGGACGCGCGCTTGGTGCCGGCAAGCAGGTTCTTGCCGTCGTCGCTGTCGAGGAATTTTCCGAGCGCCTCAACGCGGCGCACGACCATCAGCAGGTCATCCTTCATCTCCTCTTCCGGCGGAGGCTCACGATCCAGGGCCTCCTGGCTGCCGGCTGCTTCGATGAGATCAAGTTTGGCTGCACCACTTCTCACGGCATCCGACCGCCACCAAGGGGAAGGTGATGTCGCGAAAACGGCATCGACAAGATCGTGCCGGGCGCCTTGCTCACGAAGTTGCACTTTCAGACGGTCGGCGAAGAATGAGATGAGATCGACAACTGCCACTGGGACGCTGCGTCTACCAAACGTTTCCGCATCCACCCGCACAACAAACGTAGTGAACCCAGGCTTCTCACTACTCTCCACCTGCTTCACTTCGTTCCCCACTTCGCGCGCGCGAATTGCCGTAGCCAGTTGGAAAAACCAAGGCCCGCAGATACTAGCGAGGTGAAGTCGGAGATTATTTTCCAAGATGATCCGGATCACACCTAAAGCCGCGCGACGCAGCGCATACGGGTCCTTCGATCCCGTCGGCTTTTCTTTGATCGCCCAGAATCCGACCAGCGTGTCGAGCTTGTCGGCGAGCGCCACGGCCACCGATACCGGGTCGGTCGGCACGCGATCACCAGGTCCCTGCGGCTTGTAGTGCTCCTCGCAGGCTGCGGCGACGGAGGCGTCCTCGCCCTGGGCCAGCGCGTAGTACTTGCCCATCAGCCCCTGCACTTCCGGGAACTCACCGACGACCTCGGTGAGCAGGTCGGCCTTGGCGAGCTTGGCGGCGCGCGCGGTCTTCGCAGCATCGGCGCCGACCAGCGGCGCGATCTCAGCGGCGAGCTTCTCGATGCGGGCGATGCGTTCGGCCTGTGTGCCGAGCTTCTCGTGGAACACGATCTGCTCGAACTTCGGCAGGCGGTCCTCGAGCCTCGTCTTCAGATCCGTCTCATAGAAGAACTTCGCGTCCGACAGCCGGGCGCGGATGACGCGCTCGTTGCCGGCGATGATGGTCTTGCCGCCGTCGGTCGCCTCGATGTTCGCGGTCAGGATGAACTTTGGCGCCAGCCCGCCGGTCTTGGGGTCGCGCACCACGAAGCATTTCTGGTTGTTGCGGATGGTGGCGCGGATCACCTCGCCGGGGACCTTCAGATACTCCGGATCGAACGAGCCCATCAGCACCACCGGCCATTCGACCAGGCCCGCGACTTCGTCGAGCAGCACGGGGTCCTCGACCAGCTCATAGCCTTGCGCAAAAGCGAGCTGCTTGGCGTCGGTAACGATGGTGTCCTTGCGCCGGTCAGGATCGAGCACGACCTTGGCGTCGAGCAGCTTGGCCTCATAGTCCTCGAGGCGGCGCACCGAAATCGGCGACGGCGACATGAAGCGGTGGCCGAATGTTGTCTGGCCCGCCTCGATACCGTCGACGGCGAAGCTGACGACGTCCGGCTCCTCGGTCTCCAGGCCGAACGTGGCAGTGATCGCGTGCAGCGGCCGCACCCAGTTGAGCGCGCCCGGTCGCTCCGAGCGCTTGCCCCAGCGCATCGATTTCGGCCAGGGGAAGGTCCTGACGATCACCGGCAGCATCTCGGCGAGCACGTCGAGCGTGGCGCGGCCGGGCTTCTCGATCAGCGCGACGTAGAAGTCGCCCTTCTTCGGATCGCGCTGGATCGTGGCCTCCTCGATCGAGGACAGGCCGGTGGCCTTGAGGAAGCCTTGGATCGCGGCATCCGCGCCGCCGACGCGCGGGCCCTTGCGCTCCTCCTTGAGATCAGCCTGCCGCGCCGGGATGCCGTGCACGGTCAGCGCCAGCCGCCGCGGCGTCGCGAACGCCTTGGCGCCCTCATAGACGAGGCCCTCGGCGACGAGCTTGTCGGTCACCATGCGGCGCAGATCGTCGGCCGCCTTGGCCTGCATCCGCGCGGGGATTTCTTCGGAGAACAGTTCGAGGAGAAGATCAGGCATATCTCAAGTCTCTCTGCACGAAGAACCACCCTCCCCTGGAGGGGGAGGGTCGCCTGCCAAGGGCAGGCGGGGTGGGGTGACCGCGATCTCCGTGTGAATGGCTTCGAGCACCGCCTCAGTCCTGGTCATAACGTCGTTGTTCCAAAATCGCAAAACGCGATAGCCTTCCGAGTTGAGCCAACGCGTCCGGGCCTCGTCGCGCTGGATGTTCGCATCCTCTCCGTGCTGCGAGCCGTCCACCTCGATGATGAGGCGACGAGCCAGGCAGGCAAAATCTGCAACGTAGGGACCGATGACGACCTGTCGCCTGAAATGGGTCCCTTCGATCTCGAGGCGCCGCAGGTGACGCCACAGAATGTCTTCGGCCGCCGTCGTGTTTTCGCGCAGCCGTTTCGCGGTTCGGCGTTTGAAGTCGCTGATCGGCCGTTTGCCCATCTGGCACCTTCACCCCACTCCGCTCGCCTGCGATCAATCCTCCACCAAGTGAGGGTGATCACATCTTCCACCCACCAGCGCAGTGCCACCCTCCCCTGGAGGGGGAGGGTCGATTGCTCATGCGCAAGCATGAGCAATCGGGGTGGGGTGACAGTCTATCCATCATCAACAGTGCCCGAGCCGAGAGATCACCCCACCCCGGCACGCATCTCGCTTCGCTCGATCGCGTGCCGACCCTCCCCCTCCAGGGGAGGGTCGAAGAGTCACTTCCCGCGTCGATATTGACTCAAACTCCCGCCCCGCCGGCCTCCGTATGCAGCCAGGCCTCGCCGCAGGCCTTGGCGAGCTCGCGGACGCGCAGGATGTAGCTCTGGCGCTCGGTGACCGAGATGACGCCGCGGGCGTCGAGCAGGTTGAAGACGTGGCTGGCCTTGATGCACTGGTCGTAGGCCGGCAGCGCCATCTGATGTTCCCGGCGATTGCCCAGCTTTGCATTTTCTTGCCAGCCGGCGGCGAGATATTTGCGGCACGCGCCCTCGGCCATCTTGAACTGCTCGAACAGCATGTCGGTGTCGGCATGCTCGAAATTGTGCCGCGAATATTCCTGCTCGGCCTGCAGGAAGACGTCGCCATAGGTGACCTTGGCGTCGCCGTCGCGGCCGTTGAAGTTGAGGTCATAGACGCGGTCGACGCCCTGGACGTACATCGCCAGGCGCTCGAGGCCGTAGGTGAGCTCGCCCGCGACCGGCGCGCATTCGAAGCCCGCGACCTGCTGGAAATACGTGAACTGCGACACCTCCATGCCGTCGCACCAGCACTCCCAGCCGAGCCCCCACGCGCCCAGCGTCGGGCTCTCCCAATCGTCCTCGACGAAACGGATGTCGTGCACGGCGGCGTCGATGC
The DNA here is from genome assembly GCF_032487555.1 of Bradyrhizobium sp. SZCCHNRI1029. Taxonomy (NCBI): domain Bacteria; kingdom Pseudomonadati; phylum Pseudomonadota; class Alphaproteobacteria; order Hyphomicrobiales; family Nitrobacteraceae; genus Bradyrhizobium; species Bradyrhizobium sp. SZCCHNRI1029. Next base: position 415,736 of record NZ_JAUEUK010000006.1, read on the forward strand.
CGATCGCGCCGAGCGACTTCAGGTACAGCTCCTGAAGGTTCGGCGGCGATGGCTTCATGATCACCTGGAACTGGTAGTAGTGCTGCATCCGGTTGGGGTTCTCGCCGTAGCGGCCGTCCTTCGGCCGCCGCGACGGCTGCACGTAGGCGGCATTCCACGGTTTCGGCCCGAGCGCGCGCAAGGTCGTCGCCGGGTGGAAGGTGCCTGCCCCCATCTCCATGTCGTAGGGCTGCAGGATCACGCAGCCCTGCTCGGCCCAGAACCGTTGCAGGGCCAGGATGAAGCCCTGGAACGAACGTTCGGGGCGCATGTGCGGAGGCAGCGAGTCCATCGTCGATATCGGTCTTTCGCAGGCGTCGGAAAAGCGCGCGGACCGTATCGGCGGGACCATCAGGAATCAAGGCAATAGGGTCTCCGAACGGCGGCGACGTGCCGTCGTTCGAAGATCAGCGGCTCGCGTCAGCCCGGCCGGTAGGCGCCCGTGACGGGATCGCGGCGCAGAGTCTTGATCTCAGCGGCCTGTGCGGCCTCGGCGACGCGCGACAGCCGCGCCTCTTCGAGCTCGCGGTTGATCTTCTGCGCGGCCTTGTAGGCCCAGCGAACCACGGCAAGCCCGCCCAGCATACCCGCGAAAGCAACGAACGGCGGCATTGGTCGATCCTCGTTCATGAACAGAGCCACCCCGAATCCCATTGTCGCCGATCCCGGTTCCCCCCGCAATCCGGATTGCGAGGGGCGAAATGGCGCGCCCCCAGTCTAGAACCCAAAGCGGGCCCAGATCGCCCGGGTTTCGGCCGCGGAGATCACCTCCTCGGCCAGCCCCGTCCAGCCGAATCCCAGGCTGCCGGCGCCCGCGGCGCGGCGGCCGAGCAGACCCGACAACAGGCCGGACGCCGGCGCCACGACAGGCGTTGCAACCTTGTCGCCGAAGCGGGTGCGCAGGACGGCGCGGAGGTCGCCGATGGCGTCCGCCAGCCCCAGCGTGACGGCGCTGTCGCCGGCCCAGTACTCGCCGGTGAACAGCACATCGTCGGCGCCCTTCAGCCGGGTCGCGCGGCTCTCCTTGACCAGCGAGATGAACAGCGCGTGGATCTCGCGCTGGATCTTCTTCAGCCGCGCCACGTCGTCGGGATTCTCCGGCAGGAACGGATCGAGCATCGCCTTGTGCTCGCCGGCCGTATACAGCCGGCGCTCGATGCCGATCTTCTTGATCAGGTCCTGCAGCCCGAACGAGCCGCCGACCACGCCGATCGAACCGAGGATCGAGGACGGATCGCAGAAGATCTCGTCGCCGGCGCAGGCGATCATGTAGCCGCCGGAGGCCGCGACATCCTCGACGAACACGAGCACCGGCAGCTTCTTCTCCGCCGCGAGCTGACGGATGCGCAAGTAGATCTGGCGCGACTGCACCGGCGAGCCGCCGGGCGAATTGATCACCAGCGCCACCGCCTTGGCGTTGCGCATGGAGAAGGCGCGCTCCAGCACCTTGGCGACGCCCGCAAGCGTCAGGCCCGGCCGCAGCGGCGTCACCGCGCCGATCACGCCGGACAGGCGGACGACCGGTACCACCGGTACGCCGCGCAGCCGCGCCGGAAGCAGCGCCTTCAGCCGATCGAAGAGCCCGGCTGCATCGCTGGGTTGTGTCAAATTGTCCACCATCCTGTTACCTCGGATTAACCACTTTTTATCGCGCCGCTGCCATTCAAAGGGCTGGAACGAGCCTTGCAATCTCCTGGGCAATCGCACGGCGAGCCAAGGTGCAGAGTGCGGCGGAGGAATACATGAAGGTCTACCTGTTGATGCTGCTGATCGGTACTCTATTGACTGCGATCCGGTTCACGACGGTAACCGAACGCCAGTCCGAAGCTCAGACGCAATAACGCCCGACCACGACCAACCGTTCAGGGGGTGCTCAAGGCCAGCGCCCCCTGCCCCGACAGCACCCGCACGGCCTCATCATTCGGCACGCCTGCCGCCTCATTCAGCACCACTCCGGCGAGAAGCTGGGTCGGCGCCCGCCCTCCCTTAACGGCCCTGACCAGGATACGGATCGCCGGCTTGCCCGCCTGGCCGTGAACCGGTTGAACGGCAAGACTGCCGAAGCCGCGCGCCAGCGCCGCGACAACCTCGCTCAAACCATCGGCCCGCCAGATCAAGGTCAGCACGCCACCGGATTTCAGCATCCGCCGCGCGGCATGCGTCCAGATCTCCAACGTCGTCGCCGTTGCCATGTGCGCGGTCGCGCGCGCGGCGTCGGGCGAGGCACGGTGACGCGCGGCATCGTGGAACGGCGGATTCATCAGCACGACGTCGACACTGTCGGGCCCGAGCCCTGCGGCCGCGAAAGCGGCCGCGTCCGCGGCGACGTCCAGCACCACGACCTCCGCGGGCAAGGCATTGGCGCGTGCGTTGTCGCGCGCGAGGCGCGCCAGATCCGGCTCGCGCTCGACCAGCGTCAAGCCGAGACCGCCCACGCGCCGGGCCAAGGCCAGCCCGGCCGTCCCCACGCCGGCACCGAGATCGACCACCCGCTCGCCCGAACGCGCGGCCGTCGCCGCCGCCAGCAGGATTGCGTCGTGGCCGGCGCGATGGCCCGTCGTGGGCTGCCGCAGCCGCAATTGGCCGCCGAGCACGGCGTCCTCGGAGATGTCGACAGCGTCACTCATCAGGGCGCAGCTCATGCGCCAGCCCGGCGTCGGTGAGAAGCCGCCGGGCCTGGAGATTGTCGTCCTCATGCACGAGGATCCGGCGCGGCAGGATGCCGAGCGAGCCCTCGATGATGCTCATGTTCTGATCGAGCACGAGGTGATGGATGTCGGCGCCATCGAGCAGCGCCCCGATCGCCGAAACCAGCACGATATCATTGGTCCGAACCAATTCCTTCAATCGTTATGTCTCCATGCGGGCTTGGGTCAAGAAGGGCTTGGGTCAACCAGGCTTGGTCAAGAAGGCTCGGGTCAAGGTTCCGTGTCTGCCCTTGCCGCCTGCGGCCGCAGTTTCTATTGTCGTTTCGAGCATAGCAAAATCGGAGACCAGAGTGGCGGTTATCGTACCTTTCGAGAGTCCATCGGGAGCCTCCATCGATGGGCTGGTCGCGCTGGTCGCAGCCGACATGGAACGGGTCAACGCTACGATTTTGTCGCGCACCGGCTCGGACGTCACGATGATCCCGGAGGTCGCAAACCACCTGATCTCCTCCGGCGGCAAGCGGTTGCGACCGATGCTGACGCTGGCGATGGCGCATCTCACCGACTACACCGGCGACGGTCACGTCAAGCTCGCCGCGGCCGTCGAGTTCATGCACACGGCGACGCTGCTCCATGACGACGTGGTTGACGAGAGCGAAATGCGCCGCGGCAAATTGTCGGCGCGCATGCTGTGGGGCAACGAGGCCAGCGTGCTGGTCGGTGACTTCCTGCTCGGCCAGGCGTTCCGCATGATGGTCGAGGTCGGCTCGCTGCGCGCGCTCGACATTCTCTCGGCCGCCGCCGCCACGATTGCCGAGGGCGAGGTGATGCAGCTTGCCGCCGCCAAGAACACCGCAACCACCGAGGACGAATATCTCGCCGTGATCCGCGGCAAGACCGCCGAGCTGTTCGCCGCGGCCTGCGAGGTCGGGCCGGTGCTCGCCGATCGGCCCAAGGCCGAGCAGACCGCCTCGCGGTCCTTCGGCATGAATCTCGGCATCGCCTTCCAGCTCGTCGACGACGTGCTCGACTATGGCGGCAAGGCCGCCAAGCTCGGAAAGAATGTCGGCGACGATTTCCGCGAGGGCAAGATCACGCTGCCGGTGGTGCTGGCGTTCCGCCGCGGCAGCGACAGCGAGCGTGCCTTCTGGATCAAGGCGCTGGAGCGCGGCGAGATCAGCGATCACGATCTCGACCATGCGATCGGGCTGATGAACAAGCATCGCGCCTTGGAGGACACGATCAGCCGCGCGCATCACTACGGCGCCATGGCCGTCGACGCGCTGGCGCTGTTTCCGGCGTCACCGATGAAGACCGCGCTCGAGCAGGTGGTGGCGTTCTGTTTGGCCAGGTCGCATTAGTTGGTGAATCGGGGCCTGCCCTTCGTGATGTCATGCCCCGGCGCAGGCGGTGTGGGTTAATGCGCCCTCGCCCCTTGTGGGAGGGGGCATGCAGGACAGAGCAACAAGCTCGCTTGGGTGAGGGGTATGCCTCAGCAAGCGCGGCGTCCGCGGACAGATGCCCCTCACCCAACCCAGTACGTGGATGAGCCGGCGATGCCCTCTCCCACAAGGGAAGAGGGCGCTGTATCGGGAAGCCGCTCGCCGCTAGTAAGTAGTTACGACTAACTCAACGTCCCCGCATGCACCCACCATTCGGGGTGCGCGACGGCGATCTCTGCGCCGGCGGCCTTCGCGTCGACCTCGCTGCCGTAGATCGCAAAGCATGTGGCGCCAGAGCCGGACATGCGTGCCAGCAGCACGCCGGCGCTCGCACGGAGAGCGTCGAGCACGGTGCCGATGATCGGCTGCACCTTCAAGGCTGGCGGCTCGAGATCGTTGCGCACCTGGCTCAGCGTCTCGATCCAGTCGCTGACCGACGCTCCGGCACCAGGCCAGGACGGCGCCGTGAGAACATCCGTCACGCCGACCAGCAGATCGCCCGGCCTGAGGCCGAGCGCCTGGAACACGTCCTTGGTCGCCACCGGCACGCGCGGATTGATCATCACGCAGGGCAGGACGGGAAGCGCGAGCGGCTGCAGGTTCTCGCCGACGCCGGTCATGGTGCAGGCGCGCGAGGGCACGCAAACCGGCACGTCGGCGCCGGTCTTCAAGGCGACCGCAGTGAGACGCGGGTCGTCCAGCGACAGGCCATTCAGCTTCGCCAGCAGCCGCAGCGCCGCTGCGGCATCGGCCGAGCCGCCGCCGATGCCGGCGGCGACCGGCAGCACCTTCTCCAGCGTGAAGGCGCCAAGCCTCAGGCCCGGAACGGCCTCCGCAAGCAGCCGCGCCGCCTTCAGCACCAGATTGTCCGTGGTCTCGCCGCAGGCCTCCGCGAGCGGCCCGGTTGTCGTCAGCCTCAGCTCCGGGCCCGGCACCAGCGTAAGCTGGTCCGCGCAGTCGGCGAAAGCAACGACGCTTTCGAGATCATGGTAGCCGTCGACCCTGCGGCCGACGACCCGCAGGGTCAGATTGACCTTGGCGCGCCCCTGCTCCTGCAGCGCGCCGGTGACCGTGGACGCCAACATCGGCGCAATGCCCCCAGCATGTTCGGTGGCGGATCCGGTATCGCGCTCGGCCAGCGGCCGAAACGAACGTGGCCGGCACCGCCACACGCTTCATCAAAATCATCCGGGCTCCCCGGCAAGCCGAGGAGCCCGTGATGGCTCTCACCTCGTGATCGGGGCGACCTAGCCGCCCTTGCCGTCGTCCTTCTTGGCGTCGGACGGCGTGTCCTTGCTGTCGTTGCTCGCCGCGGCCGGCGCCGGATCGTCGGTCAGGCCGTTCTGGATCTTCGCCTCGATCTTCGGCAGCTCCTCGGCCTCGGGCTTCAGGTCGCGGGCATGAGCCCACTGGAACTTGGCTTCCAGCTTGCGGCCGATCTTCCAATAGGCGTCGCCGAGATGGTCGTTGATGGTCGGATCCTCTGGCTTGAGGTCGATCGCGCGCTCGAGGTTCTTCACCGCCTCTTCGTAGTTGCCGATGCGGAAATAGGCCCAGCCGAGCGAATCGACGATGTAGCCGTCGTCCGGCCGCTGCTCGACCGCGCGCTTGATCATCTTCATGCCTTCGTCGAGATTGACGCCCTGGTCGATCCACGAATAGCCGAGATAGTTCAGCACGTGCGGCTGGTCGGGCTGCAGCTCGAGCGCCTTGCGCATGTCGGCCTCGGCCTTCGGCCACTGCTTGGAGCGCTCCAGACAGATGCCGCGATAATAGTAATAGACGCTGTTGGCCTTGTCGTTGTTGGCGGGCAGCGAATCGACGCCGAGCGAATAGGTCTTGGCGCAATCGGCGAACTTCTTGCGGCCGCGCTCGATGTTGCCGAGCGCCATGATCGCCTCCAGGTCCTTCGGATCCTGGGCAATCACGTCCTTGAGGATCTTGATCGCCTCGTCGCTGCGGTCGGCGCTGTCGAGATCGGTCGCCAACTGGATCTGCGCATTGCGCTTCAGCGGCGAGCTCGCCGGCACCCGCTCATAGACCTTGATCGCCATCTGCGGCTTCTTCACCGTCTCGTAGAGATCGGCGAGTGACAGCAGCGCCAGCGGATGATTCGGCTGCAGGTGCAGCGCGAGCTGCAGATAGACCAGCGCCAGATCCTCGCCGCCGCGGCGGCTCAACGTGGCGCCGATGCCGTACAGCGCCTCGGCGGCGCCGGCCTGCGCCGAATCGACCAGCGGCGGCAGCTTCCTGCCGGCCTTGGTCTCGCGCAGGCCCTCCTGCACCAGCGGATGGCGCGCGAGCTTCTTGTCGAAGGCTTCATAGATCGCGGTCGCCGCCGCCGCATCCTTGTTGCGCGACAGCCAATGCGCATAGGCCTCGGTGATGCGCAGCATCGAATCGTCGAGCTTGTAGGCGCGCTCGAACCGCGTGCCGGCGTCCTTCTCCTTGCCGGCCAGCTCCAGGATCATGCCGGCATGAAGATCCTTGAACAGCGGATACCATTCGGGACCGGTCAGCTTGTCGATATTGGCGACGGCGGCCTTCGAATCGCCCGCGCCCGCCGCGGCCCACGCCGACAGCAGGGTGGCGACGAGATCGGTGATCGGCCCGCGCACCGACTGGTTGATGTTGGTCTGGGCGGCAGCGTATTTCTTCTGCTTGATGTCCTGCACGCCGACCACGAGACGCGCGATGCGGTTGGACTTGTCGATCGTGAGCACGCGCTCGGCCAGCTTCACGGCCTCGTCGATATCGCCATCGGCGACCGAGGAGATGAAGGCGCGGTCGAGCAGCTCGTTGTTCTTCGGGTCGCTGCGTAGCGCCGAGCGGTAGAACGCCGCCGCCGAGGCAGCGTCGCGCTCGACGCTGGCGTGGCGGGCCGCCAGATAGCTGCCCGACGTGGTGAGCGACTTCAGATCGACGCCGGTCGGAAATTTTGCGGCGTTGTCCGCAGGATGATCCGGCGTCTGGGCCAGGACGGCACCGGGGATCAGCAAGGCAGAAACGGCAATTGCGGTCCAGCGATTGCGAATTGACAACATCACGGTGCGCTCTGGTTGTTGGAAATGACGGATCGGTACGGACACGAACCCGATCGGCAGCTCTTCAAGGCGCCGACAATGCCGCGTTTGGCGGCCAACCGCAAGGATCTGCAGGATATTCGGGTCAGCCGGGAGCCCCTTTGGCGAAGGTGACCTGCGTCAAACCGCGCCAGTATGGCCGTATCGTGGCCGGCTGCCCTCCCCGGAGCAGCCGACTCACGCAATCGTGCGTTATACGAGGCTACATCGCCTCGTAGTTCGGCCCACCGCCGCCTTCCGGAGGAACCCAGGTGATGTTGCCGTTGGGATCCTTGACGTCGCAGGTCTTGCAGTGGACGCAGTTCTGCGCGTTGATCACGAAGCGCGGGCTGGTGCCCTCCTCGACCCATTCGTAGACGCCCGCCGGGCAATAGCGGTTGGACGGCCCGGCATAGACGTCGTGCTCGGAGCTCTTCTGCAGCGCCATGTCGGCGACCTTCAGATGCACCGGCTGGTCTTCCTCGTGATTGGTGTTCGACAGGAATACCGAGGACAGCCGGTCGAAGGTCAACTTACCGTCCGGCTTCATCGCCGGCTTCGGCTTGTGCGCCTTGGCGGGATCGAGCGTGGCGCGATCGGGCTTGACGTGCGACTGGGTGCCAAACAACGAGAAACCGAGCGTGTTGCACCACATGTCGAAGCCGCCGAGCGCGACGCCGAGCACCGTGCCGAACTTCGACCATAGCGGCTTGACGTTGCGAACCTTGAACAGATCCTCGCCGACTGGCGAGCCGCGCCAGGCGTTCTCGTAACTGACCAGTTCGTCATTGGCGCGGCCGGATGCGAGCGCGGCATTGACGTGCTCGGCCGCGAGCATCGCGCTGCCCATCGCGTTGTGCACGCCCTTGATGCGCGGCACGTTGACGAAGCCCGCGGCGCAGCCGATCAGCGCGCCGCCGGCGAACGACAGCCGCGGCACCGACTGGTAGCCGCCCTCGGTGATCGCGCGCGCGCCGTAGGCTAGCCGCTTGCCACCCTCGAACACGCCGCGGATCGAGGGATGGGTCTTGAAGCGCTGGAATTCCTCGAACGGCGACAGATAAGGATCGTCGTAGTTCAGGTGGACGACGAAGCCGACCGCGACGAGATTGTCGTCGTAGTGATACAGGAACGAGCCGCCGCCGGTCTTCATGTCGAGCGGCCAGCCGAACGAGTGCTGGATCAGGCCCTTCTGGTGCTTGGCCGGATCGATCTGCCAGACTTCCTTGAGGCCGATGCCGAACTTCGCCGGCTCGCTCTTGGCGTCCAATGCGAACTTCGAAATCAGCTGCTTGGACAGGCTGCCGCGCGCACCCTCGGCGAACAGCGTGTACTTGCCGAGCAGCTCCATGCCGCGCGTGAACGAGGCTTTCGGCTTGCCGTCCTTGCCGATGCCCATGTCGCCGGTGGCGATGCCGCGCACCGCGCCCTGCTCGTCATACAGCACCTCGGTGGCCGCGAAGCCCGGATAGATCTCGACGCCGAGCGCCTCGGCCTTGCGCGACAGCCAGCGGCAGACATTTCCGAGCGAGCCGATGTAGCAATGATGGTTGTCCATCAAGGGCGGCATCGCGAAGCCCGGCAGCGAGATCGCGCTGCTCTCGGTCATCCAGAAGAACTTGTCGACCTTGACCTGGGTCTTCAGCGGGCAATCCTCGTCCGACCGCCAGTCGGGGATGAGCTTGTCCAGCGCTGCCGGATCGATCACCGCACCAGACAAAATGTGCGCGCCGACCTCGGAGCCCTTCTCGACCACGACGATGTTGAGGTCGGCATTGAGCTGCTTCAGCCGGATCGCGGCAGTCAGGCCCGACGGGCCGGCGCCGACGATGACGACGTCGAACTCCATGGATTCGCGCGGAGGTAACTCTTCGGTGCTCATGTCTCTCAATCTCAGGCCCGGCCGGTGCAGTGGATTTGACCTTTGCATCCCCCTGGCGCGTGCAAAGGTCAAACCCGGAGCTGCAACAGCAACAATGACTTAACTAGGGTTCCTGGAGGCGCCGGCGGTTCGCTGATGGGCTGGTCCTGAGGGGGAGCGAACGCTGGCGCCGGAACACTAGGGCGTTCCGTCCCTTTTTTGGGTTATTCCAAGCTCTTGTTTCCGATTTTTCGGGGCAGGACAACCACCGAAATGCATTCCGCCATGCGCCGAGGCGGCGTACATTGTTGCCACGATCGATCATGATGACCCCCGAGCCCCTCCCCGACGTCCGCCAACTGCTCGCCTTCTATCTGGAGGCCGGGGTCGATTGCGCCTTGGCCGACGAGCCGATCAACCGGCTGGTGGAGCCTGAGGCCGCATCCCCTGCCGCTCCTGCCGCCCGTCCGGCGGCGGCGCCGCAAGCCGGCCGGCTATCCGCGCCGGCGATCATTGCGCCGCGCGGCGAACCGCCGCCTCCGCCGGAAGCGGCCGTCGCCTCGGCCCGCGAGGCGGCGCTGACAGCGCCGACCCTGGAGGCGCTGCGCGAGCTCCTGGAGACTTTCGACGGTTGCGCACTGAAGCAGACGGCGTCGCGACTGGTGTTCGCCGACGGCAATCCGCAGGCGCGCATCATGCTGGTCGGCGAGGCGCCCGGCCGCGACGAGGACATCGAGGGCCTGCCATTCGTCGGCCGCTCCGGCAAGCTGCTCGACCGCATGATCGGCGCGATCGGGCTCGACCGCAGCAAGGTCTACATCGCCAACGTCATTCCCTGGCGCCCACCCGGCAACCGTACGCCGACGCCGCAGGAGACGCAGATCTGCCTGCCGTTCATCCGCCGCCAGATCGAGCTGGTCGATCCCGACGTGCTGGTGACGCTCGGCAACCCGTCGACCCAGGCGCTGCTCGGCACCACCGAGGGCATCATGCGCACGCGCGGCAAATGGCGCGACTACGACACCGGCAAGCGCACCATCCGCGCGATCGCCACCTTCCACCCGGCCTATCTGTTGCGCTCGCCGTCCTACAAGCGGCTGTCCTGGCAGGACCTGCGCGCGATCGCGAAGGTGATGGCGGTCTGAGCCGAACTCTCTCCGCGTCATTGCGAGCGAAGCGAAGCAATCCAGAATCCCGCCCAAGCCTCTGGATTGCTTCGTCGCTTCGCTCCGCGCAATGACGGCTTATGGAAAGCGCTACGGTCCCTTCGGCCGCACGATGGCCCAGCCGATGCGCAGCACCGGCTGGCGGCCATTGATCAGCCAGTCGAAGCTGCGCGGCACCTCCGGCACCAGCCCAGGAAAGCGCTGGGCGATCTCCGGCGGTGGGGTGCCGACCGTGTCGGAGGCGCGCCATACCACGACGCCGCCACTCTCGGCGAATTTGGCCGGCGTGACCCAGGGCGTCCGCTGCGGGGTGGCATCGAGGAACAGATGCGCGCGGCGGCGGCCGAGCGCGACCAGGCTGGCGAGTTGCGGATCGCCGGCGACCGCCTGCAGCGGCTGGTTGGTACGGCGCTCAAAACTCTCGACGAAGAAACGGGAGATGTCGCGGGCCGGCATCGCCGTCGCGACCTCGCGGTCGCCGAGCAACGGCAGCACCACAGCGCTGCCCGCCGCGAGGATGGCGGGCGCGGCGATCGCAACCGCCCAGACCAGGCGCAGCAGCCGCTGCCGCCGCAGATAGATCAGATCACCCGACGCGACCACCAGGGCAAGGCCGACCATGGTCAGGGTCACGGCAGTGCCGCCGAACACGGTCGAGAGGCCGAACAGGCCGGCGATCAGACTGCCGGCCAGCGCCGGTGCAATCGCGAAGCAATAGACGAAGTCGCGCGCGAGCGGCGGCACCGAGCGGCGATAGATGATCGGCGCATCGGTCTCGCCGCGATTGATCCAGCCGGCGTCGAGCAGCACCAGCAGCAGCACGGCCGAGATCGCCAGCAGCAGCCCCCCCGCCAGCGCGAGCCAATGCCAGGCGCGCGCCGAGAGCTCGGCGAGAACGGGCAGCGCCGGTAAGCCTACACTGTCGGAACGCAGCACGAAGATGAGATAAGGCAGCGCCAGCGCCACCACCACGAGCAGCGCGAACAGCGGATCGAACGAGCGCAGAACGCGGCGGCCCTGCGCGGTCGAGACCACGAAGCCCGCGATCAGCAGCAGCAGGCCGGCGGCGGCCGGCGTGGTCAGCAGCAGCAGGCCGGCCTCGATCGACCAGGCAAACCAGGCGTTGCGCCGGCCCTCGCCGAGAATCCGCCAGCTATGGAGCAGCAGCAGCGCCCAGAGCGGACGCGCCAGCACCTCCGGACCGAATTCCAGCGTGGGCGCACCGAACGCGGTGATGGTCATGGTCAGCAGCACGGCAAGCACCGCCTGCTGGCCGCCGACGATCGCCCCCGCCAGGAGATACATCACCCACAGACTGAGCGCCGAGCACAGTACAGCCAGCACGTAGACGCCGAGCAGATGATTGCCGGCAAGGCGATAGGCGACGTCCGACAGCCAGAACGACAGCGGCGGCCCGAGATCGGTGCCGACCTGGTACTCGCGTCCGAACGCGATGGTGGTGGCAAGCTGGCCGGGCGGGCTGCGATAGAACAGCATGGCCACGCCGAGCCACATCAGGGCCTGGCACAGCACCACGATGACGACGACCAGCCGCGGCCTTGCGCGGATCAGTTCGACAACCAGGGACGTGAAACGCATGAACGGCTGGATCGCTTGGCTGAATCGCTGAGGACGTCGAGGAGGCCGGCAGGACCGTCGCTCATCCGCAGCAGCCTCGCTGTCCGACGCCCGCAATCGATACCGTACGATCGGGGCGCACAACACCGCCCCTGCTGCGAGGAGTGACACTTCGTGCTGGCTGGCTAACCAAAACTATTAAGACCGCGGCGACCGCGAGGCAACCTGCATCAGACCCCGACCGAGATTTCGGTGGATGTCACCACGGTCACCTCGGCAAACAAATCCGGCTCCGGGACGTCGGTCCACGGCTGGTGCTTGCGCCGTGCGGCCACGACGGGTGCGAACAGGCTGCGATGATGCACCGACGGTCCGAGCCGGTCCAGCGCAGCGAGGTGCTCCGGCACGGCATACCCCTTGTGCTGCTCGAAGCCGTAGCCGGGGCAATCCTGCGCCAGCGCGCACATCAGCCGATCGCGCGTGACCTTGGCGACGATCGAGGCGGCCGCAATCGACATCACCAGGCCATCGCCGCCGATCACCGCCTCGCAGCCGCAATCGACGTCGATGCGGTCGCGGCCGTCGACGAAGACGTGCTTCGGCGCCTCGGGCAACGCCCTCACGGCGCGCGACAGCGCCCACAGCGAGGCCCGCAGGATGTTGTCGCGATCGATTCGCGCCGGCGAGGCGACAGCCACCGCGAACGCCGACGTCTTGCAGATCTTGTCGAACAGCGCCTCGCGCTGCTCCGCGCTCAGCCGCTTGGAGTCATCGAGGCCTTTCGGGATGCGCGCGGGATCGAGAATCACGGCCGCGGCGACCACCGGACCGGCCAGCGGCCCCCGTCCCGCCTCGTCGCAACCGGCGACCGGCCAGATGCCCTGCTTGAGCAGCGCTCGCTCCCGCCGGAAGCTCGGCGGCGCCACCGCGATGACGCCCTTGCCGAGCTTGGCGGCCGACCTGCCGGCAGCATTCGGGGCGACAGGCTTGGTTCCGGCCTTTGCAGGTGCGCTCTTCGCCACGGCACCGTTCGTCGCCTTCGCCCTGCCCGGCTTTTTTGACTGATCGCGAATCATGGCCGGCATGGTGCGGAACGGCCTGCGGCGGCGCAACCCCGAACGGACCTCATTCCCCGCTATTCGCCCCTTGCCGGCGACCGACTACGACGGCAGATGCACTCGATCATCCTCGCCGACATCAATCCCCGGCGCGATCACCACTTCCCAGACATGACCGTCCGGATCGGAGAAATAGCCGCTGTAACCGCCATAGTCGGTTCGTTGCGCCGGCTTCAGCAGCATCGCGCCTTTCTCCACCGCCGACGCGAGCGCCGCATCGACCTCGGCCTCCGAGCGGCAGTTCCATGCCAGCGTCACGCCGCGGAACGCCTGGGGGCGCGGTGCGTCCGGCACGCCCGCATCATCGGCGAGCGCGCCCCACGGGTACAGCGCCAGCACCGTCCCGCCGGTCTCGAAGAATGCCACGGCCTCTCCGGTCGCGCGGAATTTTCGGGCGAAGCCGAGCGACGTATAGAAGGCGATGCTCCGCCGCATCTCGGATACACCGAGTGTGATGACGGTGAACCGCGGAACGCTCGCTTGTGCGCTCATCAACTGCTCTCCGCACGCTTCAGAACAGGCTGAGTTGCTGCCCGCCGCCCTTCGGCCGGACGAAATGATCGGTCGTCAACTTGGTCCGGCGCTTGTTCAGGCCGAGCTTTTCGCAGGCGATCTCGAAGCGGCGGCCGATCATCCAGGCCATCGGGCCTGTCCCCTTCATTCGCGTGCCCCATTGCGAGTCGTAATCGCGGCCGCCGCGCATGTCGCGGATCAGGGTGAAGACGTGGCGGTAGCGGTCGGGATAATGCTCGAGCAGCCATTCGCGGAACAGGTCGCGCACCTCCAGCGGAAGGCGCAGCAGCACATAGGCCGCCTCCTTGACGCCGGCATGGGCGGCGGCATCGAGGATGCGCTCGATCTCGCTGTCGTTCAGCGCCGGGATCACCGGCGCCACCATCACCGTGGTCGGAATGCCGGCCCTGGACAGCGCCTGCAGCGCCTCCAGCCGTTTCGACGGCGTCGAGGCCCGCGGCTCCATGGTGCGCGCCAGCTTCGGATCCAGCGTGGTCACGGAGATCGCGACCTTCGCCAGGTTCCTCTTGGCCATCCGCGCCAGGATGTCGGCATCACGCATCACCAGCGCCGACTTGGTCACGATCCCGACGGGATGGCCAACCTTTTCCAGCACCTCGAGGATGCCGCGCATGATCTTCCGCTCGCGCTCGATCGGCTGATAGGGATCGGTGTTGGTTCCGATCGCGATCATCCGCGGCTCGTAGCCGCTGGCCGCGAGCTCCTTTTCCAGGAGCGCGGGCGCATCCGGCTTCACGAACAGCTTGGATTCAAAATCAAGACCAGGCGACAGCCCGAGAAACGCATGGGTCGGCCGCGCGAAGCAGTAGACACAGCCGTGCTCGCAGCCGCGATACGGGTTGATCGAGCGATCGAAACCGATGTCCGGCGAGTCGTTGCGGGTGATGACCTTGCGCGAGGTATCGGTCGCGACCGTGGTCTTGAATGGCGGCAAATCCTCGAGACTCTGCCAGCCATCGTCGAAGACGACGCGAGCCTCCGCTTCGTAGCGGCCGCTCGCATTGGATTGTGCACCCCGGCCGCGGCGCCGGCCCCGTTCGATGGCGACCGCGAGTTCGGGGAAGTCGTTTTCCGGGCCAGATGAAGGCGCGCCCACCGGCTCGGAGGGCACCGGGACCGGCGGGCGCTTGAGGGCATGTGAAGATGCTCGGCTCATGGCCAAGACATAGCACACAAAAAGAACAATACAAGAACAAAAGAGAACAATGTCTCGGAACGGTTCTGGAGCCACGCAAGGCCAACCATCACATTCCCGTTCTATCCTTCGCAGCGCACTGGAACGGAATGGTGCGGCGTTACTCTAATGCACTTCCCGCAAGCGCGAAGCGGACGGCAAGCGAGGTTCCATGAACATCACGTCTTCCCATCAGACCAAAACGGCCGACGATCTCGACCTGCTCGATCGCTATTGGCGCGCGGCGAACTATCTCTCGGTCGGGCAGATCTATCTGCTGGACAACCCGCTGCTGCGCGAGCCGTTGAAAGCGGAGCACGTCAAGCCGCGCCTGCTCGGCCACTGGGGGACGACGCCCGGACTGAATTTCATCTACGCCCATCTCAATCGCGCCATCCAGGCGCAGGATCTCGACGTCATCTACGTGTGCGGTCCCGGCCATGGCGGCCCCGGCATGGTCGCCAACACCTATCTCGAAGGCAGCTACAGCGAGATCTATCCGGACATCACGCGCGATGCCGATGGCCTGCGCAAGCTGTTCCGGCAGTTCTCCTTCCCTGGCGGCATCCCGAGCCATGCCGCGCCCGAGACGCCGGGCTCGATCCACGAAGGCGGCGAGCTCGGCTACGCGCTGGTGCACGCCTATGGTGCGGCGTTCGACAATCCCGATCTGATCGTGGCCTGCGTGGTCGGCGACGGCGAAGCCGAGACCGGGCCCCTCGCCGCATCCTGGCATTCGAACAAGTTCCTGAACCCGGCCCATGACGGCGCGGTGCTGCCGATTTTGCATCTCAACGGCTACAAGATCGCCAATCCGACCGTGCTCGGCCGCATGGGCGATGCCGAGATCAAATGCCTGTTCGAAGGTTACGGCTACGAGCCGCTGTTCGTCGAAGGCGCGGAGCCGAAGGCGATGCATCGCCAGATGGCGGACGCGCTCGATGTCGCGCTCGCGAGCATCCGCTCGATCCAGCAGAATGCGCGTCAGTCGGATGCAACGATCCAACGGCCGCGCTGGCCGATGATCGTGCTGCGCAGCCCGAAGGGCTGGACCGGGCCGAAGGAGGTCGACGGCCTCAAGGTCGAAGGCTTCTGGCGCGCCCATCAGGTGCCGATCACCAATCCGCGCGGCAAGCCCGAGCATCTCGCGCTGCTCGAAGCGTGGATGAAAAGCTACGAGCCGGAAACGCTGTTCGACGGCCACGGCCGGCTCGTGCCGGAGCTGCAGGCACTGGCGCCGAAGGGCACGCGGCGCATGGGCGCCAACCCGCATGCCAATGGCGGTCTGCTCAAGCGCGAGCTCAGGCTCCCAGACTACCAGCATTTTGCGGTCGAGGTGTCCTCTCCGGGCCAGACCATGGCTGAAGCCACGCGCGAGCTCGGCAAGTTCCTGCGCGACGTGATCACGCTGAATGCAGAGACACGCAACTTCCGCATCATGGGCCCGGACGAGACCGCCTCGAACCGGCTCGATGCCGTATTCGAGGTCACCGAGCGGGTGTGGATGGAAGGCATCGAGCCCTACGATGTCCACCTCGCCCATGACGGCCGCGTGATGGAGGTACTGAGCGAGCATCTTTGCCAGGGCTGGCTGGAGGGCTATCTGCTCACCGGCCGCCACGGCCTGTTCTCCTGCTACGAGGCGTTCATCCACATCGTCGATTCGATGTTCAACCAGCACGCCAAATGGCTGAAGGTGTCACGCGAGCTGCCGTGGCGGCGCCCGATCGCGTCGCTGAACTATCTCCTGACCTCGCATGTCTGGCGGCAGGACCATAACGGCTTCAGCCATCAGGACCCCGGCTTCGTCGACCTCGTCGCCAACAAGAAGGCGGACATCGTCCGCATCTACTTCCCGCCGGATGCCAACACGCTGTTGTGGATCGCGGACCACTGCCTGCGCACCTACGACCGCATCAACGTCATCGTTGCCGGCAAGCAGCCGGCGCCGCAATGGCTGTCGATGCAGGAGGCGGCGACGCATTGCGACGCCGGCATCGGCATCTGGTCTTGGGCCGGCACCGAGCCCGCCGACGAGGAGCCCGACGTGGTGATGGCCTGCGCCGGAGATGTCCCGACCCTGGAGACGCTCGCAGCCGTCGACCTGCTGCGCAAGGAATTGCCCGACCTGAAGATCCGCGTGGTCAACGTCGTCGATCTCATGACCCTGCAGCCGAAGCAGGACCATCCGCACGGCCTCAGCGACCGCGACTTCGACAGCCTGTTCACCACCAACAAGCCGGTGATCTTCGCCTATCACGGCTATCCGTATCTGATCCATCGCCTCACCTACAGCCGCACCAACCATGCCGGCATGCATGTGCGCGGCTTCATCGAGGAAGGCACCACGACGACTCCGTTCGACATGGTCGTGCTCAACGAGCTCGACCGTTTCCACCTCGCCATCGAGGCGATCGAACGCGTGCCCGGCCTCAGCGTGTCGGCGGCCCATGTGAAGCAGAAATTCCGCGATGCGCTGATCGAGCATGCCCGCTACATCCGCGCGCATGGCGAGGACATGCCGGCGATCCGCGACTGGGTGTGGCCGAACAGCGCCGGCGGCACCACGCCGACACAGGCAGGCGACTGAGCCAGTCAAGCGCGAGCTTCAGCAACACGGCACCTTGAAATAGCACCGTTCGGGCGCAGCCCCGAACGGCGCGGCCAGGTGCGTGCTGCAAAATTCCGCAGCGCAGCGGGCTGATTTGGCTATGACAAGATGATAACAGTCATGCCGGAGGCGCGACAGATAGCGATGCCAGTTTCATGCTGAGCGTGATCATTCCGACCGAAGGTGTCGAGCAGACCGCCGTGGCCACCCTGTCCGCGCTGGTGCCGGGCGCCGCGGCCGGTGTCGTCACCGAGGTGCTGCTGGTCGATCGCTCGCCCGATTCCAGCGTGATCGAGCGGGTCGCGGACGTCGCCGGCTGCCACTTCATGAAGTTCGAGGGCTCCCAGGCCGCGGCCCTGGCTGCAGGGGCCGCCAGCGCGCGTGCGCCCTGGCTGATGTTTCTGCCCGCCGGCGCGATGCTCGATCCCGGCTGGATCGATGAAACCATGCAGTTCGTCCAGAGCGTCGCCACCACCGGCCGGCCGCGCGCTGGCGTCTTCCGCTATGCCCGATCTCCCTATGCCGCAATCAGCCTGCGCGACCGGCTGCGCGCGGTTGCGCGGGTCCTGGTCGGGCCGCTCGGCGACCAGGGTCTCCTGATCGCCAGGGATCACTACCGGCAGCTCGGCGGATACAAGCCCGACCACAAGCGCGCCGAAACGCGGCTGCTGCGTCAGCTCGGCCGTTCCTCGCGGACGATGCTGCGCAGCCGGATCGTGATGGTGTAGCGGCACGACAATACTTGCCAAAGTCAATCAATTGGTTGACAATGGCAAATATTGGAGGTGCCCCATGAATTCCGCCCCAGCCGACGGCCAGGTCGCCGCCATCCGCGCGTTCAACCGTTTCTACACGAGGAAGCTCGGCGCGCTGGACCAGCATCTGCTCGACAGTCCGTTTTCTCTGGCCGAGGCGCGTGTGCTCTATGAACTCGCACAGTACGACGCCATCTCGGCCAAGGAGATCGGTCTCTCGCTCGGCCTCGATGCCGGCTATCTCAGCCGCATCGTCCAGAGCTTCGACGAGCAGGGGCTGATCACCCGCACGCCTTTGCCAACCGATCGCAGGCAGCAGCAGCTCGGCCTGACCGCAAGAGGCCGGCAGGCCTATGCCAAGCTCGACCGCAGCTCGCAGAAGGAGATCGCGGCCATGCTGGCGCCGCTGGCGCCATCCGTGCGCGACCGGCTGGTCGGTGCAATGACGACGATCGAGACCGCCCTGGAGCCGCAGCAGCCGGGCCGCTCCCCAGTGCTGCTGCGCAGCCATCGCCCGGGCGACATCGGCTGGGTGGTTTCACGGCACGGCGCCGTCTACGCCGAGGAATATGGTTGGGACGTCTCGTTCGAGGCGTTGGTCGCCGAGATCGGCGCACAGTTCATCAGGAGCTACGACCCGGCGCGCGAGCACTGCTGGATCGCCGAGCTTGCGGGCGAGCCGGTCGGCTCGATCTTCCTGGTCAAGGGCAGCGACGAGGTCGCCAAGCTGCGGCTGCTGCTGGTCGAGAAGAAGGCCCGCGGTCTCGGCGTCGGCCGGGCCCTGACCGAACAATGCATCCGCTTCGCGCGCGAGAAGAACTACAGGACGATCGAGCTGTGGACGCAAAGTATTCTCACCGCCGCGCGCGACATCTATGCCCGCGCCGGGTTTCGCAAGATCGCCGAGGAGCCGCACGCCATGTTCGGCGTCCCGCTGACCGGCGAGACATGGCGGCTCGAGTTTTAGCCGGGCGGCTCGTGCAGCAACCGCCGGTAGGCCGAGATCACCGCCACAACAGGCTGCGCATGCCGATTGCGAAGTTCCCGCGCGCCGGTAGTATCCCGCCAAACGGGGCGGGAGCAGTGATGGAATCGATGGTGCGATCGAAGCTTGCGGCGCTTGTCGCGCTCGCAGGCCTGTTTGGGGTCGAGGCCGGGACGGCGGCTCGCGCCGCGCCCAAAGGGCGCGCAACGGTCGCGATTACGCGCACGACGGACTTCCTCTATCTGGCGGCACCAGCGGCGATCGAGATCAATGGCGCCAAGGTGGCGAGCCTTGGCCGCGGCGAGAGCTACAGCGGCCCGATTGCGCCCGGCGCCACCACGATCACCGTGTCGACATGGTCCTCGCCGGGCTCGTCGAACATTCGTTTCACCGCCGTGCCTGGCAAGACCTACCGGATGGTCGTGGGACCGCGCGGCCAGAATTTCGCGGCCAGCATGATGGGCGGCCTCATTGGCGCGGCCATCGAAGGCGGCGGCGCTTTCGAGATCGTACCCACGAAGTGAGACGCGCGATGGACGCGCGCCGCGTCGTCGTCCCGTGGCCCTATGCCGTCGCGCCCTGCGCCTTGGGCCGGCGCAGATGCTCGTCGAGCCGCGGCATGATCTCGACGAAGTTGCAGGGTCGCGTGCGGTAGTCGAGCTGGGCGGCGAGGATGCCGTCCCAGCCGTCACGGCAGGCCCCCGGTGATCCCGGCAGGCAGAAGATATAGGTCGCACCGGCGACGCCGGCCGTGGCCCGGCTCTGGATCGTCGACGTCCCGATCTTGGCGTGGCTCAGCATGTGGAAGGCGATCGAGAAGCCGTCCATGCGCTTCTCGAACAGCGGCTCGATCGCTTCCGGCGTGACGTCACGGCCGGTGAAGCCGGTGCCGCCGGTGGTGATGACGACATCGACGCCGGGATCGGCGGTCCACGACTTCACCACCGCGCGAATCTTCTCGACGTCGTCGGTGACGATCTCGCGCGCCGCGAGCCTATGGCCGGCAGCGGTCAGGCGGTCACTCAGGGTGGTACCGGACTTGTCGTCGGCAAGCGAACGCGTGTCGGACACCGTCAGCACGGCGATGTTGAGGGGAATGAAGCTCTTGCTCTCGTCGATCGCCATCATCGCGTCTCCCTACAGCGAACTGGCGCTGAACGTATTGCAGGCCTGCACCGTGCCCTGCTGGTAGCCGATCATGAACCAGCGTTTGCGCTGCGCGGCGGAGCCATGGGTGAACGAATCCGGCACCACGCGTCCGGTCGCCTTCCGCTGCAAGGTGTCGTCGCCGATCGCCGAGGCCGTCGTCAGCGCGGCGTCGATGTCGCCCTCCTCGAGGAAGCCCGGACGCTTCTTGGCCTCGCGATTGACCCAGACCCCCGACAGGCAGTCGGCCTGCAGTTCGACCTTGACCTGCAGCGCGTTGGCTTCGGCCTTGTTGTCCGACTGCTGCTGCATCCGCGTCACGCGCGGCAGGATGCCGAGCAGGTTCTGGATGTGGTGCCCGGCCTCGTGCGCAATGATGTAGGCCGCGGTGAACTTGCAGGCGCTGCCCGAGCAGCCCCGGAAGCGCGTCTCGACCTCGCGGAAGAAGTTGGTGTCGAGGAAGATCTGCCGGTCCGGCGGACAGTAGAACGGCCCCATCGCCGACTGCGCCATGCCGCAGCGGCCGCCATTGGTGCTGTTGCGAAACAGCACGATCTTGGGCCCGGTGTAATTCTGGCCGCTGGCCTGGAAGATCTCGCTCCAGCGGTCGTCGATCTCGCCGAGCACGCCGGCGATCATGTCGCCCATCTCGTCCTTCGGCGCGCCGGTCTTGCCGGGCGAGCGCCGATCGGCCTGCTGGGTCGGTGCGCCGCCGTGGCTGAGCATCTCAGCGCCGCCGATCAGGATGCGCGGATCGATGCCGAAGGCGTAGCCGATCAGGCCGAGCACGATGATGGTGCCGATACCCAGCCCGCCGCCGCCGATCGGCAGACCCATACCGCCGCCCATCCCGCCGCCTTCGTCGCGACGGTCGTCGATGTCGTCGCTGCGACGGAAATCATCGTAACGCATGGGCGGCCTTTCCTCACGATTCTTGCGCGGCTCTGCGCGAAATGCCTAACGCGGCAAACAGGTAAAATTTCCACTGTGTTAATCAATAACCCGGCCGGCAAATTTTGCCTAGCGCCGCCGAAAAAACTGGGCCGCGCCGAACCTCGATCGGCTGCACTCGCGCGCGACCGGCGCGAAAAACCCATCGCAATCGGCGTCTTGCGCAGAGACCATCGTGTATCGACGAACGGAATTCGTCGCCGGTGCGCGTGATGAATGCGTGCGCATCGATGCGAATAATTTTCCGGGTTAAGTCCATTTTTACTTTGCCGGGTCAATGTGTGGGCAGTCGGTTGTTAGGTCCCGCGTCGCCGACAGCGTCGCCTGAGTCAGAGTTCTTGAGTCATGGTAGAGTCGCGTCGCGGGGCGTCTGCAAGGGCGCCCCGCACTAAATTTCAGACCCTCGAAGAGCAACGAATCATCGTCGGCGACTGCGTCGCCGAGATGTCGAAACTGCCAGGCGCATCGGTCGACCTGGTGTTTGCAGATCCTCCGTACAATCTGCAGCTCAAGGGTGAGCTCAAGCGTCCCGACGAATCGCAGGTCGATGCGGTCGACGACGATTGGGACAAGTTCTCCTCGTTCTCCGCCTATGACGACTTCACGCGCGCCTGGCTGCTCGCCGCGCGCCGCCTGATGAAGCCGAGCGCGACGATCTGGGTGATCGGCTCCTATCACAACATCTTCCGCGTCGGCGCGATCATGCAGGATCTCGGCTTCTGGATCCTCAACGACATCGTCTGGCGCAAGTCCAACCCGATGCCGAACTTCCGCGGCCGCCGCTTCACCAACGCGCACGAGACCATGATCTGGGCCGCGCGGGACGAGAAGGCGAAGGGCTACACGTTCAACTACGAAGTGCTGAAGGCCGCCAACGAGGACGTCCAGGCGCGCTCGGACTGGCTGATTCCGCTGTGCACGGGCGAGGAACGGCTGAAGGACGGCGACGGCAAGAAGATCCATCCGACGCAGAAGCCGGAAGGCCTGCTGGCGCGGGTGCTGCTGTCATCCTCGAAACCCGGCGATCTGGTGATCGATCCGTTCAACGGCACCGGCACGACCGGAGCCGTGGCAAAACGCCTCGGCCGCCGCTACATCGGCTTCGAGCGCGACAAGGTCTATGCGAAGGCGGCAGAGCGGCGCATCGCCGCGGTCGAGCCGCTGCCGGAGGCAACGCTCGCACCGTTCATGACGGCGCGCGAAGCGCCGCGCGTCGCCTTCTCGGAGCTGATCGAACGCGGCATGATCGCGCCCGGCACCAAGCTCGTCGACTCCAAGCGCCGCCACGGCGCACTGGTGCGCGCCGATGGGGCCATCATGCTGGGTGACAAGGTCGGCTCGATCCACCGCATCGGCGCGGTGGCGCAAGGCCTGCCGGCCTGTAACGGCTGGACCTTCTGGCATGTCGAGACCAAGGGCGGCCTCAGGCTGATCGACGAATTGCGCG
The DNA here is from genome assembly GCF_032487555.1 of Bradyrhizobium sp. SZCCHNRI1029. NCBI lineage: Bacteria > Pseudomonadati > Pseudomonadota > Alphaproteobacteria > Hyphomicrobiales > Nitrobacteraceae > Bradyrhizobium > Bradyrhizobium sp. SZCCHNRI1029. Next base: position 438,253 of record NZ_JAUEUK010000006.1, read on the forward strand.
CCGAGATCCGCTCCGAGATGTCCGCCGCCTGACGCTCAGGAATTCCGGCGTTCCTGTCCGGAATAGCGCGCCAGCAGGTCTTCGACCTCGTACTGCTCATCGTAGCGAGCGTCGTCGCGCGGCACGACCGAGACCTGCGCTGTCGACTGCGACGATTTACCCCTGCGTCCCGCCAGGGCCGGATAGTAGCTGTCCACCGGCGGCAGGTGCATGCGATCGAGCTCGGGCTCCGTCGGCCAACGCGTGACGCGCCGGGCGGCCACCGGCTCGATGCGAAGCTGCCGCCTGCTCCGGGCGCGCGCAAACAGCACGCTGATCGAGAAGCCCGCGATCGCGACTGCGCCCAGGAAAGCAAACATCCGCGTCTTGGACGCATCATCCCCGGACATGCCGATCGTCACGGCCGGCGACGCATCCGCAGCGGCCAGCGCCGGCGTCGCGGGAGCAGCCGCTTCCGCGGCGCTGGTGTCGCTGGCGGCCGCGAGCGTGTAGGAGGACGCGCGGGGCGCGGCGGGCTGCGCCGCTGCCTGCAGCGTGCCGGACTGGTCGGGCCAACGCGTCGCAACAGCAGATTCGTTCACAGCCGCGCCGACCGGGTCGGGCGCAGCCGCCGCCGGCGCTGACGCCACGGGCGCCGGCGCGACGACCGGTGCAGGCGCGGCCGGAAATGCAGCAGCCGACGGAAAGGCAGACGTCGCCGCCACGGTCGGTGTCGAGGACACGACCTTCACCTCATCGGCGGCGTCCTTGGACGACGATTGGATCTCGGCACGTGCATTTGCCGCGGTCGACGAGAGCTGAGCCCGTTCCTTCTGCGAGGCGAGCTTGCGCGTGACCAGCGACGCGCCCTTCGCTTCGCGATCGTCGTCGCGCAGATACCAGCACTGCTTCTTGGTCGCGCGATCGATGCGATAGAACCAGTGCTTCCCCGCCGGCGTCCCCGCAGGCTTTGCAAGGCATTCGTCTGCAGCCGATGCCGGTGTAAACTCGATTGTCGTCGCAGCCGCTCCCGCCAGCACGGCGACAGCAACGCACGGCAACAAACTCGTCGTTCGATTCGTCATCAGACCTCCGACGATTCAACGCGCCCCCGCTGCGCCGTTTCGGCGATGACTTCGTTCGGAATAAGGCTGCGGAGGTTCCATTTGTCGAAACAATGTTAGAACAGCGGTGTCCTTTGGATGCGTTCTAATATTTTTGGGCTGTTTTGTCGCAGCAACAGTGGGAATAGTCGATGATCTGTCTCCCGTCGTGCGTTGTCGCGCTCATGTGCAACACGCGGATGTGAGAAAACCCAAGACTGCAATCATAAATGCCAATCACCGCGACGCGCAAAGCCGACCTTGATGCGCGTGCGACTCATTTGATCTTCGTCAATGCCTTCTCGACGACTTCGCGCGTGTACGGCTTCTGAATCACCGGCATGTCGGACAGCTCCGCCGGAATCGGCGCACGCTCGCCATAGCCGGTCGCGAACAAGAAGGGCACACCGAGTTCCTTCAGCCGGTGCCCGACAGGCAGGCTGCTTTCCGCGCCGAGGTTGATGTCGAGCAGTGCGAAGCTCGGCACCGCGCGCTCGATCGACTTCAGCGCCTGACTGACCGACGCCGCGGTGTCGATGTGCCGCGCTCCCAGCTCGAGCAGAATCACTTCGGCGCCCATCGCGATGATCAGATTGTCCTCGACGATCAGCACCGTACCGGACAGGCGCGGCGTGTCCTCTTCCTTGCGCTGGTGCCTGGAGGGTGCCCCCGTCATCGCCGGCACCATCTGGACGAAATTGGCAGGGATCACGAAGCGCGCCTGCACGCCGAGCAGGTCGAAGCGGATCTCGGCGTCGCCCTTGAGGTCGAACGGCACCGAACGCTCGATGATGGTGGTGCCGAAGCCGCGCCGCGACGGCGGCTGCACCGGCGGCCCGCCGCTCTCCTTCCAGTCGATGACCAGGCTCGCCCCGGGATCGAGCCGCCAGATCACCTGCACCTGCCCTGTGGAGTCGGCGAGCGCGCCGTATTTCGCTGAGTTGGTCATCATCTCGTGCACGACGAGCGCGAGCGTTGCGAACGCCTTGGGGTCGAGCGCGACCTCTGGACCTTCCATGCGCACCCGTCCGGCCCTTGAGCCGAGATAGGCGCCAGCCTCCGATTCGAGCAGATGGCGGAGCGCGACGGGGGCCCAATTCAGGTTGGTGATCTGGTCGTGCGCCCGCGCCAACGCCTGGATGCGGCCGCCGAGCACGGACGCGAACTCCTCCACCGAGGTCGCCGTGTCCTTGCTCTGCGCGACGAGGCCACGCACGAGACTGAGGATGTTGCGGACGCGATGATTGAGCTCGGCGATCATCAGCTCCTGCCGCTCCTGCGCGCCGCGGCGCTCGCGCGCGGCGAGCTCGGAGAGTTGCAGGATCACTTCGAGCAGCGTGACGCGCAGGCTCTCGGCGATGCGCAAATCCGCCGCCGTCCACGGCTTCGACTGGCCGGCCACCGTCTGCTGCCACAGCTCGAAGCTCTTGCGCGGCGTCAGGCGGGAACCGTTCGGGCCCTCGGCATAGCTCTTATTCGGATCGCCCGCCCAGTTGACCGCGCGCAGCACCTCGCGGCGGAAGAAGATCAGGCAGTCGCGCGGCGTGCGCGAGATCGGAATGGCGAGGAAGCCGGCGGCGCGATCGCGAAATGCCTCGCCCGCCGCGTAGACCTTGGCAATCTCGGCGCTGGCGCAGATGCGGCCGGGGGAGGTCCGGTTGATGAAGCCGATGAGGTCCTGCACCTCCTCTTCGGTCGGCGTCTCGCCGTCGAGCGTGATCTCGTCATCGGACCACACGGCGATGCCGTCGCACTCGATCATCTGGCGATAGTCGGCGACGAACTCCAGGATCGCGCGCTTGCTGTGGGCCTGCGCGGCCGCGCGCTCGATCAGCCGCTCCTGGATCTGATGCGCGCGCGTCTCGTAGGCGATGTCGGTCTCGCGCTCGCGCGCCTCGAGCAGCCAGGAGTACATCTGACCGAACAGCTCGGCCGCAGTGCGCTTCTCGAACGACAGGTGATGCGGCGCATAATGATGGCAGGCGAACAGGCCCCACAGTTTGCCTTCGCGCAGAATCGAGACCGACATCGACGCGGCGACGCCCATGTTGCGGAGATACTCGATGTGAATGGGGGAGACCGCGCGCAGCACGCTCATCGACAGGTCGAGCAGTCCGGCATTGTGCGTCGGCGTCGACAGCAGCGGCGCCGGCGCCGCGTTGATGTCGGCGATGATCCGCAGCCAGTTGCGCTGATAGAGCTGCCGCGCCTGCTTGGGAATGTCCGAGGCCGGATAATGCAGCCCGAGGAACGGCTCCAGGCCGGAGCCCGCGACCTCGGCGATCACCTCACCCGAGCCGTCGGGATGAAACCGATACACCATCACCCGATCGAAGCCGGTCAGCAGCTTGAGCTGGCGCGCCGCCTCCTGCGCCAGGTCCATCATCCCCGCCGTCTTGCGGATGCGGCCGAGCATCAACCGCACCAGCTCGCCGGAATTGACGCCGGGCTCGATCAGACTGGGCTCGGCCTCGACGACGAGATACGCACCGGAAAAGTGGATGGCGAGATCGAAAAGCTTGCCACGGCCCTGCAGATCGACGCCGAACACGCGCTCGACCGCATCGGGGCCGCTGAGATAGTCGACCCTGGCGCGGATCGCGGCCGCGGCCGCCTCCGAGAGCACGGCGTCGAGCGGCCGCTGCAGCAGCCAGCCGATATCGCCGCCGAGAAAATCCGGCGCGTTCTCCGAGGCCATGCATATGGTGAAGTCCGACACCAGCGCCAGCAGGAAGCCAAACGGCTGAACCGTCCCGGGAACATGGATAGGCTCGCGATCGCAATTGGTGAGGTTGACCGGCTCGTTCATGCTGCTGCCATCGCCTTCGCAAACATCGCGAACGCTTCGCGTGCACTCACGATCATCCTGACTTCCTCGTCGGCCGTCGTCCGCGCCTGCGCGAGTTGCGACAGGAAGCTGCTCCACAAGCCCTGCCGCGCGCCATGGCCGAGATAGCGCGTCGCGCGTCTCACCCGCGGATCGGCGGAGGCCGCGACCATGCGCAGCAGATAGGCTGCGCCGAGCCGAGATCCCTCGAGTACGTAGAGCGTGCCGAATACGCCCGCACGGTCGAGCGAGAGTGCGGGAAGGTCCATCGGAATCGGCACGGCACCGAAATCCGCGAGATCGCTGGCGATCGCCTGCGATCGTCGGCGCTGCGGCCAGTCCTCGATCAGATCATCCACCCCGGCCTGATCGAGCGCCGCCTCCAACGGCAGCAGCGCGGCTGCGCTGGCCTGCAGGAACCGGCGATAATGAGCCGTCGTGGTGAGATCGAAATGAACGAGCCCCTCATCCAGCGCGCGGTGCGCCGAGGCCGTCGCCGCCTTCAGTCTCTCGCGGATGCTCTCGGTGCCGGTCACGCGCAAACGGTCATCTGAAACGGCAGCCGGCAACATCAAGGGGTCCCAGAAAAGGAGATCGGTCGCAGGCGCGCCACGGCTTCCTGCAACGTCGATGGCCGGATTTGGGTTCCAGCTTCGCGCGGCTATTTTTTCCGCTCTCCCGATGCGCCATGCTGGCGGGCGCTGTTCCGACGCCATGGCCTCGAGGATGGCCGTCAGCCCGCCAGCTCGGCCAGCGCCTTCTTGACGGCCGGCCGCCCGGACATGCGGCCAAAATGGTCGGCGACCTTCGGGAAGGCGTTGATGTCGACGCCGTCGCCTTCGAGCCATTGCGCGATCGTGAAAAGATAGGGATCGCAGATCGTGTACTGCTCGCCCATCACCCACGGGCCGCGCAGCATCTTCTGCTCGATCAGCGCGAAGCAGGCGCCCATCGTCTCCGGCACCTTCTTCTTCATGTCGGCGAAGGAGGACTCTTCGGTGGCCCAGCGATAGCCCCGCATCTTGTGCGCGTGGGCGATGTGGACCGTCGAGCAGAGATAGCTGTTGAAGGACTGCACCTCGGCAAAGGCGAAGACGTCGTCGAGCGGCGCAAGCCGCGCTTCCGGAAAGCGCTGCGCGATATAGGCGAGCATCGCCGGCGTCTCGGTCAGGACGCCCTGCTCCGTCACCAGCGCCGGCACGCGCCCCTTGGGATTGATCGCGAGATAGTCCGGGCTGTTCTGCTGGTTGGTCTTGAAGCTGAGCTTCTCGGCGACGTAGTCGGCGCCGGTCTCGGCCAGCGCGATGTGTGAAGCGAGCGCGCAGGTGCCCGGCGCGACATAGAGCTTGAGCATGGTGATCCCTGACAGATGATATCCGACCCTATCTGCACCGGTCCGGACCGTCCACCCCTGGCCGCCCGCGTGCGCCGTCATGGGCGATCTGCATTCTGCGGGCCGCGTGCTCGACCCGCGCGGATCCGGACACGACCCATGCCGATCGATGGCGATGCGACGACAGACATCCCGATGAAGGACATGAGCTCACCCTCTCGCGGCGCGCCGCGCCCGAGGTGTTGCCGAGAAGGACCCTCGCAAATGAGGAGGGCGCAGGGAATGCCGGGCGCTGGCCGCAACCCATGGCCCGCCTGCAGAAAGATAAGCAGGCGGCAGTCACCACAGGTCCAGCCGGTCATCCGGCATTCCCTGCGCGATGGGCTTTACGTCTTATACGTGATCTCCCTGGTGCGCCGGGCTTTCTGGCCACCATCCCCACGCGAAGCGAAGCCTCGTCGCGAGTTGACATCAGCATCGGGATGCCAGGACCACACGATTTCGACGTCCGCGAAAGACCTCGCACCCGCGCCACGCCGGCAAGCCGCCGCAGCTCTGCACGAGGCCGGTCGACGTCGCTCGTCCTGACGACGCCGTCGCAGCCACCGCATCCCGCCCCGCGTGTCGTGACGACGCGTACGCCCCTCCTGCCGGGACGGAACGGCGTGGATAAGACATCTGATTTGGGGGTGGAGTCAAGCAATATTCTGAAAAACGGAAGCTGCAATTCGGAACGAAACCGGACGACAGATCGGGATGACGACCACGGTCGGCGCATTCTGCATGCCGAATGCGATCAGCACCGACCTGCACGACGCATCCGTCTCGTCGGTACTGCTCGCTACGCAAGTTTTTATGCACTGAAGATCATCTAGCCGGCCTTCGCAAGCGAGAAGGCCGTGGAGCTAAAGTGAATTCGTAATCATCGAATCACTTTCGACCACGAGGAGGCGAGGATGATGTACAGCGGGATTGATCTGCATTCCAACAACAGCGTTATCGCGATCATCGACGATGCCGATAGTCGCGTAATCGTCTCATGCCGTCGGCGCCGGCGGACCGAGCGCGGTCTCGATCAGCAGCGTGTCGCAATATTCGATCCATTCTACGATGCGGCCGTTCTCCAGGCGAAGGACGTTGCAATAGCTGTTGTTGTAAACCTTGCCGTCGCTCGTCGTATTGCGGCCACGCGCCTCGACCACGACGCGGTCAGCCTCGGCCGTCAGCCGGATCGGGATGGTGGTGATGCGGCCGAGCCGCGCCCGCAGCGGCGCGAACAACTCGGCGAGAACGACCGCCTTGCCGTCATAGCTGCGCGACCAGGATCCGCTGCCCATGATGACGAAGCGGAAATCATCCGCAAGATGCGCGAGCAGCGGCTGCGCATTGCTCTTCGCCAGCTCGTCGAACACATGCTGCACGATCCGCTTGTTGTCATGACCCGTGGCTTCTACGGCGCTCATCGGCAAACTCTCCTTGAATTCGGTCATTGTCGCATCAACCGGTCTGCTTGAGCGCAGCCGGAAACGGTCCCAGCACCGCTTCCGTCAGCGCCGAGTCGCAATATTCGCGGATCTCGACGATGCGCCCCTCGTGCAGCCGAAAGATCAGGCAGTAGTCGTTGTTGTAAGGGCGCCCGGATCTAGTGCGCATCTCGCCCTTGCCCTCGATCACGACGAGGTCGTCCTCCGCCATGAAACGCAGCGGAACGGTGCGGCGTCCCTCCGCCAGCAGGCTGTTGAGATGGCCATGGAGATTGCGCAGCAGCGCGTCCTTGCCCTGATCGTCTGCGACCACGAATATTGTCCCGTGATCACCATCGTAACGTCGTCGGCAATGGCCGCGACATAGGCCGCGCGGTCGCCGGCGGCGGCCTTGGTGAGCAGCTCTTGCATCAATCGCTTGTTGGCGCTGGCGGTCATGACATCTGTCTCCCGATCTCCTCTGCGACAGGGCGAAGCATGACGGGTGGCGGCGCATTCTTCCAATCGATATCGGATATGATATCAATTCGTCCTATGAATTTGGCCGCACTCGATCTCAATCTGCTGGTGGCGCTCGACGCGCTGCTCCGCGAGAGCAGCGTCAGCCGGGCTGCGCTGCGGATCGGACTGTCCCAGCCGGCCACCAGCCACGCGCTGCAGCGGCTGCGCGACTTGCTCGGCGATCCCCTCCTGGTCCGCACCGGCGCGCGGATGGAGCTGACCCCGCGCGCCCTTGCGCTGCAGGCCCCGCTCGCCCAGGCGCTGGATCAGGTGCGCGGCCTGTTCACGCCCGACGCGTTCGACGCTGCACGGAGCGAACGCCAATTTCGCCTGATGATGCCTGATCTCGCGGTCGAGCTGCTGATGCCGTCGTTGATGGCCAAGGTGACGCGCGCCGCGCCCAACCTCCGCATCGACGTCGTGCCTTGGCGAGGCCCTGCGATCTTCCACGCCGAGTTCGCCCGCACCATCGACATGGTGATCTCGATCGGCAACGCCTTCAAGGGCTTCCATCGCCAGTTGCTCTACACCGACAGCGATGCGCTGGCGGTGCGGCGCGGTCATCCGGCCGGCAGGCGACTGAACCGGCGAGACGCCTTCCTGGCCGCCCGGCATGTCGCGGTGGTGCTGCGCGGCCAGAGCGAGGACCTGATCGACGGCTGGCTGCGCAGCAAGGGCTGGGAGCGGCGGATCGCGCTGGTCGTGCCGAGCTACATCGAGGCGCTGCATGTCGCCGCGCGCACAGATCTCGTCGCCTTCGTGCCGCGCCGCCTGATCGCGGCGCTGGCGCAGGCCTTGTCGCTGTCGACCGTCGCGCCGCCGCTCGATCCTGGCATCGACGAACAATACATGTTCTATCCGACCAGGGCGCAGGTCGAGCCGGGGTCGATCTGGCTGCGCACGCTGATGCTGGAAACGGGCCGCGAACTCGGCGGCGCGCCAGGACGTCCGACGAAACCGACGTGAGCATCCGGCGCCCGCGCGTCGTGCTCTGTCAGGCCGCCAACAGCAAAATGCGTTGATACAGTTGAGGTCGCTCAGGGTGGGCAAAGCAGCCGCCCGGCAGGGCGGCAGCGTGCCCACCGCGGTGCTGCGCACTCCGAGTCAGATGGTGGGCACGGCGCGGGATCGAGCGCAGTCCATGGTGAGTACGGTGATGCGCGCCTTTGCCCACCCTCCCCTCCAAACCGGCTAGCGCAGCAGCGGCATGAATTCCGGCTCGTTCAGTTTTTTTGGCTGGCGTCCGCCTTGTTGTCAGGCTATCAGACGCCTGCTGCGCTGATGCGCACCGTAAGCGTCTCACGTCAGGCAACGCATTCAACGGATCGGCTCGATCCGGAGGAATGCAGGACGCGTTGCCCGTGATCGACCGATCGAATTCCGGAACTGCCATCATGAAACCATCTGGTGAACGGCGCGCGCGCAGAAAACTGCCGGCGCGCTATTCGGCCGTCGTCATGCCATTGACACTCTCAGTGCTGATGACGTTCGTCGTGTCGGCGATCGCCACGCTGAGGAGCCTTGGACCGACACAGGCGTTCATCGAGACCTGGCCCGCAGCGTGGGCCATCTCCTGGCTCGTCGCGTTCCCCACGTTGCTCGCTGTCCTGCCGCTGGTGCGGCGGATCGTGGCGCTGGTGGTGGAGACGCCCAAGCCGAATTAACGAGCCGAATTGATCGGAGCAAGCGGGGCCGCCGAACTGCGGCCCCGTTTTACGCCCCGCCCCCGCGCAAGGGATGAACTGATCGCAAGCCTCGGGCATGATGTGCCGCGCGAACGCGGACGCGTCCCGGTCTCTGTTGCTCGTTCAAGCCGCTGGTTGAGCCGTGAATCCGCCTCGTCCACCGCTGTCGTCCCGGACAAGCCCCGCCGCCGTCGTGATGGGAAAAATGCCAATGACCCCTGTGCATCAAACCACTGCCTGTGGGTATGGGCCCCGGCTCAAGGCCGGGACGACGGCGGAGCGCGTGGATACAGTTCTCGTAGAAGCAACACATAGCGGAACGTCCGGCCCGCCCCGTGGTCTGAGCTTGAGGGTCGCATTATTTGGCGAGCGCCTTAGCCGCCTCCACCAGCCGCGCACTTGCGCTCGCGGTTGCGATCAGGGCGCCGTCGCCGTTGGTAAGACGTCCCTCGATGAAGGCGATGGTCTTGCCGAGTTGAAGCACGCGCGCCTCGCCCACGATCGGCCCGGGCTGCGCCGGCGCAAGATAGTTGACGGTCATGCTCACCGTCGTCGTGTAGAGCCGACCTTCGGTCCTGATAAAGACGGCGGGCCCCATCGTGTCGTCCAACATCGATGCAAGCAGGCCGCCCTGGATGAAGCCGGCGGGATTGCAGAACTCCTGCTTGCCGTCGAAGCCGATCTTAATCCACCCGTCGGCCGGGTTGGCGTCCAGCAACCGCCATCCGAGCAGTTTTGCGCAGGGTGGCGGGGTCAGCGTATCGAGTGCGGTTGCGACCATGGGCGTCTCCTCTATGCGCCCGTTCTAGCTCCGCACTGCTGCCAGCCTCGTGTCAGCAGCGGCGAGATCAATCCCCCAGCCCATGCGCCACGACCTTGCGCATCACGTTGGGCAGCGCCTCGCCGTCCAGCGTCGCGACCGGGACCCAGCGCATGCCGTCCGGTGCGCGTGTCCGCGCCGGGACCCGCGCGGTATAGACCACGAGCTCCAGCGGGAAATGCGTGAAGACGTGGGTGACGACGCCGAGCCTGCGGTGCCAGCGTTTCACGCCGGCCAGCTCCGGCGCTTGGGCGAGCGCGTCGGCATCGTCCTGGCCAGCGAGCCATTCCGAGCCGGGAACCTCGGTCATGCCGCCGAGCAGGCCCTTTGCGGGGCGGGAGCGCACCAGCAGCTCGTCGCCTCGGATGACGACGAAGGCGGCGCCGCGACGGAGCGTGCCGGTCTTCTTGGCGGCCTTGCGCGGGAACGTCTCCTGGTCGCCGCGCTCGCGTGCGGCGCAGTCCTCGCTCAAGGGACACAGCGCGCAGGCCGGCTTCTTCGGCGTGCAGATGGTGGCGCCGAGATCCATCAGCGCCTGCGCGCTGTCGCCGGCGCGCGACGGCCCGAGCAGCGTCGCCGCCAGCGCCTGGATCTGCGGCTTGGCCTGCGGCAACGCCTCCTCCACCACGAACAGCCGCGAGACGACGCGCTCGATGTTGCCGTCGACCGGCATGGTCAGCCGATCGAACGCGATCGCGGCAATGGCCGCCGCGGTGTACGGACCGATGCCGGGCAGCGCGCGCAGCCCCTCCTCGGTGTCCGGGAACACGCCGCCATGCTCGCGCAGCACCGTGACGGCACAGGCATGCAGGTTGCGCGCCCGCGAATAATAGCCGAGGCCGGCCCACATCCGGAGCACGTCGTCGAGCTCGGCGCTGCCGAGCGCGGAGACATCCGGCCAGCGCGCCAAAAACTTCTCGAAATACGGCCCGACCGCCTTCACCGTGGTCTGCTGCAACATGATCTCCGACAGCCAGACGCGATAGGGATCGGAGCGCTGCCCGGCCGGCGCGCGCCACGGCAGCCGCCGGCGGTGGCGGTCGTACCAGGCGAGCAGTTGTGCGGGGCGCTCGGCGGAGCCGCGATTCTCTGGTCGGCTCTTGCGCTTGGAAGGAAGGGCTGATGACACCATTGGCTTAATCTAGTACGTCAGGAGCCATCGTCGCCCGCTGGACCGCCGTCTCGTCTGCGGCATCCACGGCTTTCTTCGAGCCCCGGCGGCTCGGACGGGCGGCAGACCACGAGAAGCCTGCATCGATGGCAAAGCCCGGCCGCCTCACCGCAAAACCGCTGTCGCTCATGATGGGCGACGTGCTGACGGCCGCCTATGCCAAGCAGGGCTTTGCCGCCCGCGAGCTGGTCACGCGCTGGCCGGAGATCGCGGGGCGCGAGATCGCCGAGCACGCCCAGCCGCTGAAGATGCAATGGCCGCGGCCGGTCGAGGGCCAGCCGCAGGAGCCGGCGACCTTGATCCTGCGCGTCGAGGGGCCGATGGCGCTGGAGATCCAGCATTCGTCGGACGTGATCCTGGAGCGGGTCAACCGCTTCTTCGGCTGGCACGCGGTCGGCAAGCTGGCGCTGCGCCAGGGGCCGCTGTTGCGCCCCCCGGTGAAGCGCCGCCCGGTGCCGCCCGATCCGAAGACGGTCGCGAAGGTCGCGCAGACCCTGACCGCGATCGAGGACGACGCCCTGCGCGACGCGCTGGCCCGCCTGGGCGCCGCCATCAAGCGAAATTGACGCTGACGCTTTGATCCCCATTTGCGGCCCGGCATTGCCTCCGGGTGGGTTTCAAGCTAGCGAAAAGCCGAGTTACGAGCGTTTCAGGCGCGAGATGCGCCCATTTCGGAGCAGAGCCTTGATCATCACCCGCCGCGCCTTCACCGCTGCCCTGTCGCTGACCGGCCTCGCCGCTCTGGCCGGCTTCTCCCCGCTGCGGCTGATCTCGGACGCGATGGCGCAGAGCGCCGCCGATGTCGCCAAGCCTCAGTCGTTGCCCGACATGGCGATCGGACCGGCGGACGCTGCGGTGACCATCACCGAATACGCCTCCATGACCTGCCCGCACTGCGCGGCGTTCAACGCCACCGTGTTCCCGAAGCTTAAGGCCGAATACATCGATACCGGCAAGATTCGCTACATCTTCCGCGAGTTCCCGCTCGACATCAAAGCCGCCGCGGGCTCGATGCTGACGCGCTGCATCGCCAAGGACGACGCGCAGAAGTATTTCGCGGTCACCGACATGCTGTTCCGCTCGCAGAACGACTGGGTGGTGAAGAACACGACGGAGACGCTGACGCGGATCGGCAAGCAGGCTGGTCTCAGCCAGCAGCAGGTCGAGGCCTGCCTCAAGGACCAGGCGTTGCTCGACAAGATCGCCGCCGACCAGAAATATGCGAGCGACATTCTTAAAGTCGATTCGACGCCGACCTTTTTCATCAACGGCGAGAAGATCAAGGGCGAGGCTTCGATCGAGGAGTTTCAGAAGAAGATCAACCCGCTTCTGAAGAGCTGATTCGAATCACTGAGTCATCAAAGACACAGCGCGGCCCCTCAATGGGGCCGCTTCTGTTTCGTGGGCCGTTCGCCACGAGAAAGCCTTGGAAAAGCAGGCCCGGCGGGTTGCCCTGGGGACCAGCCCTCGCCATTGTCCCGCCCTCAGAATGAGGCGCCAGGGCGACTCAGTCCACATTGACATTGCCTTCCATGGTATTGTCGGGGCTGGGAGATTCGTCTCCCGCCAACAGAGAATCTGTGCATGAAACTCACGCGTCTTCGTCTTCACGGTTTCAAGACGTTCGTCGAACCGACTGACTTCGTGATCGAACCCGGCCTCACCGGCGTCGTCGGTCCGAACGGTTGCGGCAAGTCGAATCTGGTCGAGGCGCTGCGCTGGGCGATGGGCGAGACCTCGCACAAATCGCTGCGCGCCGCCGACATGGACGCTGTCATTTTCTCCGGCTCGAACACGCGGCCGTCGCGCAACCACGCCGAAGTGGTGATGACGATCGACAACAGCGATCGCACCGCGCCGGCGGCCGTGAACGACCGCGACATTCTCGAGATCTCGCGCCGCATCGAGCGCGAGGCGGGCTCGGTGTATCGCATCAACGGCCGCGATGTGCGCGCCCGCGACGTGCAGATCCTGTTCGCCGACGCCGCCACCGGCGCGCGTTCGCCGGCGCTGGTCCACCAGGGCAAGATCGGCGAGATCATTCAAGCGAAACCTGAGCAGCGCCGCCGCGTGCTGGAAGACGCCGCCGGCGTCGCCGGCCTGCATGCGCGCCGCCACGAGGCCGAGTTGCGGCTGAAGGCGGCGGAGACGAATCTGCTGCGCGTCGAGGACGTCATCGGCCAGCTCTCCGGCCAGATGGAAGGCCTGCGCAAGCAGGCGCGGCAGGCGATCCGCTACCGCGAGGTCGCGGCCAAGGTGCGCAAGGCCGAAGCGACGCTCTATCATCTGCGCTGGATGGGCGCGCATGCCGACCTCAACGACGCCGCGCATGTGCACGATGTCGCCGTGCGCGAGATGGCGGAGCGGACCCGCGAGCAGGCCGAATCGGCCCGCATTCAGGCGATCCGTTCGTCGCATCTGCCGGCGCTGCGCGAGGCGGAAGCCCGCGCCGCCGCGACGATGCAGCGGCTGAAGAATGCCCGCGATCTGCTCGACCGCGAGGAGGTGCGCGCCAAGGAGCGCGTTAGCGAGCTCGATCGCCGCCTGATGCAGCTCACCGCCGACGTCGCCCGCGAGCAGCAGCAGAACCAGGACGCGCAGGTCGCGCTGCAGCGCCTGGAGACCGAAGACGCGGAGCTGAAGGAAGAGATCAAGGCGCGCGTCGAGATGCGCAGCGGCGTCGACGAGCGCGTCGCCGAGGCCGAGGCTGATCTGGCCGAAACCGAGCGCCAGTTCACCGAGCTGACGACGCAGCTCGCCGACCTCACCGCCCGCCGCAACCAGCTCGAAGCCAACGTCCGCAGCCATCGCGAGCGTCTCGCCCGGCTCGACCAGGACATCGCCAATGTCCGCGCCGACGAGGAGCGACTGGCGCAGGAGACCGCACATCTCGGTGATCTCGACACGCTCGCCGCTGCGCTCGAAGCGGCCGAGGAATCCGAGGCGCAGGCCGAGGCCGCGGTGCAGACCAACGAGTCGGCGCAGGCCAATGCGCGGCAGAAGCTCGAAGCCTCGCGCGCCCCGCTCGCCGAGGCCGAGAAGCGAGTGCAGCGGCTGGAGACCGAGGCGCGCACCATCTCCAAGATGGTGAACAGCGAGACCAAGAATCTGTGGCCGCCGATCATCGACGGCGTCACCGTCGCCAAGGGCTATGAGAAGGCGCTCGGCGCCGTGCTCGGCGACGACCTCGATGCGCCGGTCGATGCCTCCGCGCCGATGCACTGGACCGTCGCCGGCGCCGAGGTCACCGATCCCGCGCTGCCCGACGGCGTCGAGCCGCTCGCGGCCTATGTGCAGGCGCCGCCGGAGCTGTCGCGCCGCCTCGCCCAGATCGGCGTGGTGTCGCGCGACCGCGGTGCTCAACTCGTTTCTCAACTCAGGACCGGCCAGCGGCTGGTGTCGCCGGAAGGCGACGTCTGGCGCTGGGACGGCTTCATCGCCGCCGCGCATGCGCCGACCGGCGCGGCCCGGCGCTTGGCCGAGCGTGCCCGCCTGATCGATATCGAGGCCGAGCTCGAGCAGGCGCGCATCGATGCCGCCAACAAGCGCCAGGCGCTGGAGAGCGCCGAGGCCGAGGTGAGGGCCGCGACCGCCGCCGAGAGCGCCGCGCGCGAAGCCTGGCGCGCCGCGCAGCGCGAGGTGAACTCGGCGCGCGAGCGCCACGCCAATGCCGAGCGCGAGATCAATCGCCATTCGGCGCGCAAATCGGCGCTGGTCGAGGCCTCGACCCGCCTCGCCCATGACCGCGCCGAGATCGCCGAGCTGCACCAGAATGCGCTGGAGGCGATCGAGGAGCTGCCGGCGACCACCGAAGCCGATGGCCGGCTGGCGGCCGTGCGCGCCGAGATCGAGGCCAAGCGCCGCGCCGCGGCCCAGGTGCGCGCCGAGGCCCAGGCGCTGGCCCGCGAGGCCGAGCTCGCCGACCGCCGCGTGCAGGCGATCATCAACGAGCGCAACGACTGGTTCAACCGCATCCGCGGCGCCGGCTCGCAGATCGCCACCATCGAGGCGCGCATCGCCGAGGTGAAGGACGAGCGCGCCGAGCTCGACAACGCGCCGGAGATCTTCGCCGAGAAGCGCAGCGCACTGATCGACGAGCTCGCCATCGCCGAGGAGGAGCGCCAGGTCGCGGCCGACGCGCTCGCCGAGGCCGAGACTGCGATGGGCGACACCGACCGCGCTGCGAAAGCGTCGCTGGAAGCGCTGTCCAAGTCGCGCGAAGCGGCCGCCCGCGCCGAGGAGCGGCTGGAGAGCGCCAAGCGCCGCGTCGGCGACGTCGAGCGCGAGATCCACGACATGCTCGAATGCGAGCCGCAGGCGGTCGCGGCGATGGCCGAGATCGGTCCGGACACACAACTGCCGCCGCTGCACGAGATCGAAGAGACCTTGGAGAAGCTGCGCCGCGACCGCGAGCGGCTCGGCGCCGTCAACCTGCGCGCCGAGGAAGAACTCACCGAGGTCGAGGGCTCGCATACCGCGCTGACCACCGAGCGCGACGACCTGGTCGAGGCCATCAAGCGGCTGCGCCAGGGCATCCAAAGCCTCAACAAGGAGGCGCGCGAGCGTCTGCAATCCTCGTTCGAGACCGTCAACGACCACTTCAAGCGGCTGTTCACCGAGCTGTTCGGCGGCGGCGAAGCGGCGCTGCACCTGATCGAGAGCGACGATCCGCTCGAGGCGGGCCTCGAGATCATCGCCAAGCCGCCGGGCAAGAAGCCGCAGACGCTGTCGCTGTTGTCGGGCGGCGAGCAGGCGCTGACGGCGATGGCGCTGATCTTCGCGGTGTTCCTTACCAACCCCTCGCCGATCTGCGTGCTGGACGAGGTCGACGCGCCGCTCGACGACCACAACGTCGAACGCTTCTGCAACCTGCTGCACGAGATGAAGGGCTCGACGGAGACCCGCTTCATCATCATCACCCACAACCCGATCACCATGGCGCGCATGAACCGGCTGTTCGGCGTCACCATGGCCGAGCGCGGCGTGTCGCAGCTCGTCTCGGTCGCGCTCGACGAGGCCGTGAAGATCCTCGACCAGCAGGTGGCTTGATCTTGCTCCGTCATTCCGGATCGCCGCCCGCGCGGCGGCCGGACTGACGCGTGGAGAGGACCGATGATCTCTCCTGATCTGCCCGCCGCGCTGAAGGCGTCCCTCGAAGCCATGCTGCACGGGCAGTCGCGGCAGGATGCAGCCGCCCGGGCGGCCCGCATCTCGGCCGCCTACCGCAGCGGCGGCAATTCCGGAACGATCACGAGCGACGCCGACGCCATTGCCTATGCCACGGTGCGAATGCCGGCGACCTACGCGGCGGTCGTTGCCAGCCTCAACGCCGTGATGCAGGCGAGCCCGGACTTCGCTCCGGCCTCGCTGCTGGATGTCGGTGCCGGACCAGCGACCGCGAGCTTCGCTGCGGCGGAAGCGTTTCCGCTGCTGACCTCGTTCAACGCCGTCGATTCCAATCCAGCGCTGCGCGGGCTGGCGCTGACGCTCGCTGACGACACGATGCGCCTGCGCGGTCTCGCCTATACGCTTGGACCGGCGCGGGCGCTGCTCGATCGTGCTGAGAGCGCCGATCTCGTGGTCGCCAGCTACATGATCGGCGAGCTGACCGCTTCCGAGCGCGCCGCTGTCGTCGACGCGCTGTGGGCCAGGACCGGCGATACGCTGCTGATCGTCGAGCCCGGCACGCCCGCTGGCTATCAGCGCATCATCGCCGCGCGCGACCGCCTGATCGCAGCAGGCGCTCATGTCGCGGCGCCCTGCCCGCACGCAGCGCCGTGCCCCCTCGTGGCACCGGACTGGTGCCACTTCGCGCAGCGGCTGGCGCGATCGCGGGCACATCGCGAACTGAAAGGGGCTGACGTCCCGTTCGAGGACGAGAAGTTCAGCTTCGTTGCCCTCACCCGCAAGCCAGCAACGCATCGGCCCGCCGCACGCGTGCTCGCGCCGCCGTCGGTCACCAAGGTCGCGACAACCGCGAAGCTGTGCCAAGCCGATGGGACCGCTGCCACGGTCAATATCCCCCGCCGCGACAAGCCCGCCTTTGCCGCCGCCCGCCGCTGGGACTGGGGCGACGGCGTGGAGCCGCCGCCACGGCCGTAGATACCGTCGCGGCCGCAGATGGTTAACGACAGGTCGTGTTTGTCTCTCATTTTCGCGATTTCGCGAAACCCGAGAGAAATCGATGCTTGCTACGGTGAGCTGCAACAGGCGCTGAATGCGCTGCTCACACGGGAACGCGTTTCGATGTTCAGGACGATGATGATCACCGCCGCGCTGCTGGCTTCGGCAGGAACGGCCCTGGCAAACGGCCACGGTGGTGGATCCTCGGCACCGCCCCCACCGAAACAGGAGGGCCCGCCGGCCAAGGCCATCGTCGGCAAGAACGGTCCCGTCCTCGTCGACCCAAAAGGAATGACGCTCTATTATACCGAACGCGACAACACCGGGAACAAGTCGACCTGCGACGGTGCCTGTGCCGAGAAGCGGCCGCCGCTGATCGCCCCCGACAACGCGACCGCCAGCGGCGACTTCACCGTCATCACCCGCAGCGACGGCAAGAAGATGTGGGCCTACCGCTACCGGCCGCTCTACACCTCGCAGCTCGACAGCGCCCCCGGCGATATCAAGGGCAACGACCCCACGCAGCAATGGCGGGTCGCCCGTCCCTATTGAGCCCTGCGCATCGTTGCCTCCGACGCCAATTCGGTCGCCTGGGCGTCCATCGAACGGACCGGCCAGGCTCAAGCGACTTGAACGGGCCCCCCCCCTGATGCGACCAATGCACGCCGGTCCACCTGCGGACCGGCGGCGCCGTCGCGTGTCGGCCGCCTCGTTCTCCCGCCCTCTCCCTCGGAGCCCGTCATGTCCGGCTGGATCGTCCTCGGCATCATCGTCATTCTCGTGCTGTTCGCCCTTGGCGCCTACAACCGGCTGGTCGCCCTCAGCCAGCGGGTCGGCCAGGCCTTTGCCGACATCGACGTCCAGCTCAAGCTGCGCCACGACCTGATTCCGAATCTGGTCGAGACCGTGAAGGGCTACGCTGCGCATGAGCGCGGCACCCTCGACGAGGTCATCAAGGCTCGCAATGCGGCGATGTCGGCGCAGGGCCCGGCCCAGGTCTCGGCCGCCGAAGGCCAACTTTCCGGCGCACTCGGTCGCCTGATCGCGCTGTCCGAGGCCTATCCGGACCTCAAGGCCAACGCCAACTTCCAGCAGCTCGCCAGCGAGCTCTCCGACATCGAGAACAAGATCGCCGCCAGCCGCCGCTTCTTCAACAACGCGGTCCAAGAGTATAATACCGGCATCCAGCAGATGCCCGCCGCACTGTTCGCCGGGACCTTCGGCTTCACACGCAAGGAGTTCTTCGATCTCGGCGCCAGCCGGACCGAAGTCGAGGCCGCGCCGAGCGTCAAGTTCTGATCCCGCGCCCTCCGCGCTGAAGGGTCCGACGCCATGGCCGCCTACGGTCTCTACACCCACATCGCATCGAACAAGACCCGTTCGGTGCTGCTGCTCGGCGGCCTGTTCCTGCTGATCTACGTGCTGGTGTTCGCCGGCGCGCTGATCGCGGAGGTCATGATCAACGGCAATGGCAGTGTCGCCTATTACATGAACGCGGCCACCCGCGACCTGATCAGGGCGCTGCCCTGGGCCACGCTGGGCGCGGCGGCCTGGATCGTGATCGCCTATTTCTTCCATCAGAAGATGATCGACGCGGTCACCGGCGGGACCGCGGTGACGCGTCAGGAGCAGCCGCGGCTGTACAATCTGCTCGAAAACCTCTGCATCTCGCGCGGCATCACCATGCCGCAGCTGAAGATCATGGACAGCCCGGCTCTGAACGCCTTCGCGACCGGCCTGAACCCGCGGCAATACGCGGTCACCGTCACGACCGGCCTGCTCGACGCGCTCGATGACCAGGAGATCGAGGCGGTGCTCGGCCACGAGCTGACCCATATCCGCAACGGCGACGTCCAGCTGATGGTCGTGGCCGTCATCATCGCCGGCGTGGTCGGCTTCTTCGGTGAACTGTTCTTCCGCCTGTTCACCAACATGAGCTGGGGCGGCGGCTGGGGTCGCTCGTCGTCGTCGTCCTCCTCGTCCGACTCCGACCGCAAGGGCTCCGGCGGCGGGGCCATCATCGTCGTGATCATCGCGGTGGTGCTGATCGTGGTGGCCTGGCTGCTGTCCCAGGTGGTCAAGCTGGCGCTGTCGCGCACCCGCGAATACCTTGCCGATGCCGGGTCGGTCGAGCTGACCAAGAATCCGGACGCCATGATCACCGCCCTGCGCAAGATCGAAGGGCGCGGCGAACTGCCCGGCGCCACCTCCGCCGTCATGGAATTGTGCGTCGACAATCCGCGCGAGGGCTTTGCCGACCTGTTCGCCACCCATCCCTCGGTCGATGCCCGGGTCCAGGCGCTGATCAGGTTCGCCGGCGGCCATGATCCGGGCCCGATGGCGCTGCCCACGGACGAGGCACAGCCGGACGACACCGGCGCCAACGCGACCGAAAGCGACGCTCCGCCACCGTTGCCGTCCGGTGGTCCCTGGGGCCAGGCCGATGGCCCGGCCCCGCCATCTGGCCAGGGTCAAGCCGCTCCCCAGGGACCGTGGACCACCCCCGCGACCGGTCCCTGGGGCCGGCACTAGTCGCCGCCTTCGCCGCGGAATTCAGCCGCCAATCCCGTGCGACGGGCAATTGTCCTGCCATTCGCTTGCAAGTGCTTCCTCGCCGGCTCGAACGCCCGGGCCGGAATGCCTCCGATTGCTCCAGCCTGTTGCGGCGAAGGCGCAAATTTCCCCGGTCCCGTGCTGCAATGAATTTGAATTCTCCAGCGTTTCTGCCATGTTCGCGCCCAAAGCAGAATGCAATGCGCCGGCCCCCTGGCCGGCCTCAGGGCTGAAGGACTTTCCATGGCGAAACCGGCAGTGGTTGTGGTGGGTGCGGACAAGGGCGGGGTCGGCAAGACCACGGTGTCGCGGACGTTGCTCGATTATTTCAGCGCCAACAACGTCCCCACCCGGGCGTTCGACACCGAGCATCCGCGCGGCACCTTGAAGCGCTTCCACCCGGAGATCACCGAGATCGTCGACATGAATTCGACGCCGGACCAGATGAAGATCTTCGACACCCTGAGCGCGGTGGCGCCGTCGGTGACCGTGATCGACGTCCGCGCCGGCCTGATGTCGCCGACGCTCGCCGCGCTGCGCGACATCGGATTCCTCGACGCCGCCCGCTCCGGCCAGATCACCTTCGCGGTGTTCCACATCCTGGGCTCGTCGATCGCCTCGCTCGACGAGATCGCCGAGACGGCGAGCTACATGATCGGCGCGAAATATTTCCTGGTGAAGAACTTCATCAACAACACCAGCTTCTTCGAGTGGGACCAGTCGACCTACAATTCCTACTTCCACCGCATCAAGGACGCGACCGAGCTGACCATCCCGAAGCTCAACGAAATGGCGTTCGAGCAGGTCGAGGTCGCCTCGGTGCCGTTCCTCAAATTCGTCGCCAACAAGGGTCCGCGCGACGAGGCGGCCAACTACTCCTTCGTGCTGCGCGGCTATGTCCGGCATTGGCTCGCCAACGTCTGGAGCGAGTACGACCGCATCAAGCTGACCGACATCGTCGGCTCGACCAAGGCGGCGGCGCCGCGGCCGGCCGGGGAAAAATAGCAGCTCCGTGAAGGATGGGACTTTATCGCAACCGCATTTGACCTGATATAGGTCGGATGCCCGCGACGCCTGTCTACATCGTCTGCTCGCCCCGGCCGCAATCCGGGAAGACGCTGCTTGCGCGGGTGCTGAGCGAGTTCCTACTGCTGAAGAACGGCCAAGTGCTCGCCTTCGACGTCACCTTGCGCGAGCCGTCGCTGCTCGACTTCCTGCCGCAGATCACGGAGACCGCGACGATCGAGGACACCTACGGCAAGATCCAGCTGATGGACCGGGTGATCCTCAACGACGGCATCCCCAAGGTGATCGACCTCGGCTACTACTCGTTCGACGAGTTCTTCAAGATGTCCGAACAGATCGGCTTTTTGAAGGAGGCCGCGCGGCGGAACGTGGTCCCGATCATTCTCTTCTGCGCCGAAGGCGACCGGGTCTCGATGCGCGCCTACGATGCCCTGCGGCGCCAGATCCCGAAGCCCCAGCTGATCGTGGTCGAAAACGACCACGTCCTGCGCGAGGAGCTCCCCGACCTCTACAGCCGCAGCAAGCATCTGCACATTGCCGCCCTGCCCGCGTTCCTCAGAACCTATATCGAACGTTTTTCGTTCTCCTTCACCGGCTACCTGCGCCAGGAGAAGGACCCCTCCACCGAGCTCTATCAATGGATCCGGCGCAACTACTATGCGCTGCGCGAGATCGAGAACGAGCTTCTGATGCAGCGGTCCTGACGCCGCCGCGCGCTTCTCAGTGCCCTTCGAAGGAGATCAGCGTGCGCACGGGCACGTCGAGCGCGCGCAGCTTGGCGGCGCCGCCGAGATCCGGCAGGTCGATGATGAAGCAGGCCGCCACCACGGTCGCGCCGATCTGGCGCAACAGCTTCACCGCGCCCTCGGCCGTGCCGCCGGTGGCGATGAGGTCGTCGACCAGGATCACGCGCTCGCCGGGCTGCACCGCGTCGACATGCATCTCCATCTCGTCGGTGCCGTATTCCAGCGCATAGGACATGCTGACCGTCTTGTGCGGCAGCTTGCCTTTCTTGCGGATCGGCACGAACCCGGCCGACACCTGATGCGCCACTGCGCCTCCGAGGATGAAGCCGCGGGCCTCGATGCCCGCGACCTTGTCGATCTTGGAGCCGGCCCAGGGATGCACCAATTCGTCGACCGCGCGGCGGAACGCGCGCGCGTCCGCCAGCAGGGTCGTGATGTCCCGGAACAGGATGCCCGGCTTCGGATAGTCCGGAATGGTGCGGACGGTGTTCTTGATGTCCAGATCGAACGTCATCGTGCTCTCATTGCCTCGTTTGGCCGTGACCGCGAGGAATTCATCATTGCGAGCGAAGCGAAGCAATCCAGGGCCGCGAAAACAACTCTGGATCGCTTCGTCGCTCACGCTCCTCGCGATGACGGCAACCACCTCTCTCTCACCCCGGCTGATTGAGCCGGAACGCATTCTCCACGATCCTCAAACCCACGGCATCGCCGAGTGACATCAGCGATTCCGGATGGAACTGCACGCCGCCGACCGGCAGCGTCTTGTGCTCGATCGCCATCGCCACGCCGTCCTCGGTTGCCGCCGTGACGGTCAGCACCTCCGGCATGCTGTCGCGCTCGACGAACAGCGAATGATAGCGGCCGATGACGATCTCGTTCGGCAGGCCCTGCATCAGGCGGCCGCCGCGCACCTGGACCCGCGAGGGCCTTCCATGCGCCGGCTGGGCAAGCTGGCCGAGCTGGCCGCCGAAATACTCGCCCATCGCCTGCACGCCGAGGCACACGCCGAAGATCGGCAGCTTCTTCGCGAGCGCAGCGTCGATCGTCGTCGAGATCTTGAAGTCCTCGGGGCGGCCTGGCCCCGGCGACAGCACGATCAGATCCCAGCTTCGTTCGGCGAGCATCTTCAGCGCGTGGACATAACGCACCACGGTGACGTTGGCGCCGACCTGGCGGAAATAGTCGGCCAGCATGTGAACGAAGCTGTCGTCGTGATCGATCAGCAGCACGTTCTTGCCGGAGCCGGTGGCATCCGGCGCGGTCGACGACAGCGGCTTCGGCGGATCGCCGCGCAGCGCCTGGAACAGCGCCGCCGCCTTGACCTGGCACTCACGATCCTCGGCCGCAGGATCGGAATCGAACAAACAGGTGGCGCCGACACGGACCTCGGCGAGCCCGTCCTTCATGCGGATGGTGCGGATCGTCAGGCCGGTGTTGATCGAGCCGTCGAAATTCACCGCGCCGATGGCGCCGGCATACCAGCGCCGCGGCGAGCGCTCATTGTCCTCGACGAACTGCATCGCCCACAGCTTCGGCGCGCCGGTCACCGTCACCGCCCAGGCGTGGGTCAGGAAGGCATCGAGCGCATCGAAGCCCGGCCGCAGCATGCCCTCGACGTGATCCACCGTGTGGAACAGTTTCGAGTAGGTCTCGATCTGCCGGCGCGCCAGCACCTTGATGGTGCCGGGGACGCAGATGCGCGCCTTGTCGTTGCGGTCGACGTCGGTGCACATGTTGAGCTCGAACTCGTCCTTCTCCGAGTTCAGGAGCTGGCGGATCTGCTCGGCATCGCCGATGGCGTCGCGGCCGCGGGCGATGGTGCCGGAGATCGGACAGGTCTCGACCCGACGGCCGTCGGAGCGGACGAACATCTCGGGTGAGGCCGAGACCAGGAACTCGCCGTCGCCGAGATTCATCAGCGCGCCATAGGGCGACGGATTGATCCGGCAGAGGCGCTGGAACACTTCCGCCGGCGAGCGCTCGCACGGCTCGGCAAAGAGTTGGCCGGGCACCGCCTCGAACAGGTCGCCGCGGGCAAATGCGGCGCGGGCCTTCTCGACCGTCGCCTGATACTCGCCGGGCGCGTGATCGGCAAACCCCTGGCGCGGCTCCTTGAGATAGATGCTGGCGTCAGTGTCGCGCGACAGGCCTTCCGTCGACTGTCCGTTCCAGGAAAAATCATAAGACAGCACGACGCCGCGGCCGGTGGCGCGGTCGTAGGCCAAGAGGCGATCCGGCACGTAGAGCACGATGTCGCGCTGGTCCTTCTCGCGCGGCCGCTTCTGCTGGAGGTCCTCGATCTGGAACACGAGGTCGTAGGCGAAGGCGCCGAACAGGCCGAGCAGCGGATCGTCATTGGCCGAGAGCGCCGCGATCATCGCCCGCACCAGCGACATCACGCTGGCGCGCCGCGTGCGCTGGTCCTCCTCGACCGGGGCCGGGCCGCGGACGATGTGTCCGGCGAGCCGCGCCGGCGAAGCTTCGGTGATGACGACACAGGGCTCGCGCAGCGTGTCCTTCAGGAACGCGATCAGCACCTCGCCGCGGCGGTTCAGCGCCTGCAGGGTGAAGTCAGTGCCCTTGGTCTCCAGCACCAGCGGCGGATCGGCGAAGCCGAGGTCGAAGCTCTCATAGCGGCCGGGCACGGTCGTGCCCGAGGACAGCACCACGCCACGGCGGCGGTCGAGCAGGTCGATCAGGTCATCGAGCCGGCCTGCGCCACCGGAAAACTGCTCGACGGCGCGCGTGATCGCGAGCCCGCCATGGGTGCGGTAGTCGCTGCGCGCGGGAAGGGCGAAAACGGTCCTGTTCATGCGGTCCTCTCGGGGGTCCTCTTACGGAATTTGCCGAGGAAACGCCACACAGGACCAACCGGAAGCCGCCGCTGCGTGGCGGCCCCTGAGCGATTGGATGTCACAAAAATCGCACCGGCCACCTTTTACAAGGTGCGCCACCAGAGACGGGCTGGGCGGACAAGGGTGCTCATGCCGCGGAACTGACCACGGCGGGCAGCCGGGGTCAAGGGCGGCGGGGCCACAAATGGGGGTGTGATGCCTCAGCCCATCAACAGCGGCGCAATAATACGCACCGGCGAGCCGAAGGCACTGGCGCCGACGAGAATGACAAAGGAACATGCAGCAGCATTCTCGCGACACATGATGCCCGAGTGATGATCATCAATTCCGCCCTCCAAGTCGAGGGCGCAGGGAAGGCCGGGCATCGGCTGATGCCCGTGGCCCGCCTGCAGCAAAAAAAGCAGGCGGCAGTCACCACAGGTCAGCCGGACGACCGGCCTTCCCTGCGCGATGGTCTGACGGCTTATACGCACTCTCCCCGGGGACCGGGCTGTCTTGCCCCCGTGACCGGCGGATCATCATTCACCGCCAGCGTAGCCTCAGCATCGGGAGGCCAGGACCATGCGACTTCACCGTGCGCGCCCGCCGTTCGTCCGCACGACGTCTGCCATGCTGCGACGTGACGCGCCCACCGCATCTCCACCCCGCGTGTCGTGACGATCGCGATACGCCCCTCGTGCCGGGGTGGGACGGAGATATCAGAGCACGAATTCCGAAAAATAGAAACGAGAATATTTTTTGGCGAAGGACTGGACAGGGCAAATCAGCTTGAGGCGGCTGATGAATTTCGCGGGGCGGCGCATGATCGACCAGCCCGGCACGGAGATCATCGGCAGAGCGAATATCCGAATTGCCGGGCATGCAGTGCCCGGTCTATGCTGCATCGTCTCCCTTGCTGAAGGCATTCGTCCTTTGCGACGCCATCCCCTGGCCTTGCCCGCCATGCTCCTCTTTGCCGCGGCGACGGCGTCCGACGCTGTTGCGCAGGGCGAGCCGCCACTGGCCTGGTGCCTGGACCGCCGTTTCCCGGCCGACCAGCGGATCGAGAGCTGCACCTTCGCATTGCAGTCCGATCGATGGTCCGGACAAGATCAGATCCACGGCTATTTAAATCGTGGCAATGCGTACTATGAGAAACAGGAGTACGACCGCGCCATAGCCGATTTCACCGAAGCGATCAGGCTCGATCCCTCCTACCCGGCGGCCCGCAACAATCGTGGGTTCGCCTACGCAGGCAAAGGCGACTACGATCGGGCGATTGCAGATTATGACGAGGCGATCAAGCTCGATTCGAAGAAGCCGCTCTACTACTACAATCGCGGCTTGGCCTACTTCTCGAAAGAAAATTATGATCGGGCGCTCACGGACTTCAATCGAACGTTGGCGCTGGACCCCGAGCAAGCCAAGCCCTACGTTGATCGCGGCGCAGTCCATGTTCTGAGGAACGACTTCGATCGCGGTCTCGCAGATATCGACGAGGCGATCCGACGCGACCCGACTGACGCCACCGCATACACCCTTCGCGCCGCCGTGCATAAACACAAGAAGCAGTTCGACCGCGCCATTGCCGACTACAGCGCTGCGATCAAATTCGGCCTGACGCCCGCGAAAGCCCTTAACGCCCATTTCAACCGAGGGATCGCGTATTTCGAAACAGGTGACATCGATCACGCCATCGCCGATTTCGACGAAACGATCAGGCGCGATCCGCGTCACGTTCCTGCCCATGTCAATCGCGGCATTGCATATGACGATAAGGGCGATCACGACCGTGCCATCATAGATTTCGGCGTGGCGATCAAGCTCGAGCCGCAACACGCGAAAGCATACATGAACCGCGGCGCGGCTTACGACAAGAAAGGCGATCATGACCGCGCCATCGCCGATTTTGACGAGGCTCTGAGGCTTAATGGCAAGCTTGCAGAGGCCTTCAACCGTCGCGGTATCGCCTACGACGACAAAGGGGATCACGACCGGGCCATCGTCGACTTCGATCAGGCCATCAGGCTCGATCCGAGCTATGCCGATGCCTACAACAATCGCGGCCTCGCCTACAAGGAGAAGGCAGACTACGATCGCGCGATCGCCGACTTCGACGCGGCCATCGCCCTGGCGCCGGATTTCTCCGAGGCCCAAGGCAACCGGGATGAGGTTCGCGAGCTCAAGAAGAGCCGCGGGGCTGCAATGCCGGCCCCGGAACGTTAGACGGGTCCGCGGCTGATGCGGACGCGGCGCTGGGTCCGGCCAACCCGGCTATTCCTGACGCGTCATGCGCAGCCGCCCGCTAACCGCAACTCACTGCGATGCATATCGAACAGGTCGCCACGAGACTCGAGGCAACCTGCTGCTACGAGCGCACGGGCGCGCGCGAACAACTCGATATCGCCCGTCTGCAGCACAATCGTCCCGGTTTCGCAAAGCGCCTCCCCGATAATCCTCGCCGTCTTCTGCCAGTCGGCCGTGGCAAATGACAGCAGCACCGAATCGAAGAACGAGATGGGCGCTGACACCAATTCGCCGTCGCGAATGACGCGCAACGGCGCGTTCTCCGCTTAGAGGCGCGCCCAACGTTCTCGGCAGGCATCACGCCGGCTTGGCGACAGAACGGTCCGCAGATCCCACAGTGCATTGTCGCGAATTGTCTCCGGCGACACTAAACCCAGGCTGACGGCCAGCCGTGGCGCCTTCGGCCCAGTCTCCCCTGCCCACACGACTGTGTCGGTGAGATCGACGATCTCGATCGGCTCATCGCCGAGCCGCCACAGGAGTTCGAGGAAGCCGGCATATTCCTGGGTCGATCGCCGCGTGAACCAGGCGATCTGTCGGTTGTTGCTCGAGAGTGCCTCGTCCCAGAACGATGTTGCCTGGCCGCCCACCTCTTCCCAGCCTGACACTTGCAATTCCTGGTCCATCCAGGCGGTTCGCAGCTCCGGGTCGGGTGGATTGATCGGACCAAAGCTCAGGCTGTCGGCAAAGCCAATCACGCGGTCGCTGCGCCCAGCCTGCTGGAGCGCAGCGCGCAACGTGCCTGCAGCGGACATGTTGAAGACGACATGAAGGATCGCGTGGGGAATTGTTATCTCCCTTGCCAGACGTGCGTTCACGTGGGGCGAGTCACGATGACGCTTCCCTCGCGCCCCATCGCCGCGCGAGCTTGCTGAAGCGCACCGATGACTCGATCGAGCTCTTCGGCCGCCATGAAGACCTCGATGTCGCCGTCCGTCCTCAACGACAGCGACAATCCAACGCTGCTGCCGACGACGCGAACCAGCACGCATGCGTCGTCGCCGGACGACTTGTCGACGAACGTGATCGGCTCGGTGCTCATGCGGGATCCAGGATCATCTGATAGGCCATGCTAGCAGATATCGAAACGTCGTTGGATTCGACATGCCGCCAAACTGGCGGTGCGCTCCCCTCCCCCTTGCGGACAGGGGAGCTCACTGGCGTTGGGGCGAGCGGCAACTCACAACTTGCGAAGCCGAGCGCTCGCGCGGCAGCGGCTCTACAGCAGCGCCAGCGCGGCTTGTTTGAGGTGGGCGGCGATGGCATCGCGGGCTTCGCGTGAGCCGACGCTGCGCGCCATCGTCACCCCTCCCGAGAGGATCGCCATCAGCGACCAGGCCTTTTGCAGCCGAGCTTCATCGGTGCTCCCCTGCAACCCCTTTGCGATCTGCTGCGCGACCCTTTCGAGCGCGGTGCCATAGGCGGCCTTCGTTTCCTCGCTGGCGCGCGTCACGTCCGGCGTCAGGCTCTGCAGTCCGCAGCTCGAGTCCAGGATGCAATGGAGACGTTCTCCGAGATAGAATGCGATGAACGCCTCGGCCCAGCGCGCTCCCATCTGCTGCTGAAGACTCGCAATGCCCGTCCTGAGATCGTCCAGCCCGGCCAACGCGGCGGCTTCGAACGCGGCGTCCTTCGACTTGAAGTGACCGTAGAACGCGCCGGACGTGACCCCGGCTTCCTTGGCGAGGCCGTCGACGCCGATGCCGCCATAGCCAAGCCGGCGAAAGCCGCGCCCCGCGGCCTCCAACAACTTCGTCTTTGCTTCCTGCTTATGCTCGGCGTGGTACCGCATCTGGCGCCTTCCATAGCGATCGTTATTTCATGCTTGACTGATAACGATCGTTATTCTATTTGTGGATCACGGTCGTTATATAATGACCGCCGTTCCCCGGGACAACCGCCCTAGGGCGAGCACAGGAGGAGTCATGCCGATCAGTCTCACACTCACCGAAGGCGTCATCGCTGCCGACCAGGCGCCGATCGCCGTTGCGCGGATCACGGAATCGTTCCTGAGACACCATGGTCTGGCGGGCAACAGGATCATGGGGGCGAACGTCACGGCCCATCTGAACATCCTGCCGAAGGGCCATACCTTCGCCGGCGGCACGCCGGTCGATGGCGCCTGGATCGAAACCAAGACGCCGTCATTCGCGCTCGCCAGTCACGAGGTCCAGACGGCGTTCTTCGGCGAAGCCACCGACATTCTGCATGACCTCTCCGGCGGGGCGCTTGCCAGGGACCGGATCTGGTCCAACGGCGTCCACGCCGTCGACGGCACCTGGAATCTCGACGGCAGGCCGATGACCAACGACGCGCTCGTGGGGGCCATCACCGCAGGCTGACCACGGTCATCACGGCCGCTACCGCATTGGGCGGCGGCGGCCGTGATGAATGCCGACCGCTCACGTCCCCGGCTTCACCAGCCCCAGCTCGGCGAACTTCATCTCCGTCGCCACCACCGCGTTCTCATACACCTCGCCGCGCTCGACGAAGTAGTTGAAGTAGCCGGCCGGCGTCTCCGGCTGGATCTCGACCAGCTCCACGGTCTTGTATTTCGGATCGGTGATCACGCCGCTCGCGATCAGATCGTTGATGCGCTTGAGCGCGTCGACCTCGGCCTTGTAGCCGACCGAGAACCACATCTCGGTGGTCCAGTCCTGCACCTCGAACCAGTTGGCGGGCGCCTGGCCCTGCCACCCCTGGGCGAGCGGGCGGACGGCGAAGACGCGGTCGAAACCGTGCAGCTCGGAAATGATGCTGGCACGGTGATAGGCACCGTCCATCTGTCCCTGCGGCAGCTTGGTGAAGCCATAGAGCGACAGCCAAAGCGCGGCCTTGACCGCCTCCGGCGTGATCGGGCGGATGGCGCGCTCGGCCAGCACCTCGGAGGCGTAGCGCAGGTCGCGCTTGGCCGCCGATTGCCGCGCCTTGACAGCATGGGCGTTGGGAACCGACTTCTCCGCCGGCAGCAGCGCCCGCGCCGCCTCGTTGCCGTAGAGATAGCCGGTGCCGGTCTCGGGATCATAGGTGTTGAACACGACGCCGACCGACGTGGCGTTGAGCGTCTCCGCCGCGTGCGCGAAGTCGGCCTCGCTCCGCACCGGGACATATTGCTGCGCTGGCCACAGCCGGTCGGCGAGGGCGTTGAACGGGCCGTCACGCCAATCCGGCCAGGAGACGAAGCGCGCCAGCGCCTCGGCATAGGCGGGACGAAACACCCCGGGATAGCCGAACATCACCGTGCGCAACTGCGACGCCGGATCCCGGTGGCGGTCGGAGGACATCAGCTCGTTGCGCAGATCGAGACCCTGAAGCCACGCCGACAGCACCAGGATCTGGCCGGACGTCGCGGTGACGAGATCCGGCGTCACGCCCCAGGCGCGGGCAGTGTCGAGGAAGCCGGCGCCATGGGCGTTCAAGCCGCCCAGCCCGGCCAGCGCAAAGGCCACTCGCACGGCTTTCTCCATCAGCAGAGGGACCGGAGAACGCTACCTCAGATTGTTTCGGCGATGCAACCGGCGGCGAGACGCAGCGAATTCGAACATCGAAC
Organism: Bradyrhizobium sp. SZCCHNRI1029; assembly: GCF_032487555.1. Lineage (NCBI taxonomy): Bacteria > Pseudomonadati > Pseudomonadota > Alphaproteobacteria > Hyphomicrobiales > Nitrobacteraceae > Bradyrhizobium > Bradyrhizobium sp. SZCCHNRI1029. The sequence goes on from NZ_JAUEUK010000006.1 coordinate 468,298, forward strand.
GACGCGGCGCGCTTCGAACATGATCAATGCTCAGATCTCCGCAGAATCCCGGTGATTCGCGGCAACGTGACGGCGCCAAGCGACGAAAAGCTGCAGCCGGCGGCTGTGTGGTGCCTCACAACCTCATGTTGCGCGCGTGCACGCCGCCTCGGGTATCGACCAACGATTGTCGCAACCCAAAAAAGTTACATAACTTGCCTGTGCGCGAGGGCAACACTGTTGTCAATCTGCAATAGTATGGCAATGATTGGTTAACCATATTGAATTACCTTGGTTAACATGGCCCGCGGCAAACAGCCCTCAGTGTCGCATGCGCTCCCGAAGCAGCCGACGCTGCTCGATTGCTTCCTCGAAGCGCAGGCAAAGCGGACGAAGCGTCGACGGCGCTCCGCCGACGCAGTGACCAGCGCCGACCCCTTGGCTCCTTCAGACGACGCTCCGACTCTTGGTGAGGCCGAAGCGCCCTCGGCCGAAACCAAGGCCGCCCGCGCGGTTTGAGTCCGCACGGCGCGGTTTGGAACCGACGCGCCGGCCCTCAGCTCAGCCGAGGTGCTTGTGGAAAAACGCCGTGGCGCGGCCCCAGGCGAGCTCGGCGGCCCTGCGATCGTGCACGGTCATGCGCTGCTCGTTCACGAAGGCATGCTCGGCATCGTAGCGATAGAGCTCGAGCGACTTGCCGGCGGCCTTCATCGCCTTCTCGAAGCCGTCCACCAGCGCCGGCGTGCACCAATCATCCTTGTTGGCAAAGTGGGCCTGCAGCGGGATCTTGACGTCGGCCGGCTTCGCCGCCTGCTCAGGCGGAATGCCGTAGAACACGACGCCGGCGGCGAGCTCGTCGATCTTGGTCGCGCCGATGATCGTCACCGCGCCGCCGAGGCAGAAGCCGGTGAGGCCGACCTTGGCGCCGTTGCGCGCCAGATATTGCGCGGCCCCGCGCACGGTCTGCGTGGTCGCGTCCATGAAGTCGAGCGAGTTCATCTCCCGGCCCGCCGCATCCGTATCGTGATAGGGCACCACCGTGCCCTTGTACAGATCGGGCGCCAGCGCGTTGAAGCCGGCGAGCGCGAAACGATCGCACATCCCCTTGATCTGGTCCTGCAGGCCCCACCATTCCTGGATGACGACGACGCCCGGCGCATCGGCCTGCGCGGCCTTGGCGAGATAGCCCTTGGCCTCCTGGCCATCGGGGCGCTTGAAGCTGATCAGTGTGCCCATGTGTTCCTCCACAGGTTTTGTTGGAAGCTGAGGAGCGGGGTTTACCGCAAATGCGCGTCCGGCGCGACGGGAGGCGATCGGGTTCGCTGCAACGTGAGAGGATTCGTAGCCCGGATGAGCGCAGCGACATCCGGGGTCCTCGCCGGCACTGTTGCGATCCAGGATGTCGCTGCGCTCATCCGGGCTACGGGCGCTAGACCGGCATCGCGCGCGGCGCGAACAGGATCACGGCCATGCCGGCGAGGCAGATCAGGGCGCCGGCGGCGTCCCACGGATCGGGGCGATGGCCCTCGACCAGCCAGCCCCATAGCAGCGCCGCGGTGATATAGATGCCGCCATAGGCGGCGTAGGCGCGGCCGGCGAGCGGGCTGTCGGCCACGGTGAGAAGCGTCGCGAAGCCGGCGAGCGCGACCATGCCGGGCAACAGCCATAGCGGCGACTGCCCGAGCCGCAGCCAAGCCCAGAACGCGAAGCAGCCGCCGATCTCCAGCACGGCGGCGCCGGCGAAGGCGAGAAGTGACGGCATGGGCGAACTCCGTTTTCCCGGCTGCGCCGCGGACAAGGCCTCCCCTGGCCCGAGCCCAACTAACACAGGGACAACAAAAAAGCCCCCGGAGGGGCTTTTCGTTTTCATCAGACGTTTCCGATCACCGCTCAATGCGCGGCGGCCCAGACCCGCTTCTTGGTGAAGTACATCAGGCCGGCGAAGATGATCAGGAAGATGAACACCTGATAGCCGAGGCGCTTGCGCGCTTCCATGTGCGGCTCGGCGGTCCACATCAGGAAGGTCGCGACGTCGTGGGCATACTGCTTCACGGTGGCCGGCGAGCCGTCGTCGAACGTCACCTGGCCGTCGGACAGCGGCGGCGGCATCTTGATCGCATGCCCGGGGAAGTACTTGTTGTAGTACGAGCCGTCCGGAATGGTGACGCCGTGCGGCGGGGTTTCTTCATAGCCCTGCAGCAGCGCGTTGATGTAGTTCGGGCCCTGCTCCTGGAACTGGGTGAAGAAGTCGATCAGGAACCAGGGGAAGCCGCGCTTGTAGGAGCGCGCCTTGGCCATCAGCGACAGGTCCGGCGGGGCCGCACCGCCATTGGCGGCCCGTGCGGCCTGCTCGTTCGGGAACGGCGACGGGAAGTAGTCGGCCGGCCGGCCCGGACGCTCGAACATCTCGCCGGCGTCGTTGGGACCGTCCTTGATCTTGTACTCGGCCGCGAAGGCGGCCGCCTGCGCCGGCGAGTAGCCCGGGCCGCCGGGCTCGGCGAGATTGCGGAACGCCACATATTGCAGCGAATGGCAGTTCGAGCAGACTTCCTTGTAGACCTTGAGGCCGCGCTGCACGGCGCCGCGATCGAAGGTGCCGAACGGACCGGCAAACGACCACTTCGCCGAAGGCGGGTTCTCCTGGCCTTCGCTGGCACGGGCGTCGCCCATGCTGCCGGCGAGCAGCGACACCGCGGCGACCAGCGCGATCACGGTCGAGACCATCGGCGCCGCCTTGCGGCCGGACCTGGCCAGCACGTCGTCAGCGATCGAGTTCGGCAGCGGGCGCGGCCGCTCGATGCGCGCGAGCAGCGGCAGCACGATCAGGAAGTAGGCGAAGTACAGCACCGTCAGGATGCGGCCGAGCACGACATAGACACCCTCCGGCGGCTGCGCGCCGAGATAGCCGAGGCCGATGCAGACGACGACGAAGATCCAGAAGAACTGCTTGCCGAGCGGACGGTACTTGTTGGAGCGGGTCTTGGCCGAGTCGAGCCAGGGCAGGAACACCAGCACGATGATGGCCGCGAACATCGCGATCACGCCGGCGAGCTTGTTCGGGATCGAGCGCAGGATCGCGTAGAATGGCAGGTAGTACCATTCGGGCACGATGTGCGCCGGCGTCACCGCCGGGTTGGCCGGGATGTAGTTGTCGGCCTCGCCGAGATAGTTCGGCATGTAGAAGATGAACCAGGAATAGAAGATCAGGAAGCAGGCGACGCCGAAGAAGTCCTTGATCGTCGCGTAGGGCGTGAACGGCACCATGTCCTTCTCGGTCTTCGGCTCGACGCCGGCCGGGTTGTTCTGGCCAGTGACGTGAAGCGCCCAGACGTGCAGCACGACCACGCCGGCGATCAGGAACGGCAGCAAATAATGGAGCGCGAAGAAGCGGTTCAGCGTGGGATTACCGACGGAGTAGCCGCCCCACAGCAGGGTCACGATGCTCTCGCCGAAATACGGCACGGCCGAGAACAAATTGGTGATGACGGTCGCGCCCCAGAAGCTCATCTGGCCCCACGGCAGCACGTAGCCCATGAAGCCCGTCGCCATCATCAGGAGGTAGATGATGACGCCGAGGATCCAGAGCACCTCGCGCGGCGCCTTGTATGACCCGTAATACAGGCCGCGGAACATGTGGATGTAGACGGCGAGGAAGAACATCGACGCGCCGCAGGCATGCATGTTGCGCAGCAGCCAGCCGTAGTTCACGTCGCGGACGATCAGTTCGACCGACTTGAAGGCGAGGTCGGCATGCGGCGTGTAGTGCATCGCCAGGACGACGCCGGTCACGATCTGGATGCCGAGCATCATCGAGAGGATGGCGCCGAACGTCCACCAATAGTTCAGGTTCCGCGGCGTCGGGTAGGCAATGAAGGACGAGTGGACCAGGCCGATGATCGGAAGTCGTTGCTCGAGCCACTTCAAGGCGGGGTGGCTCGGCTGGTAGTCAGAAGGTCCACTCATGATGCGTTCCTGAAGAAATTATCTTGCACGATCGAGCGTGAGCTCAAGACGAACGTCTGCTCAGCCGATCTGGATCTTGGTGTCGGAAACGAACTGATAGGGCGGGACGGGAAGATTGAGCGGCGCCGGCCCCTGGCGGACGCGACCGGAGGCGTCGTACTGCGAGCCGTGGCACGGGCAGAAGAAGCCGTCGTAATTGCCTTCATGGGCGATCGGGATGCAGCCGAGATGGGTGCAGATGCCGATCACGACCAGCCACTGCTCGTGGCCGTCCTTGGTGCGGGACTGGTCGGTCGCCGGATCCGGCAGGCTCGACACCGGCACCGCGCGAACCTCCTCGACCTGCTTCTTGGTGCGGTGGGAGATGTAGATCGGCTTGCCGCGCCAGAACACCTTGATGTCCTGTCCTTCGGCGACGGGCGCGAGATCGACCTCGATCGGCGCACCGGCCGCGATGGTCGAGGCATCGGGATTCATCTGGGAGATGAAGGGCCACAGGGCGGCCACAGCACCGACAGCCGCGGTAGCGCCCGTGGCGACGAAAAGAAAATCCCGGCGTGTCGGATGATCCGCAGTAGACGCTGTCACGATTCCAACCCTTTCTTCGTTGCAGCCGGTGGAACCGCCCCGCTCGACGTCTTACGATCTCGACCTTGGAGATCACGTGACCGGGAGATCCTGCCGGCGCCCGCGTCCCCCGCGGCGGCAGAAAACGGCTCGCTCCACCGCCCCTGGGGAACAAGCCGTCCAGAATCGTTCTATTGGCACCCTTGCGATACGAGCGCAAGCCCGCTATCGGCCCTGCAGCACGCCATGCACCAATTCCCGCTTCGGAAGCGGACTTTCCGCCTCAGTCCTAAGACCAATTCGCATGCAGATCGCGCTCTATCAGCCCGACATTCCGCAGAACACCGGAACGATTCTGCGCCTGTGCGCCTGCCTCGGGCTCGCGGCCCACATCATCGAACCGGCGGGCTTTCCTGTGTCTGACCGGCAGTTCCGCCGCGCCGGCATGGACTATCTGGACCAACTGAATTGGCGGCGGCACGATTCCTGGAGCGCGTTCGAGGCCTGGCGGTCCGCAGAGGGCCATCGCCTGCTGCTGCTGACGACCAGGGCCGCGACCTGCTATCTCGACTTCAGCTACGGCGCGGACGACATCCTGCTGCTCGGGCGCGAGAGCGCCGGCGTGCCGGACGGCGTGGCGGCGGTCGCCGATGCGCGGCTGCGGATTCCGCTGCAGCCGGGGCTGCGCTCGCTGAACGTGGCGATGGCCGCGGCGATGGCCGCCGGCGAGGCGCTGCGCCAGACCGGACAATTCGTCCAATTGCAATCCGCACAAGGAGCCGGAGGGTGAGCTACGCGGTGAAGGAAATCTTCATGACCCTGCAGGGCGAAGGCGCCCAGGCGGGCCGCGCTGCCGTGTTCTGCCGCTTCGCCGGCTGCAACCTGTGGAGCGGCCGCGAGGCCGATCGCGCAACCGCGACGTGCCGGTTCTGTGACACCGACTTCGTCGGCACCGACGGCACGCTGGGCGGCCGTTATGAGACCGCCGCAGCGCTGGCCGAGGCCATCGGCGGGCAATGGACAGGCGGGGCCGCCGACCGCTATACGATCCTCACCGGCGGGGAGCCGCTGCTGCAGGTCGATGCCGACCTGATCGAGGCGCTCCACGCCCGCGGCTTCGCGGTCGGGGTCGAAACCAACGGCACGCTCATTCCGCCCGACGGGATCGACTGGATCTGCGTCAGCCCGAAGGCCGGCGCCGAGCTGAAGCTGCGGCAGGGCCACGAGCTGAAGCTGGTCTACCCGCAACACGGGGCCGAGCCGGAGACGTTCGCGGGGCTTGCCTTCGAGCGCTTCTCGCTGCAGCCGATGGACGGGCCCGAAGCGGCCGCGAACACGGCGCGCGCCATTGATTACTGCCAGCATCATCCGGAATGGCGGCTCAGTCTGCAGACGCACAAGATGATCGGCATCAGGTAGGGATTGTGACTGACACGATGTGGGAATTGACCAAGTCGTTCACCTTCGAGGCCGCGCATACGCTGCCGATCACGACGCTCGGCGAAGCCAGCCAGGAGATCCATGGCCACTCCTTCCGCGCCGAGGTGACGGTGCGCGGCGATGCGACCCATCCCGAGACCGGCATGGTGGTGGATTTCGGCGTGCTGACGCAGCGGCTGAGCGAGATCCAGGCCATGCTCGACCACAAGTTCCTGAACAAGATCGAGGCGATCGGGCTGCCGACGCTCGAGAACCTGTCGCGCTTCATCTATGAGCGCGTCCGCTCGATCGGCCATGTCACCAAGGTCAGCGTCCACCGCGACAGCTGCCGCGAGACCTGCACCTATTTCGGTCCGCAGGGCTGATCGATTGTGGTAGGCCCGAACCGTAGCGACAACAGCGCTGTCACCTCCGGCTGTCATGGACGCTTGACGGCAGGGTGAGCGCCAATGTGCCAGGGGAACGTCCATGACCACCGCCGCCATCGAGGATCGCAAGGCCCGCGCCCGCGCCTGGTTCGAGAGCCTGCGCGACCAGATCTGCGCGGCGTTCGAGCGGCTCGAGGACGAGGCGCCGGCTGACCTTTATCCGCGCACACCGAGCCGGTTCGTCCGAACGCCGTGGGAGCGCACCGACCATGCCGGCGGCCCGGGCGGCGGCGGCGTCATGAGCATGATGCACGGCCGGCTGTTCGAGAAGGTCGGCGTGCACTGCTCGACCGTGCATGGCGAGTTCGCCCCGGAATTCCGCAGCCAGATTCCCGGCGCCTCCGAAGACCCGCGGTTCTGGGCCTCGGGCATCTCGCTGATCGCGCATCTGTGGTCGCCGCACGTGCCGGCGGTGCACATGAACACGCGCTTCGTCGTCACGACGAAAGCCTGGTTCGGCGGCGGCGCCGACCTGACGCCGGTGCTGGACCGCCGCCGCACCCAGGAGGACGCGGATACGCTGGCCTTCCACGCCGCGATGAAAGGCGCCTGCGACGCGCATGCCGCGGTGGCCTCGTACGACAAGTACAAGCGCTGGTGCGACGAGTACTTCTATCTGCCGCACCGCAAGGAGCCGCGCGGCATCGGCGGCATCTTCTACGACCATCACGATTCCGGCGACTGGGAGGCCGACCTCGCCTTCACCCAGGATGTTGGCCGCGCCTTCCTGAAGGTCTATCCCGAGCTTGTCCGGAGCAATTTCAGCAGCCCCTGGACCGCCGCCGACCGCGAGGAGCAGCTCATCCGCCGCGGCCGCTACGTCGAATTCAACCTGCTTTACGACCGCGGCACCACATTTGGGCTTAAAACCGGCGGCAATGTCGACAGCATTCTGTCCTCGATGCCGCCCGAGGTGAAATGGCCCTGAAACTCGATTTGTTGAACCGCGTAGATTGATCATGACCGCCGCCCTGCCCCGCGCCATGCTGATCGACATGGACGACACCATCCTGTCGGCCTATGGCCGTCCCGAGATCGCCTGGAATATCGTCGCCACCGAGTTTGCCGACGAACTCGCGCCGCATACGCCGCAGGCGGTGGCCGCCGCGATCCTGGCCTCGGCACGCAGCTTCTGGTCGGTCGCCGGCGCCGAATGGCGGATGAAGCTGATCCAGGCGCGGCAGGAGGTGGTGAAGGACGGCTTCGCGGCGCTCGCCGGCCACGGTCCTGCTCTACCGACCGAGCTCGCGATCCGCATCGCCGATCGCTTCACCGGCTATCGCGACGAGCAGATGTTCGTCTTCCCCGGGGCGCATGAGGCGATCGACGCATTCAAGGCGCGCGGCGTCAGGCTGGCGCTCGTCACCAACGGCGAGGCCGGCCAGCAGCGCGCCAAGATCGAGCGCTTCGCGCTGGCGCACCGCTTCGACCACATCCAGATCGAGGGCGAGCACGGCTTCGGCAAGCCCGAGGAGCGCGCCTATTGGCACGCGATGGAGCGGCTCGGCGTCGGCCCGGAAGACACCTGGATGATCGGCGACAATCTCGAATGGGAGATCGTCGCGCCGCAGCGGCTCGGCATCTATTCGATCTGGATCGACGTCCATGGCGACGGCCTGCCGGAAGGCACCGACGTCAAGCCCGACCGCATCATCCGCTCGCTGACCGAGCTGGTGCCGGCGGGCTAGGCCCGCGCGGCGCCGGCGTCACTTCGCGCGCCGCGGACCTCCGGCGACTGCGCGCTTGTGCGCCTCCATCAGCATCGCCACGAAGGCCGTCACCTTCGGCGGGCGAAAGCGCGCCGCTGGGAACACGGCGTGGATGCCTCCGGACGGCAGTGTCCAGGACGGCAGGATGGCCACGAGGCGGCCGGCCGCGAGATCGTCCCTGATCAGGAAATCGGGCAGCACCGCCAGGCCGCCGCCGGCCAGCGTCGCGGCGAGCACCGCCGGCGTGGTGTTGATGGTAAGCGTCTGGCTCATCTCGACGCTCTCGCGCTCGACGTCGCCTTTCATGAACTGCCAGGTGAGCGGCTCCCTCAGCGCGGCATTCGCAATGAACGGCAACGCGGCGAGGTCGCGCGGATGCGCGACGCGCCTGACCACGTTCGGCGCGGCCACCAGCTGCTGCCGGAAGCTGCCGACCCGGCGGGTCTGCAGGGTGGAATCGTCGAGCCATCCCACGCGGATCGAGAGATCGATCTGGCTGGCGACGAGATCGATCTTGCTGTCGGCGAGGATCAGCTCGACCCGGCAGGCCGGATAGGTCCGCGAGAACTCGGTTGCGATCGCGGCGAGCGTGCAGGTGCCGTAGTCGTTCGGCGCGGCGATGCGCAACAGTCCCATCGGCTCGGCGTTGCTCTGCGCCAGCTCGGCCAATGCGCTCTCGGCCTCGCGCAGGATGGCAGCACAGCGGGCATGCAGCAGGCGACCGGCTTCCGTCGGCTCGACCCTGCGCGTGGTCCGCACCAGCAGGTCGGTCCTGAGCTCGCGCTCGAGCTGGGCGACCTGCTGGCTGACCACGGCTTTGGTGATCCCGAGCCGATCGGCCGCGCGGGTAAAGGACGCTGCGTCCACCACGGCCGCGAAATAGACGAGGCGGTTGAGATTGATCGCCTCCATGCCGGCGGCTCCTTCTATTGTCCATTAACAGCATACAGTCTGTCTCATTATGCTGTATTTATGAACAAACGAGAACCCGCTATCTCGGCGCCATGCCGCTCCAAGACAGGGTTCCGGAAATGCGACTGACCTATCTGTTCGACCCGCTCTGCGGATGGTGCTACGGCGCCGGCCCGGCGGTCGAGACGCTCGCCGCCCACGACGCCATCACGCTCGAGCTGCTGCCCACTGGCCTGTTCGCCGGCCGTGGCGCCGGCAGGATGGATGCGCAATTCTCCGAATATGCCTGGAGCAACGACCAGCGCATCGCCAAGCAGACCGGCCAGCGTTTCACCGACGCGTACCGCACCCGCATTCTCGGCGCGGGCGGCGCCTTCGATTCGACAGCCGCATCGCTCGGCCTGACGGCGGTCCACGTCACCGACCCCGGCCGTGAGCTCACGGTCCTCAAGGAGCTGCAGCTTGCGCGCTACGTACACGGGCAGGACATCGTGAGCGTCGCGGGCGTCGGCGAAGTCCTTCGAGCGCTGGGCCTTGCGAGCGCCGCCGAGCGGATGCTGGCCCGGGATCACGCGCTGGTCGAGGCCTATGGCCGCCGGCTCCAGACCGCGCATAGCTTGATGCGACGCTACGGCTTGTCCGGTGTCCCGGCCCTGCTGGCGGGTGACGGCGAGCGGCAGAGGCCGCTGCCGGGCAACGCTTTGTACGAACCGCTCGACGGCCTGCTCGCACAACTCGGAGCAGCCTGAGCCGCTCCGTACTCGATGCCTGGCACAATCCACCCAGCCGTCGCACACGGCCGGAGCGCCGCCTGCTGCCCGGCCTCATCGTTTTATCACTCCAAGAAAGAGACTGACATGCCGACACGGAGACAGATCATGACGACAGCGATTGCAGGGACCGCCGCAGCCATTCTCGGTGCATCGGACAGCGGCCGTGCCGCTGGCAGCAAGCTGGTCTGGACACACTTTCCCGCCGGTCCGAACGGCTTCTTCCGCGCGCCCGTGCTGCTGAGGGGCCCCACCGAAGCACTGCTGATCGACGGCGGCTTCAACTATCCGGACGGCCGCGCGGTGGCGGCCGCAATCAAGGCGAGCGGCAAGACGCTGACGGCCATCTACATCAGCCAGTCGGACCCGGACTACTACTTCAGCCTCAAGCCGATCCGCGAGGCCTTTCCCGGCGTGAAGGTGATCGCCGCCACGGCGACCATCGAGGCGATCAAGGGCAATGTCGAGAAGAAGCTCGCCGTCTGGGGCCCGCAGCTGAAGGAGAACGGCCCGCAGACGATGGCCGACATCGTTCTGCCCGAACCGTTCGATGGCCCGTCGCTGTCGGTCGATGGCGAGACGATCGAGATCGTCGCCGCCGAGGGGCTGGCCAATCGGCGCTATCTCTGGGTGCCCTCGCTCGCAGCCGTATTCGGCGGCGTCATGATCTTCTCGGGTGTCCATGTCTGGACGGCCGACACCCAGAGCAAGGAGCAGCGCGCAGCCTGGATCGCGACCCTCGACAAGATCGCTGCACGCGCTCCGACGGTGGTGGTCGCCGGCCATGCCGTGGCGGACGCCGCCACCGACCTGTCGGGTGTTCGGCACACCAAGTCCTATCTCATCGCGTTCGAGGAGGAGCTCGCCAAGGCCAAGGACGCCGCAGCCCTGAAGGCCGCAATGGAGGCGAAGTTCCCCGGCCTCGGCATGGGCGTGGCCCTCGACATCGGCGCCAAGGTGGCGAAGGGCGAGATGAAGTGGGGCTGATGCAGGCCGCGGCCACATCAGGCTGACATGACAGAAGCGCCGGCCCGTCAGGACCGGCGCTTCGGCCTTTCGTGGATGGCCGCGTCGTGCCTCAGGCCAGGCGCTCGGCAACGTTGGGACGCCATTTGATCAGGCGGCTCTCGACGAGGTCGAGCAGCGCGTCGATGCGCGCGGAGGAGCTGCGCGCCCGCGTCGAGGCGCTCAACATCAGCTATGGCGTGGGCATGCTGCCGCGGGTGACGATCTCGGTCGGCGTCGCCGCCTATCCCGAGGCCGGCCTCGATCTGACGGAGATCCTGCGCGTCGCCGACGGCGCGCTGTACCGCGCCAAGCACAAGGGCCGCAACCGGGTCGAGCTCGCCTCCGGCGGCATGGTGCCGCCGCTCGACGAGGTGACCACCCGCGCCGTCGCCGCGCTCGATGCCATCGTGGCACGCGCCGAGATCGGCACCATCACGCCATCCGATCGGGACACGGACCAGCAGGTGGCTTGACGCCGGAAGGCTACGCCGCCGGCAGCAGATGCCGCAGCGCTGATGCGATCATCACGCCGCCGCCGGTGATGACGGCGGCGTCGAGGATGGCGGCGTGGATGTGCACCGGCATGCGGGCGACGAAGGCCTTGGCGAGGAACGCGCCGGGCACCGCGACCGCGCCGATCAGCAGTGCGAACGCCAGGACCTGCACGGTGACCACGCCGGCCAAACCAAACACCGAGATCTTGATGACGCCCGTCGCCACCGAGATCATCGCGTCGGTGGCGATGACCGCGGCGCCTTCGAGTCCGGCGGCCATCAGCAGCGACAGCAGGATCACGCCGGAGCCGGAGGTGCCGCCGACCAGCACGCCATAGCCGACCGCTCCGGCAGCAAGCCCGCCATTGCCGATCCTGACCTCGCGCTTGCGCAGGATCCGCCGCAGCGGAACGCTCATGATGAGCATCGTGCCGATCACGAACGCCGCGCCGGCATTGGTCAGTCGCGTGTAGCCGTAGGCGCCGAGCGCGGTCGTGAGCGCGGCTGCCGCGATGACGATTCCGGCGCGCGTACGGTCGGCATGGCTGATATAGGCGACGACACGGCTGAGATTGGTGAGGATCGCCGAGATCGCGATGATCGGCACGACCGGCTCGGCCCCGACCATCGGCACCAGCACGAGCGGCATGAGAGCGCCGGTGCCGTAGCCGGCAAGACCACCGATGATGGAAGCGAACAGAGCGACGGCAGCGACGAGCAGGAGTTGCAGCAGCGAGATGTCGGCAAAACCTGCCAGAAAATTCATGAACGTCCGTCGCGGTTGACACGCGCCGCCGCCTGATCGGCGATCGCATTCAGCGATGCCTCGTCGAGCGGGAAGTCCGCGGCTAACCAGGCATCCTCTGCGAGGGTAAGCACATGACCGAGAAGCGGCCCCTCCGCAACCCCGCGCGCGATGAAATCGGCCGCCTTCAACGGCAATTTCGGCGGCGTGAAGCGCTGCGGCAACAGCGCACGCTCGCGCCAGCGCCGGTCGTCGCGATCGCGCGCCCGCGCCCAGCCGAGCATCAGGCGGTCGCGATAGACGGTCTCGCCGAGACGATACAGCAGACGCCGGACTCGCGCCTCGTCGGCGGAAGCGAACCGCCACCAGCGATGGCCCATGCCGTCGAGCGCCTTGGTCTCGGCGTTGGAGAGCTTCAGCCTGACGCCGAGACGGCGCGCATCCTCGGTCACGGCGACCGCGAGCGCCGCGAGACGGCGGACCGGGCTCGGCGAAAGCTCCAGCTCGCGCTCGATGCCGATCATCGCGGCGAACGGACCGAGATAGGCGACGCCGCCGAGGATCGCCGTCAGCAACCCGCCATCCGCCATCGCCGTGACCGCGCCGACAGCGCCGTCGGTGACGAGCAGCTTCAGCATCTCCATGCGCACGCGCTCGGCTGACAGCGTGGCGAGCCCGGCACGGCCGGCGATGCAGGCCAGATAGCCCTCGCAATCGGGGGCGCCGTGACCGAACGCCGAATGGATGCGGAAGAAGCGCAGGATGCGCAGATAGTCCTCGGCGATGCGCTGGGCGGGGTCGCCGATGAAGCGCACGCGGCGCTGGGCGATGTCGGCGAGGCCGCCGACGTGATCATGCACCACGCCATCGGGCCCGACGGAGAGCGCATTGATGGTGAAGTCGCGCCGGTGCGCGTCGCCGACCCAGTCGCGGCCGAACTCGACCTTGGCCTTGCGGCCGAAGGTCTCGGTGTCCTCGCGCAGGGTCGTGATCTCGAACGGATGGCCGTCCAGCACCAGCGTCACGGTGCCGTGGTCGATGCCGGTCGGCACGCTCTTGATCGACGCCGCCTTGGCACGCCGGAGCACCTCCGCCGGCAGCGCCGTGGTCGCGATGTCGATGTCGCCGATGGCGATGCCGAGCAGCGCATTGCGCACGGCGCCGCCGACCACCCGTGCTTCCTCGCCATCGCAATTGAGCAGCGCGAGCACGCGCGCGGCGGGACCGGACGAGAGCCAGGGCGCGTGCAGCACCCGCGCGTCGATCATTTCTCGACCCCTGGAACGAGCCTGCCGTTCTCGACATGAGCGGGGACGTAGGTCGAACGCGGCGGCGCGCCGGAGAACTCGGCGAGCAGGACCAGACTTGCAATCACCAGCACCAGCGCCGCCACCGTCAATTTTGTGGTCAGATGAAAGGGCCAGTTGGCCGGCACCAACAGCCCCGATTTGGTCGCGAGCAAGAACAACACATAAACCGCAAAAGGAATGAGGAAAATTCCGATTTCCGTCAATACGCCACGGATCATGGCCGACCGATCCGCTCGTACAACACCCGAAGGATGCCCGCTGTCGCGCCCCATATGTAGCGCTCGGCGAACGGCATCGCGTAATACGAACGCTCCATGCCGCGAAACTCCTTGGAATGCAGCTGGTGATTGGCGGGGTCCATCAGGAAGGCCAGCGGCACCTCGAAGGCGTCGTCGACCTCGCCCTCGTTGATCTTGAGCGTGAATCCCGGCCGCACCCGCGCCACCGTGGGCAGGATGCGGAAGCCGAAGGCGGTGCCGTAGACGTCGAGATAGCCGATCGGGTCGACGAAGCTGCGGTCGAGCCCGATCTCCTCTTCGGCTTCGCGCAGAGCGGCATCGAGCGGAGAGGCATCGGTGACGTCGATCTTGCCGCCGGGAAAGGCGATCTGTCCGGCATGGCTCGAGAGGTTCGGCGAGCGCTGGGTCAGGAGAACGGTCGGCTCGGGGTGGTCGACCACCGGGATCAACACCGCCGCGGGGCGGATCGGCTGCTCGCGGGAGATGATCTCGAGCATGCGGTCGGTGCCGGAATCTCCACTGGCCGGAATGACGTCCGGATCCAGCAGGGCCTGCGGAACGTCGAAGCGCAGCCGCGCGCGGCCCCGCGCGAAGAAATCGGCCGAACTGAGTTCAGCGGTCCTGTTCCTCACCATGGGCTGGTTCAAAGCGCCGCCCTCACCTCTTCTGCGTCGGCCATGGGGAAGAACGCGCCGCCCGACCCCACGCCGAACATCACACGACCATCGATCATCCGCTCCTCACCCATGTCAACAAGCTCGTAGTACAGCGCCCGCGTCACCTTGGCCCAGAGATCGGCTCGCACATGCAGATAGGGCGTCAGGCCGCCGCTCTCGCCGGGCTCGAAGCGCAGCCGGTGCTCGGCATCGCACGCGACCCAGTCGTCGACATTGGTGCGGAAATGCAGCAGCGGCCCGCGCGCATCGCTCTCCGTCCGCATTTCTACGGCCGTGAAGGGGGCATCATCGACGCGGATGCCGACCTTCTCCACCGGCGTGACCAGAAAATAGCGGTCACCCTCGCGCTTGAGGATCGTTGAGAACAGCCGCACCAGCGCCGGCCGCCCGATTGGCGTGCCCATGTAGTACCAGCTACCATCACCGGCGATTCGCATGTCGAGATCGCCGCAGAATGGCGGATTCCACAAATGCACCGGCGGCAGTCCCTTTGCGGATGTGCCAGCCTGCGTTGCCGCCGACGTCAGCCGATCGAGTCCGTTGTCGGTGGTCTGCCCTTGCTTCGCCATGGTTTGCCTTGAGTTTGCGTCCACCTTGGCACGATTGGTGCAAGATTCCATCGCCGTCGTCTGTGCAAAAGTTCCTGGCGGCCCTGCAGGTCATGTAAGGTCGCCATAACGTGATGCCGTCAATACCCCGTAATGCCGATAATATGGGGATAGTTTAACTCAACGAATACAGCGCCTTCGCATAGGTTGGCATCCGCTTCCCGGCAAACTGGAGCGGAACGTCCGTCCGAAAGTTCAAGATGCGGGGCAGAAGGAGCGACGGAAATGGCTGAGAGTGCCGAGAAGCTCGAGGATGCGATTGTCCGGTCGGCCGAACAGGTCTCCGGCCAGATCCGAGCGGCAAAGGATGCGATCTCCGGCGTCATCTTCGGCCAGGACCGCGTGGTGGAAAACACGCTGGTGACCATCCTGTCCGGCGGCCACGCGCTGCTGATCGGCGTCCCCGGCCTCGCCAAGACCAAGCTGGTCGAGACCTTGGGCGTGACGCTCGGCCTCGATGCGAAGCGCATCCAGTTCACGCCGGACCTGATGCCGTCGGACATTCTGGGCGCTGAGGTGCTGGACGAAAGCGCCGGCGGCAAGCGCTCGTTCCGCTTCATCGCCGGCCCGGTGTTTGCGCAACTCCTGATGGCCGACGAGATCAACCGCGCCAGCCCGCGCACGCAGTCGGCGCTGCTGCAAGCCATGCAGGAGCAGCACATCACGGTTGCAGGCGCCCGCCATGACCTGCCGAAGCCCTTCCATGTGCTCGCGACCCAGAATCCGCTGGAGCAGGAAGGAACCTATCCGCTTCCCGAGGCTCAGCTCGACCGCTTCCTGATGGAGATCGACGTCGACTATCCCGATCGAGATGCCGAGCGCCGCATCCTGTTCGAGACCACCGGCGCCGAGGAGAGTGCCGCCAAGGGCGCGATGACGGCCGATGCGTTGATCGCGGCCCAGCGCCTGGTGCGGCGGCTGCCGGTCGGCGATTCCGTGGTCGAGGCGATCCTGTCGCTGGTGCGCTCGGCGCGTCCCGGTCCCGAGGCCGGAGAGGCCGGCAAGCTGATCGCCTGGGGCCCCGGTCCCCGCGCCAGCCAGTCGCTGATGCTCGCGGTGCGCGCCCGCGCGCTGCTCGACGGCCGGCTCGCGCCCTCGATCGACGACGTGCTCGATCTCGCCGAGCCCGTGCTCAAGCACCGCATGGCGCTGACCTTCCCGGCGCGCGCCGAGGGACGCACCATTCCGGACGTGATCCGGCAATTGAAGAGCCGGATTGGCTGATGGCCGCAGCGACAGGGCACGCCGACAAGGAGATTCTCGCGATACGGCGTGCCGATGGCGAAAGCCGGACGCTGGCATCGTCGCTCCCGCGGCTGGTGCTGGAAGCCCGGCAGATTGCCGCCAACGTCATTCATGGCCTGCATGGAAGGCGCCGCGCCGGCTCCGGCGAAAGCTTCTGGCAGTACCGACGCTTCGTCTCCGGTGAGCCGTCGCAGCGCGTCGACTGGCGCCGCTCCGCGCGCGATGACCATCTCTATGTCCGCGAGCAGGAATGGGAGGCCGCGCACACGGTGTGGATCTGGCCGGACCGCTCGCCGTCGATGGCCTTCGCGTCGAAGGGCGCGCGCGACAGCAAGCTCGAGCGCGCGCTGATCGTGACCTTTGCCCTGGCCGAGCTGCTGGTGGCCGGCGGCGAACGCGTCGGCATTCCCGGCCTGATCAATCCGACCGGGAGCCGCAACGTGATCGACCGCATTGCGCAGGCGATGCTGCATGATGAGACGATCAGGCCGAGCCTGCCGCCGTCCTTCGTCCCCTCGGCGCTCGCCGAGATCGTCGTGCTGTCGGATTTCTGGTCGCCGATCTCCGAGATCAGCACCATGCTGGCGGGCCTGTCCGCGTCCGGTGCACACGGCACGATGGTGCAGGTGGTGGATCCCGCCGAGGAGACCTTCCCCTATTCGGGCCGCGTCGAGTTCGTCGAGCCGGAAGGCGGCGAGGTGATCACGGCCGGCCGCGCCGAGAGCTGGGCGCAGGACTACGTCGCTCGCGTGGCGCTGCATCGCGACCAGATCCGCGCCGAGACCGGCAGGCTCGACTGGCTGTTCACAACCCACACCACCAGCCGCTCGGCCGCCGAGCTGCTGCTGTTCCTGCATGCCGGCATGACCACGGCCAAAGGTAGCGCGCGCGGCGGCGTCAAAGTGGGCGCTGGCCCCGGAGGGCTCGGCGCATGATGGGCCTGCCGCTGTCGTTCGCCGAACCGCTGCTGCTGACCGGTCTCGTCAGCCTGCCGGTGCTGTGGTGGCTGCTGCGGGTGATGCCGCCGCGGCCGCGCCGCATCGAGTTTCCGCCGACCCGGCTGTTGTTCGACATCACGCCCAAGGAAGAGACGCCGTCGCGCTCGCCCTGGTGGCTCACCCTGCTGCGGCTGGTGGCGGCGGCGCTGGTGATCTTCGCCGCAGCCGGCCCGATCTGGAATCCGCGCACCGAAGCCGTCGGCAGCAAGGCGCCGCTGGTGCTGCTGCTCGACGACAGTTGGAGCGCGGCCGCAAGCTGGGACACGCGCATCAGGGCCGCCGACGAGATCATCGCCAACGCCGATGCCGACCGCCGCGGCGTCGCGCTGCTGCCGCTGTCGGAGCCCGCGCGTGACCTCACCTTGATGCCGGCCGGTGCTGCGCGCGTCGCGCTGCGCCAGATCGCGCCCAAGGCCTACACGACCGAGCGCGCCGACGCGCTGCCGCAGCTCGATCGCTTCCTGAAAGCGACCGGCGATGCCGAGATCATGTGGTTCTCCGACGGTGTCGATCCCGGCCGCGGCAGCGAGTTCGTGGGGGGTCTCGCCAAGACGATCGGCGACCGCAGCCTGACCGTGTTCGAAGGCGGCACGCCCTCGCCGCTGGCGCTCGCTGGCGCCGAGAACGCGGCCGCCAAGATGACGGTGAAGGTGCTGCGGGCGGATCTCTCCGTTCCGGGCGGCATCGTGCGGGCGCTCGATGCCAAGGGCTCGCCGCTCGGCGAGGCACAGTTCAGCTTTGCCGCCGGCGCGCACGACGCCGAGGCGAGCTTCGACCTGCCGGTCGAGCTGCGCAACGACATCACCCGGCTCGAGATTGCGGGCGAGCGCTCGGCCGGCGCCGTGCAGTTGCTCGACAAGCGCTGGCGCCGCCGCGCCGTCGGCATCGTCTCCGGCGCAACCAGCGACACCGCGCAGCCGCTGCTCGCACCGACCTTCTATCTCACCCGCGCGCTGTCGCCGTTCGCCGATCTCAGGCTCGGCGATCGCGGCGCCCCGCAGCAGGTCATCACGCAGTTCCTCGACCAGAAGGTGCCGATGATCGTGATGGCCGACGTCGGCACGCTGTCGCCGGAGCTGCGCGACCGTCTCAACGGCTGGATCGAGAATGGCGGCGTGTTGGTGCGCTTCGCCGGCCCGCGCCTGGCGCAGGGCGACGACGACCTCGTGCCGGTGAAGCTGCGCCGCGGCGGCCGCACCCTGGGCGGCAGCCTGACCTGGGAGAAGCCGCAGCACCTGGCCGCGTTCGCCGCCGACGGCCCGTTCGCCGGCATCACTGTCCCGAAGGACGTCACCGTCAACCGCCAGGTTCTCGCCGAGCCCGACGCCGTGCTGGCGACCAAGAGCTGGGCGTCTCTTGAGGACGGCACGCCGCTCGTCACCGGTGAGCATCGCGGCAAAGGCCTGATCGCGCTGTTCCACGTCAGCGCCGACATGCGCTGGTCCGATCTGCCGATGTCCGGCGCCATGGTCGAGATGCTCCGCCGCATCGTCGACATGTCCGGCTACACCTCGACGCCGGGCCCTGGTCCCGCGGGTGAGACCGCCAAGGCCACGCTGGCGCCGCTGCACATCCTCGACGGCTTCGGCGCCTTCGGACCGCCGCCTTCGACCGCCAAGCCGCTACCGGCTGATTTCAACGACCGGGCTTCGCTGGATCATCCGCCCGGATTCTATGGCCCAGCCGAGGGACCTACCGCAGTGAACACGCTCAGCCCCGCCGATCGCATTCTGCAGCTCGACACGGCAGCGCTGCGCGCCAACCGCGCCAGCTACACCACCGCCGAGCCGCGCGATCTCCGGGGCATCCTGCTGTCGACCGCACTGCTGCTGTTCCTGATCGACGCCGTCATTGTCGCCCTGCTCGGCGGCGTGCTGGCCGCGTTGGCAAGACGACGGCGTGCGGCCCCCGCGGCCATCGCGCTTGCGGTGCTGGCAACCGGCGCCCTGCTCGCGGTCGCGATGCCGGCGCCCGCACGCGCCGACGCCGCCAGCGATGATTTCGCGATGCGCGCAGTGTCACAGACGCGGCTTGCCTATGTCGTGACCGGCAATGCCGACGTCGATTCCATCGTCAAGGCCGGGCTGACCGGGCTGACCTTGTTCCTGGCGCAGCGGACCGCGCTTGAAGCCGGCGATCCCGTCGGCGTCGATCCCGCGCATGACGAGCTTGCCTTCTTCCCGCTGATCTACTGGCCGATCGTGCCGGGCGTGCCGAAGCCGCCGCAGGACGCGATCAACAAGATCGACGCCTACATGAAGCAGGGCGGCACGGTGATCTTCGATACCCGCGACGCCGTCGAGGCTCCTCCGGGCGAGAACGGCGCGCAGCAGACCCCGGGCATGCAGTCGCTGCGCGAGATCCTGTCGTCGCTCGATGTGCCCGAGCTCGAGCCGGTGCCGCGCGAGCACGTGCTGACCAAGACGTTCTACCTGCTGCGCGACTTCCCCGGCCGCTTCACCGCGGGCCAGACCTGGGTCGAGGCGCTGCCGAAAGATGAGGACGAGGACAGCGCCTCCCGTCCGGCGCGTGGCGGCGACGGTGTCTCACCGATCATCATCACCTCCAACGATCTCGCCGGCGCCTGGGCCATCCGCCCCGACGGCCAGGCCATGCTGCCGATGGTTCCGGGCGAGCCACGGCAGCGCGAATTCGCCTTCCGCGCCGGCGTCAACATCGTGATGTACACGCTGACCGGCAACTACAAGGCCGACCAGGTGCACGCGCCCGCGCTGATCGAACGGCTCGGGCAGTGACAATGCGCGTCGTCGGCCTCGATATCGCAACAACAATGGTTGTCATGGCCGGGCTTGACCCGGCAATCCACGAGCAGCGACGCTGGCTGCGCGACGTGGATGCCCGGCACGAGCCCGGGCATGACGACAACTGCGAGTTTGCCTCATGAACTACGGCATCGCGTTCACACCTCTGGTTCCGCCGATCGTGCTGTGGCTTGCGATCGGCGCGATCGTCGTCATCGCCGCGCTCCTGTTGCTCGGCCGCTCGCGTTCGGCCTGGATCCGCGTCACCGCGCTGGCCTTGATCGCACTCGCGCTGGCCAATCCGCAGTTCACGCGCGAGGACCGCGAGCCGCTGAGCTCGGTCGCCGCCGTCGTGGTCGACAAGAGCCCGAGCCAGAATTTCGGTGACCGCAACAAGCAGACCCAGGCGGCCCAGGAGTCGCTGGTCGACAGCTTGAAGAAGATCAAGGGTCTCGAGGTCCGCGTCGTCGATGCCGGCCAGGCCGACGGCGAGACCGACGGCACGCATCTGTTCAGCGCGCTGACCTCGGCGCTGTCGGACGTCCCCGTCGATCGGGTCGCGGGCGCCTTCATGATCACCGACGGCCGCGTTCACGACATTCCCGGCAACGTGGCCGCACTCGGCTTCCAGGCTCCGCTGCAGGCCCTGATCACGGGCCAGAAGGCCGAGCGCGACCGCCGCATTGCGATCACCGCCGCGCCGCGCTTCGGCATCGTCGGCCAGCCGCAGACCATCACCTTCCGGCTCGACGACCAGGGCGTCAGCGGCGCCAGCGCGAAGGTCGTGATCCGCCGCGACGGCGAGGTCATCAGCGAGCGCACCTTGACCAGCGGCCAGGCCGCCAATGTCGACGTCGACGTCAAGCACGAAGGCCAGAACATCGTCGAGATCGAGGCCTCGCCGCTCGACAACGAGCTGACCCTCGTCAACAACCGCGCGGTGGTCTCGATCGATGGCGTCCGCGACAAGCTGCGCGTGCTCCTGGTGTCGGGCGAGCCGCATTCGGGCGAGCGGACCTGGCGCAACCTGTTGAAGTCGGACGCCAGCATCGATCTCGTCCACTTCACGATCCTGCGGCCGCCGGAGAAGCAGGACGGCACCCCGATCAACGAGCTGTCGCTGATCGCGTTTCCGACCCGTGAGCTGTTCCAGCAGAAGATCAACGAATTCCAGCTGATCATCTTCGACCGCTATGCCCGCCAGGGCGTGTTGCCGATCGCCTATTTCGACAACATCGCGCGCTATGTCAGGAATGGCGGCGCGGTGCTGGTCTCGGCCGGCCCGGACTACGCCTCCAACACCAGCATCTGGCGCACACCGCTCGACTCGGTGCTGCCCGCCGAGCCGGTCGGCGTCACCGAGAAGCCGTTCTATGCGCATCTGTCCGACGCCGGCAAACGCCATCCGGTGACGCGCGGCCTCGAAGGCTCGGGCTCCGAGCCGCCGCGCTGGAGCCGCTTCTTCCGCACCGTGGAGACGCGCAATGCGGTCAGTCCGCCGGTCATGACCGGCGCCGACGGCAAGCCGCTGCTGCTGCTGTCGCGCTTCGGCGCCGGCCGCGTCGCGCTGCTGCTGTCCGACCACATCTGGCTGTGGGCACGCGGCTACGAGGGCGGCGGACCGCATCTCGACCTGCTCCGGCGCATGTCGCACTGGCTGATGCAGCAGCCGGATCTCGACGAGGAAGCGCTGCGGCTGCAGATTCAAGGCAAGGATCTCGCCGTCATCCGGCAGACGATGGGCGACAGCGTCCCGCCGGTGACCGTGACCTCGCCGTCGGGCCAGACGCGTGAGCTCACTCTGAGCCAGGGCGATCCCGGCGAATGGCGCGCGACCCTTCCCGCCAACGAGCTCGGCCTGTGGCAGGCGACCGACGGCACCTTGAAGGCGCTGATCAATGTCGGCCCGACCAATCCCAAGGAATTCTCCGAGGTCACCTCGACCACCGAAACCCTGAAGCCGCTGGCACAGGCGACGGGCGGCGATGCCCGCCGCATCGGCGACGGCTCGGGCATCGACATGCCGCGCATCGTCCCGGTGAGGTCATCGACCTTGTTCAGCGGCGACGGCTGGATGGGCGTGCGCATGCGCGATGCCAGCGTGGTCAAGGGCGTCGGCGTGCTGCCGATGTTCGCCGGCGTGATCGGCCTCTTGCTGCTGCTCGGCGCGCTCGCCGCGACCTGGGTGCGCGAGGGACGCTGACACGAAGACACAAGCACGCACCACCGCGGCGCGCCACGTGGCGCGAAGGGCACAGCGACGGGGATTCCGACCACCGTTGCAGTGCACTGATTGACAGCTGTGAAGCTCCCTTGCGATGTTATATTGTAACAAAGGCTGAGCCTCTCAGCCGAACGGGGTGGCCTATTCATATGAGCCAGAGCTGGCGATGAGCTGGTTTCGCGCGAACATCAAGGATGTCTCGCGGCTCGCGCTGCTGGCGCTGGTGCTGCAATTCGCGCTCGCCTTCGGCCATGTGCATTGGCTCGCCGGACAAGCCCGGGACGGCGGCGGCATCTCCATCGCCGAGCGGCACACTGGTCCCTCTCCCGCTGACCAAGATCCCGATCAACAGCCGTCGCCGGATGGCTGTGCCATCTGCGCCGCCACGGCGATGGCGCAGTCGATCCTGCTGTCACCGGCGCCAGTTCTGACGCCTCCTGAAGCGGTCGCATTCCGTCTGCCCGATGCGATCACCGCCACTGTCGCGGCTGTCGTCGTCGACACCGCCTTCCAGCCGCGCGCTCCTCCCACCGCCTGATCTGAGCCGCTCGAAACGCTGCCCTGCGCGCGAGCGCACGGCGGCCGCGTGAAGGAATGGTCCGTCGCACGACGACGGCAGGCGCATCCCGCCGGCAACGAAAGACGTGGGACGCCTGATCAGGATCAGGAAGTGAAAGATGTTGTCGAGAGCCTTGATGTCGGGCTGCAGCGCCGCAGCCATGTTGTGCGTTTTGGGTGCGCCCGCGCGCGCTGACGATCCTGCGAAGCCGGCGGCCGAACTGCCCGAGGTCACAGTGACCGCACCGAGCCCGATCCGTGCCCGCAAGCCGGTGGTGCCGCGGCCCAATCCCGCCCCGCGCGTGGCCCGGAGCGGCCCACGCACGCCGGCGCCCGCGCGCGAGGCACAGACCGCGCCGCCCCCGCCGCAACAGGGCGTGCTGCCTGTCGTCACCGACCAGTTCGCGACCGTCACCGTGGTGCCGAACGAGGAACTGCGCCGCTCCGGCGCCGCCACGCTCGGCGACCTTCTCAATTCGAAACCCGGCATCACCGGATCGAGCTTCGCGCCGGGCGCATCGAGCCGGCCGATCATTCGCGGCCTCGACGTCAACCGCGTCGGCATCGTCGAGAACGGCCTCGGCGGCGGCGGTGCCTCGGATCTCGGCGAGGACCATTTCGTCCCGATCGATCCGCTCACCAGCGACCAGATCGAGGTGGTCCGCGGCCCCGCGGCGCTACGCTACGGCTCGACCTCGATCGGCGGCGTCGTCAGCGCCACCAACAACCGCATTCCGCAGGCCCTGCCGACCTGTTCGACCGCGCCGTTCCAGACCTATGGCCTGCCGGCGAGCGCTCCGGCCGCGGGCAGCGCGCCTTGCGTTACCGCGGAAACGCGCACCTCGTTCAGCTCGGTCGACCGCGGCGTCGAGGGCGGCGTGCTGCTCGATGCCGGCGGCGGCAATTTCGCGCTTCATGCCGATGCCTACGGCCGCAAGACCGGCGACTACTCCATTCCCGGCTATCCCTATCTGTTCGACCAGACCCGCCCGGTGAACGGCCGGCAACCGAACTCCGCCGCGCAGAACGATGGCGCCTCGATCGGCGGCAGCTACTTCTTCTCAGGCGGCTTCGTCGGCGCCGCGATCACGCAGACCGATGCGCTCTACCACATCCCCGGCATCGGCGGCGCCGACAGCCGGACCCGGATCGATGCGCACCAGACCAAGATCACCGCGAAGGGCGAGTATCGCCCGGACTCCGCGGCAATCGACGCGATCCGGTTCTGGGCCGGCGCGACAGACTATCGGCACAATGAGCTCGGCCTTGCAGCCGTCACCGACCCGACCACCGATGGCGTGCGCCAGACCTTCACCAATCGCGAGCAGGAAGCGCGCGTCGAGATGCAGATGATGCCCGTCAATCTGCGCTTCGCCACCCTGACGACCGCCTATGGCGTGCAGGCCGGGCACCAGGAGCTGAATGCGCCGAGCCCCGACAATCCCGGCTCGGTGTTCAACGGCCTGTTCGGCCCCAACACCAACAACCGCGTCGCCGGCTATGTCTTCAACGAGTTCGCCTTCTCGCCCTCGACCAAGGCGCAGGTCGCCGGCCGGATCGAGCACATCGCGCTGAACGGCTCCACGCCGAACTTCCCGGTCGACTATCTGCCGGACGGCACGCCGCAGGCCAACATCGCCCGAAATCCGTCATACACGCCGAAGAGCGCGAGCGTCGGCCTGTTGCAGAACCTGCCGGGCGATCTGGTGGCGAGCGTGACCGCGCAATATGTCGAGCGCGCGCCGAAGCCAGCCGAGCTGTTCTCGCGCGGCGGCCATGATGCGACCGCAACCTTCGACATCGGCAATCCGAACCTGACCATCGAGACCGCCAAGACCGTCGAGGCCGGGCTGCGCAAGGCCACCGGCCCGTTCCGCTTCGAAGCCACTGCCTACTACACGCAGTTCAGCAACTTCATCTATCGCCGGCTGACCGGCGTGATGTGCGGCGACGATTTTGCCTCCTGCGGCACCACCGGCACCGAGCTGAATCAGGCGGTCTACTCGCAGCGCAACGCGCTGTTCCGCGGCTTCGAGTTCCAGAGCCAATTCGATGTTGCTCCGCTCGGCAGCGGCATCTGGGGGATCGAGAACCAGTTCGACGTCGTCCGCGCCACCTTCGCGGACGGCACCAACGTGCCGCGGATTCCGCCGATGCGCGTCGGCGGCGGCCTGTTCTGGCGCGATGCCAACTGGTTGACCCGCATCAACCTGCTGCACGCCTTCGCGCAGAACGACATCGCGCCGATCGCGGAGACTCCGACGCCGGGCTACAACCTGCTCAAGGCGGAGGTCAGCTACCGGACCAAACTCGATGCGAACATGTTCGGCGCGCGCGAGATGCTGGTCGGCCTCGTCGGCAACAATCTGCTCAACGAGAAGATCCGTAATTCGGTGTCCTACACCAAGGACGAGGTGCTGCTGCCCGGCATCGGCGTGCGGATCTTTGCCAACCTCAAATTCTGATTCGAGGAGGGCGCAGAACGCGACCAATCTGCGCCCCCTCCTTCGTCATTGCGAGGAGCGAAGCGACGAAGCAATCCAGAGACGTGGGCGGAACTCTGGATTGCTTCGCTTCGCTCGCAATGACGGAGAGACCGAGATTACTTCGCGTAATCCCAATCGGGCCGGATGGCACCCTCGACGCCCTCGAACGCGCCCTCGATCAGTTCGTTCACCAGCAGCCGGTTGTAATCCACCGGTCCCGGCATGATCGCCCTGCCCTTCGGCACCGGCTTGAAGCCGACGCGCGCGTAGTAGGCCGCGTCACCCACCAGCAGTATCAAGCGGTGGCCCTGCGCCCGCGCGTCCACGACCGAGCGCTCCATCAGCATGCGGCCGATGCCGTGCTTGCGGAACGGCGGCTCGACCGTCAGCGGCCCGAGCATCAGCGCCTTGGTGTCGCCGACGCAGATCGGCAGTTGCCGCACCGAGCCGACCAGCAAAGTGCCGATATGGGCGGTGAACGACAGCGCGAGCAGATGATCGACATGCTCGCGCAAGCGGTAGGCGCTCAGCACGAAGCGGCCGGGGCCGAAGGTGCGCTCATGCAGCCGCTCGATCGCCTGCGCGTCGCCCGGCTTTTCGGCGGAGATCGTAATGGACAGGTCACTCATGTGGGGTGGCGAGATAGCATTCTGGAGCGGCGCGGTCCATGGCGGGCCGTCCACGTGTTGACAGCATTCGCCCGCCCCCGAGGGTCACCGATGCCAGTTTTCTGAGCATTCGCGCGACGTGACCGAAGATTGTGCTAAGATGTCAAGTTTCCGGAGCCGCCCTCGCTTAACCTGCCCCAGCTCATGAGCGTTGTGGTCGCCATCGCGGCCGCTTGGACCGCTCTGACGCAGCACGAGCGGCAGGTCGAAGATGACGGGTGCGTTCCGGTCGCGCCATCGCGGCGAAACTCATGTGTTCGACGATCTCAAGACGCTGCTGGCCTGCGCCTCGCCGCGCCGCTCTGGCGATGAGCTGGCTGGCATAGCAGCCGACAGCGCCGCGCGGCGGGTGGCGGCGCGGATGGCGCTCGCCGACGTGCCGCTGCGGCGTTTCCTCGACGAGCCGCTGATTCCCTACGAGAGCGACGAGGTCACGCGCCTCATCCTCGACAGCCACGATGCCGCCGCATTCGCGCCCGTCGCGTCGCTGACCGTCGGAGAATTGCGCGAATGGCTGATGTCCTGGGAGGCGGATGCCAACCGGCTGGCCGCCCTCGCGCCGGGCCTGACGCCGGAGATGGTGGCCGCGGTCTCCAAGCTCTGCGGCAATGGCGATCTCGTCGCCGTCGCGGCCAAATGCCGGGTCGTGACCCGCTTCCGCTCCACCATCGGCCTGGAGGGGCGGCTGTCGTCGCGGCTGCAGCCGAATGATCCGACCGACGATCCCCAGGCGATCGCCGCAGGCACGCTCGATGGCTTGCTGTTCGGCATGGGCGATGCGGTGATCGGCATCAATCCCGCGACCGACAATGTCGAGGCCTGCATCCGCCTGCTCACGATGCTCGATGATCTCAGGCTCAAATTCGAGGTGCCGACGCAGTCCTGCGTACTGAGCCACGTCACGACCTCGATCCAGGCGATCGAGAAAGGCGCGCCGCTCGACCTCGTCTTCCAGTCGATCGCCGGCACCGAGGCTGCCAATGCCGGCTTCGGTGTGACCCTGAAGCTGCTGGCCGAGGCGCAGGACGCAGCCTTGTCGCTGAAGCGCGGCACGGTCGGCAACAACGTCATGTATTTCGAGACCGGCCAAGGCGCGGCGCTGTCGGCCGACGCCCATCACGGCCTCGATCAGCAGACCGTCGAGGCCCGCGCCTATGCCGTCGCGCGCGTCTTCTCGCCGCTGCTGGTCAACACCGTCGTCGGCTTCATCGGTCCCGAATATCTCTACGACGCGAAGGAGATCATTCGCGCCGGGCTGGAGGATCATTTCTGCGCCAAGCTGCTCGGCGTGCCCATGGGCTGCGATGTCTGCTACACCAACCACGCCGAGGCCGATCAGGACGATACGGACGATCTGGCGCTGCTGCTCGCGGCGGCCAACGTCAACTTCCTGATCGCCGTGCCGGGCGCCGACGACATCATGCTCAACTATCAGAGCCTGTCGCATCACGACGTGATGCGGCTGCGGCATCTGCTCGGCCGCCGCCCGGCGCCGGAGTTCGAGGCCTGGCTGGCGCGGATGGGCCTGCTCGACCAAAGCGGCCGCGTGCCGCCATTGCCGGGCAGCGCGCCTTCCGTAGTCCGGCTGATCGGCCAGGGAGCGCGGGCATGAGGGAAGATCCGTTCGACCTGCTGCGCGGGATGACGCGCGCCCGCGTCGCACTCGGCCGCGCCGGCGACGGGCTTCCGACGGCCGCGAAGCTGGAATTCCAGATGGCGCATGCGCTCGCGCGCGATGCCGTATGGGGCAAGGTCAATTTCGACGGCATCGCCGACGCGCTCGCGCCGCGGGAGGTGATCGAGGTCGCGAGTGCAGCACCGGACCGCGCCAGCTATCTGCGCCGGCCCGACCTCGGGCGCCGCCTCGCCGCGGAGGAAGCCGCCAGGCTGACATCCGGTCCGTACGATCTCGTCTTCATCATTGCCGACGGGCTGTCGGCGGATGCCGTCGAAAACCATGCCGCCGCTGTCGTGATCGCCACCGAGGCGCGTCTGACGGGCCTGTCCATCGGCCCGATCGTGCTGGCTTCGCAGGCGCGTGTGGCGCTGGGTGACGATGTCGGCGCCACGATGCGCGCACGGCTGGTCGCGGTCCTGATCGGCGAGCGTCCGGGTCTGTCGGCCGCGGACTCCCTTGGAGTGTATCTGACGCTGCACCCGGCGCCGGGCCTGCGCGACAGCGCCCGCAACTGCATTTCCAACATTCACGACCACGGGCTCTCGGCCGAGCGCGCCGCCGACAAGCTGGCCTGGCTGGTGCGCGAGGCGCTGCGGATCGGCGTCACCGGCATCGGCCTCAAGGAGGCGGCGCCGGATGCCGCGATCGAGACGACCACATCGTCATCCCAAATCACCCATCACAAGCAGACAGGAGCGACTGGACATGAGTGACGAGGCCAAACCGACCCTTTCGAAGAGCCTGACCGGACTCCATCTGTGGGGCATCGCGGTCGGGCTGGTGATCTCCGGCGAATATTTCGGCTGGAGCTATGGCTGGGACAAGGCCGGCACGCTCGGCTTCCTCGTCACCACGATCTTCATCGCGGTGATGTATACGACCTTCATCTTCTCCTTCACCGAGCTCACCACCGCGATCCCGCATGCCGGAGGTCCTTTCGCCTATTCCTACCGTGCCTTCGGCCCGCTCGGCGGCTTCGTCGCCGGCTTCGCGACGCTGATCGAGTTCGTGTTCGCTCCGCCTGCCATCGCGCTCGCCATCGGCGCCTATCTCAACGTCCAGTTTCCGGCGCTGTCGCCCAAGACCGCCGCGCTCGGCGCCTATCTGGTGTTCATGGCCCTCAACATCGCCGGCGTATCGATCGCC
This sequence comes from Bradyrhizobium sp. SZCCHNRI1029, assembly GCF_032487555.1. Lineage (NCBI taxonomy): Bacteria > Pseudomonadati > Pseudomonadota > Alphaproteobacteria > Hyphomicrobiales > Nitrobacteraceae > Bradyrhizobium > Bradyrhizobium sp. SZCCHNRI1029. Next base: position 496,912 of record NZ_JAUEUK010000006.1, read on the forward strand.
GCGACGTTCGAGCTGTTCGTGACGGTCCTGGCGATTGCCGAACTCCTGGTGTTCATGGGCGTCGTGTCGCCCGGTTTCTCCTTCGCCAACTTCGCCGCCAACGGCTGGGCCGGTGAGAATTCGTTCTCGCTGACGAGCATCGGCGGCATCGTCGCGGCGATCCCGTTCGCAATCTGGTTCTTCCTGGCGATCGAAGGTGCGGCCATGGCCGCGGAGGAGACCAAGAATCCGACCAAGACGATTCCGCTCGCCTACATCGCCGGGATTCTGACGCTCGTCGTGCTCGCCTTCGGCACCATGATCATGGCCGGCGGCGTCGGCGACTGGTCGAAGCTCGCCAACATCAACGATCCGCTGCCGCAGGCGATGAAGATCGTGGTCGGCGAAAACTCCGGCTGGCTGCACATGCTGGTGTGGATCGGCCTGTTCGGACTGATCGCCTCGTTCCACGGCATCATCATGGGCTACTCGCGGCAGATCTTCGCGCTGTCGCGCGCCGGCTTCCTGCCGGCCAAGCTCGCCGCGCTGCACCCGACCTGCCGCACGCCGCATTGGGCGATCTTGGCCGGCGGCGTGATCGGGATCGCCGCGATCTACTCCGACGAGCTCATCCAGTTCGCCGGGCAGACGCTGACGGCGAACATCGTCACCATGAGCGTGTTCGGCGCGCTCGTGATGTACATCATGAGCATGGCCGCGCTGTTCCGCCTGCGCGCCACCGAGCCCAACCTCATCAGGCCGTTCAAGGCGCCGCTCTATCCCGTGCTTCCGGCCGTGGCGCTGGTGTGTGCGACGCTCTCGCTGCTCACGATGATTTGGTTCAACCTGCAGGTGTTCGCGGCCTTCGTGGTGCTGTTCGCCGTCGGTCTGCTGCTCTATCGTCTGACGGCCGGCAAGCGCGGCAACGCGGCGAGTGACAACCTGCTCGACATCGCCTTGACCGAGGCCCGCGCCATGGCCGACTGATCCGCGAGGACTCGCGAGATCCAGGATCAAGGCAAGCCCTCCGCGTCCCTGCGCGGGGGGCTCTATCGATAGCCCGCTTCGGCAGGCACGTGACTTGCATAACTACGAGGTGTCAACCGACGGCGTACGTCCTCAAAGGCGAGGATTTCATGGCACAGCCTCCCGCAGCCGAACACCAGCATCCGCGCGACCGCAGCCGGAACATTCTGGCCGCTGCTGCGACCGGTGTCGCCGATTTCATCGCCCTGACGGGAGGCCGCCCCGAGGCGGTGTTCGAACGGGTGGGCATCGATGCCGAATGCCTCGGCCAGACCCGCCGCGCGCTCGACCTCGCCGACTACGTCGCGATGATGGAAGATGCCGCGCAGGAGACCGGTAACGACAATTTCGGACTGTGGTTCGGCCAGCGCTACCAGCCGCAGATGCTCGGCCTGATCGGCGAGATCGCACTCGCGGCGCCGACGCTGGGCTCTGCGATCGAGCATCTTGCGCTGTGGTTTCCCTGGCATCAGCAGGCGACCGAAACCCGTCTCACGCGCCATGACGGTTTGCTCCGGCTGGAATATCGCATTCTCGACGGCTCGATCGTCGATCGCCGGCAGGACGCCGAATTGACCATGGGCATGTTCGCGAACGTCTTCCGCGCCTGCCTGCCATCGGGCTGGGCGCCCGACATGGTGCTGTTCGAACATGCCCGGCCGGCTGCCTGGCGCGATCATGAGGCAGCCTTCGATGCCGACGTCGGCTGGTCACAAGGCACGAATGCGCTGGTGTTTCGCGACCGCGGCCTGGACCGCGCCATGCCCCAGGCCAATCTGTCTCGCCTGCAGCGGCTGACGACAGATCTTGCCGGTGTCGCCGGCTCCTGCGGCACGCCCGCGTTCCTCGATCTGGTCCGTGGCGAAATCCGGCGGCGGTTGTCGGCCGGCGCGCTTCATCTCGAGGAGGTCGCCGAGGCGCTGTCGACCACGTCGTGGACGTTGCAGCGCCGGCTTGCCGAGTTCGGCGCCACCTTCTCCGACCTCGTCGAGGTGACGCGGCTCGACCTCGCCCGCCACTATCTGCGCCAAGCGCATCTGCCGCTCGGCGACGTCGCCTTCCTGCTCGGCTATTCCGAGGCGTCCGCATTCTCCCGTGCGTTCTCGCGCTGGAGCGGCTGCAGCCCGCGGCAGTGGCGCCAACGGTCATTGCAGGCGACCGCTCGCAGCTAGCGCCACGCCGCCGGCATCAATCGGCCGGCATCGTCTTCTCGACCAGCCGCACCCAATAGGACGCGCCGTGGCCGAGAATGTTGTCGTTGAAGCGATAGGCCGGGTGGTGGCAATCCTTGCCGTCGCCCATGCCGAGGAAGACGAAGGCGCCGGGACGGGCCTGCAGCATGAAGGCGAAATCCTCGGCCCCCATCAGCGGCGGCGCATTGTCGACCACCCGCTCCGCGCCGACAACGTCGCGAGCGACGTCAGCGGCGACGCCGGTCTCGCGCGCATGGTTCATCGTGATCGGGTAGAGCCGCGTGTATTTCGTCGTCGCCTCACCGCCATAGGTGCGGGCGATGCCGTCGGCGACCTCGGCAATGCGGCGCTCCACCAGGTCCTGCACCTCGGGATCGAGCGTGCGCACGGTGCCCTTCAATTCGACGGTCTCCGGAATGACGTTCATCGCCTTGCCGGCCTCGACGACGCAGATCGAGATGACCGCCGACTTGATCGGATCGACGTTGCGCGACACGATCGACTGCAGCGCCGTGATGATGTGCGCGGCGATCAGCACGCTGTCGACCGCCTTGTGAACGCCGGCGCCGGCATGACCGCCCTTGCCGCGGACGGTGATCTCGAGCTGGTCCGATGATGCCAGCATCGGACCCGGCCGCAGCGCGAACACGCCTTCGGGCACGCCCGGCGCATTGTGCAGACCGTAGACCTCCTGGATGCCCCAGCGGGTCATCAATCCATCGTCGACCATCGCCTTGCCGCCGGCGCCGCCCTCCTCGGCGGGCTGGAAGATCACGATCGCGGTGCCGTCGAAATTGCGCGTGTCGGCGAGATGCTTGGCGGCACCCAGCAGCATCGCGGTATGGCCGTCATGGCCGCAGGCATGCATCAGGCCCGGCGTCTTCGACGCATAGGGCACGCCCGAGGCTTCCTCGATCGGCAGCGCGTCCATGTCGGCGCGCAGGCCGATGGTGCGACCTGAACTGGTCCGACGGCCGCGGATGACACCGACCACGCCGGTGCGCCCGATGCCCGTCACCACCTCGTCACAACCGAATTCGCGCAAGCGCTCGGCGACGATGCCGGCGGTGCGGTGCACCTCGTACATCAACTCCGGATGTTCATGGAAATCATGGCGCCAGGCGGCCATGTCGTCGGCGAGCGCGGCGATGCTGTTGAGGATGGGCATGGAGGCGGTGCTCTCGTTCAGGACATTGACGCCCGAACCATGACCGGAACGGCGGACGGACACAAGCTTCCGCCTGCATCAGCCCTCGATCGGGGCGTGTGACAGGTAGGCCAGCAGCTTCATCTCGCGGCGGCCGCGGGTGACGGTGTCGAGCACCAGGCCCGACGAGGCCGACAGCAGCGCCATGATCATCAGGCCCATCGACAACACGGCGGTCGGCAGCCGCGGCACCAGTCCGGTCTCGATATAGGTGACGAAGATCGGAATCGCGAAGCCGATCGAGACCAGCGCGAGGAAGATGCCGATCGCGCTGAAGAAGCGCAGCGGCTTTTCCGAACGATAGAGCTTCAGGATCGTGCCGAGGATGCGGAAGCCGTCGCGCCAGGTGTTGAGCTTGGAGACGGACCCTTCGGGCCGCGCGTAGTATGGCGTTGCGAGCTCGGCGACCGGCAGCGCCAGCTCCAGCGCATGCACGGTCAGCTCGGTCTCGATCTCGAAGCCGTCGGAGAGCACCGGGAAGGATTTGACGAAACGGCGCGAGAATACGCGGTAGCCGGACAGGATGTCCTTGAAGGCCTGGCCGAACACCTCGGCGAGGAAGCTCGTCAGCATCCAGTTGCCGGTGCGATGGCCCATGCGGTAGGCGGCCTGCTCCTGGTCGACGCGCAGACCCACCACCATGTCGAGCCGCTCGCTCACGAGACGCGCAACCATGCCGGGCGCGCTCGGCGCGTCATAGGTCGCGTCACCATCGACCAGCACGTAGATGTCAGCATCGACATCGGCGAACATGCGCCGGACGACGTGACCCTTGCCCTGCCGCCGCTCAGAGCGCACCTCGGCGCCGGCCGCGCGCGCGACCTCGATGGTGCGGTCCTTGGAATTGTTGTCGTAGACGTAGACGGTGGCCGTCGGCAACGCCTGCTTGAAATCGCGGACCACGGCGGCGACCGCGGCCTCCTCATTGTAGCAGGGCACCAGCACGGCGATCCGCATCGAAGGTGATATCATCGACCCCTCTCCCACGGGACGGGAGACTGCCCTCATTCGGTGCAGAAATTCATAATGATCCGGCGGCAACGTGCTGTTCCGGCCGCCAGGTGGGAATGATCTTAACGCCGTCTAGCACCTCGCGCAGGCGGGACAGCGTGCCGAGCGTGGTTCCCTCCGGCAGCGCGTCGCGGGCGAAGAAGCCGGTCTCCACGATCTCGAGGTTCGGCTCCGGCGGCCGGTCCTGCGTGAACCTTTTGATAACGAAGACGGCGACGTGGTCGCGCGGCGAGACGTGGCCGTTGAGGAAGATGCCGTGCAGCTCCGGCTCGCCTTCCAGCGCGATCCGGCCCTCCTCGAACAGCTCCCGCGTCAGTGCCTCGATGAACGTCTCGCCGACCTCGACGCCGCCGCCCGGCAGGTGCCAACCCGAGACATAGCCGTGCCGGACCAGGAACACGCGGTTCTCGGCATCCAGCACCACGCCGCGGACGCCGAGCGTCATGCCGCGGGCGAAGCGCCAATAGAGGTGGAAGCCGCGCCGGAGCGCGGGCTCGAGCCGGATCCGCAGCCGGCTCAGATATGTCGTCATCGCTGTCGTCGTCCTGGTTGTTCTTGCGCTCGCTGGCAGGGCTTGTCATGAGAGCCGGGCACCACGAGGGATAGCACGAGATGACATCTGGGCGCGCTTGCATCCGCCATCGGCACCGAGGGGCATAATGGCTGCCTTCACGCTCGCCCATCTGTCCGACCCGCATCTCGCGCCACAGCACAAGCCGCGCCTGTCGGAGCTCGCCGGCAAGCGCGCGCTCGGCTATCTCAACTGGACGCGCAATCGCTACAAATACCATCGCCGCGACATCCTCGATCTGCTGATCTCCGACCTGCACACGCAGATGCCGGACCAGATCGCCGTCACCGGCGATCTGGTCAATTTCGCGCTGGAATCCGAATTTCCCATCGCCCAGGCCTGGCTCCGGACCGTGGGGCCGCCGGACAGGGTCACCGCGATTCCCGGCAATCACGACGCCTATGTGCGCTCGACGCGGCTGCGCTTCGCCGAGAGCTTTGCCGACTATTTCGGCGGCGATGCCGAGGGACCGGCCACGTTTCCGTCGCTGCGCCGGCGCGGGCCGCTCGCGCTGATCAGCCTGTCCTCTGCCGTGCCTTCGGCGCCGTTCATGGCGACGGGACGGCTCGGCCGCGCACAGCTCGCTGCGCTGGAGCAGATGCTCGAATCGCTGGCGCACGAGCAGCTGTTCCGCGTGCTGCTGGTGCATCATCCGCTGCGCTCGGCCCACCGGATGAAGCGGCTGACCGACGCGAAGAAGCTGATCGCGCTGCTCGCCCGCCACGGCGTCGAGTTGATCCTGCACGGCCACGACCACGTGCATTCGACGCTCTGGATCGACGGCCCGGAGCGCAAGATCCCGGTCGTCGGCGTGCCCTCGGCCTCCTCGATCGCGCATGGCCACTATCCGGCCGCGGCCTACAACATGTTTGCCATCAGCAGCGACGGCAATCACTGGCGCTGCGACATGACCGTGCGCGCGGTCAACGAGGCGCTGCGCGTGCGCGAGATCCGCGAGGTCCGCCTGCTTTGAGTCGCGGCCAGGCCGTCAGATCTGCTGCAGGCTCGCATAGAATGCGACCCCGAACAGCGACAGCGCGCCGAGCACGAAGCCGAGCACGAACGGCCAGATCCCACCGCGCCGGCGCGGCGCCTCGGCGATCGTCCTCGCCTGAGCCCGCGCGACGCTGAAGGCGCGCTCGCGCTCGACCATGCGTCGGGCGACGTAGTCGGTGACGGCTTTCACGATCGCAGCGATGTCGTGCGACTCGGCGAGCACGATGCGGCCGTTGCGGGTGTCCTGCACAAAGCGGTACTGCCGCTTGTCGCGTCCCATCACGACATGGGCGACGACGTCGATCCACAGCCGCGGCGTCTCACCCTGGCTGATGCCGCGATCGAACAGATCGAGCTGACTCGGGATCTCCGCGAACAGCGGGTCGAGCGCATCGTTGAGGATCTCCAGCCGCGCCACCTCGGCGTCGCGCAGGTCGACCACCACGCCTGTTCGGTCTGCGGCCTCGATCCGGGCCTGGCGCAGCGCTTCGCGCAGGCGCACGGGGCGGGAGTCTGTGCTGCTATCGGCGGCCTCGGACATCGCTCACGCTTTCACGGTTCGGCCCTGGTTTCGCCAGGTTCCCACCGTGTTAACCTAGCAGTAACCCAGTATTCTGCAATCCCCTTTCATCTTCAATGGGTTATAAGCACGCCGTCGTAACCACAAACGGACGTGGGCGGCCCCTCCGGAATGACCCGGCTGAGACCGCCCCGTCCTTGGGCTCTTCCTCGAGCTTATTCAAATACCCGGCAATGCATTCCTTATCGGCGGTCAGGCCGCCGGAGCGCGCTGCGGCTCCTCGACGATCGAGAAGCGGACGCCAGCCTTGTGGCGGTTCTCCTCGGACACCTCGCGCCAGCAGTCCTCGGCTTCCTTGCGCGACTTGAACGGACCCTTCACCTGGGCCGAGCCTTCCACCAGCTTGTGGAAATTCATCGAGCCGAACTCGCCGCCGATCACCCAGAAATTGCTGCTCATGAGACTCTCCTTGAACCGTCACAACTTTGACAGTGCATTGCGAATTGCGTGACAGGAGATAAACGCGAATCCGGCTGTTTCGTACAGATCCCTTGTTTTCGAATGGTGATGTCATGTAACATCATCACTTGTCATAAATGTCATTTTGTAATAATTGTCACAGCCCAAGGGCCCGGCTGGCCCCAGGGGATCAAGATGCCCGGCGAATCCGGAAAGAAGCTGTTCGTCGGCCCGCGCTTCAGGCGCATCCGCCAGCAATTGGGGCTGTCGCAGACCCAGCTCGCCGAGGGCCTCGGGATCTCGCCGAGCTATGTCAACCTGATCGAGCGCAACCAGCGCCCGGTCTCTGCCCAGATCCTGCTGCGGCTGGCCGAAACCTACGACCTCGACCTGCGCGACCTGGCCAGCGCCGACGAGGACCGCTTCTTCGCCGAGCTCAACGAGATCTTCTCCGATCCGCTGTTCCGCCAGATCGAGCTGCCCAAGCAGGAGCTGCGCGATCTCGCCGAGCTCTGCCCCGGCGTCACCCACGCGCTGCAGCGGCTGTACGCGGCCTACACCGAGGCGCGCCGCGGCGAGACCCTGGTGGCAGCGCAGATGGCCGACCGCAACGAGGGCGCCCGTTTCGAGGCCAACCCGATCGAGCGGGTGCGCGACCTGATCGAAGCCAACCGCAACTATTTCGCCGAGCTCGAGCAGCAGGCCGAAAGCCTGCGTGACGCGCTCGACGTGCCGGCCGAAGGGCTCTATGCGGCGCTCGCCGCCCGTCTGCGCGAAAAGCATTCGGTGCAGACGCGGGTGATGCCGGTCGACGTCATGCGCGAGACCTTGCGCCGCTACGACCGCCATCGCCGCCAGCTCCTGATCTCCGAACTGGTCGACGGGCCCGGACGCACCTTCCAGCTCGCGGTCCAGCTCGGCATGGCCGAGTGCCTGCCGCAGTTCGAGCTCATCATCGGCCGTGCCGGTGCCATCGACGACACCGCGCGCCGGCTCTACCGCATGACGCTCGCGAGCTACTTCGCCGCCGCCGTCATGATGCCCTATGCGCCGTTCCTCACTGCTGCGGAGGCGCTGAGCTACGACATCAACGTGCTGGCGCAGCGCTTCAACACCGGCTTCGAACAGGTCTGCCACCGCCTCACGACCCTGTCGCGCCCGAACGCCCGCGGCATCCCGTTCTTCATGCTGCGCGTCGACAATGCCGGCAACGTCTCCAAGCGCTTCTCGTCGGGCACCTTCCCGTTCTCCAAGTTCGGTGGCACCTGCCCGCTGTGGAACGTGCATTCGACCTTCGACACACCCGACCGCCTCCTGAAGCAGATCATCGAGCTGCCCGATGGTTCTCGCTATTTCTCTATCGCCCAGATGGTCCGCCGCCCGGTCGCGCCGCATCCGCTGCCGCAGCCACGCTTCGCCATTGGCCTCGGCTGCGAGATCAGGCATGCGTCGCGCCTCGTCTACGCCGCCGGCATGGATCTGGAGAAAGCCGAGGGCACTCCGATCGGCGTCAACTGCCGGCTCTGCGAACGCGAAAACTGCGCCCAGCGCGCCGAGCCGCCGATCACGCGGACGCTGATCCTGGATGAGACGACGCGGCGCGTCAGCTCGTTCGCGTTCAGCAATGCAAGGGAGCTGTAGAGCCAACGCTCTCCTCCGCGTCATTCCGGGGCTTGCGCGAGCCGCGCCCCGGAATGACACCGAGTTTGCAGCTCCTCTCTCTGCGTCATTGCGAGCGAAGTGTTCAGCCCGGAGACATAGCTTACACCTGTTCGGGGACATAGTTGACAGTTTTGGGGTCGCGCAGATCAATCGCTGCGATCTGATGTGCGGCAAAGA
>NZ_JAUEUK010000007.1:0-472762 GCF_032487555.1 Bradyrhizobium sp. SZCCHNRI1029
GTTCCTGCGCCAGCTCGCCCGCCGAGGTTTGCGTGGCGTCAAGCTCGCATGCTCACGAGGGCATCAAGGCCACCGTATCCAAGGTGCTCAATGCCACCTGGCAGCGTTGTCGCGTTCACTTCATGCGCAACGTCCTGGCCCATGCCGGCAAGAGCGAACGTCGCGTGGTCTCCGCCTTCATCGCTACAGCCTTCGCCCAGGACGACGCCGAGGCAGCCAAGGCGCAATGGCGCAAGGTCGCCGATCAGCTCCGTCCCAAGGTGCCCAAGCTCGCCGCCTTCATGGATGAGGCCGAACCTGATGTGCTCGCCTATATGAGCTTCCCGGCGCAGCACCGCGCCAAGCTGCACTCGACCAATCCAATCGAGAGAGTCAATGACTGTGAAGACAAGATCCGTTTCGACCCGCTTGGCGCTTGCAGTTTTTTTTACGAGCTGATTCTGCCCCCCCATCTTGTTGGTATTGCTGTTGGTATCGGCAGCAATCGGTGAGTAAAACCACTGCAAACTCAATTCGTTATGCTATTGGGCGATTGTCGGCCAGGGGCACCAATTGGGCGTTCGCCCGCATCCGCCGACGTTCGTTTCCCCCTCAAAATCTAAAGATAAGCCGCCGTTTGCCCTTCGCCGGCGTTCGCCCCGTCTTGCTGGTATCCTTGATGAGAGTGCGCGGGGTCATGGTATCGCGAGCTTTGGGGTGGAATCGAACCTATGCCGACGAAATCCGCCCCCCTATTTCCGGCACCTGAAGCCGGCAAGGAAAGACTACAAGCGCTCAAATGAAGGCGGGCTCTTCATGCTCGTCACCGCGACCGGATCGTAACTTTGGCGCTTCGCCTATTGCTACGACGACAAGCAGAAACCGCTCGGAAACTAACCTCCATAGGCTTCCTTCGCTGACAAGCGTGGGTCAGTCAGACGCTGGTGGAAGCCCCAACTCGGGAATCCTGTCGCGCTGCGGATCCTGGAAGTCGAACAGCATGCGGCCAGGGATCTTGCCAATCTCGAGATTTTCGATGAGGAACGCGCGAACACCGAAGTGGCCCTTGAAGTCCTGTCGCACCTTGTCCCAGTCCGAGAAGGCGCAGAACTTCTCCTTGGGAATCGTGCAGGGTTGGGTCGGTGGATTCTTCTGCGAGAAGCCGAGGGGATGCCAATCGCGGTAGAGGCCGCCGACGAGCTCCTTGGCGGCGTAGTGCCCGCAGAAGAAGGTCTGCGCCAGCTCGCAATAATGCGGGTAGAACGGCTTGAAGTTGTCGATACGGTAGGTCTGAATGCCGGTGTCGCCGAACTCCTTGAGCTCCGCGTCGTGAAGCTTGCCGGGCTTGAGAAAGCGATCCTCCGGCGCAACGCCGGCCTCGACATTGCTGACGACCTGCAACAGACCCCGCGCATTGGCCGGATAGAGATCGATCTGCAGGGGAAAGATCACGACTGATACACGGTATCCGGCGACATAGCCGATGCCGAACAGGTCGAGCGCTTCCTTGACCGTATGACCCTTCAACTCCTCGTAGTCGGCGACGAAGGAATACTTCTGCCGGGGCGGACCGAGCTGGGTCAGCGCGTCGATGCCGAGGGCGGCATCGGAGGGGCTGCGCGAGATCATGCGGATGACATAGCGCACACGTCTGTTGCTGGCGAGATCGTCGATCGCTTCATTGACCGACTTCCTGCGAATCGGATCCTGCGACACGTAGAACAGCGCGAGCGACGGACCGGCCGCGGAGAACAGGATGCCACCAACCAGGCAAAGGAAGAACGCCGCCTTGAAGAACGAGGTGACATCTTCCGGTTTTGACCTAAGCGCGATGCAGGCGAACACCGTGGTGATGAGCAGCAGGATCAGTCCGACCGCCAGCAGCGCTGCGGTCGAGGATGAGGCGAGCACGAAGCTCAGCACCTGAACGAAACCATCGATGGCCTTGTCCATATCATCTCCCTCCGTCGTGAAGCCGTAGAGCTTCCAGAACCCGGTCATGACTGCCAGCTCAGTCCTTGTCGGCGGTGCAGCGTCCGCCCGAGAAGCCAGCGAAGGCGGCGCAGGTCTTGAAATTGAGCGAGAGCTTGTACAGGTCCGTTCGCTTGGCCGTCTCCTCGTTGCGCCCCTTCTGATAAGAGAAGGCGAGCGCGACGTTCGGGTTGATGTCATACTTGATCGTGCTGTCGAGCCAGCTGCCGCTCTGCCCGGAATAGACCTCGCGCCACCAGTGATAGGTGACGGCGCCGCTCAGACCGGCGAGCGGCTCGGCCCAGGCCGGCAGCGTTGTGCCGAAATCCGCAACGCGGAACAGAAACGTCGCTTCGGGGCCGATGCGCAGCGAGCGGCCGAGACCGGAGAAGCCGATCGGTACGACACCGCCCTGGCGCTCGTCATATTGCACCTTGAGGTCGGGGCGGAAATTGGTGGTCACGAAGGTGCCCGGAATCTGCCGGTTCACGCGCAGATACATCGGCATCCATTCGAGCTTGGCCTGCCCAGTGGTTCGGTTCAGGATACCATCGCGGGTTTCGAGCCAGCTGCTGCGGACATAGTCGGCGCCACCGATCGGGTTGATGAATCCGACCTCGGCGCTGCCGCCGACGGTGATCGCATCCCGGCTGTCGTCGCTTGCCGCGGCGGAATGCGCTTCCTTGTCGACCTTCACATAGGACGCCAGGCTGGCACCGATGAAGCGCGAGTAGTCTTCGTTGAGATAGCTGTAGGCGAGACCGACCAGTCCATTGACCTGCCAGATCGTGTCGGCGGCCGTGTTGTTGCGCGCCCAGGACAATTCCGCACCCGTCGCCTTCTCATTGGACTGCGGCTTGCCGAACATGTCCACATCGGCGAAGTCCTTGCGCACGAACCAGATGAAGTCGCTGACCGGCTGGGGCCCGGGTGCCGTCTTCACCGCCAGCGCTGCGGCTGCGGCCGACGCCTGCTGCGGGTGCGGCGTGGCGGCGACGGGCCACTGCTGCCCGCAGCCTTGTTTCAGGCGCTTGTGCGCATAGTCGCGCACGATCGCCGTCCAGTCCGGCTCGGCCGCGGGGGCGCTCTTGTAGCACGCGAAGATGTCGTCAGCAGCTGCCGTCTCGGCTGCGGCCTGCGCCGCAAGGATGCCGCCCGCGACGGCGACGGTGAGACTGGCGAGGCTCATGCGCTTCATCGGTACCTTCCTTCATGTGGTGGACTGGATCCCGCCGGTGCCCGCCTCAGTTTCCGGCGGCGCGGACCTTCTGGTAGATCAGCGTCACGATATCCTTCACCAGTTCGCAGCCGGCGAACTCACTCGGCGTGTAGCTGGCGCGGCGCCAACCCCGCAGATGCCGGCCGATGTCGTAGATGTCGTAGGCATCCAGGCCGAGATCGCCGGCGAGCGAGGTCGCCTCGGTCGCCGAGGGCCACTGGCGATGGAAATAGTCGAGGACGTATTGCTCCACTCTGTCGCGCGTCGTCGTCATGGATTGCTCCGGGATTGAGGAATTGGGACCGCGCGCCGGCGGACGAAACCTGCAGGACGCGGCCTGCAGGTTTCATCTGCCGCTCGCCGCATCACTTGCCGAACAGAGGACCGACGGACGGAAGGATGACCGCCGTGACCGTTCCCTTCGCGCCGTCCGCAGACGTATTGCCGAAGCCGAGGTTTGCAGGCGACGGGAAATTGCCTGGCGACCCTCCGCCTGTGCCCTTGCACCAGCCATTGGCCGGCGCGCCCTGGCCTCCGGGGCCCGGATTGCCCGGGCTGCCGCCCCGACCTGGGAGTCCGGCCCTCCCGCCGACATTGTTGATCCGCGAATAGCTCAGGACTTCGTAGGCAGGTCTGGTCGTGACGAAGATGAGATCGGCGCCTTGTCCCCCAGCGCCGGCGTCACCGCCGCGTCCGCCGGGACCGGCGGCGCCTCCCGTCCCGCCGGGGCCGCCACCCTCCTTGCAGTCGAACAGGCTCGTGGCCCCTTCCTTGCCGTTTCCGGCCCGGCCGCCGTTGCCGCCTTTCCCCCCGGTCCCACCATCGCCGCCGTCAATGCCGCGGAAGAGAAGGACGAGGTTGAGAAGACCAGCCGGGATCGGCCCTTTCGGATCGGAGAGCTCTCCGGCGACCAGATAGACGTCGGGCAGTTGCCGGGTCTGTCCGGCAACGGCAGGCCCGCCAGGGCCGCCGGGGTAACCGGGATTGCCAGTCCGGTTGGTCTCGCCGGGATTGTCGGCGCCATTGGGACCTGCGGGGCCGTCACTGCCGACGGCGGCCACGGCCTGCGGATCGCGCTGGATGATGCTGTAGGTGTCCGGGTTGGCGAACTTGATGCGTTGCGCGGCCACCACGATGTAGGGATAGTTCAATCCGGTCAGCGTCAGCTTTGCCCCCGCCGCGAAGGAAATCTCGTCTGCCTTGATGATCTGCTGCGCGAATTTCTCCTCGCCGCTGATCGGAATCAGCGTCTGCGTCAGCGGAGCCGCCTTGATCGCGGCCGCGATGTCGGGCGGCAGTGAGCCTGTCGGAATCTGCTGTTGCGCCAGAGCGACGCTGGGCAACAGCATGGCGGAGCAGGCCATCAGTCGAAGACTCTTCATCTGCAATCTCCTCAGGTCATCATGATTGTTTGAATCAGCGGCCCGCTTTCGAGACGCCGCGCCTGGACGGCGAGCAGTCATCCATGTCGCCGAACAGCGCCTAGCGAGATCCCGGAATCGGGAAGCGGACGTTTCCCTCGGCGCTGTTCCGGGTCACGTTGCCGCCGAGCGAGACATCGCGGTTGACGTTGAGCCGCGGCTCGTTGGTGGAAGGATCACGGCTGATGTTCGGATAGTTGGTCGGAGGCGGGGCTGGAGCGTGGAAGTTCTGCAACCGCTCGCTGTCGGTCTGTTGATGCGGCTGATAGGTCGGCACCAGGTCCTTGAGGTTCTGACCGGAGGCCTGGGACATCAGCAAGGGCGAGATGATCAAGCCCATCACGATACGGATATTGGATCTGCGCATTGAATCCTCCTGTGTCTCGTTTGCACGGGAGGAACTATGCCGAGGCGGTGTGAGACGATCGTCAGGACATCGCAAGAGCATCGTCAAAAATGCATCGGAACGACGCCATCTGCACTCACGCACTTGCGCTATCGCGCGCGTCGGCAAGGGCGCAGCGCAAGAGGCATCGGATCCGGGCTGGGAGTCGAGGCGCGCGCCTGTGCTGGCTCACTGTCTGCCAGCATGCTGCAATTGCGCGGCGGCGAACCAGGGAGTCGGGCTCAGCGCAAGTTTGGGCTGCGCGGATAGGTCCGCGGCGGCAGGCCGGGGTGGCCGCTCGCACGCAGGATGAAACTGCCGATACGGGCATGGTCACACGGCGAAGCGGCCACCGCGTCCTGCTTGATCGGCTCGAGCACGGCGGCGCCCGGCGGCGGGACGTCGGAGCTGGCCACGGGACCGTCGGTCACCGCAAGCGACGCAAGCACCGGGCCCGGTTGCAGCGATGCGAGATAATCTGCGAGCCGACGCACGAGTTGCGGCGCTGCCACGCTGGTGCCGCGCATCGCCACCACCGAACCGCTCCGGGTACCGGCCGCGAGCACGCCCCAATGCGCGGGCCCCTGGTCGGCGATGGCAGCACAATCGGGCTCGGCGCGCCCCGGCGTCGGACCGCTCGCCGTATAATCCGTCGGCTGGCCCGCGGCATCGACGGCTCCGACCACGAGCGCGCCCGCACCGGTCGCGAGCGCCGACAGTGTGTCCTCGCGAGTCATGGGGCAGCCGCTGCTGTCCGGATCGCTGTAGCTGCCATCCAGCGCCGCACGCTGATAGCCCCCTGCATGATCGAAATAGGACTGACGTCCATGCTGCACGTAGCCCAGCGGGGTATCGTCGCGCTGGATGTAGAGATGTGCGGTCAGCGGCGCCTCCGATCCGTTGGTGACGGAAAGCCGCCAGCGTCCGGCCGGCGCTGGATGCCTCACGCTCCAGCGCGCGGTGGTCGGATTGACCGACAGATGAAAGCGGACGCGGTCGGGCTGGCCGGCCACCTTGGCCAGGTGGCCATTGATGGCGGCGATCGGCTTGCCGTCATCCTCCAGCACCTGCACATCGCCATCACCGAATCCATCGATCATGCGCGGCACATCGCCGGGCGGCGTCAGGCTGACGCCGACGCGCGGCCATTGCTGCGCGATCGCTTCGCCGTCGAGCCAGATCTCGAGATGATTGGACGTACCGTCATCCGGCAGCATGATCCAATCGATCTGATCGGAGGCGCCGGGCTGCACAACCATCCGGCCCGTCGTCCGCTCGCGATAGCTGTTGCCGGCCGGCAGCACCAGATAGGTCGGGCCGCCGCGTTGGTTGCGACGCTCGATCATCCGCGACAGAGCCTGCTCGATCTCGTGGCTGCCGTTCTTGGGGCCGGCCGCGATGCCATAGCTGAAATTGATGACGAGCGGCAGCTTCGGGTTGATCCGGTCGGCCCACAGCATGATCTGGCGCGCCCCCTGCAGCACGTAGCTCGCCATGGTAACGCCGGTCGTATCGCCGGACACCGGCGACGGCAGCTGCACCGCCAACAGAGGCCGCTTGCTGGCGATATCTTCCGCGGTCGGATCGTAGCCGCCGGAGAGATCGAGAATGTGTGTGCCGTGCGAGACGCGTTGCGCCAGCGGCTTGCGTTGCTCATTGCCGAAATCGGTCATGCCGAACGCGCGATAGATGTCGGCCTCGCTCGCATTCGCCGCAAACAGCACGTCGAGCTCCTCGCCGGTGAGCCGCTGCCCGGCGGCGACGCCGAAATCCTTGGTCCGGCGCTCGACATCCTGTAGCCAGATCGCCCGGATGCGCGATCTGCCGCCCCTGCTGCGAAAACGGCGGTTGGCAAAGGCGATGCCGTCATCGATGACGCCGATAGCGACCTGCCGCGTCAAATCCGTCAACGGCTTGCCGAGATCGGTCGGCGCGGCGATGACAGAGTCGAAGCGCAGGCCTGGAATCGGCGGGCCGACATGGATCGCCGTGAAGAGACCGTTGGCGGCAGTGCGATTGGCGATGTCTTCGGGCCGGTAGATGAAGAACTGCACATCGCGCGGATCGTCCGGCGGCGGGACGCGACCGATGCGGATGTCGTCGATCAGCTTCGTCAGCAGATCGAATTCGTCGGCCGACATGCGGATGGTCAGCGCGTCAGCAGGCTCGTCCGGCTCGTGGCCGGCGGCCACGATGGCGGCCAACTGGCCGAGATGGGCCACATAGCTGCCGTTGGCCTCCGGCAGCAGTTGGATCTGCACGCTGCACCAGTCCAGCCTCTTGCCGAGTGGCCTGTTGCGCAACTCCCAGTCCAGATAGGGATTGGCTCGTTCGGCCCGATCTCCTCGCCAGTCTCTCATGCGCCTGTCCTTTCGTGTCAGCCGACGATCAGGCGGCACTCGGCGAGCGCCTGCGTCCAGAGATGCTGCAAGATCGGCGAGGCTGGAACGGTCGATGGCGTGCCGGCCTCGATGATCGCGCCGCCGCCACCCTGCTCGCTGGCGACGTTCGCAGCGGCCGATCGCCTGTAGGACATCGCCAGCACATCGTCGTAGCGGAAATCGTCGTTGAACCCCCGCCCGTCGAACTTGCGCATCGTGACCTGGCCGCAGCCAGAGCAGCGCGCAATGAACAGCTCCGCCAAGGTCCAGCCCAGCACCATACCGGCCACGCTGTCGACCGGAAAATGCACGCCGGCGACCGTCCGGTTGATGGCAATGCGCTCGGCGTGGCGCATCAGCTGCACGAACACTGGATCGGTCGCATCGACATCGTCTCGCCCGGTCCTCGCCTTGCGCATGAGCGCGTTGATCACGAAGGCCGCAGCAAAGGATTCCGTGGCATGGCCGCTCGGCAGCGACCCATGCCCCGGCGTCTGGATCATCGGCTGTATCTGCGGTGAATATTCGATTGGGCGCCGGCAGGTGAGCGCATGCTTGACCCGCATTTCGATCGTGGTCGTCACCTGCAGGATCAGCGCCAGCAGCTCGGCGGTGTGCGGGCTGCGGCTCGGATTCCAGTATCCGACTAGGCCCAAGAAGCTGGTGAAATCGTGCAGCTCGGCCAGGATCTCGCTGCTGCGTTCCATCCGCAGCGCGGCATAGTTGAACACCCAAGCCGCTTGTTCGGCGAAGTCCGAGGCATTGGGACGGATCATGTGCACGATCGGCGTGAACGTCTCATCGCTGCGGCCACGGTACTGAAGCGAGATCGAGGTCTCGCCTTCGTCATAGACAAGGCCCGACAACAGCTCGCCAGCGAAGATGCGCAGTCGCACGTCGCGCGACCAGCGATCGAGCGCCTCTGGCCCGGCAGTATAGTGATCAGGCGTGTGTGACGGCTGGTTCCAGTAGCCGACGACGCCCTCCCGGCTGGTAATCAGCGCGCGTGCGCGCGATGAGGCGCGGACACGGCGGCCCTCGCCGCTCTCACCGCTTTCGCCGCTTTCGCCGCTCTCACCACTTTCGCCGCTTTCTCCGCTCTCACCGCTTAGCCATGCCATCTGCCGCCTCCCTGCCTGGCCCGGCGGACTTGCTCCGCCCGTTACCACTGAATGGTCGTTTTGACGGCACGCGCGGTCAAGCCGCCCGCCTTCGAAATGACGGCGTTTCACGGATTTTTCACGTTGACAGCAAGGGTGTTGGAGACTTCACTACTCAATCATTGGTTTCCGTATTTTCACGACTGATTACATCATGGTTGTGGGCGACGAATGTGAGCTCAGATCCAAAATTGCTGATCAAGCTTCTTGGTCCGTTTCGCGTGGTCAAGGCTTCTGGCGAGGATTGCACGCCTAGAGGACGCAAGGCTTGCGCCCTCATTGCGATGTTGGCGCTGGCGCGGGAGCACAAGCGATCGCGGGTCTGGATCCAGGACAGGCTCTGGGGGAGCCGCGGCAAGGAGCAGGGCGCGGCTAGCCTTCGCCAAAGCCTGACCGAAATCCGCAAGGCGCTGGCCGACTGCCGCTCCCTGCTGTGCGCCGACAGCTTCGTCATTTCGCTCGATCCAAAGCTATTTGAGACCGACATCGCCCGTTACGCTACCGCGTCACCACTGCAGGAGATGGCGCCTCCCCAAGGTGAGCTTCTTGAAGGCTTTGACATTGCAGAGGAGGAGTTCGAGGATTGGCTGCGCGAGGAGCGTGCGCGATTCCAGATGCACGTCGCACCTTCGCCGGACCTCCGCCACGTCGTCAATCTCGCGACCGACCTTGCAGCGCACCTGCAGCCCGCCGAGGAGCGGCCCTCGCGAAACCGAATCGTCCTGATCCCCGGCTGCCGGACAGGTCCGTCGGATACTGCGGTCGTGACCGACAGCCTCGTCGATTCCATCGCCAAGACGATCAAGGAACTGGGCGTAGCCACGATCCAAGACCGGCGCGACATGAGCGCGTCGGCGGCCTGGCCGGCGGACACTTTGCCTGGCGATGGCTCGATCGGTGACGATGGCTCCTCGGCCGGCACGCTCTCCCTGCGTTCTGATGTGTTCGGGTCTGACACGAGCAAGATCGTTCGGCTCGCGCTGCTGCAGCGCCCCGCCAACACGCTGGCATGGTCGTCGACATTGCAGATCAACGGCGAGGGTACGCTCGACCTGAACGACACCAATGTGATGAGAACCATCAACCTGGTGGTCAACTTCGCCGTCGATCAACTCGCTCATATCAAGGATGGCGCTCCGAGGTCTGCCTCCCATCTATGCTATGCTGGTATCCTGCGCCTGTTTCGACTTGGCAGAGCCAACTTCGAGTCCGCCGACAAGCTGTTCGCGGCTGCTTTCGCGGCCGAGCCCCGCGGCATCTATCTCGCGTGGCGCGCCTATTTGCGCACCTTCATGCTCGCCGAGCGTCAATTCAACTGCCGCCAGACGCTTGAGGCGGAGGCTTTCGATCTGATGTACCGGGCGCTGGAGCTCGAACCCTACAACTCCTATGTTGCTGGCCTGAGCGCGCATGTCCATTCCATGATGCGACGCTCGTATGTTGCCGCCTATGAGCTGGCCGAGCGAGCCATTCAACTGAACCACGCCAACCCGATCGCCTGGGCCTGCCTGGGAATCGCAAAGAGCTATCTCGGCAAACCAGAGGACGGCTTCCAGCACACATTGCTTGCCCGTACGATCGCTGGTGCGGCGCCTTTCCGTTTTCAGCTCGATGCCCTGAGCTGCATTGCGGGGACCATGGCGGGAGAACTCGACAAGGCCGTCCATCTTGCAGAAGCCAGCCATGCTCTTGCTCCGACCTTTGCTCCACCCTTGCGATATTTGTCAGCTCTCTATGCCCATAATGGGCACCGTGAGCTTTCTTTCGAGATGGTTCGCAAGCTGCAGACAACGGAGCCGGACTTCTCATATGACAAGCTGAGGGATAAAGCCTACCCCGCGGCTGGCCTGCATCGAACGTCAATCATCAACTCGCTGCCAGCCCGACAGTTCTAGCGGCGTCACACTTCATCCGAGAGACCATGGAGCGGCGATCCACGAGCGCCTGACGGTCTAGAAGAGCCTCGCGTTGAGGCAATCAGCTCCGCTGGCGTGCTCAATCCGCATGTCGTTCCCGCAAACCCGAACATGCATCGTCGCTGGAAGCGATTCATTTCGCTGCCGCATTTCACGGCTTCTGGATCTCGCCAGCTTGCAGGAATGCTCGCGAAACAGGGCCTTGAAACCTTCCGGCGGCCGCTCTTAGACTACCTCCAGTCTGGCTAACTGCAATGGGGTTGCCGCGGGTGAGTACCCATGACCAAGAATAGTTGTGTCAACCTCGCGCTATTCGCGACGCAGCAAAAGCTTCTTTTTGCGGACTTCTTCAAGCTTTACCAGACTGTCGCACAGCCCTGCCGGATCTTCGTGATCGCGGCGGACGTCAACGCGGTCGCGCGGGTCGAGAAGCTCGCAAAGCGCATCAACAAGACCGGATTCGTCGAGGGCAAGAGCTTTGTCGAGATGGCGCTGCTGCGGGTGCCGATCTCGTTTCGAGATGTCGCAGGCCGAATCGAGAGGTGGGTGGCACCAACCCGCAAACAAGGTCCTGCCCTGCTCGTCGTCGACATGAGCTGGGGCCTCGAGACCAACTCGGCGACGGCCAATTTCGAGGGTTGGCCCGCACTTGCGGAAACGCTCACCCAGCAGTCCGAGGTCTCGATCGCCTCTCTCTATAACCGCCGGGTGCTGATCGACGAGCAGTTGCTCGTCGCGCTGCGCGGCCATCCGCAGATCCTCACCAGCGCCGGACTCGTGGACAATCCGCATTGGCTGCCGTCGCGGCTGCAGACGCGCGGCGCATTGCGCGAGCAGGTCGATTTCTGGCTCGGCGCGATCGCGCCGGAGTTGCGGATCGGGACATCGGTGGCCGCGCTGCACGCAGCCGAAGGCGCCGACCCCATGTGGCTGTTGCGACGATCGGCGGAAGAGCCCAGTACAGTTCATCTCGACAGCCGCGACCGCTGGAAGATCCGCTGCTTCGGACGCTTGCGGATCTATCGCAACGACGGCAGCCAGGTGAACTGGGACCCGCCCGGCGGAGCGACCCGCAAGACTAAGACCCTGTTCGCCTATCTGCTGCAGAAGGGCGGCCATGGCGCAGCCACCGACGAGCTTGCGGATCTGCTCTGGCCCAACGCCGAGGACATTGAGGCTGCGCGCAACCGCCTCTATCACACCGTGCGCTATCTGCGGCTGGCGCTCGGCCAGCCCAACGGACGCGACGAGACGCGCAACTATGTCCGGCGCGAGGGATCGCGCTACGTGCTGGTGCCCCCGGAGCGCAGCTGGCTCGACATCTCGACCTTCGAACAGCTCTGCCGTCAGTCCCAGGGTCACATCAAGGCCGGCGCGAGCGACGAGGCGCTGATCTGTCTGCAGGCGGCGGACCGTCTGTACACCGGAGACCTGTTCGAGGACATTCCGGTCGAGTACGCCGACGATGGCGAGCGCGACTGGTGCTGGAGCAAGCGCTATTGGCTGCGCGACATGTTCTTCAAGGTGCAACGCGACGCGGCACGGATCTATCTCGAACGCAACGACCACTCGGCCGCGCTCGCGCATTGCCAGAAGGCGCTGGCGATCGACCCCTTGTGCGAGATGGCGCATGCCGAGGCAATGCAGGTGTTCAAGGCGCAAGGCCGACGCGAGGCGATCGACCGCCAGTTCAAGCTGTACCTCGACTCGCTCAAGCATTTCGACAACCGGCCGAAGAGCGCCTCGCTTCAGGAGCTGCACCGCAAGCTCACGGCGTGAGGCCGCTCGTTCGCGACCGGCTCGGTCACACGACCTTTGCCGGCCAAGCCATGCGCCATGGGGGGTGCCGCCGCCAGCAGAATTGACGATTTATCTCAATTTGCCATAGAGTTAGGGGCTAAAGAAAACCCAAAGGCCGCCGCTTAGAGTGAGCCCATGACAACGTCGCCGGCAAAGGCGGCGAATGGGAGGACGACATGCCAGGTTCGGCAGCTCAGCTGGCGCGGTGCCCCTATAGCGACGCCGCCAAAGACTTCGATCCCTTCGAGATGCGCGATCCGTTCCCGTTCTATGAATGGGCCCGCGCCGAGGCGCCGGTCTTCTTCTCCGACGAGCTGAAATACTACGTCGTCGCGCGCCACGCCGACCTCAAGGCCGTGTTCGACGACTGGCGCACATTCTCCTCGGAGAACGCCCAGGCCCCGCTTCGCGCGATGTGCGAGGAAGGCAAGCGCATCATGCGCGAGGGCGGCTTCACCGCCTATTCCGGCCTGTCGGCGCGGGTACCGCCCGATCACACCCGCATCCGCAAGCTGGTCCAGGGCTGCTTCGGGCCGCGTCGGTTCAGGGCGATCGAGCCGGAGATCAAGGCGATCGTCAACCAGGCGATCGATGCCTTCGCCGATCGCGGACATGCCGACTTCTTCCGCGAGTTTGCCTATGATGTGCCGGCGCTGGTGCTGTTCAAGCTGGTCGGCATTCCCAATATGGACGTGCCGCGCGTGAAGTCCTGGGCGGTGAGCCGCGCGCTGCTGACCTGGGGCGACCTCAGCGACGACGAGCAGATCGTGCATGCGCGCAACATGGTCGAATACTGGACCTACTGCCGCGCGCTGGTGCGTCAGCGCCACGATGATCCGACCGACGATCTGCCCGGCGATCTGGTCCGACTGCAGAAGGACGGCGCCGAGATCAGCGACGAGGAGATCGCCGGCGTGCTCTACAGCGCACTGTTCGCCGGCCACGAGACCACGACGACCTTGATGGCCAACGGCATGCGCGAGCTGCTGCAGCGGCGCGACAACTGGGAAGCCATCATCGCCGAGCCGCAGCTCATTCCGAATGCGGTCGAGGAGTGCTTGCGCTTCAGCCCGTCGATCGTGGCCTGGCGCCGGCGCGCCCTGAAGGACACCCAGATCGGCGGCGTGCCGGTGCCGAAGGATTCCAATATCCTGCTGCTCATCGGCTCCGCCAATCGCGACGAGGCGGTGTTCTCCGCGCCGACCCGTTTCGACGTCCGGCGCACCGACGCGAGAAGCCATCTGGCCTTCGGCTACGGCATTCACACCTGCGTCGGCCAGCAGCTAGCCCGCATCGAGTTCGCGATCGCGCTCGGCGAGCTGACCCGCAGGCTTCCTGGCCTCCGGCTCGCTGCCGACCAGACCATCGACTTCGTTCACAACATCTCGTTCCGCGTGCCGACAGCGCTTCGGATCGAATGGGACGTGGCCTGACACGACGATCGTCATTGGACCGCGTTTCACAAGCAACAACAAGTCCGGAGCCGATCCGGGCCATAAGGTGGGGAACAGACGCATGGGCGCCAACGCAGCCGCATCCTTCATCGTGCCGTTCGAAGACGCACGCGAGGACGACTTCCCGCGCATCGGCGGCAAATGCGCGAGCCTAGCGCGCATGATCGCACAGGGCGTGCGCGTTCCTGCGGGATTTGCGGTCGCGACCGACGCCTACGCCCTTCATCTTCGAAGCAACGGACTCGAGGCGACGATCAGCGAGCGCCTGTCGCGGATCGTGCTCGACGATGTCGATGACGAAGAGAAGTTGTCGCACGAGATCCGCGACGCAATCATGGCGCAGCCGATGCCGGGCGCGGTCGAGCAGGCGATCCGCGAGGCGTATCGCCGGATGTCGCCCGACGGTCAGTTGCCAGTGGCGGTGCGCTCGTCGGCGACCGCCGAGGATCTGCCTGACGCCAGCTTCGCCGGCCAGCAGGATACCTATCTCTGGGTGGTCGGCGAGGACGCCGTGGTCGAGAAGGTCAAGGCGTGCTGGGCCAGCCTCTTCAACGCGCGCGCGATCTCCTACCGTGCCGAGAACGGGCTCGGCCAGATCGACGTGCTGATGTCGGTCGGCGTCCAGAAGATGGTCAACGCCGCCGCCGCGGGCGTGGCGATGACGCTGGATCCGATCAACGGCGACCGCACCAAGATCGTGATCGATTCCGCCTTCGGGCTCGGTGAGCCGGTGGTCTCCGGCGAAATCACGCCCGACAATTTCGTCGTCGAGAAGGTGCTTCTGCAGGTCATCAAGCACCGCATCGCCGAGAAGGATTTCGAACTCGTCGCCGATCGCGCCGAGCGCCGGACCGTCGAGCGCGTAATCGCGCCGGAGCGCCGCACCCTGCCCTCCCTGACCAATGCCCAGGTGCTCGCCGTCGCCAGGCTCGCCAAGTCGCTCGAGCGCAGCATGGGCTGTCCGCAGGACGTCGAATGGGCGATCGACGCCGATCTCCCTGAAGACGAGAACCTCGTGGCGCTGCAGAGCCGGCCGGAGACCGTCTGGAGCCAGAAGAAGAAGCAGTCGACCGCGATCTACGAGACCGGGATTGCGGGTGTACTTGGAACGCTGCTGGCCCCGGTCCAGGCCAAGCGGTGAGCATCACGACAACAAGCAACAGAGAAACCGAGGGGACACGACAATGACGGCGCATGCGAAATTCCCAAGTCCCTATGACCTGAAGACGCCGGTCGGCGCCGAGGGCTGGGAGAAGCTCTATCCCTATTATCTCCAGTTCCAGAACAGCCTGCGCGACAAGGAGGACGGCAAGTTCTGGTTCTGCGACTCGCAGCACTGGCCGAGCCCGTTCAAGCCGTTCGACGCCGTCACCGTGGAGTTCGCGGTCAAGTGTCTCGGCCAGTACAACACGCGGCACTATCTGATCCCGCCGGCGAACGGCGTCGAGTACCGCATCCACAATGGCTATTGCTACATGAGCCCGGTGGCGGTGGCGCCCGAGCTGATCGCTGGTCGCGTACCGCATTTCATGGAGCGCGCCGGCTACTACTTCCAGAACTGGGACCGCCTGCTGGCGAACTGGGACAAGAAGGTCCGCGCCAACATCGCCGATCTCGAGGCGCTCAATTTCGAGCCGCTGCCCGAAGCCGTGCCGCTGGAGTGGATCACGGCCGGTGTCGGCCTCGACAACACCTACGCGCTGATGGAGACCTACGACCGGGCGATCCAGCTGCTCTACAAGACCTGGCAGTACCATTTCGAGTTCCTGAATCTCGGCTACGCGGCCTATCTCGACTTCTTCAGCTTCATGAAGGGGCAATTCCCCACCATTCCCGATCAGGCGATCGCCAAGATGGTGCAGGGCGTGGAAGTCGACCTGTTCCGTCCGGACGACGAGTTGAAGAAGCTCGCCAAGCTCGCCGTGAAGCTCGGTGTCGCCGATGCCCTGAAGAGCGGATCGGTCGACGAGGCGCTGGCTGCGGTCGGCCGTGCGCCGAACGGCGCCGAATGGCTGACGGCCTGGAACGAGGCGCAGGATCCCTGGTTCAACTTCACCTCCGGCAACGGCTTCTACTCGACCGACAAGTACTGGATCGAGCATCTCGACATCCCGCTCGGCTATGTCAGGGACTACGTCGTCCGCGTGCAGCGGGGAGAGGAGATCGACCGGCCGACGGAGGCCATTGCCAAAGAGCGCGACCGCATCACGTCCGAATATGCCGAGATGCTCGATGCCGACGCCCGCGCAGCCTTCGAGGGCAAGCTCGGGCTCGCCCGGACCGTGTTCCCCTATGTCGAGAACCACAATTTCTACATCGAGCATTGGTCGATGAGCGTATTCTGGCGCAAGATGCGTGAGCTCGGCGCCATCTTCCGCGATGCCGGCTTCTGGAAGGACGCCGACGACCTGTTCTATCTGAACCGTCAGGAAGTCCGCGACGCGCTGTTCGACTACGGCAACGGCTGGGCCGTTGGCGCACCGGCGATCGGTCCGACCTATTGGCCGCCCGAGATCGAGCGGCGGAAAAAGATCCTGGCTGCGCTCGCGACGACGCCGCCGCAGCCCGCGCTCAACAATCCGCCCGATGTCATCACCGAGCCGTTCACGATCATGCTGTGGGGCATCACCACGGAGAGCATCGGCCGCTGGCTCGATGGCGCCGCCAACACCACCAAGCTGTCCGGCATGGCCGCTTCCCCCGGCATCGTCGAGGGCCGCGCTCGCGTGGTGCGCTCCGCCGATGAGCTCGGCCAGATCCAGCAGGGCGAGATTCTGGTTGCGCCGGTCACAGCGCCGAGCTGGGCACCGATCTTCGGCAAGATCAACGCGATCGTCACCGACATCGGCGGCATGATGTCCCACGCCGCGATCGTGTGCCGCGAGTACGGCCTGCCCGCCGTCACCGGCACGGGACGCGCCAGCTCCTCGATCAAGAACGGACAGATGCTGCGCGTCAACGGCTCGACCGGCGAAGTGACCATCCTGTCCTGACCCAATCGAGAGAGGCCGGCGGCGCCGGCCTCTCTCCGCATATGGAACATTGCAATGCTCGATAGGTCCGATGTCGGCAACCGCTATGACGAAGTCTGGCGCATCAGCGAGCCGTACATGCGCGCGCGCAAGAACGACGTCCACATTCCCCTGTCCTATGCGTATGCGCGCAAGCTGCTCGCTCAATATCCGGACGCAGACGAGGACATCGTTTCGCTCGCAATCATCCTGCACGACATCGGCTGGTACACGATCGACATGAAGGACATCATCGAGAAGGGATTCGGTCCCAACATGATGCAGTCCGATGTGCGCTTTCTCCACGAAAGCGAAGGCGTCCGCATGTCACGCGACGTCCTCGAACAGGCCGATTGGCCGGAGAACATCATCGTCGCGGTCGGCGAGATCATCGACGGCCACGACACTCGCCCCTACCCGCGCTCGCTGAACGACCGGATCGTGCGCGACGCCGACAAGCTGTGGCGCTACACCACCACGGGCGTCGCGGTGGCCTGCGACTGGTTCAAGATGACGCCGCGCCAATATGCGTCGCGCCTGACGACGCAACTCGCGGTGCTCGAGACCGAAGCCGGACGACTGATGGCCGAGGAGGCGTTGGGCGAGACCCGTGCCGCGCTGATGCTCGACCTGATCTGAACCTGGGGCCGCGGACATGGACATGTTCATCGACGGCCGCTGGGTTGCAGCCCAAAGCGGCGCGACCTTCGACGTCGTCGATCCGGCAACGGGTGAGACGGTCGACAGCGTTCCGGAGGCCGGGCGCGCGGATGTCGATGCCGCCATCAACGCGGCCGACATCGCATTCCAATCGTGGAAAACAACGCCCGTGGCAGAGCGCGCCCGCCTGCAGAGGAACGCGGCGCGGCTGATGCGCGAGAGTGCCGGTGAGCTCGGTCGCCTGCTGACCAGGGAGCTCGGCCGTCCGCTGGCGGGAGCCGTCAGCGAAATTCAGCGCTCGGCCGAACTGCTCGACGTCTATGCCGAGGAAGGCCTGCGCCTGCACGCCGAGATGCCGCTGACGGGTGTGGCCGGCGAAAAGATCATCATCACACGCGAGCCGGTCGGCGTCGTGGTCGCGATCACGCCCTTCAACTATCCGGTGACGCTGCTCTGCTTCAAGCTCGGCGCCGCGCTGATGGCCGGTTGCACCGTCGTCGCCAAGCCCGCCGAGGACACGCCGCTGTCGACCTTGCGGCTCGCTGAACTCTTTCGGGCCGCTGGGTTTCCGGACGGCTGCTTCAATGCCGTGACCGGTCGCGGCCCTGACCTCGGCATGCAGATGATCGCGCATCCGACGCCGCGCAAGATTGCGTTCACCGGCGGCACCAGGGCCGGCAAGGCGATCGCTGCTGCTGCAGCCGGAACGATGAAGCGCGTCACCCTCGAGCTCGGCGGCCAGTGTCCGGCCATCGTCTGCGCCGACGCCGATATCGGCGCAGCGGCTGCTGCGATCGCCCGTCACGCCTTCGCCAATTCCGGCCAGTTTTGCTACCGCGTCAATCGCGTCTATGTCGAGCGCCCCATCTACGCGGCCTTTCTCGCTGCGCTCGCCGACAAGGTCGCGCAGCTCGACGTCGGCAACGGCCTGACCTCGGATTGCGCGCTGGGACCGCTCATCAACGAGAAGATCTACCGCAACAGCGAGCGGCAGATCGCCGATGCCCGTGCCAACGGCGCAACCGTGCTGACCGGCGGCGTCCGGTTGACGGGCGGACTCTACGACAAGGGCTGGTTCCTGCCGCCGACCGTGATCGCCGATGCGCCCCCCTCCGCGCTCGTCATGACCGAGGAAACGTTCGGCCCCGTGCTTGGTGTCGCCCCGTTCGACGATCGCACCGAGGCGCTGCGGCTCGCGAATGCGACGGTCTATGGACTGGCCGCCTTCGTGTTCTCGCGCAACCTGGCGACAGGACTGACCCTGGCCGAGCGCCTCGAAGCCGGCTCCGTGTGGGTCAACGACATCCAGCGCTCGAACCAGCGCGCGCCGTTCGGCGGCATGAAGCAGAGCGGAATCGGCCGCGAGAAGGGCCGCTACGGCATCGAGGACTACCTCGAATACAAGACGATTTATCTCAGCTACGACACGGAGCTGCGATGATGCATTTTCTGCGCGAACAGGATCTGCCGATCTGGCTTGCGGCGCGGCCGTGGCTGGACGTCCGCTCCAACGACGAGCATACGCTGATCTCCTATCGTCTCGGCCAGGCGCTGCTACGGATCCATCCCGAAGCGGACGCCGCCGTGGTGCTGCCGGCGATCCTCATGCACGACGTCGGCTGGAAGAAATTCCCGCCCGAGCAGCTCGCCGCCGCCGTCGGCCCCAATCCCAGATATCCCGAGCTGCAACGTGCCCACGAGATCGAAGGCGTGAAGATCGCAGCCGAGGCGTTCGCACGGCTGGCGATCCCCGGGCTAAGAGTCGAGACCATCCTGGCGATCATCGACGGCCACGACACCCGAAAGACGGCGATCTCGCATGAGGATGCGCTGATGAAGGACGCCGACAAGCTATGGCGCTTCACCGGCCATGGGGTCGCGACGATCGGCGGCTGGTTCGATACGCCGCCGAAGGAGACGCTCGCGATGCTGGAAAGCTTCGTGCTGCCGTCGATGCTGACCGAGGCCGGCACCACCATGGCCCGGGCGCTGATCGCCGAGGGCACGGCGTCTGCGTTCATGGCGGATCTGCTGCACATCGAGGTTGCCACATGAGTCCGATCCAACTGCAAGGCAAGCGCGTCATCGTCACCGGCGCGGCCGGCGGGCTGGGCCGCGGATTCGCGCTCGCCTTTGCTGCGGCCGGTGCCGAGGTCGTCGCCGCCGACATCCGTCTCGGCGGCGCCGACGACACCGCGCGGCTGATCCGCGACCGCGGCGGCAAGGCGCACGCGGCGGAGGTCGACGTCGCGAACGAGACGTCCACCGCGGCGCTGGCGCAATTCGCGCTGGCGCGCATGAGCGGCCTCGACGTGCTGGTCAACAATGCCGCGATCTATGCCGGGCTCGAACGCCGCGGCTTCGAGGCAATCCCGGAGGCCGAGTGGGACCGGGTGATGCGCGTCAACATCAAGGGCGTGTGGATGATGAGCAAGGCGGCCGCGCCACTGCTGCGACGCGCCGGCGGTGGCGCGATCGTCAACGTCTCGTCGGCCACCGTCATGAGCGGCTCGCCGATGTGGCTGCACTACGTCTCGTCGAAAGGCGCCGTCATTGCGATGACGCGTGCGCTGGCGCGCGAGCTCGGCGACGACAAGATCACGGTCAACGTCATCGCGCCCGGCTTCACGCTCACCGAGGCCAGCCTCGGCCTGATGGAGAACGCCGCCGAATATGGCGTGTCCCGCGGAGCCCTGAAGCGCGCGGCCGACGTCGACGACATGGTCGGCGGCGCGCTGTTCTTCGCGTCGCCGGCCGCGACCTTCATCACCGGTCAGACCCTGATCATCGACGGCGGCCGGCAGTTCATCTAGGGACACGCAACGACCCATGCCCAGAATCACCTTCATCGAGCCCGACGGCACCGTGCGCCTTGTCGAGGCCGAGCCCGGCGAGAGCGCCATGCAGGCGGCGAAGCGCAATGGTGTCGATGGCATCATCGGCGAATGCGGCGGGTCCTGCATCTGCGCCACGTGCCATTGCCACGTTGACAAGGCATGGCTGGAGCGCGTCGGCTCCGCCGGCGACATCGAGGTCGACCTGCTCGAATTCGAGGCCACCGACGTGCGCCCGGAGAGCCGCCTCGCGTGCCAGATCTCGATCACCGACGCGCTCGACGGTCTGGTGCTGCAGGTCGTCGGCCTCAGCCGCTGAACGGCCGGAGGGTTGCACCGGTCTTTGATCACGCCGCACGCATCATCGGCGGTGGGACGATGACGGGCATCGAGCTGCTCGCTTGAACAGATCGACCCGCTTGGTCGATACGGCCGCGCCGATCCTCGCCGCCGCTTTCCCTTCGCATCGCATCATCTCGTCGCTTGCGCAGCAGCAGGAATGCGGTCGACTACGCTCACAATCGCGCCCGAATACGCCCGATGTTCATGCGCACCCGCGGCCTAAAGAAAAACCAAAGAATGCGGCCTACACTGGATCCTACAACATCGCGCGACGATCTATCAGGTCTAACCGCCTGACTCGTACGCCATCGCCACGCGCCGCACAACGTTCGCCCGTTCAAGGGCGGCAGCGGACCGCAACGAAGAGCAACGAACGCGATCACAGAGCTCGGGAGGAGCAACGCATGCCGAAGCTGCAGCGGCGGGACTATTACGACACGGCCCGCGACATGAACTGGGCCTTCTCCTATGTCAGCGAGGAGGAGGTCTTTCCCGAGGAGCTGTCCAAGAGCTTCGGCATCCACGGCGAGCAGTGGTGGGGCTGGGACGAGCCGTACAAGCTGACCTATCGCGAGTACGTCCACAACCAGGCCGGCAAGGACGACGGCATCTACTCGATCCGCTCGACGATCGCGCGCTCCAATTTGTACGACAATCTCGATGCCGGCTGGAAGTCGGCGATCAAGGCGCATTACGGCGCCATTCCGGTTCCGGAATATTTCGCCTCGATCGGCGAGGCGCGCATGGCCCGGTTCGGCCGCGCTGCTGCCTGGCGCAACATGGCCACCTTCGGCACCCTCGACGAATGCCGCCACGGCCAGGCGCAGATCTACTTCCCCTATTGCCTGCTCGGAAAGGACCCGCAATTCGACTGGGCCCACAAGGCGATGCACACCAACGAGTGGGGCGTGATCGCGGCGCGCAGCCTGTTCGACGACATGTTCACCGCCAATGATGCGGTGTCGACGGCGATCCAGCTGACCTTCACCTTCGAGACCGGCTTCACCAACCTGCAGTTCCTCGGCATGGCCTCGGATGCGCTGCATGTCGGCGACATCGAGTTCGGTGCGCTGATTTCCTCGATCCAGACCGACGAGGCGCGGCATTCGCAGCAGGGCGAGCCGACCTTGAAGATCATGATCAACAACGGCAAGAAGGCCGAGGCACAGAACATGGTCGACCAGATGTTCTGGCGGTCGTGGAAGCTGTTCGCGCTGCTGACCGGCATCTCCATGGACTACTACACGCCACTGGAAAGCCGGACGATGTCGTTCAAGGAGTTCATGCAGGACTGGATCTGCCGGCAGTTCATGGACCAGTTCAAGGACCTCGGCATGAACGTGCCATGGTACTGGGAAAAGCACTTCCTGCCCGAGCTCGACTGGGTCCATCACGCCTATCACATGGGCGTCTGGTTCTGGCGGCCGACGGTGTGGTGGAATCCCGACGCGGGCGTGTCCGCGGCCGAGCGCGACTGGCTCGAGCAGAAATATCCCGGCTGGAACGATCGCTTCGGCAAGCTGTGGGACGTGATCGGCGACAATGTCCGCACCGGCCAGATCGAGAAGACCTATCCGGCGACGCTGCCCGTCGTCTGCAACTGCTGCCACATTCCGATCTGCAGCCCGAGCATCGGCAAGGCGCCGCGGATCACCACGCACAATGGTCGCAAGCTGAACTTCTGCTGCGAAGTCTGCGAATGGGTGTGGAAGAGCCAGCCCGAGCGCTACGACACCCATCTCTCGATCGTCGACCGATTCCTGGCCGGACACATCCAGCCGCCGACCCTCGAAGGCGCGCTGCAATATATGGGCATCACGCCCGATGTCGCCGGCAATGACGCGCAGAGCTACGCCTGGAATGGCGCGTCTCGCCTCGCGGCCGAATGATCCGCCCAGCATGAATTGACAGGCGCCGCTTACGAGCGACGCCCCCACCCGACACGATCACAGATATAACAACAAATCTGGGAGGTAAGCGTGGCCCTGTTCCCGCTCCAAGCCAACTTCCGCGGCGACTTCGTCGTCCTGCTGATCCCCGTCGACGACGGCGATAGCATGAGCATCGTGGCCGACAAGGTCGCCCAGCACGCGGTCGGACTGCGCGTCGCCGAGAAGAACGCGTCGAAATGCGTCTACTACAACGGCCGCGAGCTGCCGTCCGCGATGACGGTGGCGCAGTCCGGAATCCAGCCGATGGATTGGATCGAGGTGGCCTATGTCTGACGATGCCGACGTGACGTGGAGGCAAGTCGCGACCTTGGACGACCTTTGGGAAGGTGATTTCATCGGCGTCGAGGTCGACGGCGAGGAAGTGATCGTGATGCACCTTCCTGGCGGCGAGCTGCGTTGCTTCCAGGGCATGTGCCCGCACCAGGAGATCCTGCTGGCGGACGGCAAGGTCGATTTCGAAGCCGGCACCATCACCTGCTCGGCCCATGAGTGGGAGTTCAGCATGGATGACGGCCGCGGCCTCAACCCGCGCGACTGCCGCCTCTTCCGCTACGCGGTGAAGAAGGACGGCGAAGCGATTCTGGTCGGCGTGCCCAACGACGGACGGCTGCGCCGCCTCCGCCACAAGACCGAGCAGGACGCATAGGACAAGCCCATGACCACGACAGCAGCACCGAAACTGGTCGGCCCCGTCATCAGGGGCGTCGACGAGGACATCATCGACGCCGTGATCGCGGCGAGCGAGCAGGACAATCCGGACGTCGAGATCGTCATCGAGGACCGCGGCGGCTATGTCCGCGTCCAGGCCGACCGGAATTTCCGCCTGACGCAGAAGAGCATGCAGGCGGCGCTGGGGCGGCCATTCCGGCTCGCCGAGATCGAGCCGAGCCTGGTGTCGTTCGGCGGACGGCTCGAGTCGATGGACGACGAATGGGTCTGGACCATCCACACATAACAAATTCCGGGAGGATACGTCATGACCGCGATGACCGCGAAGCCGGCTGCGCGCAAGCAGAAGAAGACTTGGAGCCTGTGGACCGAGCGCCGGCTGCCGTCGGAATACGAGGCCGTCACCTACAAGTTCCACAGCCACTTCCGCCGCGCGCCGGCACCGTTCGAGCTGTCCGAGAACTGGTCGATCAACCAGTTCTATCTCAGGAATCGCGAAGGCTCGAGGCTCACGCTGGACGATTGGGAGGGCTATCGCGATCCCCTCACCTACACCTATCGCCGCTATGTCACTGACCAGAAGGATCGCGAGGTCTATTGCGACAACCTGATCGACGAGTTCGAGCGCCAGGACAGCTATCGCAAGCTGTCTGCGCCGTGGCTCGACTTCCTCGGCCAGGCCTATCTGCCGGTGCGTTTCCCGGGACACGCGATGCAGATGAGCGCGGCCTATGTCGCGCAGATGGCGCCGTCGGCGTTCGTGACCAACACCTTCTACTTCCAGATGGGCAACGAGATGCGGCGGGTGCAGCGCCAGGCCTATCTGGCCAAGGCGCTCGCGCTCGACACCGGACGCCCGGAGCTCGCCGACAGCGGTATTGCGCGTACCGTCTGGACGCAGGCGCCGCAATGGCAAAGTCTGCGCGAGCTGATCGAGAAGCAGCTGATCGCCTACGATTGGGGCGAAGCGTTCGTGTCCCGCAATCTGGTGCTGCGGCCGATCTTCGATCACGTCTTCAATCGCGAGATCGCCGATCTGGCGCGCACGAACGACGACGACCTGCTGGCGCTGCTACACGACGACTTCCGCAACTACGACGAAGCCTATGCGGTCGAGACCACCAAGGCCCTGGTGCGCTACGCCACCGGCAAGGTCCCGGAGCACGCGGTTCTGCTGCGGGAATGGGTCGCGAAGTGGATGCCGCTCGGCGAGCGCGCCGCGCGCGGCCTCAGCGAGGCACTTTCGACCGCGCCCGGCGCCGACGGTGCACGGGCGATCCTGGAGCGGACCATGACGGCCCAGGCAAGGCTGATCGCGGATTGTGGCTTGTAGTCTGGCGGACGCGATCGGCGTGCTGCGCCGACCGCCCAAGCCGAAAGGATGGCGTGGATGACCCGGCAACTCCGCATCGAGCCCGACGGTGTCGCGATCGACGCGGCCGGCCGTGACACCATCCTGCAGGCAGCACGACGCGGGGGCGTCGCGCTGCCTTACGAATGCGGCTGGGGCAGTTGCGGCGCCTGCAAGGTGACGCTCGTCGACGGCCAGGTCGATCTGGTCTTTCCCGGCGCGCCAGCGATCAATCCGCGCGACGCACGACGCAGCCGCATCCTGGCCTGTCAATCACGCGCGATCTCCGACGTCACGATCGCGCGTGGTCCCGGCGACTGGTCCGCGCCGACGCCGCGATGCGTCGAGCAACAGGCGATCCTGCGCGGCGTCGACGATCTCGCGCCGGAGATCCGCCAGTTCAGCTTCGAGACGGCCGAGCCGATCGACTTCCGGCCGGGTCAGTATGCGATCCTGCATCTCGGCGAAGGGCTGCGGCGCTGCTACTCGATGTGCAACCTGCCGGGCAGCACCATCCTGCAGTTCATTGCCAAGCGCTACGATGGCGGCACGGGCAGCAACGCGCTCGCCGCGTTGATCCCAGGCGCGCAGATCACCATCGAGGCGCCGTTCGGCGCCTGCACGCTGCGTCGACAGCCGGGCCGCAAGGTGTTCGTGGCGGGAGGCACCGGCATCGCGCCGATCCTGGCGATGCTGCGCGAGGCCGCGGCTGCGCGCCTCGATTTCGGATCGCCCGCGGACGTCATCTACGGCGCCCGTACACCGGCGGATCTCGCCGCCGATGACATGCTGGCGGCGGCGATCGCGCAAACGCCCCGGGCGCGCTACCTGCCCGTGGTCGAGCACGCGCCGTCCGGCTGGCCGCATGCGGCCGGCTTCGTCACCGATGTCATCCAGGGCGCAGTCCTGGATCCCGCGGCGGCCGAGTTCTACGTCGCCGGCCCGCCGGTCATGGTGAACGCGGTCAGGTCGCTGCTGCGCGCCGCCGATGTTCCGATCACGCAGGTTCATTATGACAGCTTCGGCTAGAGCAGGCGTGCGCGGTGCTGCACCCATCTGGGCGATGGCGCCTGGACTGCGCCGTCTCGCCACACGTCCCGGCAGCGCGCCGCGGCTCGCACCAACATGGCCCTGCCACCAGGTCGGCGACACCTCGCCCGCCGGATACGCCGCACAGCTCATGTCCTGCGCCTGCGCGCTGGCTGGCGTCGAAGAGGTGCCGGCGCCGATGAACGCCGCAGGCCGCGCCTTCGCGCTCGATGACATCCATGCCATGGGACAGCCGGAGGCCTTCGTGTTCGCGCCGGTGTGGCTCATCGTTCGCCCCGACGGGTCGCTGCACCTGACCTTGCGGCCGGAATGGGCGCAGAAGGTGGCTGCCAAGGGCTGGGGCACGGTGCATCCGTTCGCACGCTACATGGCGGGCGCCGTGCCGCCGCAGAGCCTCGTGGTCTACGCGCCGCGCAATCAAAGCGAGCTGGCGGTTGCGGCGCGGATCATCGCGGCCGCGCACTGCTACGCGAGCGGCCGCATCGGCGACGTCGCATTGCCCGACAGCCGGTGGTGAGCGATGAGGGAGCTCTCGGCCATGACCAATGAAGGCGACATCAGGCGGTTTCGCATACGGCTGGAACGTCCGGAGGGGACGTTCACATTCGACGCCAGATCCGACGAATATCTGCTGTACAGCATGATCGACGCCGGCATCGAGACGCCCTACATCTGCGAGCAGGGCTGGTGCCTCGCATGCGCCGCGCGCTTGGTGTCGGGCAACGTCGACCGCTCCGATGCGCTGACGGTCTACCCTCAGGACGCTGAAGCCGGCTTTCTGCTGCTGTGTTCGACCAAGCCCTGCTCGGATCTGGTCCTGATGCTCGACGAGCGCCAGACCCGACGGGACATGATGCAACACCGGATCGAGCACAATCAGTTGGCGCGAGCCTATCCGCCCGGCGCACGTCTCCGGTTTCGCCGCGGACGCGCTAAGGCGCGAGTCGACGCGTGCACCCGTTCAGCAACAGGGACTCGAACAGATGAGCCGGCGACATCCGCTCAGATGGGGCTGATTGGATCAAAACCAAAATAGCGTTCTTTTGCATAGTATGAGTTGGCGACCATCAAAGCCGCAGAAGGTGAAGCTGGTTCTATCACTGGCGCATTCGTTTGTTGGGTCCGGGCTGGGTCGGCCGCCAGCGCAGCTCTGAACTCGAACGATCCACGGCATCCGACGAGCTGCTTCAGAACAGCCTCGAACGATCGTCTCTGCGTCAGCGCAACACGGGTTCTCTCAATCGTCCTTGCCAAGGGTCAAGCGCCATCGCTTTCATTTCGGGGCCTGAGGAGGTCACACAAGACCGCTTCAAGTTGAGTGGCGCATCCCTCGTCATTCGTCCAGCAGATCCAAGAACTGTTCGACCCGTCGTAAAGCAGGTTCATCGCTGCGCCCGGGATAGACGACGCGATCGCCCTCGCGCTGCAGTGACCGCGAGCGTAATTTACCGATCCTCCCTGCGAGCATCGTTGCAGCAATCGCATCCGGGCCGACATCGAGACGCATGATCCCCCGTTGCCTGCAACTTATCCTGAGCTTGGCGACAGCAAAGAAATTGCTGGCCTCGGAGGGCAGCTTGCCGAATCGGCGGTGCGTTTCATCCTCGAGCTCCTCCAGCTCGTCATCACTCCGGCACCGGGCGGCTCGAGCGTAGATCTCCAGCCTGACCGCCTCCGATTGCACATAGCTCGAGGGAAGCAGCTCAGGGATGGGAAGATTCAACTCAGGGATCCAGAGCGCGGACATTCCATCGCGGTCTCCCTCCAGGGCAAGCGTAAGAAGGTGGCCATAGAGCGTCGGTCCGAACACCTGCATGTGGCCGGATTGTCGATCGGAGCGCAGGTCGCCGCCGCCGCGGAGATCGAGGTCGCGAGCGCTGATCGCGAAGCCAGCGCCCGGACGGCTCAATTCCTCGAGAACGGAAAGCCGCTTTTCCGAGCGTTCGGAGCCGCCTTCCGTCAGGAAATGTGCAAACGCCCGGATGCCGCCCCGTCCTACTCGCCCCCTCAGCTGATGCAATTGTGCCAGGCCGAATTTTTCGGGCCAGCACACAACGATGGTGTTGGCACGTGGGATATCGAGGCCACTTTCCACGATGTTGGTCGCAAGTAGTACATCGGCACGGCCTTCGACGAACCCCATCAATCTCTCGTCAATCTCGTCCGTCGGCATCTTGCCGTGAATGGCAATGATACGTAATTCCGGCGCCAGCGCATGGATCCTGGCGAGCATGGGATCGAGATCCTGGATCCGCGGACAAACGACAAAACTCTGACCGTTACGTCTGTGCTCACGAACCAGCGCAGCGGCGATAGCGATGTCCGAAAGCGGTGCCACCTTGGTGGCAACCGGAACACGATGGACCGGCGGGGTTGCGATCACGCTGAGATCCCTCAAGCCCGTCAAGCCGGCCGCAAGTGTGCGGGGGATCGGCGTCGCACTCATCCAGAGCCGGTGGCCGTTCTTATTGAGGCCCGACAGCATGGCTTTCTCGGCAGCGCCGAAATGCTGCTCCTCGTCAATGATGATCAGGCCAAGTTCGGCGAATCTCACCTCCTTGGATGCGAGCGCGAGGGTCCCGACGACGACCCTGAGTTCTCCGCTCTTGAGGCGCTCCCTTACCTCCCGCGCTTCGGCGGTCGAGGCAACCCGCGACAGGTTTCCAACATCGATGCCAAGAGGCGCAAAGCGCTTGCGGAAGGTTTCGACATGCTGTCGTGCCAGCACTGTCGTCGGCACGACGATAGCGACCTGCTTTCCGGCCAGCACGGCAGCTGCCGCTGCGCGCAGCGCCACCTCGGTTTTGCCAAAGCCGACGTCTCCACAGACGATCCGGTCCATCGGGTGCCCCGATGCAAGATCATCCAGAACGTCGCGGATGGCCCTCGCCTGATCGGAGGTGGTGAAATAGGGAAACCGCGCGACGAACTTCTCATAGACAGCAGGGCGCGGCACGAGCTTCGGAGCCGGGCGCCGCCGGCGCTGACTCATCTGCTTGGCCAGCTCCTTTGCGACCACGTGAATCTCCGTCTCGGCAGCAGCTCGCCGCGGCCGCCACGAGCTGCCGTCGGCCTTGTCCAGCGAGGTGTCTCCGAGCTCAGCGGCGTAGGGCCAGATCAGCGCCAATTCTGCGAGAGGAACGAGAACGGCGTCGTTTCCGGCGAATACCAACCTGACCATCTCGCGCGCCGAAAGATCTCCCGTGCCCATGGATCTCAAGCCGCCAAGGCGTGCGAGTCCACGTTGCAGATGAACGACCACGGATCCGAGTTCGGGGAGATCTCCCGAATCGAAGCCGGGCGTCCATGCCCAGTTCATCGGTTGCGGTTGGTGTGCCCTGCTGCCGAGCACGTCGGCAGCAGTGATGACCACGAGGGGCTTCTTTCCAGGAACGACAAAGCCCGCATCGAAGCCTGCCAACAATGCGGCCTGCTGCCTGCCCCTTGCGGTCGCGTGCGTCCAATCGGGCACGCATTCGGCCTTGATAGCGCTCATCCGGGCCATCACACGCAAATCAGCTTCGACCGCAGCGACGAAAAGCACACGTGCGCTTCCGCGCTGGGCTTCCTCGATAAATGCACGGAGTGCCTTCCGCGGAGAGGCTGCCTTGTAGAACTCTGGCGTCGCACGATACGGAGTGGTTGGCGGCAACACAGTGATCTTCCTGGCCGCCAGCTCCCATTCGCGTCGGCTGAGATAGGCACGGTCACGCTCACTGCGGGCGGCCGCATCCTCGATCGTGCTCAACCAGGTGTCGGCGTGCCTGGGCACGGTGCTGTCGGCGATCCATTTGGCGCGTGCACAATAGTCCAATAGGCTGGACCTTCTTCGAGCCCGGCCCGTGAACGCCAGCCGCTCGGACATCGGGTCAATTAGGAGTTCCTTCGTTTCGGAAATCACCTCCTGGTCTATCGGATTGATCGCTGCAATACGCCGGATTCTCCCTCCGGAATGCTCTATCCTAAAAGGTCCGAACGCGCCGGCCGGGAAGATCTCGAAGGTGTTGCCGTGAAACAAAACTCCACCGGGATAATCCGGACTGTCGTCCAGGTCGTACCCGAGAGCTTTCAGACAGGCCTCAAGGTCTTCCTCGGAAAAGACGGCCCCGGTCCGAAGGGGAAATCCGATACGAGACCAGTTCGCAGGCAACGGCAGGAGCTCCATTATGGCCTCCGCCGTCGCGATCAGCAGGATCGGCTTTTTGGCCCTGGCAAGGCGTCTCAAGACGGAGCTCCGCCGGCCCGCGATATCACGTGAAGGCTCAAGCTGATCGAACGGAAGCGTATTCAAACGGGGATAGACGAGCACATCACAGGCCGGCTCGATAACTGGGATGATCGAACCCAACAGCTCGGCTCGGCTCTCATTTTCGGCGAGAAACACAAGTCCGCCCCGGCCCGAAGCGCGCCATCGCGCGGTAAGATACAGCGCCAACATGCCCAGTGGCGACGAGGAGGAAATGCCAGTCCGGATCGGAGCCTTCGTCGTTGCCGCAACAGATGTCTTCTTCCGCGGGGCGGCCTTTGGTGACGCGGAGCGCTTTGCTGATGTGTTCTTGCGCGGCGTTGAGCCACGGGGCGTACGAAGAGCAGTGGTCACTGAATTCTCGTGCTGAATTGACGAATGCGAGGCAAGCCTGCGAATCTTTGTCGAGCTTTAGCGGATTCGACGGCTTCAAGGGATCCAAACTTCGGAGCGTCGATCACCGTTCTCCCCTTAAGTGCGACGGTGTCACCAACCAGCACCATCGTCGCGCTCCACGTGCAGACTGGGGGTGCATGACAACCATGACGCAGAGATTCGTTCTTGAATGACCATGGTACGAGCGCGGTGATAAGCGTGATTACCGCCTTGGTGACTGGGCTGCACAGAATTCATGAGCCCGGCTGAGACGGGCTGCGGTGGGACTACCCATCACCAGGTTTGAGCAGAGCCGGCGGTTGCCGTGCTATGAGCGATCCCGCGTGATCTCTGCCCTTATGGATATGGGCCTCTGCCGAAGATGCTCAAGCCGCAACGTACGATAACGCAGTGACCCTCGATTCGGCACAATCAAGGCGAACTTCTTCGCGCTCAATCTTGAACGGCGTTCCTCGTGCTCGCTCTCCGTTGCTCCTATGTCATGAAGGAAGCGCTGAGGTTGAGAACGGATCTTCGGATATTCACACTTGCTGGCCGCTACGTAATCTTGGGGCGCCGCGCGTCTGCCGTCGCGCGAGAAATTCCCGACTTGGCAATGACGCGCGCCCGTTCAACCCTCAATCTCCGGCGGCCGCGCCACCGCTATATTTCGACGGTGACGTTTCATGCGTTCATGCCTTCCGCTTCGGAAGGATCGCGTCGAAAGCGAGCTTGCTCGACCGCTCGCCGCGATCGGTCTCCTTGCGGATGCCGAGCCAGACGAAAGTGCGGCCGTTGTACCAGCGCGTGCGCTGGAAGCTCTGGGTGACACGAATGCCCGCGCGCGGCACCTCCTCCTCATGAAGATTGTAGCCCTGCTGCTGCGGGAGGTCGAGACCGTGGCGCAGCAGATCGGTGCGAGGTTCGACGCGCACCGGCGGATCCGGGTCACGGTCGATGACCCGCAGCATTGCGGCGCGACGCAGTTGGATCTCGCGGCTGTCGTTGTCGATGTGCACCGGGATGAATGGGATCCAGTTCTCCGGCATCTCGCTCATCAGCCGATAGCGGATCGCGGCGTCGTTCTCGATCGGCGGCGCAGGTGGTGGGTCCGGCGGCAGGCTCTCCTCCACCAGGCGACGGAAATAGCGGCGGGTGTCGAGCGCAGCGCTGCGCCCGCTCTTGCTGTCGCCCGAAGCCAACATCACCCGCGACTCGACACCCCACACCATGTTGGCCATC
Source organism: Bradyrhizobium sp. SZCCHNRI1029 (assembly GCF_032487555.1). NCBI lineage: Bacteria > Pseudomonadati > Pseudomonadota > Alphaproteobacteria > Hyphomicrobiales > Nitrobacteraceae > Bradyrhizobium > Bradyrhizobium sp. SZCCHNRI1029. Next base: position 31,419 of record NZ_JAUEUK010000007.1, read on the forward strand.
TCGTCGCGGAACAGTTCCACCGACTCCAGCGGCTCGCTCTCCTGGATCTTCGGCACGCTGGGCACGATGAACAGGCTGAGATCGGCGGGAATGTCGTCGCTCCCCTTCGTCGCCAGTGTAAACATCGACCAGCGTTGCCAATCGGCGTCCGTGCCCTTGCCCGCGGCTTCAACCCAGATCCGCTCGCCGAAGACGTTGGTCACGCTCATGCCGGCGACCCGGGTGATCGCCCCGGCCGGCACGGTGAACGGCATCAGGAACCAATCGTTGGCGTAGACGAGGCCGAATTCGATCAGCAGCAGCTTGTTGACGTCCGTCGTCTCCGGATCGATGTCGCCGAAATTCGTTCGTCCCTCCTCAAAGGTCCACCAGCGTGTGTTCGGCATCCCGTCGAACTGGATCGGCGCCGGGATGAACGACGCCGTAAAGGTCGTCTCGACGGCGGCCGGCGGCGGCGCGTCCGCGAGGTCACCGAGTCCTGCGCCGGAGGCGTCGACGTCGAAGTTGTACCAGTCGAGATGCCCCTGGAAGTATTCGTCGGCGACCACGAGCTTCTCGCCGCCCGCCTTGGGCGCCGACGCTGCAAAGGCGTATTCGAGGCGATCGGGCAGCCAGGCATCGGCGGCACCCGCGGCGGGCTGGTAGAACGCCTCCCGGTACCACCCAAGGAATTCCGCCTCCGCCGTCTCGATCGCAGCGGCGCTGGCCGGATTGCCGAGCACGACGAGGTCGTGCGCGTGATTGCCGGGCGCGGCCGTCAGATGCTCGACGAGGTCGGAGCCGTCCATCGACCGTCCGGCCAGCGCCGCCATCGTCTGCCAGGCTTCGCGATGGGCGGCGACCGGCGCATCGGCCTTGAGCGCCGGATCTGGCATGGCGACCGGCAGCGCCGCGATGAATTGCTGGGCAAGCCCCGGCTCGATGCCGGCGACGAGCTTCAGCCAGCGCCGGCCCAGGGCGATGCGGAGATCGAACGCGATCTTCTGGCCGGCGAGACGGAACGGGATCGGCCGCCGCTCGACCTTGGCTTCGAGCGGCACGTCGTCGGCGAACGCCTCCGGCGGATTGCCGGCCGCGCGGTATTTCGTCAGTTCGGTGGTCTCGATGTGCACCTTGGCGACGACGGGCGAGCCGGCGTCGTCGCCCTGAAACTCGCCCATCTGCCACTGCTTCGTCAGCAGCCACAGCGGATCACGGACCTCGGCCTTGAGCGCGCGGTCGAAATCGTGCGTGCGTGGACGGCCCTCGAGCCTGTTCCACAACGTGATGGTGGGCAGCTTCACCTTGCCGGAGAACACGGCGGAGAGGTTCTGAACCGCGACATAGTCAGCCATTGCCCGTCTCCGTCTCGGCCAGCACCGCGGCGAGGTTGTTGTTGAAAGCGAAGTTGAGCGAGGCCGTGATCGGATGGAAGGCCACGGCGGACACCAGCGCCGGCAGGAAGCGGGCATAGGCGGTCGTGTCGACGTGGTCGGGCTCGATCGCGCGCTTCTTGGCGAGGTCCATCGTCTCGCGTACCGTGTCGACGAGATCCTGCCACTGCCACGAGCCGACAAATTTCGGCGGCAGCGCCAGCAGCAGAGTCTGCGGCGGTTCGGCGTTTGGCCGGTCGAAGTGGAACGCCAGACCGGTATCCTCGGTCGGGCGCGGGATCACTTCGGTCCACTCGTCGAGCAACAGCCCGAGTTGCCGCCGCGCCGGATCGAAGCTTTCGGCGAAATGCGCGGTATAGAGCAGCTTGTCCTCGTCGATCACGAACGGCTTTCCGTCGGCATCGGTCTCCGGGAATTCGAGTCCGAGCCACGGCAACTCGGGGCGATGCGGAAATTGCAGCGCCTGCAGCGCGACGCCCGCCCCCGTGAACGCGTCGGCGAGGTGCTGCGAAGCTTCCAGATCGTGCAGCTTCGACCGCACCCGCGCGACGCCCGTGAACCAGTCGTCGAGCGGAAAGCGGCGTCCGATCGTCGTCTTGAGGAACCCGAGAATGGTCTCGTCCGCCTGCGCGCCCGGGCCCCAGGCGTTGCTCCATTCACCGGCCTGCGCCGCTGGCAGACCGAAATCCGGAACGATCTTGAAATCTTCGCCGAACAGCAGCTTCGCCGCCGCGGTCAACGCCTCGATCTTGTTCTTCGCCTCCGCCGCGTCATCGTATTGATCGAGCCGGGCCTGGATCGCCGGCAGCCGCGTCGTCAGTTCGGGCGCGAGCGCGGCGGTGCGCTTCGCCATGTCCTCTGCGAGTGCGACGATCGCCGTGCGCTGTGCCGCGATGTCGATCGCCGCCGCGTCGAACGCGGCGTTCGCAGCCTTCGACGCCTCGATGCCGTCATGCAAGGCGGCGAGATCGGACGCATTGTCGTAGAGCATGATCAGAACGGCGCGCTGTCCAACGAAGGCGGCGCGCTTGCCGCTCATGAGATCGTCGCGGAAATCGTCCGGCTGCGCCGGTAGAGGGTCGGTCGCCGTGGTCGCGATCAGCTTTTCGGCCACCCGCAGCGCCAGGAACTTCGCCGCGTCCGGCGCGCCGGAATCAGCGTCGTAGGCGAGTATGCGTGCGTCGAACTCGGCGAGTTGCCTGGTCCATCGAGCGATGTAGCCGGCGAGTACGGCGTGCAACTGGGAGAAGATCCGCCGCCGGTCGGCGTAGACGGCACCGGTACCGGTCTGCAACGCCGCGAATGGACCGAGACCCTGCATCACCGATACGAAGCCGGTGATCGTCTGCTCGATCTCCGTGGCGATCTGGGCCTCCTGCTTGGCGTCGAGGCGGGCCTGCAGCGCCGTACGGAAGGCGTCGAGATCCGCAAGCCGCGCGGCGAGCAGATCGCGCGGCAGCGTTGCCCGCTCGCGCGCGAGCGCCGCGTCGAGATCGACCGCCTCGTTCGCCTCGCCGGCCATCGCCATGTCGCTCGCCTTGAGCGGACGTGAACGCAGTAGCAGGCTTCTGAGATGCCGCACCAACGCCGACAGTTCGAACAGCGGCACATGCCCGGCGATCGCCGCGATCCTCTCGCGGTAGGCGATCGTCAGCATTGCGTCCGGGCGCGGTGCATGGACGGCGATCACATGCGCTTCGATCAGATCGTCGAGCGCCTTGGCGGCTGGATCGTTGTCCGGATCGAGCAGATACAGCAGGTCGATCGGCAGCAGGCCGAGATCGGCCTGCGTCACGTTGTAGGTGACGGAGGAGAGATCGAGCGGGTCGGTGACCGTCACCGAGCAGGCGACCGCCGCCGGCGGCGGCAGAATGCCCGCGAGCCAGGCGTTGAGCGCTGGCTCCGCCTTCGCCCGCGGCGATGTCAGCGCGCCATCGTTCGGGTCGAGCCCGGCCTTGAGATGCAGCGCCACCCGATGGGTCAGCGTCACCCCCGACCGCGGCGTGCGCACCACGTCGGGGGTCGCCGGGAATTTTCCCTTGGAGTAGGTGTCGAGCACGGCGCCGGCGCGGTCGTAGTTGCCCTGCACCACCTGATGCACGCTCTCTGCCATCGCGAGGTCGGCGACCGCGTCGGCGATGTCGGCAATCCGCGCGGCCTCGGCGGTGATCGCCGCGGCCTGCTGCGGGCTCGCCGCCGGCAGGTCGGCATCGTGGCCGAACGGGTAGCTGCTCACGCCGCTGGTCTTGATGTGCTCGACCAAAGCAAGGCCGTCGATGACGTTGCGCGCCTCCACCCGGTTGATCCGCAGTCGCCGACCGAACGCGTCGAGCCGGCCGGTACGCGTCGGAGTCAGCCGGTCGCCGACCAGCGGGAACACCTTGCGGAGGTCGTAGATGAACCCGTCCACTTCGACGTCGTGGCGGTCGTGCAGGCCGCGCTCGAACTGGTAGCCGAGCAGCGCGCCGAGGCTCTGCTCGCCCTTCATTCCCTCGATGATCGACAGCGCGATGCGGACTCGTTCCGAGCTGAGATTGACGGCGAGGCTGCCGGGATTGTCGGGCGTGGCGTTGGACAGATAGCCGTTGCGCAGCACCGCGGCGGTCACCGCTTGGTTCAGCGACGGCGCGTGGATGTAGCCCTGGTTGCTGCGGTCGCGCATCAGCGGCGGCGCATCCGGATCGGCGAAGATCGCCGCGAGGTTTGCCGGCAGTTCGACCGCCGTCAGCTTCTTGAACTCCGGCTTGACGTTCTCGAGCCAGCCATAGGCGCCGAGATAGATTCCGGTCTTCGCCTCGCCGGCCGGTGCGCCCGGCTGAGCGGTCCCCCGGCCGGCACCGTGCGGATAGCGCATCCGTTCCAGTTGGCGGCTCATGATGCCGCCGTACCAGGCGTCGAACCGGTAGGTGCAGAGGTCGAGATGCTCGACGAACACCCGTTCAAGAACCGCCGTCGGGGACCTCTTCAGCCGTTCGAGCGCATCGAGCTGGCGCTTGAGATACGCGGTGGCGACCATCGAGGTCAGCACCGTCGGGATGAACTCGCCGACCGTCCTCAGTCCCGTTCCGGTGACCGCGGCGTCGCTGCGGTGGAGGTAGCGCCAGCGGCTGCCGCCGGCCGCAGCCGGCACGGCGAGGCTCGCCTCCTCGACCTGAAAGAACTTCGGCTCGCGCCGCGCCGCCTTCAACTCGGTCTCGCCGATCAGCCCGGCATTGAAGAACAGGCGGATGCTGGTCTCGACGAAGCTCAGGTCGAGCGCGTGATGCAGCATGAGATACAGCAGCGCGTTCGGGCGCTGGGTGAAGCCCTGCTGCAGCCGCAGCGCATCGTGTGAGGTCGCCGCAGCCTTGATCAGCCAGCCGATGTAGTTGTCGCCGCCGGCGGTGTAGGCGCGGATCTGCTCGGTCTCCGACAACGGACGGTCGTCGATCAGCGGGCCCTTGAGCTGGTTGGGCGCCTTGAGAAAGAGTTTCTCGAGGATGTCCGGCACCTCGATCCCCTCGGGCGGCGTGTAGCCGAGCTGCTTCAGCAGATCGAGCCCGCTTCCGACATAGCCCGCGGCGAGCAGGAGCGCGACCAAGGCGCCGCCCGCCCCCTGCATCGCGAGGCGGTTGTACAGTTCCTTGAAGCTTTCGGCGAAGCGTTGCTGGAATTCCACCGATCCGGCGTGCAGGCCGAGGACATCGAGCAATATCTGATGACGGTCGCCGCCCGGCTTGCCGATGTAGGACACCCGCGACATCAGCGGCTCCAGATCGGCCTCGACCTTGCGCAGCAACTGATACAACCGCGTCAGGAACCGTAATTCCGGATCGTCCGGCGCGTGCGCGGCTCCGACTGCGACGTTCGCCCCCGCGAAGATCCACTGGATGCGCGAGCGCGGCGTCGCCGGCAGGATGCCGTAGGGCTGACGACCGACGCGGATCGTGGGCATCGGCCCGCGTGCCGACACGTGCCGGACGAAGAAGTCGCGGGTCCGCTCCACCGTCGAATCGTCGAAGACCGGATGAAGCATGCTCTCCATGAAATAACCGAGCGTGGCCGGCCACAGCGCCGTGTTCATGGCGCGGGCGTCGTTGACGTCGTGGCGATGGTAGAAGGGGATCACCGCCAGCGCGGCCGGATCGAGACCGAGCGTGGCGGCGAGGCAGCGTCCGTCTGTCCGCTCGAACCATCCGTCGGGGTCCAGGGGCGGAGTGCCGAAGTAGTGATCGAAGCTGACGTCGGACTCCTCGCGCCAGCTGTAGGCGGCGCCCTCGCCCTCGACGTTGTTGGTCGGCTGGCCCTGCGGCAGGATCGAGAACCCGGCCTTCGACTGATGATGATGGGCGAACAACTGCTCCAGCGCGACCCGGCCGGCGTCTGCATCGGCCCCGAGCCGTACACCGAGCACCATCAACTGATCGAAGCCGCGGCGGAAGGCGAGCGGCGTTAGCGGCACCCGGAATCCCATGCCGATCTCGACGGCGCGGTCGAAGTTGCGCACCCATTCGAGCTCCGGACCGAACGTGATGTCGTCGCCGTCGTGCGCGACCGACGCGTCGTCCGTTCCGGTCGGCGACGGCGTGACCGGCAGCGGCGACGGAATCGGTTTTCCGAGTTGCTCGAGTTCGAGCGTTCCGCCGTTGTAGCCGAGCAGGACGAGACGATCAGGCAAGGTCCGCGCGGTCGCCGGCTGCGACCAGCCGGTCTCGCGCATCGGCGTGGCGTCCGCGGCGGGAAACTCCAGATACGCGGCGATGACCGTGGTGGTCGCGCGGTCCGCGCCCTCGGGCGGCGCGTCGGCGAGATTCCGCGGCCGGTACGCCTCACGGACCGCCGCGGCGCGCTCGGCCCCGAGCGCGTTGTCGAGCGCGGCGATCGCGTCCGTCTGCGCGGCCACGTCCGTGCCGGCGCGCCACAGCGCGATCCAGAATGCGCTGACCGTACCTCGCTCGGGATCGGCCAGCGGCGCGCTGGTCACCACCGTCAGGATCACGGTCGGCACGCCTTCCACCCTGGCCGGTCGCGCCGCCTCGTTGAGCGGACGATGAGTCTGGGTCACGTAGTAGGACCGCCCCGAGCCCTGTCCGCTCACGAGCGTTCGCCAGGCGGCCCGCTCCCCGGCGGTGTCGTGGTTCGCCCGCCAGACGTCGGCCCAATAGGCCTGGACGCGCTTCACCTCGTCTTCCGACAACGCTTCCTCGAAGCTGTCGACGGCGATGTCGTCCGGATAAACCCGGACCCACAGCTCGTCGCGGTCGCCGCCGAATTCCGCCACCTGCTTGAAGCGCGTTTCGATCCGCAGCGGCATCAGCAGGATCGGCGTCTGATCGGACAGCAGGCCGATGTTGCGGCGTGGGTCGGTGAAGTTCGCAAACAGCCCGATATTGCGGACCACTTCGTCCTTCGCCGCCTTCAGCGCGCCGCCCAGCCGCTCGATCTCGGAGGCCGCCGCCTTGGTCTCCTTGTCGATCGCCGCCAGCGCCGGATCATCGGCGCCCTTGCTGACGCGCGCGGCCCGTGCGCGGTCGCGGATCAGCCGCGCGCGGGTGTGGCGAAGTCGGCCGATCTCGCGCGACGTCGCATCGGCCGCGGCGCGCGACGCTTCCAGCTCCTTGCGGATATCATCGAACTCGGACATTTCGCCTCCGCCGCCCCCTGTCGTGTCCGCTGCGCGATCAGTTCGGCAGCATCTCGCTGCCGTGCACCGCGACCAGCACGGGAACCTGGTAGAGGATGTAGGCGAGCTCCGCGGAGTTGCTGTCCGGATGCCAGCGTAGCGCCTTGTCCTCGTCGTACTGTTGTTTCTTCTCCTGCAGCTCCGGCGCCACCGGATCGTCCAGGGTGAGGGTCGGCCCGCCCGGCCTGATCTGCAGAAAGCCCTTGTCGGCGTCGGACAGCACGTCAGGCCAGGCGAGGTCGTTCCAGACGTTGAGCGGCCCGTCGCGAGAAATATCGAGGCCGAAGCGCGGCTCGCCGGGCCGCTCCTTGATGACGAAGAACCAGCCCGGCGCCGTCGAATTGCCGCGGCCGGTGCCTCCCTTTGCCTCCTTCGAGGTCAGGTCGAAGCCAATGAAGGTGATGTCGGGATCGACCTTGGCTTCGTAGAGCGGTGTGCGCAGGCGGTCTTCCACCGGACCGTCGGTCTCCAGCACCCGCTCGACGCGGGGATTGATCGCGCCGCCGTCGTCGCGCTGCCAGCGCGCCTTCTGGGCGTAGATCACCGCGGTGGGATATTTCTTCAGCAGCTCGCCGCGGATGACGAGGACGACTTCCTCCTCGTTCTCGCCCGGCTTCTCGCGATGGTCGTGATCGCCGAGCTTGGAGAACAGCGACCAGGTGTGGAGCGGCGGAATATCGCGGAGCTTTTCGCGCAGTTCGTCCTTCGACAGGCCCTCCCGGTCGATCACGCCGCTCGGGTCCCAGAACTGGCGGAAGCAGCTGCCGCGCTGGTCGGTGGGATATTCGCGCCACAGCAGCTCGCGGGCGAATTCATGGTTGAGGCCGACCATGTAGGCCTCGATGAAACGCTGATTGGTCTCGAGCAGCGTGATCGTGTTCTGCGGAATCTTGTCGATGTTCGGCAGGAAGTGCTCGTCGGACAGACCGAGAAGCGGCTTGTACATCGGCAGGTCGATTTCCGGATATGCCATCACAGGCTTGAACACTTCCGGCTGCAGCAGCGTCGCGATCCCGTTGATGGCCAGCACTCGCGGCGGAATGGTGATCGAGGAGAAGGTGAAGGCGGGCACCGTCTTGTCGGGATCAATCGCAGCGAAGGTCGACGCTCCGAGCGCGGCGATGTCGATCGGCTTGCGCAACGGCGGCTTGCCGAGATCGGCGCTGACCGTGAGCAGCCGGTTGAGATCCTTGAGGGCCAGTTTGAAGCGCGCCGCCTCCGGGCTGTCGGCGGACGAAGCGCCGCCGACAGGCTCAGGCGCGGCGGGATCGGGATCGCGGATGGTGAACGACGGAAAGCCCGGCAGCGCGTCGATGATCTCGGGCGAAGCCCCTTGCGGCAACACGCCGGTCGCGATGCCGGCCTGCTTCTCCAGCCGCACCAGCCATCGGAACAGCGCCAGCGCCGCTGCCGCGACCACGATCGCGAGCGGGACGGCGACGGCCAGCAGCAGCACGGCGAGCAGCAGCAGAACGACCAGTAGGACCCACTTCGCCCAGCGGTGCTTGGTGAGCCAGTTGGTCAGCTCCGCGGGCAGCGACTTCGGCTGAAGCTGCGCGGCGACATCCTCCACCACCGGCAAGGCTTCCGGGGTGACCCGCGGCGGCGCCGCGCTGACCTCGCCGCGATTGATCTTCTCCAGCAGCTCTTCGGCGCCTTTCGGCGAGTCGAAGCCGAGCGTCGCCGCGAGCTGGTCGCGCGGCCGGACCGCGCGCCGGAACGGCTCGGACAGCGCCACGCGGGGCACCGTGCTTTCCTTGAGCCGATGGCGCAGCGTGAAGCCGTCGGCGATCACCCGGCGCTGCACCGGCGCCATCATTGTCAGCCCGCGTTCCGCACTGAGATCCTTCAGCGGCCCGAGATGGCGCGCATGCCAGATCGCGGCCGCGGCCTTGGCGAATTGCGCCAGCCTGATCCGCCGGTTCGCCGCAAGGATGTCGCCGACCTGGTCCCAGGCGGCGTCCATATAGGCCTCCTGATTCTTCTGCACGACCGCCGTGCCGAACGCGGCGGGAACGCGAAACCGCGGGTCCAGATTGAGCTCGTGCACCCAGTTGCGCGGCTGCGGCGCGTCGCTGCCGTCCGCCTCCTCAAGCAGCCGTTCGGTGAGCGCGTGCCAGCGGCCGTACAGCGGCGGCGTGATCACCGGGTCGGGCGCGCCTTCGCGGGCATAGTCGTCGGTCAGGTTGACGAAGCCCGCCAGCGCCTTCTCGAATTCGTGCGCGTAGGGTTCGTCCCAGCCCTCGTAGGCCGAAGCTTCCGCCTCCTGCGCGCCGATCAGCGCCTCGTCCGGTACCTTGAGCGCGCCGCCGAGCCGCAGCACCCCGTGGAGCCCGGCGACCGCGATGGGGGGCATCCCGGAGCCGGGCGTCTGCGTGTCCATGTCGCGGCGGCCGAGCCGCGAGTCCGGCGGACGCGGCTTCAACAGGCGGACGAGGTACTCGAAATCGCCCACCGTCCCAGTCTTGAAGTACCACCGCTTGTACACCGGATGCAGCGTCGGGAACGGCCGGTCGGTATAGTCCACCCAGGCCGACAGGGTGGCGAAGAGTGCGGGATTCGCCGCCGGCGCGATTCCGAGGCCGGCGAGACGGCCGCTCTCGAAGGTCGGCACCACGAACGCATGGTAGGACGTATTCGGCTTCAACTGACGTGGCGACAGGACGCGCGAATAGGCGTAGTCCGGATTGCTGGCCAGCAGGCTCTCCAGTCGCGCCCTCGCCTGGTCCGCATTGGTCGATTCCACCACGCCGTCCTGCTGGATCAGGTCGCGGTTGACGTGGACGTGCGCCCAGGCCCAAAGCTGGTCGGCGGGCGGAAATACCGAGACCGGATCGCCCGTCACCTCGATCGCCGGCAGCGGCCGCGCCGACGACACCGCGACTTCCTTGAACTCCTCCACCTCGAGCACCAGGAGTGCGAGCCACGGGCGCAGCCGGTGGCGCGACTCGTCCGGCGCCGCTGGCGTGTAGCGCCACGGAAAATCCTCGTCGTAGAACTCAACGAAGGGCAGGTAGTTCGGCTCGAAATTGGTGATCCAGTCGCGCGGCTCCACCTTCACCACCGCCATCGGATCGATGCCGACGATGTCCCCGGGACCATAGAGCGCGACATCGCGCGAAATCGTCGCCGTCAGATCCGTGTCGCCCTGGACCGGTCGCCCGGCCAGCGACAAGTCGACCTTGATCGTCGCGCGCAGCGCCACCGAGTGGTCGTTGTCGGACGCCGTGATGCTGTTCGCCACGCCGAGCCGCAGCCAGGGCAGGAAGGAATAGGTGCCGATCGTGTCGCTCATCCCGCTCCTCCCCGCCGCCTCGCCGGATCGCCCGCCATCATCGTGCCTCCGCTACGCTGCGCGCTTCATCTCGTGCGGGCGCACGATATGGACCTCGCTTGCGAAGTTCGGATTGCGCCGCGTCTCCGCCGCCATGAATTCGCCGGCGCTGGCGCGCGATTGGAACGACGCAGGCGCGCCGGCGATCGGCGAATTGTCGGCCAGGCTCACCACCACATAGGACGCCTGATCGACCGCGATCTTGTCGTCGAATACGTGCTTCAGATCGCGCGACTTCGCCGAGATCTCGGACCGCGCCACGGCGTTGTTGGCCAGGAAGTGCGTGAACAGCCCGGAGATGAGCGTGACGAAGCGCCGGCGTGCCCGCTTGAAATTGTTGTCGACGATGATCTCTTCGTAGCGGGCAATGCGCTTGGTGACATAGCTGGTCTTTGCCTGGTTGCCAGTGACCGACAGCTCCAGCCCCGCCTCCTCGGCCTCGTAGTCGGAAGCGCTGAGCTTCTCGCCGTCCTTGAGGTCCTTGAACTGGGCGATCGCGAACGACTCCCGGATGGTGGCGCGCTTCTCGATGCCCGACGTCGCGGTCGCGACCGAGAAGTAATTGGCGTCGTCCGGGCGCTGCGCGCCGATCTTGTCGAGGGTGATGCCGAGCGGGATCGCACGCTGGGTGATCTTGAGCGAACCGACCGGATGCAGGACAAGATCGGAGCCCGCGTCCACGGTCTTGAGCGTCACCAACAGCCTGCTGCTGTTCTGCAGCGCGGCAGTCCAATTCTCCGCCTTCGAGTATTCCGCCACCAGCAGGGGCAGCACGGAGACCGGCGGCAGGCTGGTGTCCTCCTTGTCGCCCCAGGTGTGGGAGAAGTCGACGTCGACGTCCCAGAACAGCAGCGAGATGCTCCCGGTGCCCTCGACGTGCCAGGGCGATGTGCCTTCGAGCGAGCCGCGGAAGCGGATACTGAACAGCCCCGCGCCGAACAGCTTCACCGACAGCGAGGCAGAGATCGTGATGATGAAATAGAACGGCGAGAACTGGAACAGCGCGTCGAAGGCGAGATGGCCCTCGATGTTGGCGATCGAGACGCCGAAATACAGCTCCGCATGTGCGCCGAACTGCACGGTGTTCGACGTCACCGCGAAATAGGCGTCGACCCGGATGCGGGCCACCGGCGTGTTGAGAATGTTGATCGCGATCCGGGGGATCGGCGGGAACGGCAGCGCCGGTGGATTGTAGGCCGGGTGGAAGCCGCCGACGGAGACGATGAAAGTGGCGTCGCCGCCGAACGACGCGAGCACGCCCATTCCGCCGTCGAGCGGCATGAAGATCACGCGGGATTCGTACAGGATGGCGAAGAACCAGCCGCGCTTCTTGTCGAATTCGATGGCGCCCATGAAGGCGACCTGGATGATGATGAGCGGCAGCCGCTCGTCCGGGATCGCCACCGTCAGCTTGCCGATGATGGCTATGTTGCCGGGAATCTCGATGATGATCCCGAGCGACAGACTGATCAGCGTCGGCGTGCCCCAGCCGAACTTTGCCATCGGGCCGATGAGGAATGTCCCCTGCTCTGGCGGGAAGAAGGTGCGGAGGTCGGAGATGATCCGGTGCGCGTTGGCGACGACGTCGTGCGGGAACAGCACCGAGTCCAGCGAGCCGGCGCGCACGCCGTTGACTAGCGCGTCGAGGTCCATCGAGCGGTTGAGCCCGACCAGTCCGCCGACTCCCAGCAGGGTGAAGCCGAAACCGAGCTGCAATCCGGGATTGAACTCGACCGTGATGATGGCGATGAAGGAAAAGCCCTTTGACCCGTCCGGCATCTTGGTGGTGATGACGCCGATTGCCGTCACCGAGAGGAAGTCGAGGATCTTCAGTTCCAGCGCGCCGGCATATTCGCCGCGGTCCGGATCGATGAAGAGATAGCCGCCGCCCTTCACCGCCCCGGCATCGATCGACAGCCCGACGCCGTTCGGTGGCTTGAAGCCGAAGGATAGATCGATCGGGCCGAGGTTGCCGCCGCTCCCCGGAAAAGCGAGATCGGTCCGCAGCCCGATGTTTTCCACCACCGCGACCAGCGGACCGAGCGCCGCCTTCAGCGTCGCGCCGATATCGATCGGGAGGCCGTCAGCCGACGGTGTCACCGCGAGCGTCAGTCCCTGCACCTGGATCGGACCGAGGTCGATATGCGCTGGGATCTGGATCTCGAGATGCGAGGTGCCGCGGAAATACACGCCGCGCGGATAGGCGACGCCGAGGCCGAGATCGAACTCGAACCGCGTCGAGATGCCCGACAGGATGGTCGAGATGAAGCCGTCCGAGCCGGACGCGTCGAGGACGAAAGCGAGGCCCTTGAGGTCCGCCTCGGCGAACACCTCGACGTCCTTGCCCGCCACCAGTGTGAAACCGCCGGCACCGCTCACCGATTGGTATTCGAGCCGCGTGCCCTCGCCGGTGCCAAGAACGATGGTCGGGCTGCCGGAGATGGCGGAGTATTCCACTTCGACGCGCGCGGTGCCCTTGGCCGACGTCGGCGCGCCGCTGCCTGCGAAGCCGATCACCATGTCGATGCCGCTGCCCGGCCGCACCATCAGGCCGACACCGCCGGTGAGATCGAGGTCGCTCGAGATCGTCACCGCGATCGTCGGACCGAGCTGCATCCGCACCGACAGCAGCCCGCTGAACGACGGCAGCAGCGCGAAGCCCGGCTTCTTGCTCCCGGACTTTGGCAGCGGGAACAGTCCGAGCTCGGCCGATAGCCGTCCCGCGTCGCGCGCCCGCTCGAAGAACACCAAGCGGAGCCGCTTGCGCACGGCGGCACGCCCGATCGGAGGGCCGCCTTCGAGCGCGCGCGCGACCCGATCCGGCACCTCCACCATCCGGACGTCGAGCCCGAGCCCGGCCGCGAGGCTGTCGATCTGCCGCGCGAAGCTGGAGAAGTCGAAGCTGTCGGTGCCCCAGCCGAAGGCGTTCTCGAACAGTGTCACCGGGTCGGAGACGATCTTCGGCAGGTCCGGGAAGCTGAACCTGTAGTCGATGTAGTCCGGGCGGTTACCGGCGGGCGCGGTATAGCGGGTGCGGATGACGCCGAGCGCCTGCAGCGCGAAACCGATGCCCGGATGATGGTTGCGCAGATAGGTGATGAAGAGATAGCCGACGAGCTGCCCCGGAAACTCGCCCTTGAAATTATCGGCGTTCAGCGTCGCCGAAAATGCACCGCCGGGCTCCGAGACGAGGTCGTCGATCGCCTGCACGACGCCGGCGATCGCCTCGATGGTCTTGAAGGCGTCTTCGAGCGAGCCGGACACGACCGTCGCCTCGCCGTCGGACGCCACTTCGCCGTCGAGCGACAGCCCGCCGCCGACCAGCGCCTGGAGCCGATCGAACAGCAGCTGCAAGTCGACCGCGAGATCGGCGATCGGCTTCGGAATCACGTCGGAATCCCAGCCCAGCTTGAGCAGCAGGCCCTGGAACGCGGCCGGCGACTCCACCGCCGCCCGCAGCGGCAGCAGCAGCTTGCCGATCTCGGCGACGATCGTTTCGAGGGCACCCGGTTCAGCCATTTTTCTTGGCCTCCGGATAGAATTCGCGGTCGACGACGTCGTGCAGCGCGGGATCGACGCGGTTGGTGATCAGCCATTTGCAGACATGGCAAAAGGTGCCGCTGTTGTTCCGCATCTTGCAGTCGCCAGCCGGACGATAGACCAGCCCGGTGAAGTTGTATGCGCCTTCGTACAGGCCGACCAGCCGCTGCGCCTTGCATGGCGGCTTGAAATTCGGGATGTCCTTCGGGTCGTCGCCCTCGTCGTTCACATGAGCGAAGTCGGGATCCTTGTTGAGCGGCAGATGGTTGCCTGCGATGAAGTCGCGCACCTTCTTTTCCACCACATAGACCAGCGCGTCCGCATCGTCGCGGCGCGGCACGAACAGCAGCGAGCCTTTCGGAAACACGGGAAACGGCGCCGGCGGCAATTCCAGCCCGCCGAGCCGGATCGAGCCGAGGTTCTGGTCGATGTCGCCGATGTCGAGTCTGACGAGATAATCGGAATCGGTGAACGTGAGCGGCAGTTGCCGGCCGATCGCCGTGATCTGGATGCGGCGGAGAAACGCCTGGCGGCCGGCCGCCTTCGCCTGCACCCAGCGCGGGATCTGGCGCGGGTCGATCCTGACCTCGATCGAGCCACCCTGCTGGGTCGAAGCCTGGGTCAGCCTGGCCGAAAGCTGGACCCTGAGAAGTTCGAACCATTTCACCTTGGACGGATCGACCAGACGGGAGTGATTGGCGGCGTAGCTCGGATCCTGAAAGATGTCGGCGAGCGCGACGATGTTGTCCTGCTCGCTCGAAGCGGTCGCATTGTCTTCGGCGCTCGTCTCGTATTCGTCGCCGAGATTGAAGGAATGGCCGAATTCGTGCGCGACCGTGTCGATGATATCGGTGAGGTCGGCGTCGATGTCGCTGGCAGGCTTGCGCCGCATCACCTTCTTCGTCGCCGTGTTGGTCGCCGGATATTCGAAGTCGAGCGTCTTCAGGCTCTGCAACGAATTGGCGGTCACGGTCGACTGGTTGAAATTGGTGCCGCCGATCATGTCCTCGTTGGTGATCATGGCGATCAGGCCGCGGCTGCGCTTGAAGGTGCCGTCCGGTATCCACTCGGCGCCGAGCGCGGTATGCGGCGACGACCCGAGCCGCAGTCCGGACAGGTAGGCCATGATCGGCGCCGCAACGTTCGCGCGGCCGTTCCGAGCGAGCTCCGGCGGATGCCGGCGCGGATCCGGGGCAAGGTGCCGGGTGACGCTGGCCGGCTTGAAGAACTGATAGGCGCGGGCGATCAGTGGCGCGAGGTTGGCATCGCCCGCCGCATCCGCCGCCGGCATCGTCAAAGCGGCCCCGGACTTCGCCGACCGGTCGCCCCAGCGGGAGCCGAGCATCAGGCCGTAGAAAGTGTCACGTGCCTCCAGGATGCCGAGCGATTTCTGCTTCCTCCACGCTTCGATCAGGGTGTCGTTGACCTTCGCCGCATCGTAGTTGGGCAGCGACTGACCCGCCCAGCGCGCCTTCAATTGCGCCGGCGTCGCAGTCTCGTTGCGGAGCGGCAGGCCGACGCGGGCCACGAGCTCGTCGACCTCGTAGATGCTCTTGTCGTCCGAAACGCTGTAATTCCACGGAATCGGTCCGCCCCTGCTAAGCTCCGAGGTCTCCTCGTCGTTGACGCGCCAGCCGCAGGTCACCGCCTGCTCTTCCGACGCCTGGAACGCCTTGAATACGTTGAAACTGCCCGCGAGCGTGCCGTAGGGCTCGTGGCGCTTCTGCGAGAACAGACCGTCCGCCGCTTCCTGCACGATCTTGTCGAACTTGTCCTTCTCGGACGCGCGAAAGCCTTCGGCGAGGAACAGGATGTTGTGCATCTCGGCGGCATTGGCGAGGTCGCCGGCGCGCACCGTTGAGATGTTGTCGCGGATCTTGGCGTAGTCGACCACCTTCACCGGCAGGCTCTGGTTGACACCGAGGAAGCTGCCGTCGAGCTGGGCTGCCCCCTCGCTCACGCCCCTCAACCGTCCCTCATTGTTCGTATTTGCCACCACGAAGGTGCCGGGACTTGCCGAGTTGAGCGTGACGAAGCCGTGCCCGGTGATGTCGCCGACGAGATCGGTCCCGGTCGGATCGTCGCTGAACAGCGCGCACAGCGTCGGCTGGCTGTGGGCGACCGTCGGATGCAGCGCCGTGGTGATCGAGGAGTTGCCGAACCACCAGCCGAGCACATCGTCGTGCACCTGGATACGCGCGACGATGTAGCCGGGGCCGTATTCGATCACCACGAGGTTGGTGCCGACGTCGTCGCCGGTGATGGTGCGCGCCGCAGGATCGATCGTCACGAAGCTGGTCAGCCGGGACCCGACCGGGTTGTACGGCGCCAGGATTCGAAAATTGCAGTCCGCGGTGACGTCGGTCAGCGTGTAGGTCGTCGAGCCGTTCGGCAGATCCTGGTCGAACACGCGGAACGGCAGCACCTTGGTCGCGGGCTTCTTCAGCGCGACGTGCATGTCGCAATGCGGATAGACGATGAGAGGCATGCCGGCACAACCCTCTCTCAGCCAGCAGAACTATTGGGAAGCCCGTCGTTCCCATCGGAAATCTGGCATCACGAAGATTGTACACCCAAGCCTTCTCAATACAACCTCAACGTGATACTGTTTCGATATCCTTCTGCAATCGTCGTTTGCCGAGTGGAGCTCTCCATCACTGGGGCCAATCCTGCTGCATATGCCGGCGGCGTAGAGCATCTCGTTGTCATCGTTCACAGATGAACACGAACGCTCCGTGGTTTCCGATGAGAAGCGATTGGAAGGCGCTGGGTTCGTCGCTGTCCCCGCGGGGGTACGAGACCGATGCGTGACCCGGTTTCTGACCGCGTCACGCCTCTTGAGACGCACTGCGACTGACCGCGTCTCCTATCCATGGGTTCGGCCCGACGCTGCTCGGCGTTGTCACGGGCGCCGACAGGCATCGTCACGTCACTCAGATGTCAAACAGCCACTTGCGGTCGGTTCAGGCGTGCGCGCGCGGTCTCGCGGCTCGATGAGTCCGAGGAATGCGTTGGTCGCGCGCGTCTCGAAACACGAGAGGCGCAGGGAGAACCGGACCTCGACTGAGGCCCGTGGCCCGCCTGCGAAAAAAAATGCAGGCGGCAGGTACCACAGGTCCAGCCGGACGACCCGGCCCTCCCTGCGCGATCAGTTTTAACGGTGTCCTTCGTGCTCTCCTTGGGGACCGGGCTTTCTTGCCCCCATCGCCCGCGTGACGCTTGCGCATCAACAGCAGGCTTGACCTCAGCATCGGGAGGCCGGGACCACACGACTTCGCCGTCCGCGACGCAAGCGCTCGTCTGGCGCAGCATCCACGTCCATCGCAGCCCACCTCCACGTATCGTGACGACGCGTACGCCCTCTGCATGAGGCGGGATGAACGGAGTAAAGCATGATTTCCGATAAAAAGAACGAGGGATTTTTGGCCAGCGTCGAGCGGCCCGGCGATCGCATCCAAGAACCCGGGTTTCCGCCCAGATATCTTTCCACCGTCATAGCCTGGCTCCGTCCCGGCCATTCACTTCGACCAACATGATTGAACGACGTGCATGCCCGAGCCTTCGCCGAGTCGAGGCGGTTGCGGCCGCGCAGGAAGGACGGAGCCCGGTATGACAAGCAACTCATTCGCAGATTCTCTTGGTGCACCGCGCGTGAACCCCGTGTATCACGCCGCAGCATTGCCAATCTCATCGATTGAGCGCAGGCTCCCCTTCCTAAGCGCGCAAGTCGCATTACGGCACCAGCCGCATCAGGGGAGAGACGCATGAAGGAACCGGGCCTCGACGGCCGCCACCGCGACAAGGATGGCGAGATCAGCAGGAAGCATGGCAACACGCTGGTCGGCACGTTGCGCAAGATCTACGGAAAGTCGTTCGCGGCCGGTTATCCGGATTCGACCAAACTCAGCGACGTGCTGCTGCAGCTCAACGAGACCTCGCTGAGCCAGCTGCGTAGGGATCACGGCACCGGGCATCTGGAGCACAAGATCAAGGAGGCGTCGAAATGATCGGCAGCGTGCATCGCACGTTGCCGTCACCTGCTGGACCCACGCAAGATGGGGGATGCTGACCGAGACTGACGGCACATCGCCGACCAGTGCCTCGCCCTTGACCGTCAAACCTCAGTCAGCCGACCTCAGGACGTCGGCGAACTGCTGCTCGAACCTTTTCTGCTGTCCCGTGCTCGGAAAATAGACCGGGCGGCCGGCGTTGATCACGTTGAAGCCGTCCTTTGTCAGTCGAGGCTCCAGAATCCGGCAGACGTTTGCCTTGATCAAGATCAGGGGAACGCCGCGATCCGACACAAGGCTGGATAGGTCCGCGACGAGCAGCGGGTAATCGTCTTCGATCAACGCATTCCTATCCTGACTCGCGTCTTTCGGCAGCTTGTCCACTTGCTGGTAGGTCGCATCGACCAGCACCCATCCCTTGCGCTGAAATTGTCGCAGCCCCTCTTCTTTCGTCGCAGGGGTGGCTCCCATCTGGCGCATGAGGGCCGTGAACAACGGCTCGCTGATCGAGCCGGCCGAGTCATAGAAGTATTTTCCTGAGGCCGGCGGCGATTCCGCGACGATGACAAGCTTGGCGACGTCCGGCTCATAGCGGCGTCTCAGCCCGAGATAATAATCTCGCCCCCTCGCCAACATCGACGATGCACCTCCACCGCACGAATTCGCAACACGGCGATCGCTGACGTCACTGAACGTTCGTTTAGCATCAAGCGCCAACGATGGCAGCAAGGTCTGCAACACGCCGTCTGGAAAAGAATGCTGTCCAGCGGCGACGGGAAGGCCAGCGCTGCTTTCCCGTCGCTGAACGAAAGTGCCCGGCTTGTTACTTCCCCATGCTTCCCGCCTGGTTCGTGCCCGGGCCGACATTGCCCTGGCTCGACGAGGTGGAATCGCGGCCGGACTTCATGTTGCTGCCGGTGGTCTGCGACGAGGTGGTCGACGTCGCGGCGTTGTGCTTCTTGTGGTGCTTCGCTTGCGCGGCGAGCGGGACGGCGGCGAGGGTGGCGGCGACGAGGGTGGCAATGGCAAGCTGGGTCTTCTTCATGGATCCGATCTCCATCCGGTTGAACTCCACGCCGCCCAACCCGGCTGCGACATCACAGTTCCTGCCGGGGGATCAAGCGTTGTTGTTCGATTCCGACGGCGCGCGTGAAGGTGCGATGCAGCAGCGTCAGGCCGGCGCTTGCATGGGCACGGCGCCAGGCTGCGACACAGGCTTGGGAAACGGCCGGAAGGTCATCATCATCATGACAGCGCCGAGGCCCATCACCCACGAGCCGACATAGAGCCAAGTGTAGCTCGCAAAGCTGTCGTAGATCAGGCCGCCGGCCAGCGGGCCGGTCGCCATGCCGAGGCTGCCGGCCATCGCCGTGCCGCCGATCACCGTGCCCATGATGCCTTGCGGAAAATTGTCACGCGCGATCGCGGCGTAGAGCGGCATGGTGCCGGCATAGAGGAAGCCGAAGGTGGCCGCAACCGCATAGAACGCGGCGAGGTCGCGCACGACCACGTAGGAGAGCGCGCCGAACGCCTGCGCGAGCAGGCCGAGAACGAGCACGCGCTTGGCGCCGAAGCGGTCGCCGAGCAGGCCGAAGGCGATGCGGCCGCCGAGCCCGGCGAGCCCCTCGATGCTGTAGATCGTCACCGCCGCCATCAGCGGGATGCCGCAGGTGACGGCGTAGCTCACGGTGTGGATGATGGGGCCGGAATGCGTGGCGCAGCAGAAGAAGTTGGTGGCGAGCAGGATCAGGAACTGCGGCGAGCGCAGCGCTGCCGATCGCGTCATCTCGGCCGGCCCGGCGGCGGGACCCGACGCGACGGCGTCGCCGGGCGCGGACGATGGCGGACGGCCCACGAGCAGCGACGTGGGAATCATGATGGCGGCCACGATCGCGGCGATGCACTGCATCGCGGTCCGCCAGTCGTAGCTGGAGACGAGCCAGGCCGCGAGCGGCGACATCGTCATCGGCGCCACGCCCATGCCGGCCGAGACCAGCGACACCGCGAGGCTGCGATGGGTGTCGAACCAGCCGGTGACGGTCGCCATGACCGGCGGGAAGATCGCCGCCGTCGCGATGCCTGCGATCAGGCCGAACAGCAGTTGGAACGCCAACAGCGAGGATGTCAGGCTTGCCAGCAGCAGGCTGACGGCGAGCAGGATCGATCCGATCAGCAGCACGGGACGCGGGCCGATGCGGTCGGACAGCGTGCCCCAGCCCATGCTGGTGACGGCCATCGCCAGGAAGCCGATCGTCATCGCGGTGGAGATCCCCGCGACCGACCATCCGGTCTCGGCGGCCATCGGCTTGAGGAACACCGGCAGCGAGAACAGGCCGCCGACGGCGACGCAGCCGAGCACGCCCCCGGCCGCCACGATCACCCAGCGATAGTACGATGTGCTCATCCGCCGTCTCCTTCCCGATTGTTCGGTTGGAAGACGATCGGGACAAGGCCGAGACGACACGCGGCGATCGGATTTTTCGCGGGCTGTGGAGCCGGCGCCTCACACCGGCGTCATGCCGTGCTGGCGCTTGGTCTCGGCGGTCTCCTCCGAGACCAGATATTCGATGAAGGCCCGCGCCGCCTCGGTATGCGCGCCGGCCTTGCACAACGCCGCCGCGAACACGGTGCCGGGCTGCAGCGACGCGGGCAGCAGGCCGACGATATCGATGCCGGGCGCGCCGAGCATCTCGCTGAGCTGCTGGAAGCCGACGTCGACCTCGCCATCGGCGAGCAGCCTGGCGACGGGAATGCCGGGCTTGGCCTGGACCAGGCGCGAAGTGCCCTCGCTCTCCAGGCCCCAGTCGCGGGCGAGCTTCTGCACATACGTGCCGCTCGGGCCGGTGGAGATGCCGATCGCCCTGGCGTTCTCCATCACCCTGCGCACGGCGGCCTCGTCGAGCGGATCGGGCTTGGGGCTGCCGGCGCGCACCGCCATCGCCATCGGCGATTCCGCGATTTCGATGATGCTGCCGGGAACGAGATGGCCGTCGCTTTCAAGCTTCTGCAGCGCATCGGAGGCGAGCACGGCGAAGTCGAACGCTTCGCCGGCGCGGATGCGCTTGGCGGCATCGACGCCGCCGACGGATTCGATCGTGATCACCTCGCCGGTCGCCTCCTCATAGGCGGCGGCGAGCTCAGCGAGGATCTGCCTCGTCGCCATCGAGGAAATGCCGGCGGCGGTCACGCTCATGATCTGCTCCGTTCAACGATGTCGATGACGACGCCGCAAAGGCGGACGCGCACGTCTCGGATATGGCAAGCGCGGCGGCGGAGCAAGATGGTCGTCACTTCGGCACGTTGCGCTCCAGGTCCTCCAGCCACGCGGTGGCGTTGCCGTCGGACGGGGCGCGCCAGTCGCCGCGCGGCGACAGGGCGCCGCCGGCCACCACCTTCGGGCCGTTCGGCATCGCCGAACGCTTGAACTGGCTGAAAGCGAAGAAGCGCTTGAGGAACACCTCCAGCCACTTCCTGATCTCGGGAAGTGTATAGGCGTGGCGCTTGTCGGCAGGGAAATGCGGCGGCCAGGCGCCGTCGCCGACATTCTTCCAGGCGTGATGCGCCATGAAGGCGATCTTCGACGGGCGCATGCCGTAGCGCAGCGTGTAGAACAAATTGAAGTCTTGCAGCTCATAGGGGCCGATCGTGGCCTGGGTGCTCTGCGGCGTCTCGCCCTCCTTCACCGGGACCAGCTCCGGCGAAATCTCGGCCGACAGCACTGCCTCGAGCGTGCGGTCGACATCGGCCGAGAACTGATGCGAGGCGATGACCCAGCGGATGAGATGCTGGATCAGGGTCTTCGGCACGCCGGCATTGACGTTGTAGTGCGCCATCTGATCGCCGACGCCATAGGTGCACCAGCCCAGCGCCAGCTCGGAGAGATCGCCGGTGCCGAGCACGAGGCCGCCGCGGTCGTTGGCGAGGCGGAACAGATAGTCGGTGCGCAGCCCGGCCTGCACGTTCTCGAAGGTGACGTCGTAGACCTGTTCGCCGCGGCCGAAGGGATGGCCGATGTCCTTCAGCATCTGCGTCGCCGCGGGGCGGATGTCGAGTTCGGCGGCGCTGACTTGAAGCGACGACATCAGCGCATGCGCGTAGGACTTGCTCTGCGCGCCCGTGGCGAAGCCGGGCATCGTATAGGCCAGGATGTTGGTGCGGGGAAGGCCGAGCAGGTCGATCGCCTTCGCCGCGACGATCAGCGCATGCGTGGAATCGAGCCCGCCGGAGACGCCCATCACGATGCGCTTGGTGCCGGTGGCGCGCAGCCGCTGCGTCAGGCCGGCGACCTGGATGTTGTAGGCCTCGTAGCAGTCCTGATCGAGCCGCGCGGCATCGCTCGGCACGAACGGAAAGCGCTCGATGCTGCGCATGAAGCCGATGTCGCCCTCGGCCGGCTGCAGCTCGAAGCCGATGCGGCGCCAGTGCATGCCGGCGCCTTGCGCGCGCGCATTGTCGTCGAACGTGCCCATCAGCGCCCGCTCCTGGCGCAGCAGATCGAGATCGACGTCGGCGAAGATGGTCTGTCCGGTCTGGCGGAAGCGCTCGCTCTCGGCGAGCAGCACGCCATTCTCGAAGATCGAGGTCTGGCCGTCCCAGGCAAGATCCGTGGTGGATTCGCCGACGCCCGCCGCCGCATAGACATAGGCCGCGAGGCAGCGCGCCGAGGTCGAGCGGCACAACAGTGAGCGGGACTCGGCACGGCCGACCGTGATCGGGCTGCCCGAGAGATTGGCGAGCACGGTGGCGCCGGCGAGCGCGAGCTCGGACGCCGGCGTCACCGGGATCCACATGTCCTCGCAGATCTCGACGCCGATGACGAGGCCGGCGACATCCGCGGCGGCGAACAGAAGGTCGGTGCCGAACGGCGCCATGGTCTCGGCGACCTCGATCATCTCGCCGCGGATGCCGGCGCCGGAGGCGAAGTGGCGGCCTTCGTAGAATTCGCGATAGGTCGGCAGGTAGCTCTTGGGAATAACGCCGAGCACCTCGCCGCGGTGGATCACGACGGCGCAATTATAGACACGATGCGCAAAGCGCAGCGGCGCACCGACGATCAGGACGGGCATCAGGTCGTGCGAGGCTTCGACGAGGGTGAGCAGCCCGCGCTGGACGGCGTCGAGCAGCGGGTCCTGCTTGACGAGGTCCTCGATCGCGTAGCCGGACAGACAGAGCTCCGGAAACACCGCGACCGCCGCGCCCTGGTCATGGCAGGCGCGCGCCGCGGCCAGGATCGCCGCCGCATTGGCGGTCGGGTTGGCGACGCTCGAGGCGGTGACGCAGGCAGCGACGCGGGCAAAGCCGTGGCGGTAGATCGAATGGAAATTCATCGTGGCAGTCCATCTCCTGTCGCCTGATCATACGACATGGACCATGACGGGAGCCATAACAAGCGCGGCAGGTCAGCACCGCCCCGTCCGCAGGGTGACTCCGCGCGCGTCATTTGAATTGCGCGGGCCACCCGGTGCCGGGTAACTCGAAGGCTCGCTCCTTCGCGCAAGTCCAGGTGAACGGCATCCATGAACCTCTTCATCATCGGCTTCGGCTACACCGCCCAGCGCTTCGTCGAGCTGCACCGTGGCGCGTTCGCCCGCATCGGCGGCACGGTCCGCAGCGCCGACAAGCGCGCGCGACTGGCGCATGATGACATCGACCTGTTCGACGGCACGGCCCCCGCGGCCGCGACGCTGGCGAAGGCGGCGCAGGCCGACGTCGTGCTGATCTCGGTGCCGCCTGGAGGAGGCGACGACCCAGTGCTGGCCGCATTCGGCGACGCCATCACGGCGGGGCGCGCGCGGCACGTGGTCTATCTCTCGACCGTCGGCGTCTATGGCGACCATCAGGGCGGCTGGATCGATGAGGACACGCCGCTGGCACCCGAGCACGACCGGGTGCAGGCCCGGGTCCGCGTCGAGCAGGACTGGCGCGCGCGGATCGGTGACCGGCTCGCGGTGCTCCGGCTCGGCGGCATCTACGGGCCGGGCCGCAACGCGCTGGTCGAGCTGCGGGCCGGGCGGGCGCGGCGCATCGTCAAGCCGGGACAGGTGTTCAACCGTATCCATGTCGATGACGCGGCCAGCGCGATCATGGGCGCGATCCAGCGCGGGTCAGGCGGCGCCTGGAACATCGTCGACGACGAGCCTGCGCCGCCGCAGGACGTCATCGCCTATGCCGCTGCGTTGATGGGCATCGCCCCGCCGCCGGAACTTCCGTTCGACCGCGCCGAGCTGTCGCCGATGGCGCGCAGCTTCTATGCCAGCAACCGGCGCATCCGGAATATCCGCGCCAGGCAGGAGCTCGGCGTCGGCTTCGCCTACCCGACCTATCGCGCCGGGCTCGAGGCGCTATGGGCCGCCGGCGAAGGGCGCTGACGCGAGATTTCCGCCGCCGAGCGGGAAACCTTTCACGCCACTGACGATTGCAACGAACAGAGATTGTCATGCGGGTTTGACGCGGCTGCACGTCGCGCAGCCCTCACGGATCAAAGGATGTTCGACATGCAAGGCGATCAACCCATCAGCTGGCTGATGTTCTTCACGCTCGCGGCCGCGATCATCATCGCCGCCGGCGCGTTCCTGGCCTTCCTGCGGTCGCGGCACAACCGAGAGATCGCGGCGGTGGCGCTCGAGGGAGACGACCGGGGCCGCGGCGTGGCCCCGTCAGGCGCCCTGCCCGAGCTCGGCGGCCTGTTCGTGCTCGCGCTGGTGGTCGCCGGCCTGCTGGTTGCCGGCTATCAGAGCGGCGGCGCGACGCGCTTCGCCGGCGGCGACAAGCCGACGCCAGTGCCGTCAGCGCCGACCAACACCGACCGCGGCACCACGGTCGGCGCCGGCGCCGCGATCACCCCGCCGGAAGCCCCGACCATGACCCAGCCGGCACGGCCCGGCCCGGACCTGCGTACCGCGCCCGCGTCGTCGTCGACGGGAGCCGGCCCCGAGAGCGGCGGGCATCCGGAGGCCAATCCCCCGGCGAGGTGAAAAAGCGCCTCTCGAAAGCAAGAAGGCCGCGCAATGCGCGGCCTTCTTGATGTTCACTCCAAGTTTGATGTTCACGCCGGGAGGATCCCCCCCGATCAGATCGCGGCTGCGACCTTGTCGAGGCCGATGGTGCGCGCAAGCCGCCGCACTTCGTCCTTCTGATCCTCGCGCAACTGCCACAGCAGCGGCATCGCGGCCGACTTCAGCTGTTGCACCTCATCCGAATCCGGATCGAGCGCCACCGCGCCCGGCTTCGCCGCGCCCTGGCGTCCGGCGTGGATCTTGCGGGCGACGGCGCGCAGCGCCGTCTCGACCGCCGGCCAATAATATTCCTGGCTCGACGAGAGCCGCAGCCGTTCCTTGATGCCTGCGATCTGGCCGTCCGACAGCAACGAATAGGCCTTTTGCACCTCCGGCTTCAGCGGCGCCGGGGCCGGCTCGCTCCTGGCGAGAATCTTGGACTTCGGCACCATCGGCTCGGCAGCGACGACCGCGGCAGCCGACGCCTTTGCCATCTCCGGCTCGGACGGCGCATAGGCATAGGCCTGACGCAGCGTCGCCTTCGACGGGGCACTCGGCTGCTGCACCTCGGGGGTCGCAAGTGTGACCATCGCCAGGCGGTCGCCCTTGGCTTCACGATTGGAGAGCGGGCTCTTCGCCACCACCGGCGGCATCATCGCACCGGCCGAAGGCACGCTGTCCTGCATCAGGACGCTCGTCACGGCCGCGCCTGCAATCAGCACGCCCAGCAAAGCGACAAAAGCGATCGACTTCGTCACGCAATTCTCCGTATCCCGGCGGAAAGCCGCACTTTGCCGAAAAGTGGGAGTTAATTAAGGCTTTACGATGCCACAGAAACACAGAGGCCACCATTCTGCCCTGTGAACATGACGGACATTTTTTTTCACGCCGCCGAAGACAGCTCGGCCGGCATCAGCAGATCGTACGCGGCCTGGATGTCGGCAACGATGTCGGAGGCTTCCCAAAGCGCGGCCGGTTCCACCGAATGCAAGCTGATGGTCCAGTTCCCGCCGCGGGCGGTGCGGGGAACGCTCATGATGTCGAACTGGACGTTGCGGCATAGCGGATGCCGCTGCAGAGCATGCCCGACGCGGATCCGGATCTCCTCGAGCGTCACCCGCTCTTTGTCCTGCCGTAGCCCGATGCCCATCGCACGATTCCGCCAAGTTCAAGCTCCGCGGATTGTGGGACCCGATGGTTAATGGTGCCTTAAGGACACACATCACGTTTTCTCATGGCCGGAGGCCACCCGCGCCGCCGTACTCATCAGCCGTGCGCGCCACCAGCACGGCGACCGACGGGATGTCGGTGACCCCCGAGGTCGCGTGCCCGGCGCTCCAGATGTCGCGCCAGCGTTTCGGCCGCGCCTCGCGCGCAGCGATGTCGATGTCACTGCCGATCTCGATCGCGCCACGCGCCGGCAAGGCTTCGGGATCGAGCCCGGCCGCGACGATCGACGGCCGGAGCATGCTGGTCGGCAGGCCGGTGAAGGCCGAGGTGAGCAGCACGTCGTCGGCCGAACTCGCGACCAGCATCGACTTGTACCGGTCATCGGCCAGGCTTTCGCGCGTGGCGATGAACTTCGTGCCCATGTAAGCGAGATCGCAGCCGAGCACCTCGGCCGCCCGCAACGCCACGCCGTCGCTGATGCCGCCGGCGAGCACGATCGGCCCGGCGAAGAACGCCCTGACCGCGCGCACGAAGGCGAATGGATTGAGCCAGCCGGTCTGGCCGCCCGCCCCGGCCGTGAGCAGCACCAGGCCATCTGCGCCGGCCTCGACCGCGCGCTCTGCATGACGGATCGAGGCGACGTCAGCGAACACCAGCGCACCCGCATCATGCAAGGGCGCAACAACCTTTGCCGGCGAGCCGACCGAGGTAATCACGATCTCCGGGCGGCGCCGCAACAGCACCGCGAGATCGTCCTGCAGCCGCGCGTTTGATTGATGCACGATCAGATTCGGGCAGACCGGCGCAGCCGCAGCGCCGCTCGCATCGCTGCTGCGCGCAAGCCGATCGGCAATCTGGAGCAGCCAGGCGTCGAGCTCGTCGGGGGTTCGACAATTGACCGTCGGGAACGCGCCGATCACGCCGTTGGTGCAGGCCGTGCTCACCAGCTCGATTCCCGACACCAGGAACATCGGCGCTGCGATCAGCGGCAGGCGCAGCCGCGCCCGCAGCCCGTCCCATCGAGTGTCCTGCACGGCGCGTTCCTCCCCGATCCTTGTTGGCTCAGGGATAACGGCGCCGCCGCGTGCGATCAATCGTCGCCGAAGAAGCTGAAGCGCGGCCCCTCCATGCCGACCGGCTGCGCCGCATAGGCGCGCGGCGTCGTATCCTCACGCACGGCCTGCTCGACCGCGCGCAGATCCTGCTCGCGGCGCTGGCGCCGGCGCTCGACATATTGCCGGTGCCGCTCGGTGCGGCGCTGCTCCGCGACGCGCTTGCGCTCCGCCCCGCGCGCCTTGAGATCCGCGTCCTCGGCCTTCGCTGCGGCCTTGTCCTGTCCCTTCTCCTGAACGTCCTCGGCGGTACCGGCCTGCGTGCTGGCCGGCGCCGAAGAGGCGGCGGGCACAGCCGTCGCGTCCGGCACGGCAGCCTGCGGCGAGGGCGAGGGATTGGGCGATACCGGCGTCGCCGGCCCCGTCTCCGCTGCTGCGGGCGCCACCTTGATCGGCGTGGTCGCGGCCGCCTGCGTTGCCGCAAGATACGAGGTGGTCGTCGGACTTGGCGACGGCGTCTCCGGCACGGAACGCGCGAGCTTGGCCTGCTCGAACACCTGCGAACTCGGATGCATGCCCTCCGCGATCATGAGCCCGCCGCCGAGACCGGCCGCGACGGCGATGGCGACCGTTCCGGCTCCCGCAAAAAAAGCTGTCGAGGTGCGCATGGCCTTGCTCCGCTATTGTTCGGCCGGGCAACGCGGCGCGCGCAGCGATGTTCCGAGGACGACAAGCGCGCCTTGAGCATGATGGGCTTTCTGATAGCGTCGGCAACAAGCCCCGCGACGCCATAACGATCGCGGCATCTCGGGAGGATCGTCCATGAGCCCACAGCTTCATTCGTTTCCGGTCGTCTGCGAGCAGACCCTGCTCACGCTGTCGCGTCATCCGTCGCGCACCGCCTTCAGCTGGCCGGACGGATCGCTGACCTATCAGGGCGCGATCGACCTGATCGGCCGCATGCAGTCCGTATTCATGCGGCTCGGCCTGCCGCCGGGAACACGCGTCGCGTTCCTCAGCGCGAACCGCGCCGATGCCTGGTGCGCCGGCACGGCGGCGCAGCTGTCGCGGCTCGCCATCACCTGGCTGCATCCGCTGGGCTCGCTCGACGATCAGCTGTTCCAGCTCGCCGATTCCGAATCGCAGGTGCTGGTGATCGATGCCGCCGCGTTCCACGACCGCGGCGGCGAACTGGCCGCGCGCTCGGGCGGCCTGCGCCACGTGTTCACGCTGGGCGCAGCCGGCTATGGCGTCGACCTCCTCGCCGCGATCGAGCAGTCAGGCCACGCCAGCGCGCGCAACTTCGCCACGCCCGAGGACATCGCGAC
The DNA here is from genome assembly GCF_032487555.1 of Bradyrhizobium sp. SZCCHNRI1029. Taxonomy (NCBI): domain Bacteria; kingdom Pseudomonadati; phylum Pseudomonadota; class Alphaproteobacteria; order Hyphomicrobiales; family Nitrobacteraceae; genus Bradyrhizobium; species Bradyrhizobium sp. SZCCHNRI1029. The sequence continues at coordinate 59,883 of NZ_JAUEUK010000007.1, forward strand.
CTTGAACTACACCGGCGGCACCACCGGAAAGTCGAAGGGCGCGCTGCGCCATCACCGGGAATATGGCGGCTTCGCCACCGCGATCCTCGCCGATTTCGAGATCCCGGAGCGCGCCCGCTATCTGACGGTCGCCCCGATCAGCCATGTCGCCGGCACCAAGGTGCTGCCGACCCTGATGCGCGGCGGCACCGTGCACATGCTGAAGAGCTTCGATCCGGAGGCCGTGCTCGCGACCATCGCGCGCGAGCACATCAACTTCACGCTGTTCGTGCCGACGATGATCTACGTGCTGCTCGATCATCCCGCGTTAGCTAAGACAGATCTCTCCTCGCTCGAGCTCGTGCTGTACGGCGCCTCGGCGATGTCGCCGACACGGCTGGTCGAAGGCATCGAGCGCATCGGCCCGGTGTTCTCGCAGCTCTATGGCCAGACCGAATGCTATCCCGTCTCGGTGCTGCGGAAGGCCGATCATGATCCGAAGCAGCCGGAGCTGTTCCTGTCCTGCGGCTTCCCGATCGCGGCCTGCGAGGTCAAGATCCTCGATGACCATGATCAGGAGGTCGCGCTGGGCGAGGCCGGCGAAATCTGCGTGCGCGCGCCGCATGTGATGGCGGAATATTGGCAGCGGCCGGACATCACCGCCGAGACCTTGAAGAACGGCTGGCTGCACACCGGCGACATCGCCCGCCGCGACGAGCGCGGCTACATGTACATCCTCGACCGCAAGAAGGACATGATCGTCTCCGGCGGCTTCAACATCTTCCCGCGCGAGATCGAGGACGTGCTGACGCAACATGCCGACGTGGCGATGTGCGCGGTGGTCGGCGTGCCCGACGACAAATGGGGCGAGGCTGTCACCGCGATCGTGGTGCCCCGCGCCGGCGCGCAGATCGACGCTGCCGAGCTGATCGAGCTCGTGAAGGCGCGCAAGGGCTCGGCCCATGCGCCCAAGAGCATCTCGTTCGTCAAGGAGCTGCCGATGACCGGCGTCGGCAAGGTCGACAAGAAGGTGCTGCGCGCACGGTTCTGGGAGGGCCGCGGGCGGATGGTGGGGTAGCGGCATCATCAGCTCCCTCGATCGCCACCGTCATTGCTCTTGCGCCGAAGCAATCCAGGGCCGCGGATGAGGCCCTGGATTGCTTCGCTCCGCTCGCAACGACGGCAATCCAGACTCGCGGCTTTGCAATGCCGATGGAAGCTCTCGCCCGTAGCCGCCGCGCTCCGCTGTCGTCCCGGGCAAGCGAAGCGCGACCCGGGATCCATAACCACAGGGCAGCGTCGTAAGCGCTGACGTAGCGACCCGCGTGCCTCGACCATCGTCTTATGATCATGGGTCCCGGCGTTCGCCGGGACGACAGCCTTTGTGTGGCGCGATACTCGCCACGCGATCCGCTGTATCCAAACAACACTGAATGCGCTGCCCCCATTGCAGACATGACATTGCTGCCTCGCGGCGCATCTGCGTCCGAGTCTTGCTGGTGTCGTTCCCCTCCAACTCACGGAGGGTGCAGGGAAGGCCAGGCCTCGACCGAGGCCTGCGGTCCGCGTGCAGCAAAAAAGCACGCGGCAGAACCACAGGTTCGGCCGGATAGACCCGGCCTTCCCTGCGCGATGGCTTTACGATTTATACGCAGTCTCCTCGGTGACCGGCTTGTTTGCCACCGTGGCGACAACGCGTTTCACGCGTTGCGCGGACCTCAGCGTCGGGAGGCCAGGACCCTGCGACTTCACCGTCCGCGACGTGGCGTACGTCGGCATGCCCAAAGCATGCTGCGCCCCATCGCGGCCACCGCATCCCACCCCAACGCATCGTGACGTTCGCGAAGCGCCCCTCGTCAGTGAAGCGGGATGCGGAGAAGAGACCATGGATTTCTGAAAATGCAAAGTCGAATATTTTTCGCTCCGCATCTGGACAGCCCAAATCAGCTTGATCGCGCGAGCGAATTTCGTCTTTGCGCGCGCCGCTGCGGACGCCCGACCTGCGCCGGAAAGTATCGATGGGGAAGCAAGCCTGCTCGTCGGCCAAATCAACCTCGCTGCGGCACAACGAATCCCAGGCGACGCGCGACAGAGGGCCCAACGAAAAGCCGGTCTGCACTCCGACCCGCTGTCGTGCCGAACAAGCGAAGCCGGACGATGTGCAGGCATCGTCGCGTTCGCGCGACCCAGGACCGAGACCCCAGGACGTGGCGAGCCCGGATGCATCAATGCGCGTGCCTCGAATATGGCCCTGGGTTATGGGTCCCGGCGTTCGCCGGGACGACATTGATTTTGTCGGACGAGCGTCCAGACACGACAACCATCTCACAACGCCGCGAACGCAGCGCGCGACGGTGCGAGCGGCAACCAGTCCGGGATGCGGCGCTTGGCGAGCCAATACGGCCGCCACAGCATTCGCCATGTGGTGAGATCCACAGGGGCCTGGCGCCATTTCATTCGACCGGTCTCGATCTGCGACAGATCGTGCAGGTGCAGCCAGCGCCGCGCGATCCACCAGAGCTCGCGGGCGACGTCAGCATTCCCCCGTCCCTTGAGCTGGACGATGCCCAACAACGGATCAGGAAAACGGACGGCGACCTCCAGCGTCGCGACGCGTTCGCCCAGGTGCCGGACGCTCCACAGCCGAGAGCGATTGTGGGCGATGTCGGAGCCATAGGTGCGGACACAATTGCGCATAGTCATCGCTTCGTCGACCAGATCCGGGATGTCATCCAGCGGCCGAAACTCATAGTCCCCGACGCGACCGGGATGGAGCCACATGTCGCGGATTGGCCGTTGACCGAGATTGAGATGCAGCGAGACTTTCCCTCGCCAAGCGAGGGCAGCCGTCATTGCGGCATCGAGCTTCATGGCTGGCGTCCACGGCCTTTCGACGAGCTCGCGGCCGAAGCCGGCGGGCTGCCCCGAGAACCAGATCCACAGACCGAGCAGATGCATGCGGTCGCGCTTCAGCACCAGCGGCGCCCGCAGATACTCACGGGCGATCCACACCGCGGCCGGCTCATGCGCCAGCGCCGCCATCTCCGCCACGAGCTGCAGCCAGGTCGGCATCAGCTTCGGCGAGCGCGGCAAATGGTTGCCGATCTGCCGCCGGAACAGCTCGCCGTCTGGCAATGGTGGGATCGGACGGACGAACGCCTCCGGTGGCAGCTTGCGCAGCCAGAGCGGCAGACCGGCCGCGGCCGCCGCCTCGGCCAGCGGACGCCCCGCGATCACGCACGCGATCGCCCGCTCCGGATCGACATCCGGGCGCGGCACTGCCAGCGCGAACAGCAGCGCCGGAAAGCTCAACGCGAGGTCGGCGAGATGAGGATGTCGCATCGCGCATGCGCGCACGCGGGATTGCAGACGAGACGAATAGCGCCGCAGCCGGCGTTCGCGCAGGTCGGAACGCTCCGGCTCCCGGCTGGGAGTCAGCAAGAGATTTGATGTCATGACACGACGGTTCAAGCGCAGGCCACGAGGGCCGCGGGCTTTTCGATGAGATGCGAAAGGGTCAAATCATGGCCGGGACAATCATCCCGGTCGGCCGCGTCAATGATCGCGCAGCGAGCCCGGGAAGCGCGTGAGTCTGAACATCGTCGCCTCCTGCGTTGAAGTTGGGATGCGCCGAACTAGCGTGTTTCTCGGCAGAGCGCAACCATGGCCGCCGCCTCCTCCCACCTCGATGCACACGGGTCATCCTTGCGAAAGGTTGTCGGCGACCGGCACACCGCCGGCGCGAGCCCCCGAAACGACGAGGCGATCCAGGCCTTCCAGACAGATGATTCGACTTGGCCCTGGATTGCTTCGCTGCGCTCGCGACGACGTGGTGAGTGAGCAGCGACCTGGATCGTTGATACTGACTGCGCGGAGCGATGCACCAGCCCTACCGCTTCCCCTTCGTCATGTTCAGCGCCACCGCGGCGCGGATCAGCGCCATGAACGCAGTCTCATCGATCTCGTCGCCCTCATGGAGGTCGATCGCCCGGCGGGTATTGCCGTCGAGGCTGGCGTTGAACAGGCCGGAAGGGTCCGGCAGCGATGCACCCTTGGCGAAGGTCAGCTTCACCGCGGCCTTGTAGGTCTCGCCGGTGCAGACGATGCCGGCATGCGACCATACGGGAACGCCACGCCACTTCCACTCTTCGACGATATCGGGATCGGCCCGTTTGATGAGATCGCGGACGTAGCTGAGCGTGACGCCGCGCCAATCCCCGAGCTCCTTGATCCGGGCGTCGATCAGCTCCGACGGAGACTGGTTCCCCTCGCCGACGCTCGTAGCCTTCGTTGGTTTCGCCATGACGCTTATTCCCATCCACCTGCTTGTCGTTTCACCTGCGTGTAGTCCGCGTCGTAGTTATACGACCATCTTGGCCTGCTCAAGTTTATAGCAATATTGATAACTCCACGGCCAAGCGGCACAGTGCACCAACGAGGTGTCGTCCAACATCACCGAGGTGCAGCACGACGCCAGCGAAACCGGCTCGGCCTCGTCCCAGGTGCTGTCGGCGGCGCAGTCGCTGTCACAGGACAGCAACCGGCTGAAGCTGGAGGTGGGACGATTCTTGAACACGGTGCGGGCGGCGCAAGAGCGAAATCGTTCGTCGTTGAACTCGTTCACTCGCGACAACGGCAGTTTGTTCCCTCTCCCGCTTGCGGGGGAGGGCTAGGGAGGGGGCCGCTCCAGCGGCGGTGTGCGTGGCGCCCCCTCTCCAACTCTCCCCCGCAAGCGGGGGAGAGGGCACAGCGGAGCTTGGCGCGGGGTTGATCGGTTCACCGGAAACGAAGCAGGCAACTGCCGATCACCGGCCCAACTTAATAACACCTCGCCGCAGCACGCCGTTGGAAACGAGGCAGCGCCGGTGCGGTGATCAGTTCGCCAACTCGCCGTGAACGCAATCCGGACGGCTGACCGCCCCCTCACCGCTTTTCGATCACCAGGCTCTGCACCACCCGGCCGAAATAGCCCCTGACATCGCCCAGCCGCGCCATCGCCAGACCCGCGCCGTCCGGGCCGATCCAGCTTTCGGCGTCGAGCAGGATCCAGTCGCCGACCGGCTCGCGGGCCATGTTCACGGTGAGGTCGGCATTGAGGAACGTATAGCTGTGGAAGTCGAGCGCGGCGGAGGTGCCGTTGCAGAAGTCGCTCGCGACCACGGCGCGCATCGCCTGCGACACGGCGTGGCCTTCGACCAGCGGCCAGTCGACGCGATACCAGATCGCGCCGGGACCCTTGACGCCGAACCGGCCGCGCGCAGCGCGCAGCGTCATGCCACGCACGAAGGGGCTGGTCGAGAAATCCGCAGGCTCCGGCAGGGCCTCGTCAGGGCCGACCAGATCGACCGGCAGCTCGCGGACATCGTCCGGCAGCGGCACCGCGTCCTGCCTGATCTTGAGCACCGTCGCCGTGACGACCACCGTGTCGCCGGCGCGCAAGCGCACGGCGCAGAGCTGGATCTTGCGCCCCTCGCGCAGCACCTCGGTCTCGATGAGGCGCTCTGCGAGCGGCACCGGGCGCATCAGGTCGATGGTGACGCGGGCGATGCGCATCGGCGACTTCGTCGGAATGCGCTCGGCCGCCCACACGGCCAGCGCCGATGGCGCAGACCCATGTTGCATGGTCGGATCCCAGGGTCCCGCAGCATCGGAGCCGACGGCGACCCGATTGTCCGCGATGCGGAAGATCGGCCGCATCAGCGCGCGCCTCGCCACGTCTCAGCCGGCGCTGGCAAAGGCGCGGTCGGCGCCATTGGGCAGTTCGATGTCGACCTCGAGCGTCGAGACATGCTTTCCCCGGTCCATGCGAACGATGACCTTGTCCGGATCAAGTACCACATGGCGCGAAACCACGGCGAGGATTTCCTCGCGCAGCTGCATCAGGAGATCGGGCTGTCCACGCAGACTGCGCTCGTGCGCGAGCAGGATCTGCAGCCGTTCCCGCGCGACGGGCGCGGAGGCTGCACGCCCCGTAAAGAGCCGCAGCACACTCATGCAGCCCTCCGTCCCAAGAGCAGGTTCATCAGGCCCTTGCGCTCGGTCGGGATCTGCATCTCGACCTCCTCGCCGAGCAGCCGGCGCATCGCATCGTGATAGGCGCGTGCGGGGGCGCTCGCCGGGCTGTTGAGCGTCACCGGGCAGCCGACATTGGAGGCGCGCAACACGTCCTGGCTCTCCGGCACGATGCCGAGCAACGGCGTCGCCAGGATTTCCAGCACGTCATCGATCGACAGCATCTCGCCGCGCGCGGCGCGGCCGGCATCGTACCGGGTGATGAGAATGTGCTTCTCGACGCGCTCGCCGTTTTCGGCGCGCACGGTCTTGGAGTCGAGCATGCCGATGATGCGGTCGGAATCGCGCACCGACGACACTTCCGGATTGGTGACGATGAGAGCCTCGTCGGCATAGCGCATCGCCAGCATGGCGCCGCGCTCGATGCCGGCCGGGCTGTCGCAGATCACCCAGTCGAAGGTCTTGCGCAGCTCAGCGATGACGCGGCCGACGCCGTCCTCGGTCAGCGCGTCCTTGTCCTTGGTCTGCGACGCCGGCAGCAGCCAGAGATTCTCCAGCCGCTTGTCGCGGATCAGAGCCTGCGGCAGCTTGGCGACGCCATGGACCACGTTGATGAGATCGAACACCACGCGGCGTTCCGCGCCCATCACCAGATCGAGGTTGCGCAGGCCGACGTCGAAATCGACGACGACGACCTTCTCGCCGGCCTGCGCCAGCGCCGCGCCCATCGCCGCCGTCGTGGTGGTCTTGCCGACGCCACCCTTGCCCGACGTCACTACGAGTACTTTCGACATGTCACGGATCCTCCTGCTACTCAGTTCAATGCAACGATCTTCATGGAATGACCTTCGAGCCGCGCCTGCACGGCCCGGCCGCGCAACGCGGCGTCGATCTGCTCGGCGGTCTGGTAGTAGCCGTCGATCGCGACCAGCTCGGCCTCGATCTTCTGGCAATAGATGCGCGCCGCCGCGTTGCCGTTGATGCCGGCCATCGCGCGGCCGCGCAGCGTGCCGTAGACGTGGATCGAGCCGCCGGCGACGATCTCGGCGCCCGACGACACCGCGCCGAGCACGGTGACGTCGCCATCGGGAAACACGACCGACTGGCCCGAGCGTACGGGCTGGTCGAGCAGCAGCGAGGTCGGCTGCTGCAGCGACGGCTTCTCCGGCTCGATCTCCTGCACGGCGCAGTGACGGCCGCCCGACAACAAGGGAGGCATGCCGAGCGACAGCCGCCCCTGCTCGACGCCTTCGAGACCGAGCACGCGGATGTTGCGCGACTCGATGCTCTTGATGAGATGGGTGATGGCGAGCGGGCTCAGATCCAGCGCTGAGAGATCGAGCACGATCGGCTTGCCGACGAAGAAGCCGGGCGAGCCCGCGAGCGTTGCATCGAGCTCAGCCAGCCAATCGGCAATCGGCACAACCGGCGAAAACACGAAGGCGACGTAGGAGCGCCCGCGCAGACGAATAACAGGACGCACCGTTTCAGCGCTGGCACTCATGACCATCCGACCCAACCCTTCTTAGTGATTGGTTAACTGTCGGCGCCAGATGGTTAACGGATAGTTAAATCGACGCTAAGCCGCTCAAAAATCGACAGCGGCCCGCCCGACATAGTTCGATGATGATCGAATCAAGGCGCAATCTTGGCATCAATGAGACGCAATTCATGAGCATCTGCGTCAAGACCCGTCACGCCTCATTTTAATCACATCATGATGATAACTTTAACGTACATATAATTCGGAACCGACGACTTTAAGAGGTTCCGATCGATTGACACTCGTCAGGGGGCGGGGCATGGGATCGATAGAGGCGCCCAAGGCACGGCAAACGTGCCACGGCGCCTTGCAGGAAGGGACCGCTGGCGTGCGATCGCTGATCGACGCGAAACGTCTGATTCTGCAAGTGATTCCGTATACTCTGAAGTGGCAGACCAGCTCCCGCTCTTCGTTTGAAACTAGCTCTCATACGACCGTGGCAGAAGCGTATCAGTTTACCGGAATCGAGCGTCAGAGGAGTAGCGTATGAGTTCGTTGAGTGAACAGAATCCGATGAACCCGCAGGACCCGCTGCACTATGCGCCGCGGTGGCTGCGCGAACGTCCGGAAGCCGCGCGTCTATCTCTCGTCGGTGACAATGCCAAGGCAGCGGAGGCGGCCGAGCGTCCCGCTTCGGGACAGCAAGGACAGCTCGATGCTCGCCTGGAGACCGCCGTGTTCGAATCCCTTCGCCAGTCGCTGAATCCGCAAGTCATGCGCGAGCCGCCGGATCTGGAGCGCGAGCGCGACCGCCGGTCGGTCGTGTTCAAGGTGGCCGGCCGCTTCGCCGCCGCAACCGGCGTCGCCGCCGTCGTCGCGCTGTTCTTCGTCAACATCGTGCCGGTGTGGCGCCAGCCCGACGCCAGCTCGTCCTTCGTCGCCGCCGTGCAGTCGATGAAGACGCTGCCGCCGGTCGCCGCCGACGTCCAGGACGCCAAGGCGGACCAGACCAGCGCGCTGCCCGAGCGGGTCGAGCCGCAGGCTCCGGCGCTGTCGCAGTTCAAATCGCTGCTCGCGGACGCTCCGGCGCCGACGGCAGAGACCGACACTCCAGAAAAGCCCATGCTGCAGCAGTTCATGCAGTGGAACCAGAAGACGGGTCAGATGGAGCGGGTTCGCTAACCCTCTGCACGACTGATCCGACTTCCAACACATCACAGGCGACGATGATCGACGTCCTACCGCAGAAAGCGGCAGCACGCCGTCCGCTGGCTCACGCCCGTATGGCAGCCATCCTGCTCGCGTCCCTCGTGGCCGGCGAGGCCGCTGCTGCGCCCGGCGAGAGTGTGAGCGTGGCGCGCCAGCTCGGCAGCCGCGTCGGCCCGATCATTGGCGCCGCGCTCGCGTGCCGCGACATCGCCCGGCCGCGCATCCAGGCCATCATCGAGAAATTCCAGCTCGTCATCCGCGAGGCCGCCGCCAGCGAGGCCGACCGTGACGAGCTGACGCGCCTGCTGGACCGCTATGTCGCCGAAGGTCGCAGCCTCGTCACGTCGGGCCGGCTGGATTGCGGCGGCGCCAATCGGCAGCTTGCCGATCTCGAACAATCCATCGCAGCGCCGCCTCCGGCGCGCGCGAACCTGTCTGCCGTGAGCATCGGACCTGCGACGGCGCAGGCCGCGACTGTACCGGCGCAACTGCTGCCGCCGGCCGGCAACGTGCGCGGGGTGACGCAGAGCGAGATCAAGCTCGGCATGGTCATTCCCTACAGCGGACCGGTGAAGGAGAGCGGGCGACTGCTCAAGATCGGCGTCGAGACGGCGTTCAATCGCGCCAACGAGGCCGGCGGCGTCAACGGCCGCATGCTGAAGCTCGTCACCGCCGATGACGGCTACGATCCCGCGCGCACGCTGGATGCGATGAAGCTGCTCTACGAGAAGGAGCAGGTGTTCGGCTATATCAGCAATTTCGGCTCGGCCACCGCCGCGGTCGCCATCCCCTACGCGCTCGAGCGCCGCACGCTGTTCTTCGCGCCCTATACCGGCGCCAACGTCGTGCGCCACGATCCGCCCGACCGCTACGTCTTCAACTACCGGCCGAGCTATGCCGAGGAGACCGACGCGCTGGTCCATTATCTCGTGAAGATGCGAAGGCTGCATCCGCGCCAGATCGTCGTGTTCGCGCAGAACGATGCCTTCGGCGACGCCGGCTTCGCCGGGGTGGCCAGGGCGTTCCGCACGCTCGGCGTCAGCGACAATTCGATCGTGCGGGTCAACTATCCGCGCAACACGGTCGAGGTCGACGACGCCATCAATCAGCTGAAGCTGCTGAAGACACCGGTCAAGGCGGTGGTGATGCTGGCGACGACGCGCGCCGCAGCCAAGTTCATCGAGAAGGCCCAGGGCGTATTTCCGGGCGTCATCTTCGCCAACATCTCCGCGGTTGCTGGCTCGGCGCTCGCCAGCGAGCTGATGCTGCTCGGACCGCGCTACGCCGAGGGCGTGATCGTCAGCCAGACCGTGCCCGGCGTCTCCGGCTATTCGAGCCTGGTGCTCGAATACAAGACCGCACTTGCGAAATATGCCCCGGGCGAGCCGGCCGACTACACCTCGCTCGAGGGCTACATCGCCGCGAGCATCCTGATCGAGGGACTGAAGCGCGCCGGTCCGAACTTCGATACCGAGCAACTGGTCGAAACGCTCGAGAACATGCGCAACATCGATCTCGGCCTCGGCACGCAGCTCGGCTTCGGCCGCGCCGAACACCAGGCTTCGCACAAGATCTGGGGCACGGCACTGGACGACAGCGGCACCTACCAACCCGTCGAACTTGAATAGGATACCGCTAGAGGCGCGACGGCCTCAACTACCAGGACATAAAGAGCGACAGAGAAACCCGACATTAATTCGAAATGCCACGAATAGTAGAACGAAGAGGGTTTGAAACAAGCTGAGCAGGTGGAAGGTTCGATGGCCGTGCGTTGGTCCGCGTTGATCATCGGGAGTGTTTTCGTAGCTCCCTTCAGCCCCGCTTTGGCGGCGGCTCCCGACGTCGTCAGGGAGCTTGGCGGCCGGGTTGGACCGATCGTGGGACAGGCCTCCGCGTGCCCCGACATCGCGCAGGGCCGCGTCCAGAGCATGGTCGACAAATTCCGCGAAGCCATCCGCCAGGCGACGAGGAATGACGGCGAGCGCGATCAGCTGACCCGCAGCTTCAATGGCTACATCGCCGAGGGCCGTAGTCGTACGGGCGCCTCGCAGGCGACCTGCGCCGCCGCGGAGCGGCAACTGACGGAGCTCGAACGCTCGCTCGACCAGCCGGCTGCGGCGACGGCCCCGATCACACCGGTCAAGGCCGAAACGACGACTGGCGCCGTCACCGCGAGCCCCGTGCGCGGCATCACCGACCGCGAGATCCGCTTCGGCATGGTCCTGCCGTTCTCCGGCATCCGCAAGGAGACCGGGCGTCAGATGCGCCAGGGCATCGAGGCCGCGTTCGCACGCACCAACGACGCCGGCGGCGTCAACGGGCGCATGCTCCGTCTCGTGGCGGCGGACGACGGCTACGACCCGGGCCGCACGCTGGCGGCGATGACGCAGCTCTACGACAAGGAGCAGGTGTTCGGCTTCATCGGCAACGTCGGCACCGCCAACTCGCAGGTGGCGATCCCCTATGCGCTGGAGCGGCGCACGCTGTTCTTTGCACCGAACACCGGCGCAGCAGTGGTGCGACGCGATCCGCCGGATCGCTACGTCTTCAACTACCGGGCGAGTTACGCCGAGGAGACGGCCGCGCTGGTGCGCTACCTGATCAACATGAAGCGCGTCTCGCCCAGGCAGATCGCCGTGTTCACCCAGCAGGACCCATTCGGCGACGACGGTTTCGCCGGTGTCGCGAAGGCCTACCGGCAGTTGAAAATCGGCGATGCCGTAACGCGCATCAACTATCCGCGCGCGACGATGGACGTGGAAGAGGCGGTCAATCAGGTCAAGGCGCACAAGCCGGGACTCAAGGCGGTCATCATGGTAGCGACCGATCGCGCCGCCGCGAAGTTCATCGAGAAGACGCGCGACGCGGTACCGGGCCTGATCTACGCCAACGTGTCCGCCGTCGGCTCGACCTCGCTCGCGACCGAGCTCAAGCTGCTCGGCCCGCGCTTCACCAACGGCGTCATCGTGACGCAGGGCGTGCCGGCGGTTTCGGGCTATTCGAGCCTCGTGCTCGACTACAAGAACGCCCTGGCCAAATACGCGCCCGGCGAGGCGCCGGACTATACGTCTCTCGAAGGCTATATCGCGGCGACGATTTTGATCCAGGCGCTGAAGCAGACCAATCCGCTCGACACCGAGCGGCTGGTCGACACGCTCGAATCGATGCGCAGCCTCGATCTCGGCCTCGGCACGACGCTCGCATTTGGACGCGCGGAGCACCAGGCCTCACACAAGATCTGGGGCACCGCACTCGACGAAACCGGCACGTATCAGGCAATCGAACTTGAGTAGAATTAGCTTCTAAGGGGAAGAACTGGTGAAGACGTTTCGTTAGCAGGTCCTAAAGTATGATCGGAAAAAGGCGTGTCGGGTTACCGAAATGGTCATGCTCTTAGGAAAGGCTGGTCTGTGCATGGTGACGGTCTTATGTCTTCTCCGTCGCAGACACGGCGTCAATTCACCAGGCGGAAGACCTGGATGGGGTCCAAAGTGGGATAGTGGCAATGAACTTTCGTTGTAGCGTGTTCTTGGTTGCGGCATTGCTCGCAACGCCCGCCAGCGCGGCGGGCACCAATGCGGATGTGGTGCGTAATCTTGCGAGCCGGGTCGGGCCGATCGTGGGAGCAGCATCCGCCTGTCAGGCGATCGACCAGGGCCGCGTTCAGGCCATTGTCGACAAGTTTCGCGAGGTGATCCGGGAGGCCTCCACCGGCGGCTCGGATCGTGACGAGCTCACCCGCGTCTTCAACGGCTACGTCGCCGATGGACGCAACCGTGTCGGGGCGGCTCAGACCGACTGCAACTCCGCGGGCCGCCAGCTCGCCGAGCTCGAGCGCTCGCTCGGGCAAAGCGCGCCGAGCCAGACCGCCACCAGCCTCGCCGGGGTGATCGCCCCGTCCGCGGCCGTGGCTGCGACGGCACCAACCGCGACGCTGCCGCCGGCGTCCACCTCCAACGTCCAGGGCGTCACCGCCAACGAGATCCGCTTCGGCATCGCCGCTCCGTTCTCGGGCGCTGCCAAGGAGCTCGGCCGGCAGATGAAGATGGGCATCGAGGCCGCCTTCAACCGCGCCAACGACGCCGGCGGCATCGCCGGGCGCTCGCTGCGGCTCTATTCGGCCGACGACGGCTACGAGCCGTCGCGGACGCTGGACGCGATGAAGCAGCTCTACGAGAAGGACAAGGTGTTCGGCTTCGTCGGCAATGTCGGTACCCCGACGTCTGCCGTGGCGATGCCCTACGCCCTGCAGCGCCGCGTGCTGTTCTACGGCGCGTTCACCGGCGCCAACCTCCTGCGCAACGATCCGCCGGATCGCTACGTGTTCAACTATCGCGCCAGCTACGCCGAAGAGACCGACACCGTCGTTCGCTATCTGGTCAAGCTGCGCCGCCTGCCGGCCAAGGACATCGCCGTGTTCGCGCAGCAGGACGCCTATGGTGATGCCGGCTTCTCCGGTGTGGCCAAGGCCTTCCGCTCGCTCGGCCTTGCCGACACGTCCATCTTGCGCCTCAACTACAAGCGCAACACGGTCGACGTGGACGACGCGGTCAACCAGCTGCGGGCGTTGAAGAACCCGCCCAAGGCGATCGTCATGGTCGCAACCTATCGCGCCGCCGCGAAGTTCATCGAGAAGACGCGCGATCTGTTCCCGCACATGATCTACACCAACGTCTCCTTCGTGGGCTCGACCGAGCTCTCGGACGAGCTGATGCTGCTCGGCCCGCGCTATGCCAGCGGCGTCATCGTCACCCAGGTGGTGCCGGCCGTCGGCGGCTATTCGAGCGCCGTGCTCGAATACAAGAGCGCGCTCGAGAAGTACTTCCCGGGCGAGGCACCGTCCTACGTGTCGTTCGAAGGCTACGTCTCGGCCAACGTGCTGGTCCAGGCGCTGCGCCGGGTCGGCCCGCAGCTCGACACCGAGGCGCTGATCGACACGCTGGAGAACATGCGTGACATCGATCTCGGTCTCGGTGCCAAGCTCGGCTTCGGCCGCGCCGAACACCAGGCCTCGCATAAGATCTGGGGCACGGCGCTCGACGAGCGCGGCAAGTTCCAGGCGATCGAGCTGGAATAGCCCGCCCGCTTGTTGCGACCTCAACAAAAAAGCGCGACAGCCCTGGCTGCCGCGCTTTTCTTTTGTCCGTCGCGGAGCCGCTTAGAGCGGCGGATCGATTGCTTCGTCATATTCCTTCTTGAAGCGCGCGATCAGCTCGGCGGCGGGCAGCACGTCCTTGATGGCGCCGATGCCCTGCCCCGAGCCCCAGATCTCCTTCCATGCCTTCGGCTTGGCGCGCTCGCCCGAGGCGTCGGTGCCGAAGCTCATCTTCGACGGATCGGAGGTCGGGAGATTGTCCGGATCGAGGCCGGCTGCGACGATCGACGGCTTCAAATAGTTGCCGTGCACGCCGGTGAACAGGTTCGAATAGACGATGTCGTCGGCGCCCGAGCTGGTGATCATCTGCTTGTAGCCTTCGACCGCATTCGCCTCCTTGGTGGCGATGAAGGCCGAGCCGATATAGGCGAAGTCGGCGCCGAGCACGCGCGCGGCACGGATGGCGCGGCCGTTCCCGATCGCGCCCGACAGCGCGATCGGGCCATCGAACCAGCTCCGCGTCTCCGCCACGAAGGCAAACGGCGAGATCGTGCCGGCATGTCCACCGGCGCCCGCCGCGACCAAGATCAAGCCGTCGGCGCCCTTCTCGATCGCCTTGTGCGCGAAGGTCTGGTTGATGACGTCGTGGAAGACGATGCCGCCCCAGCCATGCGCCGCCCGGTTCAGCTCCTCGCGCGCGCCGAGCGAGGTGATCATCATCGGCACCTTGTACTTCTCGCACAGCGCGAGATCCTGCTCGAGCCGGTTGTTGGAACGGTGCACGATCTGGTTGACGGCGAACGGCGCCGACGGGCGTTCCGGATGCGCCCGGTCATAGGCGGCGAGCTCCTCCGTGATGCGCGCCAGCCATTCGTCGAGCAGCGCGGCCGGCCGCGCGTTGAGCGCCGGAAACGAACCGACCACGCCGGCCTTGCACTGCGCGATCACCAGGTCGGGCACGGAGATGATGAACAGCGGCGAGCCGATCACCGGGATCGTCAGGCGGCCCTTGAACAAGGCGGGCATGGACATGGATGGGAATTCCTCTTGCGTTGAAATGCGGAAACACTCGTGATCGCGAGCATGCCCGACATCATGCCGTGATGGCAATTCGCTCGCAGAGGGACCGGAAAAGCCGGACCAGGGTCTTGCGTTGAGACGCTGGCGTGCCGGCGTCATTGGCAGAGCGCCGAGGTCACGTAGGTGTCCGTCCGGCAATCGCCCGGCTTGCGCTCGCGACCGGGGATCAGCACCCGCGCCGAGCAGGTCTCCGCAGAATCGGTGTTGAGGCTCTTGCCTTCCTTGTAACCCTTGCCCTGGCACAACCGGTCGGCGCCGAGCTTGCAATCCGGCGTGCCGTTGGCGGCGATCGGGCAGACCGAGCGGCCGGAGATCATGCTCGAGGGCTGGGCGAGGCGCGACAAGGTCTCGCCGGTCTCCTTCAGCACGTCGGCGCCGCCCTTCGGCGCGACCGGGCCACCGGGCTGCACCGGTGTCGCAGCGGGCTGATCCGCGGCAGCGCCGGTGGGATCGCTGCCGGCCGCCGGCGGCTCGGCGCGGGCATCGCCCGAAGGCTTCAGCGGAATGATCGACATCTTCTCGAACAGCTTGCCGAGCTCCTCCACCAGACCCGGACTGGAAGGCGGCGCAGGCTGGACGGCAGGCGCCTGCTGCGGTGGCTGTTGCGGCGCTTCTCGCAGCCCCAAGGAAGGCGTCGTTTGCGCCCATGCCGCGGCGGCGGAGAGAACCGAGACGACGGCGAGCAGCGCCGCGCCTGCCCCCAGCCCCGGGCGCAGCGGCCGCATCAGATCAGCTTCACGGCGATGACGAATCCGGCCACCAGCACGGCCGCGCCGATCGCCACCCACAGGCCGAGATGCTTCTCGATGCGCACCCTGATCCATTCGCCATAGCGGTTGAGCAATATCGCGGCGATGAAAAAGCGGCCGCCGCGCGCGATGATCGAGCAGACGACGAACAGAAAGAGATTGTAGCCGGCGAAGCCCGACGTGATCGTGACCAGCTTGTAGGGGATCGGCGTCAATCCCTTCACCAGGATGATGACGGCGCCCCACTCGGCGTAGGAGGCACGGAACGCCTCGACCTTGTCGCCGAGGCCGTAGAGCTGGATCAGCCAATGGCCGAGGGAGTCGTAGAGCAGCGCGCCGATGGCATAACCGACCAGGCCGCCCGCCACCGAGGCCGCGGTGCAGACGCCGGCGAACAGCCACGCCCGCTGCGGCTTCGCCAGCGACATCGGGATCAGCATCACATCCGGTGGCACCGGAAAGAACGAGCTTTCGGCGAAGGCAACCGCGGCCATGATCCACATGGCATGCGGCTTGTGGGCGGCGTCGATACACCAGTCGTAGATCCGTCTGAGCATGCTGGCGATGAAGCAAACCGGGCAGGATTTGTCCATGGCCCATATGTCGACCCGAATCGGACCGCCACACTAGTGCCGCTTGCGGATGGTCCGGCTTTCGGCCGCGACGATCGGTCGCCCCGCCACCCGTCCGGGCGCGGCCTTGGCGACCTTCACCGGCGATTTCGGCAGCTTCTCGGCGATGCCGAGCATCAGCTCGCGCCGTTCCATCTCGCGCCAGACGTCCTCGGGCTGGACATCGAGCTCGGCCCACAGCACGGCCAGATTGTAGATCAGGTCGGCGCTTTCGCGCACCACGGCCTGGGCGTCGCCGCCGACGGCATCGATCGCAACCTCGATCGCCTCCTCGGCGAGCTTCTTGGCCATCTTGGCCGTGCCCTGCTGCATCAGCTTGGCCGTGCGCGATCGCGCGGGGTCGAGATCCCTGGCAGCCAGGACAGCGCGATAGAGCCGATCGATCGAATCAGTCATCTGGCCACAATAGTTAAATTCGATGGTCCGCATATTAACGTTCGCGGCAGGCAAGAAAAAATCCGCCGGCACGGCGGCCGGCGGATCGTTTCGTCCGATCTCACATCACCAATGCGGGTGATGGTAATAGCCGCCACCGTAATAGGGGCCGCCGCCGTAATACTGATAGCGCGGTCCGTAGCCATAATAGGCCGGCCGGCCATAGTAATAGTTGTCCTCGTAGTAGGAGCGGCGGTTCTGCGTCGCCGCGATGGCAAGTCCGGTGCCGACGATCCCGGCGAACGCCGCCGCAGCCGCCGCGCCACCATTGCCGCGATAGTGGCGCCGGCGCGCGCTGACATCGGTCAGGCCGCCATCATTGGCCGTCTTGGCGACGACGCCCTTCTCGGCCGGCGCGGAGCCGGCAAAGGCGAGTGTCGGCTGCACGGCCGTCAAAGTCACCGCGGCCACCGTCGCCAGGACGGTAGCACGGCCAAAGCGTGAAAAACTTCCGCGCTGTGCGATCATGTGGATCCTCCGTACGATCTAATCTCGGGTACCAACTCGCGAACTGCGCCCACAGTTCCCCTCGCGAAACCCGGAGTCGAAGCCGCAAATCGCCGCAGGCCTTGCTCATGGACCGTTCACATTCGATCCGACATGATCAGGCACCGCCGGCCCCGAGCGGCAGCGACACCGCGACGCTGTCACGAAATTGACATCTCGATCCCGCGATGGCCGGCGAACTGATTAGAATACCGGCGTGACAAGACCGGTACGGCCTGCGAATACCGGCGTGACATGATGCGCATGCGACGACCCGTCACCCTGCTTGCCTTGGCGCTCCTCGCCGCCTTCGTCGTGCCCTCATGCCTGTCGAGAGAGGAAGCCGCAGCGGAGGAGCCGAAACGTCCGGTCGCCGTCATGTTCGCGCTGGATCGGCCGCTCGATGGCAGCATGGCGCCACTGGTCCTCGCCGCCAGCCGCGGGCTGTTCGCCACCGAGGGCGTGACCGTCACCATCACCACGGCCAAGGGCTCTCCCGATGCGATCGCGCGGGTGGCCTCCGGCGAGACCGACATGGCGCTCGCCGACATCAACGAGCTGATCCGCTATCGCGACGCGTCGAACAGCCAGCCGGTCAAGGCCGTGTTCGTGCTGTTCAACAGGGCGCCTTATGCGATCATCGCGCGCAGGAGTCGCGGCATCAACGGGCTCGGCGACATCGAAGGCAAGACGCTCGGCGTCGCCGAGGGCGATCTCTCGATCCGGCTGTGGCCGGCGGTCGTGAGGCACAACCATCTCAGGCCCGAGACCATCAAGCTGTCGCGCGTTGGCGCGGCCGTGCGCGAGCCGATCCTGTCCGCCGGCCAGGTCGATGCCGTCAGCGGCTTCTCGTATCTCTCGGCGATCAATCTGCGCGACCGCGGCGTGCCCGCCGCCGATCTCGCGGTGCTGCGCTTCGCTGATTATGGCTGCGAGGCCTATGGCCATGCGGTGATCGTCAATCCCGGCTTTGCGGCCAAGCAGCCGGCGGCGGTGAAGGGCTTCCTGCGCGCGCTGACATCGGGGCTCCAGCTTGCCATCAAGGACCCTGCCGGCGCGATCGCCGACGTGGTGAGCCGGATGGATGACGGCTCCCGCGAGCTCGAGCTGCAGCGACTGCAGAGCGTGCTCGTCGACAACGTGCTGACGCCGGACGTCCGCCGCGATGGCATCGGCAGCATCGAGCCCGCCCGGTTCGAGCGGGCCCTCGACCAGCTCGCGGAGGACGGCAAATTCCACCACAAGCGTCCGCAACCCGCCGACATCTTCGACGACAGCTTCCTGCCGCCCGCCGACAGCCGGCTCGTCAACTGAGCGCTCGCCGCGGCGGCCGTTCCCTTGCTAACATGGTGCCGCGCGCCCAGCGCTGATTCCAACTGCCGACACGAAGCGCCCCGCCATGTCCCTGCTCCGCATCTATGCCCGCGTGCTCCATCTGCTCGGAAAGGAGGCGCGGCTCGGCTGGTTTCTCGCGATCGCCAACCTGGCGCTGGCGGTGGCGCAGTTCGCCGACCCGGTGCTGTTCGGACGCATTGTCGACTCGCTCTCCGGCAAGGCCTCGGCCAGCACCGCCTGGCCGCTGCTCGCGGCCTGGGCCGGATTCGGCCTGTTCACGATTCTGGCCAGCGCCTGGGTCGCGCTGCAGGCCGACCGGCTGGCGCACCGGCAGCGCCATGCGGTGCTGACGAGCTATTTCGAGCACATTTTGCAGCTGCCGCTGACGTTCCATTCCGGCACCCATTCCGGCCGGCTGATGAAGGTGATGATCAACGGCACCGACGCGCTGTGGAAGCTGTGGCTGTCGTTCTTCCGCGAGCACTTCGCCGCGATCATGTCGGTGCTGGTGCTGCTGCCGCTGTCGCTCTATCTGAACTGGCGGCTCGCGATCCTCTTGTTCGTGCTGTGCGTCGTGTTCACCGTGTTGACGACCCTGGTCGTGCGCAAGACCTACGGCATGCAGAGCGAGGTCGAGGAGCATTACAGCGACCTGTCGGCGCGTGCCTCCGACGCGCTCGGCAACGTCGCGCTGGTGCAGAGCTTCGTGCGCATCGATGCCGAGGTGCAGGGCCTGCGCACCGTCGCCGGACAATTGCTGTCGGTGCAGATGCCGGTGCTCGGCTGGTGGGCGCTGGTGACGGTCATCACGCGTGCCTCGACCACCATCACCGTGCTCGCGATCTTCACACTCGGCATCGCCCTGCATCAGGCCGGGCTGACGTCGGTGGGCGAGATCGTGATGTTCGTGTCGTTCGCGACCATGCTGATCCAGAAGCTGGAGCAGGTCGTGTCCTTCATCAACAACGTGTTCATGGAGGCGCCCCGGCTGGCCGAGTTCTTCACCGTGCTCGATGCCGTGCCGGCCGTGCGCGACCGCCCCGACGCGATCGAGGTCGGCCGACTCTCGGGCCTGGTCGAATTCAACGATGTGTCGTTCTCCTACGACGGCAAGCGGCCAGCGGTGGAGGACCTCACTTTCACCGCGCTGCCCGGCCAAACCATCGCGCTGGTCGGCCCGACCGGCGCCGGCAAGTCGACGGCGATCGCGCTCCTGCATCGCGCCTTCGACCCGCAGTCGGGCTTCATCAAGATCGACGGCATGGATGTGCGCGGATTGAAGCTCGCGGCGCTGCGCCGGAACATCGGCGTTGTGTTCCAAGAGGCGCTCCTGTTCAACCGCTCGATCCGCGAGAACCTTTTGGTCGGCAAGCCCGACGCGACCGACGAGGAGCTGCGCACCGCCGCCGCGCGCGCCCAGGCGCTCGACTTCATCGATCGTGCCGACCAGGGTTTCGATACCAACGCGGGCGAGCGCGGCCGCATGCTGTCCGGTGGCGAGCGCCAGCGGCTCTCGATCGCGCGTGCCCTCTTGAAGGATCCACCGATCCTGATTCTCGACGAGGCGACCTCCGCGCTCGATGCCGTCACCGAGGCCAAGCTCAACGCGGCGCTCGACGAGGTGATGAGGGGACGCACGACCTTCGTGATCGCACACCGGCTCTCGACCATCCGCAACGCGACGCGAATCCTGGTGTTCGAGAACGGACGCGTGATCGAAAGCGGAACGTTCGATGAACTCGTCGCCAAGGGCGGCCACTTCGCGGAACTCGCGAAGGCCCAGTTCATGGTGCAGGAGAGCGCGCGCGCGACTCTCGCAGCGCCCGAGAGCGACGGCACCATCGTCAAGACCTGATCGCGGGACGCTTTCATCGTGGAATTGAATGGCTGGCCTCTGTTCGCCAGCGTCGAGCCGGTATAGGTTCGCGGCCTGCCGCAACCAAAGCGGCGCCGGACACGCTTGAAACCCGAAAGCCCGCTTGCCCACCTCGCCGCGCGAGGCGGGTCTCAAAGGACCGGACCAGACCAGTGCAGACGCTTCGCCTGTTGTTCCGCTACGCCCCGATCAAGATCATCGCTCTCGCTGCCGCTCTCGTGCTCGCGCCGCGCGGGGCCCATGCCGAGGCGCTGCTGCTCGTCGAAGCCGACACCGGCAAGGTGCTGGAGGCGCAGAACGCGACCTATCCGTGGTACCCTGCATCGGTCACCAAGCTGATGACGGCCTATGTCACCTTGAAGGCGGTCAAGGACGGCAGGATCACGCTCGACACGCTGTTCACGGTCTCACCGACCGCGGCATCACAGTCGCCGTCGAAGATGGGCTATCGGCCCGGCACGCAGGTCACCGTCGACAATGCACTGAAGATGATGCTGGTGAAGTCCGCCAATGACATGGCAGTGGTCTTGGCCGAGGGCGTCGGCGGCTCCATCGACGGCTTCTCGGCGATGATGAACGACACCGCCCGCAAGCTCGGCATGACGCAGACCAGCTACGTGAATCCGAACGGGCTGCCTGCCGACGGCCAGATCACCTCGGCGCGTGATCTCGCGATCCTGGCGCGCGCCATCATCCGCGATCTTCCCGAGTACGAATATTTCGTCCACATCCCGTCGATCCGCTACGGCCGCCGCGTCGTGCAGAACTTCAACAAGCTGATCGGGCGCTATCCCGGCGCCGACGGTTTCAAGACCGGCTTCATCTGCGCCTCCGGCTACAATCTCGTGGCGTCGGCGACCCGCAACGGCAAGCGCCTGATCGCGGTGGTGCTCGGCGCCTCCTCGGGGCAGATGCGCGCCGTGCGCGCGATCCAGATGCTGGACCGTGGCTTCAACGGCAACCAGCTGAGCTGGCTGAAGTCGCCGCTGGGCACGGTCGATCAGTTGCCCCCCGTCGACGCGACGCCGCCCAACCTGCGCGACGACATGTGCAACGGCCGCCGCCACCGACCAGCCAGCGACGACGACGAGGACACCGTTGCCGGTGCGGACGGCGAAGCGACCGGCGGCACCCTGCTCGCCGGCCTGCAGACGCCGACCATGAAGCCGTCCGAGCTGCTGGCGGCGGCGCCCGCCCCGTCCGAGCCGGTGCTGGTCTACACCGGCCCGACGCGCACCGGCGCGGCGCTGATCGCCGCCGTCGCCGCCGATGCCGACGCACAGACGCCGGCCAGGCACCGCGGCAAGAAGGCGCATGCCGCCGCCCGCAAGGATGCCAACAAGGATGCCAAGCCCGCGACCCGGACCGCCGCCAAGACCGATGCGGATGCGAAGGCCGCTGCGAAGCCGCAGGCCAAGCCGGCTGAGGCCAAGCCGGGCGCGGCCCGCCACGTCGCCGCCAAGCACGAAGCCGGCGGAAAAACGGCGGAAAAAGCCGGCTCCGACGCGCCCAAGCCCACCAAACCCAAGGCTGCCGCAAAGCCGAAGACGGACGGCAAGCCCGCGCCGAAGGACGGCTGATCCCGCGCGGCGCATACCGCCGCAGCCAGCAATTGGCACGGGCCCTCGGCCCGGATCGCCCGTCCCTCCCCTTTCGTCGCCGCGCCGGCCGCTTGCCTTGAACCGCCGGAAATTCGATATTGGCGCCGCCGGCCCGAGCGAGGCCGGCGGCTGCCGATAGACGAACAAGAGACGATCAGAGAGGAAGGGTCATGGAGCGCATCTGGCTCAAGCACTATCCGGCCGGCGTTCCCGCCGATATCGATCCGGGCAAATACCCGTCGCTCGTCGACCTGCTGGAAGAGAGCTTCAGGAAATTCGCCGATCGCCGCGCCTTCATCTGCATGGACAAGGCGATCAGCTATCGCGAGCTCGACGATATGTCGGTCGCGATGGGCGCCTATCTGCAGGGCCTGGGGCTGGCAAAGGGCGCGCGCGTCGCGCTGATGATGCCGAACGTGCTGCAATATCCGATCGCGATCTCCGCGGTGCTGCGCGCGGGCTACGCGGTCGTCAACGTCAACCCGCTCTACACGCCGCGCGAGCTCGAGCACCAGCTCAAGGATTCCGGCGCCGAGGCGATCATCGTGCTGGAGAACTTTGCCCACACGGTGCAGCAGGTGGTCAGCCACACCCAGGTCAAGCACATCGTCGTCGCCAGCATGGGCGACCTGCTCGGCTTCAAGGGCGTGATCGTCAACCTCGTCGTCCGCCGCCTGAAGAAGATGGTGCCGGCGTTCTCGCTGCCGGGCGCGGTCCCCTTCAACGATGCGCTCGCCGCCGGCCGCGGCAAGCGCTTCCAGAAGCCCACCATCGGTCCAGACGACGTCGCCTTCCTGCAATATACCGGCGGCACCACCGGCGTCTCCAAGGGCGCCACGCTGCTCCACCGCAACGTCGTCGCCAACGTGCTGCAGAACGATGCGTGGCTGCAGCCGGTGATGGACAAGCCGCCGCATGTCGATCAGCTGCTGATCGTCTGTGCGCTGCCGCTCTACCACATCTTCGCGCTGACCTGCTGCTTCCTGCTCGCGGTGCGCGCGGGCGGCGCCAATCTCTTGATCCCCAATCCGCGCGACATCCCCGGCTTCATCAAGGAGCTCATGAAGTATCAGGTCACCACCTTCCCGGCCGTCAACACGCTCTACAACGGCCTGCTGCATCATCCTGACTTCCGCAAGATCGATTTCTCCAAGCTGAAGGTCTCCAACGGCGGCGGCATGGCCGTGCAGCGCCCGGTGGCCGAGCAGTGGAAGCAGGTGACGGGCTGCAGCATCGCCGAAGGCTACGGCCTGTCGGAGACCGCACCGGTGCTGACCTGCAACGTACCGACCTCGACGGAATTCACCGGCACCATCGGCCTGCCGCTGCCGTCGACCTGGCTCTCGATCCGCGACGACGACGGCAACGAAGTGCCGCTGGGACAACCCGGCGAGATCTGCGCCAAGGGCCCGCAGGTGATGGCAGGCTACTGGAATCGTCCCGACGAGACCGCCAAGGTGATGACGGCGGACGGCTTCTTCCGCACCGGAGACGTCGGCGTCATGGCCGCGGACGGCTCGGTCAAGATCGTGGACCGCAAGAAGGACATGATCCTGGTCTCCGGCTTCAACGTCTATCCGAACGAGGTCGAAGAGGTCATCGCGACCCATCCGGGCGTGCTGGAGACCGCCGTGATCGGGCTGCCGGACGAGAAGACCGGCGAGGTCGTCAAGGCGTTCGTGGTGAAGAAGGACCCCAACCTCACGTCCGAGGACATCATCAAGCACTGCCACGAGCAGCTCACGAACTACAAGGTGCCGAAGCAGATCGAGTTCAGGACCGAGCTGCCGAAGACCAATGTCGGCAAGATCCTGCGCCGGGAGCTGCGCGACGAGAAGAAGAAGCCGGCAGCAGCGGCCTGAGTCCATTGGCGCCGCAAGCCCCGGCGCGCGATGAGGGACGTGCGATGACGGATACGTGATCACGGCGGGCCGTTGCCGTTTCCGGCCCGCCGAATAGTGTAGCGCGCACCGCGCAAGACACATCCAGGGGAAGGAGTAACTCGAATGACCATCCAGGTTGGCGATAAGCTGCCGCAGGCCCAATTCCGCGTCATGACCGGCGAAGGCCCGCAGGTCAAAACCACCGACGACATCTTCAAGGGCAAGAAGGTCGCGCTGTTCGCGGTGCCCGGCGCCTACACCGGCACCTGCCACAAGATGCATCTGCCCAGCATCTTCCTCAATGCCTATGCGTTGAAGGACAAGGGCGTCGACACCATCGCGATCGTCTCGGTCAACGACGCCTTCGTCATGAACGCCTGGAAGCGCGACACCGACCAGCGCGACGAGGCCGTGTTCCTGGCCGACGGCAATGCCGAGTTCACCAAGGCGATCGGCATGGAGCTCGACGCCTCCGGCGCCGGCCTCGGCATCCGCTCCAAGCGCTATTCGATGCTGGTCGAGGACGGCGTGGTCAAGAAGCTGAACCTCGAAGCCGCGCCGGGCAAGGTCGAGGTCTCCGGCGGCGACACGCTGCTCGGGCAGCTGTAGATAAACAACGCACTGCTGCAGATGGTCAGTCGTTCCGGGGCGCGAAGCGAACCCGGAACCTCGAGATTCCGGGTTCGACGCTCTCGCGTCGCCCCGGAATGACGATCAAACTCACAAGCGTAGAAGACATCAGGCCCGCACGTTCTTCTGCATCCTGGCCATCGCCACGCCGTCGCGAGCGAGCTGATCGGCGCGCTCGTTTTCGGCGTGCCCGGCATGGCCCTTGACCCAGTGCCAGTTGACCTTGTGCGGCTTCAGCGCCGCGTCGAGCCGCTGCCACAGCTCGGCGTTCTTGACCGGCTTCTTGTCGGCGGTCTTCCAGCCATTGCGCTTCCAGCCGTGGATCCATCCGGTGATGCCCTGCCGGACATATTGGCTGTCGGTGTAGAGCTCGACCTGACACGACTTCTTCAGCGCCTCCAGCGCCGAGATCGCGGCCATCAGCTCCATGCGGTTGTTGGTCGTGTGTGGCTCGCCGCCCTTGAGCTCTTTTTCCTTGTCGCCGAAGCGCAGGATCGCGCCCCAGCCGCCCGGCCCCGGATTCCCCGAGCAGGCGCCGTCGGTGTAGATGCTGACGACCGGATGCTCGCTCACGCCAATGCTCCGCCGATGCCGTAGTCGCGCACGCTGGTCACCGCCTGGTGGAAGCGCAGCTTGCGGACATATTCGAGCGGATCCTTGGGCTTCACCAGCGCGCCGGGAGGCACGTTGAGCCAGTCCACCAGCCGCGTCAGCAGGAAGCGGATCGCGGCGCCGCGCGCCAGCAGCGGCAGCGCCTCCAGCTCGGCGTCCGACAGCGGCCGGACGCGGCCATAGGCGTTGAAGAAGGCGCGCGCCTTGGTGACGTTCAGCGAATGATCGGCCTCGAAGCACCAGGCGTTGAGGCAGATCGCGACGTCATACGCCAGAATGTCGTTGCAGGAGAACGGGAAGTCGATCAGCCCCGAGAGCTTGTCGCCGAGGAAGAACACATTGTCCGGAAACAGGTCGGCATGGATGACGCCTTCCGGCAGATGCGTCGGCCAGGAGCGCCCGAGATGATCGAGCTCGGCGGAGAGCAGCGCGGAGAGGCCGGCCTGCACCGTGTCGGCGCGGTCGGCGGCCTGCGCGAACAACGACCGCCAGCCGGCGACCG
This sequence comes from Bradyrhizobium sp. SZCCHNRI1029, assembly GCF_032487555.1. Classification (NCBI taxonomy): domain Bacteria; kingdom Pseudomonadati; phylum Pseudomonadota; class Alphaproteobacteria; order Hyphomicrobiales; family Nitrobacteraceae; genus Bradyrhizobium; species Bradyrhizobium sp. SZCCHNRI1029. The sequence continues at coordinate 85,482 of NZ_JAUEUK010000007.1, forward strand.
AGAGCGGATTCTTGCGCACCAGCGGGAAGTCGCGTCCGGCCAGATGCATCTGCGCCAGCGCCGCGCCGACGCCGGCGCAGTGGGTGACGTTCGGCTTGCGCGGCCACATGCCTTCCAGGAAGTTGATGATCGCCGCGGGCCGGCCGGACAGGCTCGAATACACCGCCCCGTCGCGGTTGCGGGCGGGCTGCGGACAGCTCACGCCGCGCTCGGCGAGGTGGGCCATCAGGCCCAGAAAATACGGCAGGTCATCCACCGCCACGCGCTTCTCGTACAGCGTGAGGATGAAGGAGCCCTTGGTGGTGTGGAGCAGGAAGTTGGAGTTTTCGACCCCTTCGGCGATGCCCTTGTAAGAGAGCAGCTCGCCGATGTCGTAGGTCTTGATGAAATCCGCAAGCTCGTCGGCGGCGACGTCGGTATAGACCGCCATGCGCTATCCCAGTTATCGAAGTTCGCCTGCCCCCGCCTCTCCGATGCGAACTTCGTCACCGAACAGGCCCGTAGCGCCCTTCATCGCGCATGCGGGCGCCGCGTTCAAGGCCGAGAGGCCGCCGAGGGCGGAAAAGAACCGGCCGACTTACTCGGCTGCCGCTTCCGGCCGGAGCGAGCGCGGCAGCGGGAAGAATTCGTTCTCTTCCGCCGCAGAGACCGTCTCGACATGGAGCACGTAGCGCTCGGCAAAGGCGCCCATGATCTCCTCGACGATCACCTCCGGCGCCGAGGCGCCGGCTGTGATGCCGAGGCTCTTGATGCCCTCGAAGCGCGCCCAGTCGATGTCCGAGGCGCGCTGCGCCAGCACGGCAATCGGGCAGCCCTCGCGCTCGGCGACCTCGCGCAGGCGCTGCGAGTTCGACGAGTTCGGCGCACCGACCACGATCAGCGCATCGACCACCGGGGCCACCTTCTTGACCGCCAGCTGGCGGTTGGTGGTGGCGTAGCAGATGTCTTCCTTGTGCGGGCCCGAGATGTTCGGGAAACGGCCCTTGAGGATCGCGACGATATCCTTGGTGTCGTCGATCGACAGCGTGGTCTGGGTGACGAAAGCGAGGTTGTTGGGGTCTTTCGGGGTGAAGGTCGCCGCGTCCTCGGCGGTCTCGATCAGCGTGACGGCGCCGGCCGGAAGCTGGCCGACGGTGCCGACCACCTCCGGATGGTGCGAATGGCCGATCAGCAGGATCTCGCGGCCGCGCTTGAAGTGGATCGCCGCCTCGCGGTGGACTTTGGTCACCAGCGGGCAGGTCGCGTCCAGGGAGAAGAAGTTGCGCGCCTGGGCCTCGGCCGGAACCGATTTCGGCACGCCATGGGCCGAGAACACCACCGGTGCGTTGGTACTGTCGGGAATCTCCGCCAGTTCCTCGACGAAGATGGCGCCCTTGGTCTTCAGGCTGTCGACGACGTATTTGTTGTGCACGATCTCGTGTCGGACATAGACCGGGGCGCCATAGATGGCGAGCGCCCGTTCCACGGTGTCGATGGCGCGCACCACGCCGGCGCAGAAGCCGCGCGGCGAGCAAAGCACGATTTTGAGGTCTGGTTTGGCTGCCATGGGGCTGGTCTGAGCTGATCTATGCGGGCTGGTTTCGGCGACCACGGACCCCCGGGCCGGCAAGCGGGGGCGGTCGATACGCGAAGAACTTGGGTCTGACACTCGTTTGGGTAGGACTTGGGACTGCTTTCGAGCGCTGTCAAGGCCGTTTTCTCCAGGCCATTGCGCCCTGCCCCCGGGACGGCTTATATAGGGCCAATTCCCGTCATCGCCGATGACCGCAGGTTTCGCCTCCAGGGCCGGGGCGGAGCACAAAGGAGATTTGCCATGAGCAACGCCCCGCTGATGCCGAAGGCAACTGCCGTGTGGCTGGTCGACAATACCGCCTTGACCTTCGACCAGGTCGCCGATTTCACCAAGATGCACCCGCTGGAGGTGCGCGCCATTGCCGACGGGGACGCCGCCCAGGGCATCAAGGGCATGGATCCGATCTCGACCGGGCAGCTCACCCGCGAGGAGATCGAGAAGGCCGAGCGCGACCCGAATTACCGGCTCCGGCTGCAGGAGAGCAAGGTGGTGCTGCCGCCGCAGCCCAAGCGCAAGGGCCCCCGCTACACCCCGGTCTCGCGCCGCCACGAGCGCCCGAGCGCCATTCTCTGGCTGGTGCGGAACCATCCCGAGCTCAAGGACGCCCAGATCATGCGCCTGGTCGGCACCACCAAGACCACGATCGCGAGCGTGCGCGACCGCACCCATTGGAACGCGCAGACACTGACGCCGATGGATCCGGTGACGCTCGGCCTGTGCTCGCAGATCGAGCTCGACTTCGAGGTCCAGCGTGCCGCCAAGGAAAAGCCGCTCGACGCCAATTACAGCGGCGCCACCCTGCTCCCGGCCTCCGAGACCACGCGCAAGGACGAGTACGAGCCGGCGGGCCGCGATGAGGACGATCTCAACGTCGACGCCGTGTTCGCCAAGCTCAAGACCATCGGCGGCAAGAAGCAGGACGACGAGGAGGAGTAGGACGGGCACCTCCTGTCCTCGGGTCAATTCACCCGCGACTGCCCCACCATCGGTGCCGTCCCTGCGAACGCAGGGACCCATAACCACAGGATTGCGTGACGGCTCAAGCTGGCTGTAACTCAGCGCGTCTTTCCTCACTCCCGCTGCGGCGTATGGGTCCCGGCTCAAGGCCGGGACGACGCCGGTTTTACAGGCCCGAGCCCGAGCTTCGCGACCCGCAAACAGTCCAAAAAAAATGGCGCCGGGAATGCCGGCGCCATGACAGTCTTGGGAGGAACTGAAAAAATCAGAACTTGTAGGTGACGCCGACGCCGACCAGCCACGGATCGATGTTGGCGCGGCCGGTGACCGGAATTGCGCCGTTGACGGTCGCCGAGTAGTTCGGCTGCAGCCACAGCTTCTTGACGTCGACGTTCAGGCCCCAGTGCCTGTCGAGCATGTAGTCGAAGCCGAACTGGACCGCGGCGCCCCACTGGTTGGAGATGTGCAGGTTGGTGACGGCAAGACCGTTCCACACCTGGTTCGCGGCGCTCTGGTTGAAGAAGACCGTGTAGTTCACACCCGCGCCGACATACGGCTTGAACGCGCCGAAATCGGTGAAGTGATATTGCAGGGTCAGCGTCGGCGGCAGCAGCCAGGCCTTGCCCATGTTGAGGCCGTCGAGCGAGCCGGTGCCGCCGATGGAATGCCGGGTGACGCCGAGGATCAGCTCGGCCGCGATGTTCTTGGTGAAGAAGTAGCTGATGTCGAGCTCGGGCACGACCGAGTTGGAGATCGACAGGCCGGAGTTCGGCGACGACAGCGCCGGCACGCCGGTCACGTTCACGGTGGAGCCGCCAGCATCCGGCAGCACGCCGAGCGCGCGCACACGAAGCATCCACGGATTCCACGCCTCGACCACCGGCGCCTTGGTGTAGACCGGCGCCGCCTGCAGGTCGGCCGCTTGCGCCGAGCCCATGGCTCCGCAGATCGCCGCCAGCACCAGCAGCGACGACGAGAGTTTCAACATCCTGTTCATCGAGATCCCCATAGCCACCCTTGAGCAACATCTGCGCGGGCACGGCCGCGCCTTGCGGTCACAGATGTGGCAGGGACGCCATGGAGTTGGATTTGATCTCAATCAATCGGCATTGTTGCAGCGCCGATGTCACGCAACTGTTGCATCGAAGTCACGCGCCATGAGAGGCGCTTGCAGTGGCGCTCAGGGCCGGTCGGGGTGGTTCATCATGTATTCGCCGAGATCGCGCTGCCGGCGGTCGGCACGTGCCTCGGCGCGCTGCCGCTGCACGTCGCGGTCCTTGCGGCAGGCGACATATTCGGCGGAGCCCGGCGCGACCTTGCCACCGGCCTGACAGACCGCATCATCGTCGTCATTGCCGAGCGCCACCGCCGGACCCTGGTTGCGGGAGGCGCAGGCCGAGAGCGAAAATACGGCCATCAGCACCAGGGCCAGGCAGGCGGAGGTCTGTCGCATCGAACGTTCCATTCTCGTCAATCGGGCTGGTCTGACGCCGTTGCTTGACGAGAATGGGCGCCCGGGTCAAGCCCGGGTCACCTTTCAGCGGCGGCGTGTCAGACGCGGCTCTTCAGCGCCTCGCCGATTTCTTCGAGCACCTTGGGATCCTCGATCGTGGCCGGCATGCTCCATTGCTCGCCGTCGGCGATCTTCTTGATCGTGCCGCGCAGGATCTTGCCGGAGCGCGTCTTCGGCAACCGGCCGACGGTGATGGCGAGCTTGAACGCAGCGACCGGTCCGAGCTTGTCGCGTACCAGCGCCACGATCTCCTTTTCGATCTGCGACGGGCTGCGCGAGACACCGGCCTTGAGCACGATGAAGCCGCACGGCACCTCGCCCTTGATCGCATCCTTGATGCCGAGCACGGCGCATTCCGCGACGTCGGGATGCGAGGCCAATATCTCTTCCATGCCGCCGGTCGACAGCCTGTGGCCGGCGACATTGATGATGTCGTCGGTGCGGCCCATCACGAAGACATAGCCGTCCTCATCCTTGTAGCCGGCGTCTGAGGTCTTGTAGTAGCCGGGGAATTCGCTGAGATAGGATTCCTTGAAGCGGTCCTCCTGCTGCCACAGGGTCGGCAGGCAGCCGGGCGGCATTGGCAGCTTGATCACGATCGAGCCCATGGTGTTGGCGGGCACCGGCTTGGCGGCCTCGTCGACGATGTCGACCTGGTAGCCCGGCATCGGCACCGTCGGCGAGCCGTGCTTCACGGGCAACAGGCCAAGGCCGACCGGATTGCCGGCGATGCACCAGCCGGTTTCGGTCTGCCACCAATGATCGATCACCGGCACCTTCAATTGCTGCTCGGCCCATTCCACCGTCGGCGGATCGGCGCGCTCGCCGGCCAGGAACAGGGTGCGGAAATGCGATAGATCGTATTTGCGCAAGAAAGTACCTTCCGGATCCTCCTTGCGGATGGCGCGGAATGCCGTGGGCGCGGTAAACAGAGCGACCGCCTTATGATCGCTGATGACGCGCCAGAACGCGCCGGCATCGGGCGTTCCGACCGGCTTGCCCTCGTACATCACCGAGGTCGCGCCATGGATCAGCGGGCCGTAGATGATGTAGCTGTGGCCAACCACCCAGCCGATGTCGGAGGCGCACCACCAGACCTCACCCGGCTTGATGCCGTAGAGATTCTCCATCGACCATTTCAGCGCGACGAGGTGCCCGCCATTGTCGCGCACCACGCCCTTCGGCTTGCCGGTCGTGCCGGAGGTATAGAGGATGTAGAGCGGATCGGTCGCCAGCACCGGCACGCACGGCGCCAGCTTGCCATTGGCGAGCGCAGACTTGCGCAGCGCCGCCCAGTCGTAATCGCGGCCGGGCTTCAGCTCGCAGACATGCTCGGGACGCTGCAGGACGATGCAGGCCTTGGGCCTGTTGTCGGCGAGCTCGATCGCCTGATCGAGCAGCGGCTTGTATTGCACGATGCGGCCGGGCTCGATGCCGCAGCTCGCCGACAGCACGAGCTTCGGCGTGGCGTCGTCGATGCGGGTCGCGAGCTCCTTGGCCGCGAAGCCGCCGAACACCACCGAATGCACCGCGCCGATGCGCGCGCAGGCCAGCATCGCGACCATCGCCTCGGGCACCATGGGCATATACAGGATGACGCGGTCGCCCTTGCCAACGCCGAAATCCTGCATGATCGCGGCGAGCGTCTGCACCTCCTTCAGCATCTCGGCATAGGTGAGCTTCGTGACCGAGCTGGTGAGCGGCGAATCGTGGATCAGCGCCAGTTGATCGCCGCGGCCGGCGGCGACGTGGCGGTCGAGCGCGTTGTAGCAGGTATTGACGACGGCCCCCGCAAACCAGCGGCCGTAGGCGCCCATCGCGGGATCGAAGATGGTCTTGGCCGGCTCGATCCAGTCGATCGCGCGGGCGGCCTCGGCCCAGAACCCTTCCGGGTCCTGCAGCGACCGTGCATGGACCTCGTGATAGCGGCTCGCAGCGCTCATGACGTTTCCCCAAGATCTGTGTTTATTCCCGAGTATTGTCACGGGACAAAGCGACAGTTCAAGCCGTCATGAATTGATCCAGATCAGGCAGGCCCGGACGTTCGCCCATTTTCCGGGCCGGATCAATGCGCTCCATCGCGGAGGGTATCCAGGCGACGCTGCAGGGCTAGACGAAGGTCGTAGCCGGGCTTGCCGAACCGGGCATTGCGCTCCGCGATGAAGTCACGCTGCGTTCCGCGCAGCTCGGCAGCGGCGCGGCCGCGGGAGGACTTCAAGCGCCGGGCATAGCTTTCGGAAATGCCGAGATCGAGCACCGAGAGCTGCGGGTCGGCGCAGATGACCTTCTCGACCTCGCGCGCGGCCGTGGCGCAATCGAACGACGGACCGCTTCGCTCTGACGGCGCGTTCAACGGACGCGGCGGCTCGGCGCCGAACTTCTTGATCTCGGCCAGCATGACGCGCCGGCCGGCGATGGCATTGTCGTTGCCGGGATCCAGCCGCAGCGCGGCCTCGTAGTCGGCCAGCGCCTTGGCGCGCTCGCCCATCTTCTTGTACAGCACCGCCCGGTTGTTGTAGGCGAGCGCGAAATTCGGATCGAGCCGCAGCGCGGCGTCGTAGTCGCTGAGCGCCGCGCCGAGCTCGCCCTTGAACTGATGGGAATCGCCGCGGTTGGTGAAGAAATTTGCCCGCTGCTCCATCCTGATCGCCTGATCATAATCGGCGATCGCCTTGTCGTACTCCTTCATGGCGGCGTAGGTGAGGCCACGATTGTCGTAATATTCCGACACCTTCGGATCGCGCCGGATCGCCTCATCGTCATCGGCCAGCGCCTTGTCCATCTGGCCGAGCTTCTTGTAGGCCGCGGCACGGTTGGTGAATGTGCGCGGCCGTTTCGGGTCGAGCCGGATCGCCTCGTCATAGTCGCGCACGGCCTTCTCGTTGTCGCCGCGCAGGTAGAAGGCGACGCCGCGGTCGGCAAAGGCCTGCGCGTAGTCGGGCTTCAGCCGGATCGCCTGGTCGTAGTCGGCCAGAGCGCGATCAAGACGGCGCTGCTCGGTATAGACAACGCCACGCAGCTCATAGGCTTCGGCGTCATTCGGATCGAGCGAGATCGCCATGCTCAGATCGGCCGCCGCCCTGCCGGCATCGCCACCGGCTTCGCGCATTAGGTCGCCACGCAGCCGATAGGCGCGCGCATTCTTGCCGTCGAGCGCGATGGCACGGTCGAGGTCCTTCAGGGCCTGGGTCAGGCCGCCCGAGGTACGCGCACGGGCATCGGCGCGGGCAACCAAGGCGATGGATTGATCCTTCGGCGAACTCGATGCCTGCTCGATTGCGGTCGAGCAGGCGGTGATGAGCTCGGACGGGGGCGCCTTGCTGCCCAAAGCGCATTCGGGGTCCGCGGCGAATGCAGGCTGGGCCCCGAGGCCAAGGACAAGACCGGCTGCAAGACCCAGCGCGAGGTAGGATGAGCAGGATGAAATCGAACGAATGAAAGCGTGCATCGGCATGGACTCGGCTCGAATTTCGACTGTTGCGGGTGAGACGCTGATCTCCCCCGTTGTCGTCTCCGGCCGGAACCCGGTTCAAGCGGCCACGCCGATGGTTAATAGCCGTCGACGCCGTTCAGCCGCCGCAGGCGGTCCTCCATCGCCTTCTTGAGATCGTAGCCGGGCTTGCCAAAGCCGGCGTTGCGCCGCGCGATGAACGCGTCCTGCTCGCGCTGCAGGGCGCGGGCTGCGGCGGGGCCGGCCGCCTCGCGAACGACGCGGGCCTGCGCGCCGTCGATCTCGCGATCGAGATTGGCGAGCTCCGGATCGGCGCAGATCGCCTTCTCCACGGCGCGACGCGCCGTGGCGCAATTGAAGCTCGGCCGCCCCGCGACGGCCATCTGCGCGCCCAGGCGCTCGAGCTCCACAGCGAGTGCGTGGTAGTTGCTGCGGGCGCTGGCGTGATCCGGATTGAGCCGCAGCGCCGCGGCGAAATCGGCCAGCGCCTTCGGACGGTCGCCCTTCTTGCGATGCAGTTCGCCGCGCGCGTTGAAGATGCTGGCGAGGGTCGGGTCGAGCTGCAAGGTCACGCCGTAATCGGCGATGGCGCGATCGATCTCACCCCTGGTGATGAAGATCGAGGCGCGCGCGATCAGTGCGTTGATGCGATCGACCCTCGCGGCCTTGGGATTGTCGATCACGGCGCCGCATTCGGTGAGCACCTTGTCGCCATCGTGCGCCTCCGAGGCCGCGATGCAGGCACCGGCATCCACCGCCGGCTCCTTGCCGGGCTCGGCCGCGCCGACCGCATGGGCCTGGGTCGAGACCAGCCATCCGAGCGTGACCAGCGCGGCCAGGCGCAGCACCCCATCCCGGCGATCGGCAGCAGCCCACGAGGAGACGGATGCGGTCAAGGCAGATGGCTCTCTCAGGTCGTGGGCGATCCGGCACGGCGCGCGGGGGGCGCAATCGCCGCCGCGGCACTTCAACTATACAGCGGCAGCAGCGGTGCGACAGTCCCTTTCCGGGAGAAGGCGACCTTTGCGAACGGGAGCTCGCGAGTGGATTGCGGCCTCGACTGAAATGCGCGTGATCGTGCCGCGCATTCCCCTCAAGATGTTGTGGATGCGCACCCCGGCGACGTCCTCGGTCGCCATTTGAACCTGTTGCGGTCCCCGCAGACACAACCGCATGACTATTCTGACCGACAATTCGCGCGCACGCGGCGTCGTTGCGTCCCCTGCGCGCTATTTCTATTTCAACATGGCTCTGGCCTGCATGGCCATTGCGATCATCGGCTTCGCACCGACCTACTGGCTGCCACTGGCCCGCCGCTCATTCTCCGGCGCGCCCGTGATTCATTTCCACGGCTTCCTGTTCTTCGCCTGGACTCTGTATTTCGCGCTGCAGAGCTGGCTTGCCGCATCCGGACGCACGGCGCGGCACCGCTCGCTCGGCATCTTCGGCGTATCGCTCGCCACGGCGATGACGATCTTTGGCTTCCTCGTTGCCATCGAGGCGATGAAGCGCTCCGCGGCGATGGGTCAGGCCAACGAGGGCATCGCCTTTGCCATCGTGCCCCTCAGCGGCATCGCCTTCTTCGCCGTGGTCTTTGCGCTCGCGGTTGTCCATCTAAGCCGGCCGGAAACGCACAAGCGGCTGATGCTGCTCGCCGGCATCTCGCTGCTCGACGCCGCCGTGGCGCGCTGGTTCCTGACATTCCTGGCGCCGCCCGGCCCGCTCGGCCCGCCGCCGGTGTTCGTGACGATCCCACCGGCCTTCGTCGCCTACCTGCTGCTCGTCGTCGCGATCGTCCACGACCGCCGCACGTTCGGACGCGTCCACCCGGTCTACGTCTATGGCGGGCTGGCGCTGATCGCCGTGAAGCTCCTGAACTGGCCGATCAGCATGACCTCGACGTGGCATGCGATTGCAGGCGGCATGCTGGCGATGGCGCAATAGCCGCAGCGCTGATCTCCCCTGTAACACGCGTCATTGCGAGGAGCCGAAGGCGACGAAGCAATCCAGGGCTTCCTGGAGACTTCCGCCTTCGCTCTTCGAGCGACGGCGGACACATCGCGTTGCTCGCAATGACGCGCGCGGCGAGACCTAACTCCGGCAGGTCAGCCCGCCATCCACCACCAGCATGGTGCCGGTGACATAGCGCGACTCGTCGGAGGCGAGGAACAAGGCGGCATTGGCGACGTCGAAGGCGTCGCCCATGTGCCCCATCGGCACCTGCGCATCACGCTTGCGCCACATCTCCTCGACATCGCCCTTGGCGTAGCTCGCGGCCAGCCCCGCTGAGTGCTCGACCATCGGCGTCTTCATGAGCCCGGGCAGGATCGCATTGACGCGGACGTGCTTCGGCGCGAACTCGACCGCGGTCGTGCGCGTCATCTGGTTCATCGCCGCCTTGCTGGCGCCATAGCTGACATAGGAGATCCCGACCTGGCGGATCGAGGCGACAGAAGAGATGTTGATGATGGAGCCGCCGCCCTGCCCGATCATCACCGGAATGACGTGCTTCATGGCGAGATAGGCGCTCTTGAGGTTGACCGCGAACACGCGATCCCACTCGGCCTCCTCGACATCGACGACGCTGCCCATCTCGGCGATGCCGACATTGTTGTCGAGCACGTCGATGCGGCCATAGGCCGCCACACAGGCCTTCACCATCGCCTCGACCTCGACGGCCTTCGAGACGTCGGCGGTGAACGCCTCGGCCTGCCCGCCTTCGCCTGAAATGATCGAGGCGGTCTCCGCGGCGGCGTCCTTGTTGCGGTCGACGCAGAACACCTTGGCGCCCTGTCGCGCAAAGGTCACGGCCGTGGCCTTGCCGTTGCCCCAGCCCGGCCCGATCGAGCCCGCACCGACCACCAGCGCCACCTTGCCCCTGAGACGATCCATCGCGTTCTCCCGTCGCTTATTCGTTATTCGGTACAGGCGCTCATCGTGATGGTCGCTGCGCCGATGTCATGGCCGAAGATGTCCGACAGCGTCCGGCATTGCCCGTCCGCGCAGATGCGCCACTCGCCGGCCGCGCCGGAATTGGCGAGCACGATCCGCGACAGCGGCCCCCGCTGGGTCTGCCACTGGAACCAGCCGTCGACCAGCCGCGCCTCCGGCGGCGGCTCCATGCCCGCGCCCGAGCCCTTGACGCGCGCCTGCACCAGTTCGAGACCGTCAGACGTGACGCGCCAGTCCTCCTGCCACGCGGTCCTCTCGACCGAGTGGGTCCAGGCCAAGGTGAAGCCGGCGAGGGTCAGCGCCTTCACCACACCTGATGAGGCGAGGCAGAGGCTCAAGCGGAGGCCGCCACGGCAGCCGGCGGCCGCTGCCGCCACTGCCACGCCACGATCACCACCGCCAGGGCAAATCCCAGCACGTCACTGTAGGGAAATTCGCCGAGTAGGCAGACGGACGCGACAAACGCCAGCAGGCGCTCGACCAGGGTCATGCGCACGTACAGGAAGCCGATCGCCACCATGCCGAACAGGCCGATCGAGATCAGCGCCTTGACGGAAGCATACGCCACCGCGCCGATGAAGCCGAGTTGCGCCTCCATCGGGTCACCCGGCTGCAGCATCAGCGCGGGCGAGTAGACGAACAGGAACGGAATGACGTAGCCGGCGAGCGCGATCCGCATCGCCTCCCAGCCGATCTTGTCGGGATTCTCCTTGGCGATCGGGGCGGCCGCCAGCGCGGCCAGCGCGACCGGCGGCGAAAGGTCGGCCATGATGCCGTAGTAGAACGCGAACATGTGGCTCGCGATCAGGGGCACGCCCAGCTTGGCGAGCGCGGGGGCCGCCAGTGCCGCGGTGATGATGTAGGTCGGGATGGTCGGGATGCCGGTGCCGAGCAGGATCGACAGCAGCATGGTCATGATCAGCGCCGCGAACAGGCTGGTCTTGCCGAGGCCGATCACCCAGCTTCCGAAGATCGAGCCGACGCCGGTCTGCGTCATCATGCCGATGATGACGCCGACGATGGCGCAGGCCATGCCGACGGTCAGCGCCGACTTCGCACTTTCAGCCAGGGAATCGCGGCAGGCGTGCAAGGTGCCCATTCCGCCGCGCACGAAGCCGGTGATGACGATGAGCGCAACGACGACGGAGGCGACGGGAATGATCTGCAGGCCGTTGCGCGACAGCGCGCCGACGACGAGCGCGAGCCCGATCCAGAAGACGTAGCGCAGCACCTGGTTGGAGAAGCCCATGGTGATCGAGGTGCCCAGGATCAGCGCCACCGTCAGCGCGAGTCCCATCGAGCCCGCATACAGCGGCGTGAAACCCTCGAACAGCATGTAGACCAGCGCGGCGAGCGGCAGCACGAGATACCAGCGCGCCACCAGCGCCTTCCAGGCGCTCGGGATCTCCGACGGCTTCATGCCGGTCAGGCCGTGCTTGCCGGCCTCCAGATGCACCATCCAGAACGCCGAGGCGAAATAGAGAATGGCTGGAACGACCGCCGCCTTGACGATCACCGAGTAGTCGACGCCCAGGGTTTCGGCCATGATGAAGGCGACCGCGCCCATCACGGGCGGCATGATCTGTCCGCCCATCGACGCGGTGGCTTCGACGCCGGCCGCAAAGGCGCGGCGGTAGCCGAACCGGATCATCAGCGGAATCGTGAACTGGCCGACAGTGACGACATTGGCGACGCCCGAGCCGGAGATCGTGCCCATCATGCCGGAGGCGAACACCGCGACCTTGGCAGGACCGCCGCGGGTGCGACCGAACAGGCCGAGCGAGACGTCGGTGAACAGCTGGATCATGCCGGCATGCTCGAGGAACGAGCCGAACAGGATGAACAGGAAGATGTAGGTCGCCGAGACGTAGATCGGCACGCCGTAGAAGCCCTCGGTGCCGAAGGAGAGGTGTGTAATCACCTGATCGAAATCATAGCCGCGATGGTTGAGCGGCGCCGGCAGATACTGGCCGAAGAACCAGTACAACAGGCAGGCGCCGCACATCAGCGGCAGCGCGAGCCCCATCAGCCGGCGCGTGCCCTCGAAGATCAGTACCGCCAGCAGGGTTCCGACCACGAGATCGGTGCGCGTCGGATCGCCGTCGCGCGCGATCAGGTCGGCATAGAAAATCCACTGATAGAGGCCGCACAGGAAGCCGATGGCGCCGATGGTCCAGCCCGCGATGCGCCCGGCGTCGGTCCTGGCGGTGAAGTTGCCGATCAGGCCGAAGGTCAGCAGCAGTAGGAAGCCGACATGGACGCCGCGCACGACCTGGCTCGGCAGATAGTTGAAGGCGGCGACGTAGAGCTGGAATATCGCAAAGGCGAGCCCGATGCCGTAGGCGAGATAGCCCCAGCGGCCGGGGCCGAAGCCTTCCGGAAAGCCGTGCTCGAAATTGTCGAACTCGACCTTGACCGGCGTTTCCATGTTCACGGCTTCGATCGTCATGATCCCCCCAACGCGCCCATCAGGCGCTGCTGACCATGGCCGCAATCACCTGAACGACAAGACTGCGCGGAATGTTTCCCACGCAGCCGGTTGCGAATGATCCGGCCTACAAGGCAGGCCGGGCGAGCAGCGTCCTTATTTCAGGATGCCCTTTTCCTTGTAGTAGCGGATCGCGCCGGGGTGCAGCGGCACCGGGCTGTCCTGCGCCGCCGTCTCCAGCTTGATCTCCTTGCCGGCGGCGTGCGCATTGGCGAGCTCCGGCAGCGACTCGAAGATCAGCTTGGTCATCTGATAGGCGAGATCGTCGGATACCGCCGAGCTGGTGACGAGATAGTTGATCACGGCCGCGGTGGGCACGTCCTTGTCCTGGCCGGTATAGGTGTTGGCCGGGATGGTCGCCGCGACGAACGGGGGCCCGATCTTGTCGACGACCTCCTTCGGCACCGACACCACGGTGATCGGCGACGAGGTCGATAGATCCTTCAACGATGCGACGCCAAGGCCAGCCGACTGCAAGGTGGCACCGAGCTGCCGGTTCTTCATCAGGTCGACCGATTCGGCGAACGGCAGATACTCCACCTTGCCGAGATCCTTGTAGCTCATGCCGGCGGCGGCGAGGATCGCGCGCGAGTTGAGCTCGGTGCCGGACTTCGGCGCGCCGACCGACAGACTCTTGCCCTTGAGATCCGCCAGCGTCTTGATGCCGGACTCGGCCGTCGCGACGATCTGGATGTAGTTCGGATAGATCGCGCCGATCGTGCGCAGCTTGTCCAGCTTGGTCTTGAAACCGGCCTCCTCCTCGCCGTTCCAGGCGGCCTTCAGGGAGTCGCCGAGCGCGAAGGCGAGCTCGCCGCGGCCCTGCTGCAGCAGGATCAGGTTCTCGACGGAGGCCTTGGTCGCCTGCACCTGGGTTTTCACATTGGGGATCTTGTCGCCGTAGATCTTCCCGATCGCGACACCGAGCGGATAGTAGACGCCCGACGTGCCGCCGGTGAGCACGTTGATGAAGCTCTGGGCCTGCGCCGCTGGCGCCGCGAGCAGACAGGCGGCTGCCAGAATGAAACCGGTTGCAGTGCCAGAGATTTTCGAGAAGCGCATGGATCCTCCCATTGATTTTGCCGCAAATTGGACGGCTGCGGGCGCGGGGTCAACCCATCCGAAAGACTGGCGCACCAGCCTCTCCCGCTCCCACGGCGCGAGGCCGGGACCGATGCGCCCCGCGTTCAATCTTACATTGACAGCACCACCAGCTTGAACCGCAGGTGCAGCCCAGAGGAGCGGGCCGCCTCGCTCGCAAGGCCGCCGGTCACTGGAACGTCATGTCGAGGCACTTGGAGATGTCCGAGCCGAGCCCGGACGAGATCGTCATGCAGCCGCGCACCTTCTGCTGGGTCGTATCCGCCACCCAGATCGAATAGCCGCCATTGCCGAAGAAGGAGTTGGTGTTCGCCGGCTCGGTCTCGGTGGCGTCGAACTCATATTTGGAATCGGTGTCGAACACGCGCGGCTTCCTGGTGCAGCCGCCGTCGGTCTGGACGTTGATGACTTCCTTGTTGTCCCGGGTCAGCGACAGTGAGACCTGGCAGCGGAAATATTCCGAGGTCTTCACGTTGAAGAGGTAGGCGTAGGACTTGCAGACGGCCGTATTGAGCTTGCCGGCGGAGAGACCGCGGCTGCAGGCGATGCGCTGGTTGTTGGACAGCTTGAAGTCGTCGGCCCGGGCGGATGCCAACGTCACCAGCGACAACGCCGCAACCCAACCGATCTTCGTGACAAGGCTCATCCGAATCATCCCCAAATTGTTTTCTTGGCCTATGTTTCTAAACCACGCTGCAGGATAATCGCGAGATCGGCGAATGGAAAATCCGCCCAACGATCACTGCACTGCGACGGGGCGACGTTGACGTCGCGTCAGCGTTCGTGATTTGTTCGAGACGACATCGATTGGAGGAGGACATGAAGAGCTTGGTTCTGAAAGCCCTGATCGCCCTCGGTGCGCTGGGTGCACTGACCAGCGCGGTGCGCGCGGCACCACCGGAGCCGTGGGAGCTGAAGCCCGACATGGGCTACGCCTATGGCAAGGATGGCCGGACGCTCGCCTACAAGATGGGCACCAAGAACGCCGACATGCTGCTCAAGGGCGCCAAGAAGGTACCGAAGGGCACGCTGTTCTTCGTCGGCCAGAACGGTCAGCTCTACATGCGGACGGCCCCCTATCTCGACGGCGACGGCAGCTTCTCGTTCGGCGCGGATGAGTAAGGGCGAGCGAGCGCAGCCTCAGAACGCGGCCGCCAGCTCCTTGGCGCCGGGCAGGCTGCTGAGCGAGTCCATCCTGGAATCCGTCACCGCAAGCAGCTTCGCCACGGTGTTGTGGCGAACGGCGACCGGATTGCGCTCGTAGCCGCCGCGCTGGAAGAAGTTGGCGGTCGGAACCTGATCGCGCATCTCGAGCGGCATCGTCACCATGTCGAAGCCCGTGCCGTCGCCGGTGAGATTCATCATCTCGAGCTCGGCGGCCGAAAGCGGCCGCGTGTAGCCCTTGGCGCGTGCGAACAGCACCGAGGTCAAGAGCTTGTGGGTCTGCAGCATCGGCCCGACGTCGATGTCGAGCACCATCGCATGCATGGCCCAGCCTTGCGGCGTGTTGCCGATCTTCTCATGCGCCGACCAGTCGTCCGGCACGGAGCGCGCGATCGCGACCATCTTCTTCAGGACCGCGAGCTTGTGCTCCATCGCGCCGCGTGCCGGGCCGGACGTCCGGGCCACGCGTTCGCCGAGCAGGCGGATGAACAGCGGGCCCTGCTCGGCCAGCAGCTCGACGCTGTTGGTGGTCAAGAGCTGATTGTAGCCGATCGCGGTCGAGATCGCGCGGTTGCCCTTGAAGCCCGATTGCGAGTCGTGCTTGCCGTTGCCGCCGGTCTCGAAGGCATAGACGCGCACCGCCTGCTCGCGCGTCAGTCCCGACGCCGCGGCGAAGCGCGCATAGGCGCGCTTGAAATCGATGTCGTTGGCGGGGCGCTGCGGCGACCATTGGAAATGCTCCTGCGCCGCCTTCACGAGGTCGGCGACCACGGGGATATATTTGCGCTCGCGCGGCTCGCCCTCAGGTTCCGGCTCGGGGTTCACCGGCCGCTTCGGCCCGGTGTAGACCGGCGGCTGCTCCAGCACGTAGTCGTCGAGCCCGATCGGCTGGCGGTCGCGGCGCTTGGCGTTGCGGATGCGGCGCTTATTCGAGATCGCCTTCCAGTAGGCGCCCGCCTCCTGGTCGAACACCGCCCGCGCCTGCTGATATTCGGCGAGCCTGCGTTGGTACTCCGCGATCGCGGCGGGCGAGGCCATCTGGGCCAAGGCATCGCGCGGAGCTGCGACTGGCGCGGGTTCCACGGCCAGCAATGGCGGTGCGCCCGCGACCGCGCAGGCGAGAATCAGGACAAGCGTGCGAATCGGCTGATGAAGCATGCCGCCCTTGTAGCCGAAACGGCGGCTACTTCCAGGCAAACACCGGCTGTTCCAGCTCATGCACCCGGGTGTCGCGGCCGGACAGCACCTCGCGGAACTGATAGATCAGCGCTGCGGTGGGCGCGTGAATGAGGCCCTCGCGGGCGTGAAAGCGGATCACGCGCCGCGTGCTCTCTGGGATCACGGTGAAGTCGAACGCGTCATCCGCCGTGATCGCATCCAGGCCGATCCGGTGCACCGAGGAGACCTCGTCCGGATTCGGCCGCAGCGTGCGGCCATCGCCCGCCCATACCACGACCGGGGTAATCAGATAGCCCGACCGTGTCGGGTAGTCGTCGAGCAGGCCCAGCACCGCATCCGGCGCCAGGATCAGCCCGAGCTCCTCTGCGAGCTCGCGCAGGGCGGCCTCGACCGTCGTTTCGCCGGCGTCGCAGCGTCCGCCCGGCAGCGCCCATTGCCCGCCATGGCTGCGCAGCCCTGCGGCACGCAGAGTGAGCAGCAGCGCCGTGTTGCCGGTCTCGTGGTGGGGGGCCAGCGCGATCACCACCGCCGCGCGCTTCAGCGAGGCCGCCGCCGCAGTCGCCTCCAACCGCACGAAGCCCGCGCAGCAGCTTGCGATTTTCCGCCTGGTGGCATCGTCGAACGGCATCGGCATGCAGCTTGACTACACCAGGCCGGCGACAGATGAAACGACCTCCAGGCCGGCTCGGGCCACAACGGGAAGGGTCTTCAGCGATGACGAAATCGGCCGCGGCCAGGATGACGTCCGACGGCTGGGAGATCGTCGACACCTCCGGTTTCCTGCATCTGATCGGCCCGCTGTGGCAGCGGGTCGTCGGCGGTGTCCACGAGTACGCCATCGTCACCGAGGACAAGCACCACAACCGCCGCGGCCTGGTCCAGGGCGGCGTGATCATGACGCTGGCCGACCGCAGTTGCGGCATGACGGCCCGCTACGCCGCAGGCAAGGAGCACATGGCGACGATCCAGTTCGACACGCATTTCGTCGAGTCCGGCAAGATCGGCGAGACCCTGGTGTCGCGGCCGCATGTGGTGCGGATCACCCGCAGCCTGGTGTTCATCACCACCGAGGTCACGGCCGGACCTCGCGTGATCGCGATGGCCTCGGGCGTGTTCAAGATCTTGAAGAGCGAATAGGGGTCACTCGCTCCGCCGTCATTGCGAGGAGCGCAGCGACGAAGCAATCCAGGGTGGCGGAAAGGACTCTGGATTGCTTCGCTGCGCTCGCAATGACGCGTTGATGGGTTTATCGTCCTATCAAACCCATGCGCGCGTGTGGCAAGAATGAGGCATCAATGGACTATCGCCAGCTCGGCCGTTCCGGCCTGAAAGTGTCGCCGATCTGCCTGGGCACGATGATGTTCGGCGGTCCCACCGACGAGCCGGCATCCGCCCGCATCATCGCCAAAGCGCGCGACGCCGGCATCAACTTCATCGACACCGCGGATGCCTACAATAAAGGCGTCTCGGAAGAGGTGGTCGGCCGCGCCATCGCGCGCGAGCGCGACCGCTGGATCGTCGCCACCAAGCTCGCCAATCCGATGGGCGACGATCCCAACCGCGCCGGCCTGTCGCGGCGCTGGGTGCTGCAGGCCGCGGACGAAAGCCTGCGGCGGCTCGGCACCGGGCACATCGACATCTACTACCTGCACAAGGAAGATCACGCGACACCGCTCGAGGAGACCGTGCGCGCGATCGGCGATCTCATGCGTGCCGGCAAGATCCGCTATTTCGGCGTCTCCAACTACCGCGCCTGGCGGCTCGCCGAGATCTGCAATCTCTGCGACGCCATCGGCATCGACCGCCCTGTCGTCAGCCAGCCGTACTACAATGCGATGAACCGGATGCCGGAGGTCGAGCACCTGCCGGCCTGCGGCTATTACGGCCTCGGCGTCGTGCCCTACAGCCCGCTGGCGCGCGGCGTGCTCACCGGAAAGTACAGCCCCGATGCGCCGCCGGACACGGACACCCGCGCCGGCCGCAACGATACGCGAATGATGCAGACCGAGTGGCGGCCCGAATCGTTGAAGCTGGCGCAGGAGATCAAGCGTCACGCCGAGACGAAGGGCTTCACGCCGGGACAGTTCGCCGTGTCCTGGGTGCTCAACTCCGCCTTCATCAGCTCCGTGATCGCGGGTCCGCGCACCGAGGCGCAATGGGACGACTACATCCGCGCGCTCGACTATCCCTTTGCCGCCGACGACGAGGCGCTGATCGACCGGCTGGTCGTGACCGGTCACGCCTCGACGCCCGGCTACAACGATCCGGCCTACCCGATCGAGGGCCGCAGGCCGCGGGTGGGCTAAAGATGGAGGAGGATCGCTACGGCCTGCCACTCTCGACCGCCTCCACTGACGCGGCCGCAGCCTATCGCGAGGGCATGGATCTGCTGCTCGCATTCTGGCCCGGGGCCATTGACGCGTTCGAGCGGGCGATCATGCTCGATCCGGAGTTCGCGCTGGCGCACGCGGCGCGTGCTCGCATCCACGCGATCTACATGCAGCGCGAGGCGGCGCTCCAGACCATCGCACGCGCCCGCGATCTCACTGCCAAGCGCGGCACCCCGCGCGAGCAGAGCCATGTCGCGACCCTGGTGCTCGCCATCGAGGGACGCGGCACTGACGCGCTGACATCGACCCTGGCGCATCTGGCGAACTGGCCGCGGGACGCCATGATCATGGCGCTCCCGCTCGGCGCTTTCGGCCTGCTCGCCTTCTCCGGCCGCGCCGATCACGATGCCGCTCGCCGCGACCTCTGCGACCGCTTCGCCGCTGATTATGGCGAGGACTGGTGGTTCATGTCCAACCATGGCTGGGCCCTGACCGAGTCCGGCGAGTTGGCGAAGGGCCGCGCCGTCACCGAGCGCAGCTTCGCGCTGCGCCGGCACAACGCCTATGCCGTGCATGCGCTGCTGCATGCGATGTTCGAGGAAGGCGCGGTGGACGAGGCCGATGCGCTCGTCGAGGGGTGGATCGGCGACTATGACCGCACGGGAATGCTGCATGGCCATATCTGCTGGCACCAGGCGCTCGGCGCGCTGGACCGGGGCGATGCCGACAAGGCGCGGGCGGTCTATACCGACGTGCTGGTGCCGACGATGGACTCGGCGCCGCCGCTCAACACCCTGTCCGACTGCGCCTCGCTGCTGTGGCGGCTGATGGCTGACGAGCAACCGGTGCCGCCCAACGCATGGGCCGATACGGCGGCCTATGCGAGCACGCGCTTCACGGGCTCGACCCTCGCCTTCGCCGAGATGCATCTGGTGATGATCGCGGCAGCAACGCATGACAGCGCCGCGCTCAAGGGACGCCTTGCCGCGATCGAGCGGCGGCAGGCCGAGGGCAGGCTGCCGGCCGGGCGCATCGTGCCGCACATGTTGCGGGCGCTGCGTGCGTTCGCCGATGACAATTGGCGCGGATGCGCGCGCGAGCTTGCGCCCGTCATCGGCGATCTCCCCCGCATCGGCGGCAGCCACGCCCAGCGCGAGGTGATCGAGGACACCTACATCCTGGCGCTGATCCGCAGCGGCGCGCTGGCCCAGGCACGAGACCTGCTCGATGCCCGCCTGCACCGCCGCCCCTCCGCGCGCGACACACGCTGGCGGGCGCTCACCGCGAGGTGAGCCGGATTATCCCTCGGTCTCCAGCCCGGTCGGCATCGGCACATTCTCGGGCTGCAGCTTGAGACCCGCCGCGAGCGCCACGGTCTCCAGCAGCGCCGCGAAATCCTTCTCCAGATAAGCGGCGGGATCGACCTGGAGCGAGGCCGCGCCGACATGGGCCTGCAATGCCTCGCGCGTCGCGGCCGTCACCGGCATCGCGACGTCGAGCTGGCGCGCTGCCGACAGGCCGAGATCGAGATCCTTGCGCAGCAGCGGCGGCGTGAAGGTTGTGGTCCAGTCGAGATTGACCAGCGCGTTGCTCTTGTACTTCGTGAAAGTCGAGCCCATGACGCTGGCGTTCATGAAGTTCAGGAAGGCATGGCGCGGCACGCCGGCCTTCTGCGCCAGGATGGTGATCTCGGCGAGGTTCTGGATCACGACGCCGAGGAAGACGTTGTGCGCGATCTTGCAGATGCGCGCGAGCTCGCCCTCGCCGACATAGGACACGCCGGAGACGGCGATCTTCGCCAGATACGGTGCGATGACCTCGAATGCGGCCTTGGGGCCGGAGACCACCGACGACAGCTTGCCGGCCTTGACGCATTTGCCGTTGCCGGACACCGGCGCGCGCACGAACTCACAGCCCAGTCGAACGAGCCTGGCGGCGATCGCCTCCGACTGCTCGATGCCGATCGAGGAGCAGTCCACCAGGATCCGGGGACGCGATCCGGAACTGGCGGCCACCAGGCCGTTGTCGCCGAAATAGACCTGCTCGAGATCCTTGCCCGTCGACACCATCGTGAACACGATGTCGCACGCGGCGAGATCGCGGGGATGATCGACGATCACGCCGCCTTTCGCCGCCAGCGGCTCGGCCTTGGCGCGGGTGCGATTGTAGATCGACACCTTGTGGCCGGCCTTGAGCAGGCGCTCGGCCATGGGATAGCCCATGCGCCCCATGCCGATCCAGCCGAGCGAATGCGTCGTGGTCATTGTCGTCTCCTCGTCCTACTTATCACGGATGCGGTCATTGCGAGGAGCGAAGCGACGAAGCAATCCAGAGTCACGGCTGCCGCCCTGGATTGCTTCGCTTCGCTCGCAATGACGAAAACACGAAGACCACTCTCCTGGTCGCACCGTTCGTTCGCTCAATAGCGGTTGGCGATCGGCAATTCCTCGGCCGGGAACAGCGTGATCACCTGACAGCCCTTGTCGGTGACCACGACCTCCTCCTCGATCCGCGCGGCCGAGAAGCCGTCGGTCGCCGGACAGTAGGTCTCGAGCGCGAACACCATGCCGGTCTTGATCTCCATCGGATTGTCCAGCGAGACCAGCCGCGAGATGATCGGGCGCTCATGCAGCGCGAGCCCGAGGCCGTGGCCGAACTGCAGGCCGAAGGCGGCCATCTCCGAGGGAAAGCCGAACTCCTCGGCCTTAGGCCAGACCTTGGCGACGGTGTCGGTCGAGACGCCTGGCTTGATCAGCGCGATCGCATGATCGAGCCATTCGCGGCACTGCTTGTAGGCGTCGTGCTGCGCCGGCGTGGCGCGGCCGACGTTGAAAGTGCGGTAGTAGCAGGTCCGGTAGCCCTGATAGGACTGCAGGATGTCGAAGAACGCCTGGTCGCCCGGACGCAGGATGCGGTCGGTGAAATTGTGCGGATGCGGATTGCAGCGCTCACCGGAGATGGCATTGATCGCCTCGACGTCGTCGGAGCCCATCTCATAGAGCATCTTGTTGGCGAGCGCGACGATGTCGTTCTCACGCACGCCCGGCTTCAGGTGTTCGTAGATCGAATGATAGACACCGTCGACCATGGCCGCGGCCTGATTCAACAGCATGATCTCGTCGATGTTCTTGATCTCGCGCGCGTCCAGCATGACCTGCTGGCCGTCGACCACCTTCATGCCGGCCTTCTGCAGCTCGAAGAACATCGCGGTCTCGGCGAGGTCGACGCCGACCGGCATGTCGGCAACGCCGGCCGACCGCAACAGGCTCATCACCTCCTCGGCATGCGCCTTCATCAGTCCGACCGCCGGCGGCACGGTGCCGCGCATGCCGAGCATGCCGGCGCGGCAGTTCTCCGGCGCCAGCCAGTCGCAGAACAGACGATGGTGGACGGCTGCCGAACCGAAATCCCACACGATCGGCTCGCCGTCGCCGGCCAGCAGCGCGAAACGGCACAGCTTGTCGCGCTCCCATTCGCCGATCTTGGTGCCGGACACGTAGCGAATGTTGTTGACGTCGAACAGCAGCAGCGCACCATAGCCCGACGCCTTCAGCGCCACGCGCGCCCGCGCCAGTCGGTAGCGCCGCAACCTGTCGAAATCGACGCGGCGCTCGAAATCCACCGAGACATGGCCATGCGACGGAATCGCCCGCCCCCAGCGCCAATGCGGATCGAGATGCTCCGGGCTGACCAGATGCGGCTTCAGCGCGCTAGCTGTCATGTGGGCGTTTCCCATTGTGCTATTGCAATCGATTGCAGAGCCGGATTTATTGCACGCACGCAAAATGTGTCAAGGTACCGCGCGATCAAAACGTCGTTGCGCTGCGGCATCGGGGAGCGGAGATGAAACGGACGTCGCCATCGACAAGGAGCCCGCGCGCAACGGCGTCCTCACGCCCGACGATCAAGGACGTCGCCGCGCGCTGCGACGTGCATCCCTCCACGGTGTCGCGCGCGCTCAGCCCGGCCATGAAGCATCTGGTGGCGGGCGATGTCGTGGAGCGGATCCAGGCCGCCGCCAACGCGCTCGGCTATCGGCTGAACATGGCCGCCAAGGGCCTGCGAACCGGGCGCAGCGGCCTGATCGGTGTGCTCGCGCCCGATATCGCCGATCCCGGCTTCCCGCCCGTGCTGTCCGGCATCGCCGATCGTCTCAACGCCGAGGGCTATGCGACGATCGTCGTCGACGTCGGCAGCAAGGGCTCGGAGCAGGATCTGGTCGACCGGCTGATTGCCCGCGGCGTCGACGGTCTGGTGCTGGCGACGGTGAGCTTGCGCGACGATGTCGTGAAGCACTGCCTGGACGCGGCGCTGCCGGTGGTGCTGGTCAATCGCGTCGATGCCGCCGGACTCCTGCCCTCGGCAGCCAGCGACGATGCCGCCGGCATGCGTCTCGCCGTCCAGCATCTCGTCGCGCTCGGCCACCGCCGCATCGGTCACGTCGCGGGCCCGCAGCACGTCTCGACCGGCGCGCACCGCCGCGCCGGCTTCGAGGCCAGCATCAGGGTCGCGGGACTGTCCGCCCGCCATGCGCCGGTCGAAGCCGTCGAAGCCTATACGCGGGCGGCGGGTCGCGAGGCTGCGCTGCGCCTGCTCGCGCGGCGGACGCGCCCGACCGCAATCGTCGCCGCCAATGATCTACTGGCGCTCGGCGTCTATGACGCGATCGCCGCGCGCGGCCTGACCTGCCCCGGTGATATCTCCGTGGTCGGCCACAACGACATGCCGTTCGTCGACATGGTCGCGCCGCCGCTGACCACGGTGCGGATCGCCCAGCGCGACATGGGGGAAGCCGCGGCGCGGCTGCTGCTCGACCGCCTTGCCGGGCGCGAGGCAGCGACCGACCACATCGTCCTGGCGCCGGAGCTCATCATCCGCGGCTCGACGATCGCATACGAGCACTGACAGGTCCGCGGGTCATCGCTACACTGCGCGGCAAAGCAACAACGGGAGGATACGCCGATGACGGAGATGGTCGGTCTGGGGGCGCTCGTCGCATCCATCGCACCGGGGCAATCGATCGCGATCCCGGTCGACCGTGCCGGCGTCTCGATGGCGGCGACGGCGGCCATGATCGAGGCCGGCCTCACCGGACTGCATCTCGTCTGCGTGCCGATATCAGGCCTCCAGGCCGATCTGCTGATCGGCGCCGGCGTGGCCGCGGTGGTGGAAACCAGCGCCGTCTCGCTCGGCGAGGCCGGCGGCGCACCGCGCTTCGTCTCGGCCGTGCGCGACGGCAGCATCCGCCTGCGCGATGCCACCTGCCCTGCGATCCATGCCGGCCTGCTGGCCGGGCAGAAGGGCGTGCCGTTCATGCCGATCGCCGGCATCATCGGCAGCGATCTGCTGCAGGTCCGCCCCGATTGGAAGGTGATCGACAGTCCGGTCGGCGAGCCCGGCAAGGTGGTCGTGGTGCCGGCGATCACGCCCGACGTGGCGCTGTTTCATGCGCCCGAGGCCGACCGCTTCGGCAATGTCCGCATCGGTCGCTACCGCGAGCTGGCGACGATGGCCTATGCGGCGAAGCGCACGCTGGTCACCGTCGAGCGCATCGTCGATAGCGATTTGATGGCGACCGAAGACTCGGCGGCCGGCGTGCTGCCGGCGCTGTATGTCGATGCCATCGCGGTGGCCGCGAACGGGGCCTGGCCGCTGCCGCTGTGGGACGAATACGAGACCGACGGCGCCGAGCTGGCGCGCTACGCCGCGATGGCGCGCACCGACGAGGGCTTTCGCAGCTATCTCTCCGCCTTCCTGACCCGCTGCAAGGAGGTGGCATGACCATGCACGACGAGCGCGCGCGCAAGGAGCTGCTGATCACCACCATCGCCGACCTGCTCGATGGCATCCGCCATGTCGCCGTCGGCGCCTCGTCGCCGATCCCGGCGGCCGGCGCGATGCTGCTGCGCGCACGGAACGCGCAAGCGGGCAAGCCACCGGTCCGCATCTCGATCCTCGGCTCGAGCCGGCACAATTTCTTCACCAATGGCGGCGTCGAGCTGTTCGACTGCGCCGCGCAGGGCCGCGTCGACGCGTTCTTTCTCGGCGGCGGTCAGATCGACGGCAGCGGCAACATCAACCTGGTCGGCACCGGCGACTATCCGCGGATGGATGTGCGCTGGCCGGGCTCGTTCGGCTCGGCCTATCTCTATCATCTCATCCCGCGGGTGATCCTGTTTCGCGAGGAGCATTCGCCGCGCGTGCTGGTGCCGAAGGTGGATTTCGTCAGCGCCGCCGCGACCACGCCGGAGGTGAAGCGGCGCGGCGGCCCGCATGCGCTGCTGACCAATCTGGCGCTGTTCGATTTCGACCGCGAGCGCGGCGGCTTCCGGCTGCGCTCGGTGCATCCGGGCTACTACGCCGACGACGTGCGCGATCGCACCGGATTCGATTATGCGGTGCCGGAGATCGTGCCGCCGACGCCCGCGCCGGACCGGGCGACCGTCGAGCTGATCCGCGGCCGGATCCTCGACGAGCTCGCCGAATGCTATCCGGAATTCGCGCGCGCGATGGCTGCAGCGGCTTAGCCAGCGATCCAGGCTACGCCTGTCCATGCTGGTGCCGACGCCAAAATTGGAATTGGATGCATAGGCCATCGCGCGCCGCGGGGCGGGCATTTTGAACTCGGCAAATCCGCCAAAGGCTTAAATGGACGAACGAAGTAACAAAACTCGGAACGGCCCATCGCCATTCCGCTGAGCCATGCTGCGACCGGAACGGTCTGCCGCCGCTGGTAGCGGCGGGTCTGGCGCACGCGCCGTCCACGATGCCCCGGGGGGCCAAAGCCGCCCGTCGACTCGGTCGGCATCATGCGAAGCCGCACCTGTGAAACCGGCGCACGGGCAAGCCGCGCGCCGCCTTCAGCGTTGATCAGTTTCACTGTTGATCAGTGACGTGCCGCCGCAGCACCGGCATAGACACCGGCAAGGAAGGCCGCCGCCGCTCCGGCAACGGGCGCCAGCGCGGGAACGAACTTCGCGCCTGCCGCAGTATCGATGATCTGCTGCAGCGCATTGCCGTCCTTGGCCTGGGCGGACTCCTGGTAGATGCGCGTTGCGGCTGCTTCGATCTCGGCGAAGGTCGCCGTGCAGATCACCTTGTCGATGCCCTGATACGATACAGGTCCGGCTTTGCTGTCGTGAAGGTATTGATGCGTGAGTTGCAGGCCACCGCCGATGATCGCTCCTGCGGCTGCAGCGCCGAGCGCCAGCACGGCGGGCGCGATCTTCGGCCCGAATTCCTTCGCGCCCGCTGCTCCTGCTTCCGCGAACGCCAGAGCCGGCATGTGCAGCCAGGACACGGGAATGTTCGCCAACGCGGCTCTGACGTCTTCATTTGCATTCATGGGACTCTCCTCGGTTGGGTTGGATTGGACCAGACGACTTTCGCCGCGCCTTCCCGCGGCCGTAGGCACCGAAGAACGACTCCGCTCAACCTGCGGAGGCGCCCTTCGGTCCGGCCTCGATACGGCGCAGTATTTGTTCGATCTCGTTGTGGTGCTGCATGACGCGTTGCACGACCCGCACGTGATCATCGGCACTGTTCGTTGCGTCCGCGCCTGCGCGGCAATGCGGGCATTCCGGCTCTCCCTGATAGAAGAAGTGCTTGCAGGACTCGCAGAGCAGCAGCTGGTCCAGCCTCGCCGCCGCGTCAGGCGCGAGATCCTGGAACTCGTCGCTCGCGTACACTTCCTGGCCGTATCGGCCGCCGTGGGCGTCCTCGATCATGATGTCGAAGCAGCCATGGTCGAACGGCTGTCGTCCCGATGGCCTCGTCCGCTGCACGATCACCTCGCGCCAGCCGCGTTCGGCCAGCCGCAATACCCGGTAGTGGCAGAACGGATTGTTGCCAGGCCGTCCCGACAGCACGTGCGTGGTCCAACTGCACCCGGCGCGGCACATCGGACCATAGTAGCACTTGGCGCAGAACCCCCAGCGGCGCCCGCGGCTCTCGTCGAGATCGCGCATGAAACGCAGTTCGGCGCTGTCGTTCCAGATGTCGGTAAATGATCGATCGCGGATATTGCCGCCGACATAGGCGGCCGTAGGGAGCGACGGGCAGCCCTTGATGGCGCCGTCAGCCTCGATTCCCAGGCCAGCCCGTCCGGCCTGGCAGCCGCCGTAGTATTCGAATCGTCCGGAGGTACTGCGCCAAGCCGCTTCGTATGGGCCAAAATACCCGATGTTGTTACCGGGCATAAGCTGCAGGCCGCGATCGAGGCCCTCTTCGAACAGTGCAAACAGCTCCGGCATCAGCGCAGCGAGATCGAAGGGCTGCAGCAGCAAGGATGGAGCATCGGCCGCATTGCCCATGGGCACGGTGAGCTGAATCTGCCAGGCGGAGGCCCCGGCGTCGATGATCGTATCGAAAATGTCGCGCAGGCCGCCCAGGGTAAGACGATTGACCTGCGAGTTGGCGGTCGCCATCAGCCCATGCTTTCGGGCGTTCCGGAGCGCGGCCACCGCTTGGCCGTGGCTGCCCTTGATACCGCGGAGACGATCATGTGTAGCGGCCGGGCCGTCGATGGAAACGCCGACGGTCTTGAGTCCGGCGCGCGCGGCCGCTTCGATCTTCGCTTCCGTGAGTGCCCGGGCGCCGGTCTGCAGGCCGCAGACAATGCCGTTACGAGTGATCTCCTCGACGAGGACTAGCCAATCGGGGCGGAGGTAAGCTTCGCCGCCGATCAGAACGATCTCCTTGGTGCCAGCGCGCGCAAGTTCGCCAATCAGAGCGATGCATTCCGCGGTGGTCAGCTCGTCATTGCGAGGTGCGCCGGCCCGGGACCCGCAATGGCTGCACTTCAGGTTGCAGAGGAGCGTGATCTCCCAGACCACATAGCGCGGTTGAGCGGTAGGCAAGCCGCCGGAAGGGATTGATCGGACCGGCATCTCGGTATCGGCGTGGGGTACACGAGAGAACATGAAATTTGCCGCGACATCGTTGACGATTGGTATCGTAAAATACTAACCTTAGATTGTATAGAGGACGAGGGAGGCGAATTTGGCGAAGGAAGGCGTTCCAGGCGGAGTGGTGCCTCTGTACGGCCTTGCGATCGGCAATGCGCTCGCAAGTGGCGGTATCACTCTGGACGAGTTGGTCACATTGCGCTCGCACGCGAAGGCGATCGTCGACGCTCAAGGCGATCTGGTTTCTGCGGTGAACGCGCTCGACGAGGAAATCGTCAAGCGCGGCGGACAGGCGGCCGCCAAGGGCGCGGCGCCTGCCGAGGTGGTGCCATCCGAACGCTTCACCGTGCAGATCACCGGCCTTCCGATCGAGCCACAGGCGAGACAGAGCATCGAGCAGGCCGTCAATAATGCGGTGAAGGCTGCCATTGCCGCTCACGATAGCGGCGGCGACCTGAAGATCACGGCGTTGTCTCAAATCCAGTCGTTCGGGGGAACACACGGCGGCGCCACTGCGGGTCTGATCGCCACGATCGATCTTCAGTCAGCGCCTTGAAGGTCTGGAGGAGGACATCATGACCGAGAAGAGTACAGCTGGCGGAATCGCATCCTTCGCCGGTGGAGCAATCATGGTCTATGGCGTTGCCATTGGCAACGCGTTGGCGGCGGCCGTCAAAGGGCCCGCATCCATCGACGATCTGGTGTCGTTGCGCGACCATGCGCGCCAGATCGTCGGCGTCCAGGGTGATCTTGTCGCTGCGCTGGCCGCTTTGGACGCTGAGATTGCGAAGCGTGGAGGCGCCAAGGCGGCGCCCGCGCCGGAGATGGAGCGCTTCGTCGCTCAGATCGATGGCGGTCCGCTCTCCGACCAGTTGAAGTCTGAGATCGAGCAAGCCATTCAGAAGGCGGTGACGGCCGAAATCGCAAAGCTCGATACGCGCGGCGACATGGTTGCGACGCCGCTGTCGCAGATCAAGGCGTTCGGAGCGGGACCTGGCTCCCACATTTACGGAGCTGTCTATCGACCGAAGCTGGATAATCCCTGAGTGCGGTCGAATGCCCGGCACACGTTCGGATCACGGCGATGTCCAGACCAAGCAAGCCGGGCGAGGCGAGAGCTAATCGAGAGGCGTTCAGGCGATGTCCGATGCAGCATCCGTGAAGCCGAAGTCGGTGCCGATGTGCCCGAGTTCGCGCTGCGCCGACGGCAACACGCTGCTCGGCATCGTCAATGCCGAGGGCCGGATCGATTTCATTCCCGAGCGCTTCGAGGTCGACGCCGCCTTCGTCGCGATCGCCCGGCAGGGACGTCCGCCGGAACAGCGCTTCCGCTTCTCGTCGCCGTGCCTCGCGCGCGGCTGCGCGAAGTGGGACGGCAAGCGCTGTGGCGTCGCCAAGATCCTGAACGAGCACGGGCTGGAGCTCTTGCCGAATGAGCGGACCGCGGCGCTGCCGCGGTGTTCGATCCGCGCGAACTGCCGTTGGCACGGCGACTACGGCGATGCGATCTGCGCGGTCTGCGCCTGGGTGGTCACGGAAAGCGGCAATCGGCTCGAACCGCCGGCTTGATGTTTGCAAGCCGAGACATCAGGGGGACGGAAATGGCCAAGGGCATTTCGCTGCATATCGGTCTCAATCGGCTGGACCCGAAGCACTATGCTGGGTGGGACGGCAAGCTGAACGCCTGTGAGAATGATGCGCGCGCGATGGAGGCGATTGCGAAGACGGCGGGCTATCGGACCGGCATTCTGCTCAGCGAGCAGGCCACGCGCGGCGCCGTGACCGACATGCTGACGATGGCCGCCCGCGACTTGAACAGCGGAGACATTCTGCTGCTGACCTATTCGGGCCACGGCAGCCAGGTTCAGGACCTCGATGGTGACGAGATCGACGCACTGGATGAGACCTGGTGCCTCTATGACGGACAGATGATCGATGATGAACTCTATCGCGTGTACGGCGCGATCGCCGATGGCGTTCGTGTTCTGATTCTCTCCGATTCCTGCCATAGCGGCACTGTGGCCAAGGTGAGCTACTACGAGATGGCGCAGGCCGCCGGCTTCGCCGGGAATTTGGATATCGCCGTGGCCGGCAGGGCCGCGACGAAAGCGATCAGCTATGCGCCCAAGTTCTTGCCGCAGGATATCGCCCTTCGTACGTATGAGCAGAACCGCGCATTTTATGAAGCCATCGGCCGGGCCGCGAAGGGCGCGCCGGGTGCGGAGTCGAGCGATGTCGCCAAGGCCAGCATCCGTCTGATCTCGGGCTGCCAGGACAATCAGGTGTCATTCGATGGCGCCATCAACAGCGTCTTCACCGCGGCGCTGCTGCTGGTCTGGGCGAACGGTCAATTCAAGGGCAACTACAACGATTTCCACCTTCAGATTCAGCGCAAGATGCTGCCGACGCAATCGCCGAACCATTACAGGACCGGCAAGGAAGATCGTGAGTACGACAGCCAGCGCCCGTTCACGATCTAGCTAGATCACCGCCGTGATCCGCGCGTGATCACCTGCCCCGCACGCGCCTTCTGGTGCGTGCCCTGCCACCAGGTCAGCGCGCCATTGACGATGACGGCCTCGATGCCGGCGGCCGGCACGCAGGGGGCATCATAGGTCGCGCTGTCCCGGACGCTGGCGGCATCGAAGATCGTGATGTCGGCATGGTTGCCGACCGCCAGCGTGCCGCGGCCCTCGATGCCGAAATTCTGCGCGGTCAGGCCGCTCATCTTCCACACCGCGGTCTCCAGCGGGAACAGCTCGAGCTCGCGGCAGTAGTAGCCGAGCACGCGCGGGAACGTGCCCCAGAGGCGCGGATGCGGCCGCTCGCCGAACGGCAGGCCGTCGGAGCCGATCATGGTCGGCGCGAAGGCGAGAATGGTCCGCACGTCGGCCTCGTCCATCGAGAAGTAGATCGCCGAGGCCGGCTGCAGCCGCTTCGCGGCTTCGAGCCGGTCGACGCCCCAGGCAGTTGCGATGTCGGCGAGATCGCGCCCGGCCATCTCCGGATGCGGCGTCGACGCGGCCACCACGACCTTGACCTGCAGCTTGGCCGGATCGGTGTGCAGCATCGTCGAGGACGCGTTGTAGGGATAGCAGTCGAGCGCGACGCATTGGCAGCTCATTGCCTTGCTGAGCAGCGGCAGCGTCTCCCGGGTGCGGCCGAAATTCGCCGGCCCCACCACCTTGTGGTGCGAGATCACGACCTGGACGTCCAGCGACTTGCCGATCGCAAAGCTCTCCTCCAGCGACTTGATCACGTCATCCGCCTCGTTGCGCATATGCGTCGCATAGACGCCGCCGCTGCCGGTGAGCGGACGGCAGACCTCGATGATCTCCTCGGTCGGCGCGGCTTCCGCCGGCGGATAGAACGTGCCGGTCGAGACGCCGATGGCGCCGGCATCGAGCGCCTCCTGCACATGGCTGCGCATCTCGGCGATCTCGGCATCGGTCGCGGCGCGGCCGAGATCGCTGACGACCGAGGCGCGCAGCGAGGTGTGGCCGGCCATCGGCGCGACGTTCACCGCGGCCGGCGCCGCGCGCAGCGCCGCGACGTACTCCGCGAACGAGGCATATTCGACGACCCGGCCGTCGCCCGGGGACAGCAGGCCGAGCGGCATCGGCCGCGGCGAGCCCGGCTTCAGCGGCGCGATGCTGACGCCGCAATTGCCGGTGACGACCGACGTCACGCCCTGCGACACCTTGCAGGTCATGCCGGGATCGACCAGCACGGCGCTGTCGTCATGGGTGTGCGCGTCGATGAAGCCCGGGGCAACGATGCGGCCGGTGGCGTCGATCTCGCGCTGCGCCTCTCCCACGACCTCGCCGATCGCGACGATGCGGCCGTCCTTGACGCCGACATCCGCCGCGAACCGCGGTGCCCGCGTGCCGTCGATCACGGTGCCGCCGCGAATGATGAGGTCGAAGGAGGTCGGTGAAGGCATGGGGTCGGTCATGAGGTCTCGCGGGGACTTTGATCGATGCTGACGCGACTATCAGTGAGCCCCGCACCCAGGTCCAGGCCGATCCGCATGAGGCATCCGCGGGGCTGGGCTGCCTGGCAGGCCGAGCGCTGCCTTGGCGTCATCACCGACTTGGCGTCATTGCCGATCTCCGTTGCGGGGCCAACTGCTCGCAGCGATGGCCATCGCGCCCGCTGCGGGCCCCGAAGGTCGCGCGGTCCATCATCGCCACAGGCGCATCGACGCCTCCCGCGGCGCGCCGGCACCCGGGGTTGATCTTGCGATACACCTCCGGCAATGCCGAGGGCGCAGGGAAGGCCGGACCTCGACTGAGGCTCGTGGCCCGCCTGCGGAAAAAAAATGCAGGCGGCAGGTACCACAGGTTCAGCCGGACAGACCCGGCCCTCCCTGCGCGATGGGTTTAACGGCTGCTCCGCGCTCTCCCCGGGGACCGGGCTTGTTTGCCCCCGTCACCTCGCGACACGTCATGTCATCAAGGCTTAGCGCCAGCGTCGGGGCGCCAGGACCACACGGCTTGACCGTCCGCAGGCTTGCCAATCGTCCAGCGCTTGAGCACCTGACAGGCCCGCGGCCACCGCTCCCCGCCTCAACGTATCGTGACGACGCGTACGCCCCTCTGCATGAGGACGGGATGCGCGGAATAGAGCATGATTTCGGAAAAAGAGCAAGCACAATTCCAGCTCGCTGGGCTTATTTCCATGCGTAGCGGCCATCAAAGCCAGGGGGAGCCCGTCCATCTCCCATCGTCATGGCCGGGCTTGTCCCGGCCATCCACGTCGGCCGGCATCCTGAGGACGACGCGGGATGCCCGGGACGGAGATCAATTCAGGGCAGCACATCCGTCAGAAGCTCACCGCCCAGACACGCCGATCCGACATCAACACCATCGTTCCGTCGCGACAGCCCCGGATGCGTCCGCCAACGCCAGCCGATCCGTCGGGCAGTCCCAGCGCCTCCGTCGTGACGACGCCGACCTCGTCCACCTCCCCAGAGCGCCGATCGAGCCGCCTGAAAACGATCCCGTGGCGTTCGAAGGCAGCGACGTAGACCGACGCGCCCTTTGCCGCGAGCGCCGCGCAGGTGCGAAGGCGCTCCGGCAAGCCGATCCGACGCACGGACGCCCGGTGCGGCGAGATGCTCCAGAGATCATCGCTCGGATAGAGCATGAACAATCCCTCGTCGCCGTCGGATACGCATCCCCTGTCAACGTCGATTGCACCGTCGCAGCCGCCAACTTCCAGCGCCTCACCGAGCCCGAATAGAACGTCTCCCCGCCGATCGATGGCTGCGACGAGTTGCCATGCGATCTCATTTCGAACAGCAGCGAAATATTGATCCTCGCCGTAGGAGACGTAGATCACGCGCTCTCCGACGATCAGATCGCGGGGGCTGTCGACCGGGACATCGTCGGCCTCATTCCTGCCGAATGATCGCAGGCGGAAATCGGCGCGATCTTTCGACGTCCAATGCCAGACCAGGACGCGATCGTCGGTCGACCATCGTACCTTGCGCACGTAGGCGCGTTCGCGTGCGTTCCACGATGCCCAGGCATCGCCGCGCACCACGAGCGAGCAGACATCATCATCGTTCACGATATAGCAGGCAGACTGGCCCTCGCTCAGGTCCGCGTCGACGATGCTACCGCTCGCTATCTCCACGACGGACTCGAGCCGAAGCAAGCCGCCCTCCGATCTTATCAACGGGTCCACCGGCGCAATTCGGTGCGCTTCATCGACCCCATACCGATCAGGCGGCACGCCGCTCGCGCCTGGCGCGCCGCGAGACCTCCCCTCACCCCGCCGGCCGCCGCTGTGCCACGATCTGGCGATACAGCTCGGCATAGCGGCCGGCGCGGTGGCGCCAGGAGACGTCGGTCAGCATCGCATTGAGCTGCATGCGGGTCCAGTTCGAGGCGTTGCTGCGGGCGGCGTAGAAGGCGGCGGCGGCGCGGCGCAGGGTCTGGTCCAGCGCCTCGGCGGTGACGGCGGCGCATTTGAATCCCGTCGCGGCGACGCCGGCCTCGGTCTCGTCGATCACGGTGTCGGCGAGGCCGCCCACCGCCGTGACGATCGGCAGCGCGCCGTAGCGCAGCGCGCAGAGCTGGGTCAGGCCGCAGGGCTCGAACCGCGACGGCACGACCAGCGCATCGCAGCCGGCCTGGATGAGATGCGCGAGGCTCTCGTCATAACCGATCATGACGCCGATCTGGCCGGGATGGCGCGCGGCCGCGGCGCGGAACGCGTCGCGCAATTCGGACTCGCCGTCGCCGAGCAGCGCCAGCTGGATGCCGCTGCCGGTCAGGGTCGGCAGGCAGGACAGCAGGAGGTCGAGCCCCTTCTGCGAGGTCAGCCGGCTGACGACGCCGAGCAGGAAGGTCTCGGGCGAGGCCTGCAGGCCCATCCGCGCCTGCAGCGCGGCCTTGTTCGGCGCGCGTGCCTCGAGCTTCTCGATGCCGAAATGCGAGACGATGGCCGGATCGCTGCCGGGATCCCACACCGTCGTATCGATGCCGTTGAGGATGCCGACGAGGTCCGAGGATCGCTGCCGCAACAGGCCGCCGAGGCCCATGCCCTGCTCGTCGCTCTGGATCTCCCGCGCATAGGTGGGCGACACCGTGGTGATCTTGTCGGCGAATTGCAGCCCCGCCTTGAGGAAGCTGATGTCGCCGTAATATTCGAGGCCGTAGATCGAGAAGGATTCCGGCGGCAGGCCGAGCGGCGGCAGGAAGTGGCGCGGAAAGCGGCCCTGGAACGCCAGATTGTGCACGGTCATGACCGTGCCGGGATGCGGCCGGTGGCTGTACAGCAGATAGGCCGGCACCAGCCCAGCCTGCCAGTCGTGCCCGTGGACGACATCGGGCACGAAGGCCGGCACCGCGCCGAGCCCGATATAGGACGCCGCGCGGGCCAGTGCCGCGAAGCGGAACGCATTGTCCGGCCAATCCTTGCCGTCGGGCCCCAGATAGGGGTTGCCCTCGCGGTCGTAGAGATGCGGCGCGTCGAGCACGAACAGGTCGAGCGCGCCATGGCTGCCGCCGAGCAGCCGGGCGTTGCCGCCGAAGAAGTTCGGCAGCGAGCTGATCTCGCTGGCCTGCTCCAGCGCCTTCATGACTGCGGGATAACCCGGGATCAGCGTGCGGACCTCGACATCCTCCGCCATCAGCGCCCACGGCAGGGCGCCGACGACATCGGCGAGGCCGCCCGTCTTGACGATGGGATAGACCTCGGAGGCAACCGACAGAACGCGCAGTGGCGTCATGAATTGAGCCCGTCGATCATCGGCTGGGTAATCAAGGTCACGCCGTTCTCCGTGGTCCTGAACCGCTTGGCGTCGAACTCCGGATCTTCGCCGACCACCAGCCCCTCCGGAATCTGCACGCCACGGTCGACCACCACGTTGGTCAGGCGCGCATGGCGCGCGACGTTGACGTAGGGCAACAGCACCGCGTTCTGCAGCTTGGCATAGGAATGCAGATGAGCACCGGTGAACAGCAGCGAGCGCTGCACCTGGGCGCCGGAGACGATGCAGCCGCCTGAGACCAGCGAGCAGGTCGCCTCGCCGCGGCGTCCGTCCGTGTCATGGACGAACTTGGCCGGCGGCGTGATCTCAGAATAGGTCCAGAGCGGCCAGGAGCGATCGTAGAGATCGAGCTCGGGCACGACGTCCGTCAGATCCAGATTGGCCGCCCAATAGGCGTCCACCGTTCCAACGTCGCGCCAGTAGCTGCCCTGATCGTGGGCGGCGCGGACACAGGAGCGCGAGAACTGGTGCGCCACGGCGCGGCCGTTCCTGACGATGTAGGGAATGATGTCGCGGCCGAAATCGTGGTTGGAATTCGGTTCCGCTGCGTCGCGCTTCAGCTCCTCGAACAGGAATTTGGCGTCGAACACGTAGATGCCCATGCTCGCGAGCGACTTGTCGGGCTTGCCCGGCATCGGCGGCGGATCGGCCGGCTTCTCGATGAAGTCGCGGATCGTGTCGTCCTCATTGATGTGCATGACGCCGAAGCCTGAGGATTCCTCGCGCGGCATCTCCAGGCAGCCGACGGTGACGTCGGCGCGCTGGTCGACATGCTGCTGCAGCATCAGCTCGTAGTCCATCTTGTAGATGTGGTCGCCGGCCAGCACGACGATGTATTTCGTGTTGTAGGTCTCGAGAATGTCGATGTTCTGGTACACGGCGTCGGCCGTGCCGACGTACCACATCGTCTCGGAGACGCGCTGGCTCGCCGGCAGGATGTCGAAGCTCTCGTTGCGCTCGGGGCGGAAGAAGTTCCAGCCCATCTGCAGATGGCGGATCAGGCTGTGCGCCTTGTACTGTGTCGCCACGGCGATGCGCCGGATGCCGGAATTGACGGCGTTCGACAGCGCGAAATCGATGATGCGCGACTTGCCGCCGAAATAGACGGCGGGCTTGGCGCGCCGGTCGGTCAGCTCCAGCAGCCGGCTGCCGCGTCCGCCAGCCAACACGAAGGCCAGCGCGTGACGGGACAGCGGCTCGGTCCGTGCGGCGGGTGCCATGGTTCTCCTCCCTGCAACTCTTTGTCGCATCAAGATTTCCGCGGCCCGGGCAGAGGAGTCTCGCGATCGCGCTTCCTCGTCCGGTACTCACATATGACGGGGGAACAGCCAACCAGTTCCCAATGACGAGTGCAATGGGGAGCTTCAGCCCAGGCGATCCCAGGTTGCAGCCACGTCGTCCCAGCGCGGCGGGTCGGCGCCCTCGCGGGTGCAGGTGACGGCCGCACAGGCTGCGGCAAAGGCGAGCGCCTTGCGCATTTCGGTCTGGCTCAATCCTCTCAGGGCCTCCCGGTCAATGCGGCCGAGCTTGCGCAGCGCGAACAACAGCCCCGCCTGGAAGGAGTCGCCGGCGCCGATCGTATCGACCACCTCGATCGCGGGGACCGCGACCTCGACCGCGCCGGCCTGCGCATGCCAGCCGAGCGCCCCCTTGGGACCCCGCGTGACGACGATCAGGCTGGCGCCGCGCGCCAGCAGCGCGTCCGCCCGCGCAGTGTAGTCATCGTGGCCATGCAGATAGTCGAAATCGACATCCGACATCTTGATCAGGTCGGCGCTCGCGGCGAACCCATCCATCTCAGCGCGGTAGCCAGCCTTATCAGTCACCAGATTCGGACGGCAGTTCGGGTCGAA
Organism: Bradyrhizobium sp. SZCCHNRI1029; assembly: GCF_032487555.1. NCBI lineage: Bacteria > Pseudomonadati > Pseudomonadota > Alphaproteobacteria > Hyphomicrobiales > Nitrobacteraceae > Bradyrhizobium > Bradyrhizobium sp. SZCCHNRI1029. The sequence continues at coordinate 122,228 of NZ_JAUEUK010000007.1, forward strand.
GGAGATCGTCACCGCGCCCTGCGTGGCGGCGATCAGCGCACGAGTCTCCGCGGCACCGAGATCGTGGATCAACGTGGTCGATCCGACATGGATGGCGTCGATGTCTGCAAAGGCAATACTGCCCGGCCGGAACGTCCACTTCCGCGCGGCGGTCTCGGCGTCGTAGAAGGCATACTGCGCCTCGCTGCCGACATGGCGCACGAAAGCGAGCGTGGTCTGGTCCGGGCTGCGCGCGGCGTAGCCGAGGTCGACGTGCGAGCCTTGGGCATGCGCCGCGATCATGGTGCCGAACAGGTCGGTCGAGATGCCACCGACGAAGCCCGTGGGCGCGCCGAGCCGCGCCACGCCGACGGCGACGTTCAGGCAGGAGCCGCCGACCACTGGCCGCAAGGCATCGCGCCCGTCGGCCAATCTGGCCGGGACGAAATCGATCAACGCGTCGCCGCAGCTCAGGATCATCAGCGTGCCTCCTCATCGGCACCATGCATCACGGAACGGCTCTCGCGATCAAGCGCTCGCAGCAAGCCGTGGATGCGCCGCTTGCGGCGATGGAAGGCCGCGATGTTCGGATCGGTCGGGTCGCTGAGACGCCCGAGCGAGGACATCGAGGCCATCGTATCGCCGATCGAGCGGAAAGCGCCGCTGGCGACCGCGCCGAGCATGGCCGCACCGAGCAGCACCGGCTCCTGGGTGCCCGGCAGCGCCACCGTCAATCCCGTCGTATCGGCCATGATCTGGCGTACCAGCGGGCTGCGTGAGGCGCCACCCGCCATGACCAGCGTCCGGCTGGTAACGCCGTTGGCGGCGAAGGCATCGATGACGTCGGCAAGGCCATAGGCGAGCCCGCACAACCCGGCCATGAACAGCCGCTCCATCGCGGAGACATCGGCATCGAGATCAAGGCCGGCAATGACGGCGCGCGAGTCCGGATCGGCATAGGGCGAGCGGTTGCCGAGAAATTCCGGGAGAATGTGAAGATCTCGCGCCAGCAGCGCCGCGCTGCCGGCATTCGGCACCCGCGCCATGATCCGTTTTTCGAGCAGGGTGATCAGGTCGAGCCCTTCCGCGCGCGCCGCAGCGGTCGCCTCGGCCGCGGCCGGGTGCGAGCGCAGCAGATGATCGATCGCCGCCCCCGCGGCAGACTGGCCACCCTCGTTGAGCCAGAACCCAGGCACCATGCCCTGATAATACGGTCCCCACACGCCGGACACGAAGGACGGCACCCGCGTCGTCGCCATGATGCAGGCCGAAGTCCCCATGATGTAGGCGAGCCGGTCGCAGACATCGACCTCCCCGCCGTCAGCCGCGCGGCCACCGATGGCGCCGATGCCGCCGGCATGGGCATCGATCAGCGCGGCTCCGACCGGCGTACCCGCGACGAGCCCGAGTTGTTCGGCCGCGTCCTGCGACAGCCCACGGCCGAGCGGCGTACCGGGCGCGACGATCTCGGTGCCGATCCGCGCGTAATCCTCGCGGACGAAATCCTCCAGCCCGATACGGCGAAAAAAGGCCGCGCTCCAGCACGTCTCGTGCGCCAGATAATTCCATTTACAGGTGACCGTGCACATCGAGCGTGCCAGAGAGCCTGACGCACGCCAGGTGAGGAAGTCGGCGAGATCGAAGAAATGGCCGGCCGCATCGAAACTCTTGCGCAGATGCCGCTTCAGCCACAGCAGCTTCGGCATCTCCATCTCCGGCGAGATCGAGCCGCCGACATAGCGCAGCACCTCGTCTTGGGTCGCATTGATGTCGCGGGCCTCGGCCAGAGCGCGATGATCCATCCACACGATGACATTGCGGCTGGCGTCGCCGGAGCCGCTGACGGTGACCGGCGCGCCCTGGCGGTCCAGCACCACCAGCGAGCAGGTGGCATCGAAGCCGATCCCCTTGATCAGCTCCGGCGCGATCGCGGCTTCCGCTAGCGCGGCTTTGACCGACGCGCAGCACGCACGCCAGATGTCGTCGGACGACTGCTCGACGACATCGCCGGCCTCGTGCCAAGTCTGGATCGGATGCCGCGCCGCGGCAAGCAGCCGGCCGTTGCCGTCAAAAATCCCGGCGCGCGTGCTGGTTGTGCCGACATCGACACCGATGAACGCCTGCCGCATGTTTCGCTCCCGTCAATTTTGACGCGAGCTTACCAGCAAGTGTAGCCGCCATCGACAACGACGACGCTGCCGGTCATCAAACTTGCGGCTTCCGAGGCCAGGAACAGCACCACCGAGGCGATCTCCTCGACCTGCCCCATCCGTGCCATCGGGGTTCCACCGATCCAGGCGTCGTACATGCGCGGATTGCTCTTCACGAAGGCGTTCAGCGGCGTCTCGATATAGGTCGGCGCGACCGCGTTGACGCGGATGCCCCGCGCGCCCCATTCGGCCGCCAGCGACTTGGTCAGATGGTGCACCGCAGCCTTGGACGCGTTGTAGAAGCACTGCTCCTGCGGCTTGTTGACGATGAAGCCGGACATCGAGCCGATGTTGACGATGGCGCCACTGTTGGCCGCCAGCATGTGCTTGCCGAAGGCGCGGCAGCACCAGAAGGTGCCGTTGAGATTGACGTCCAGCACGTTCAGCCAGTGCTCGTCGGTGACGGTCTCGGCCGGCGTCTCGCTGCGCGCGATGCCGGCATTGTTGACGAGGATGTCGATGCCGCCGTAGCGCGCGACCAGATCGTCGGCCACCTCGTTGACCTGAGCCGAGTTGGTGACGTCCATCAGCGCGGTCTCGGTGTCATAGCCCTTGGCCTTCATCGCCGCCTGCCCGTCCGCCGCCGCCTTGGCGTCGCGATCGGCGATCACGACATGCGCGCCCGCCTCCGCCAGCGCCTCGACGCAAGCCAGGCCAATGCCCTGCCCGCCGCCGGTGACCAACGCGGTCTTGCCGTTCAGTTTGAATTTTTCGAGATACATCGTCGTGGTCCGTTGTTGTCGTTGACGCCCGGAGGGGACGTCACCTCTCATGCGAAGATCGAATTGCCGCTCTCGTCGAAGCGGTAGATGCGGCTGGGCTCGGGCCGCAGCGTCACAGTGTCGCCGGCACCGAGTCGTTTCTCGCCGACGACGCGCACGGTGAGCGTCCCGAGCGCGCCGGCATCGACGTAGAGAAAGGTGTCGCTGCCGAGATGCTCGGCGATCACCACCTTGCCGGGCCAGCCCTCGCCGCCGTCGTCGACGACCGCGACATGCTCGGGCCGCACGCCGATGGTGGTCGCATGGTGTTTGTCCGCTTCCGCGCCGGTGATGAGGTTCATCTTCGGCGAGCCGATGAAGCTGGCGACGAACAGATTGGCGGGGCGCTGATAGAGCTCGATCGGCGAGCCATATTGCTCGATGCGGCCGGCGTTCAGCACCACGATCTTGTCGGCCATGGTCATGGCCTCGACCTGGTCGTGCGTCACGTAGATCGCGGTGGTGCCGAGCTGCTTCTGCAGCCGCGTCACCTCGAGCCGCATCTGCACGCGCAGCGCGGCATCGAGATTGGACAGCGGTTCGTCGAACAGGAACGCCTTGGGCTCGCGCACGATGGCGCGGCCGATCGCGACACGCTGGCGCTGGCCGCCGGACAGCTCGCGCGGCTTTCGATCGAGATAGGGCGTGAGGTTCAAGGTGGCCGCGGCCGCCTCGACCTTCTGGTTGATCTCGGCCTTGGGCAGCCCGGCCATCTTCAGGCCGAAGGCGATGTTGCCGCGCACGCTCATATGCGGATACAGCGCGTAGGACTGGAACACCATCGACAGCCCGCGCTTGGCCGGCGGCACATCGACGACATTGTTGCCGTCGATCAGGATCCGTCCGCCGGAGACGTCCTCGAGCCCCGCGATCAGCCGCAGCAGCGTGGTCTTGCCGCAACCGGAGGGGCCGACGAACACCACGAAGGCGCCGTCGGGAATGTCGAGATCGGCGCCCTTGATGATGTGGACCGGCCCGAACGATTTCTGCACACCTTCCAGCGTGATCCGTCCCATGGTCAGCCCTTTCGTTACTTCACTGCGCCGAAGGTCAGCCCGCGCACGAGCTGCTTCTGGCTGAACCAGCCGATGATCAGGATCGGCGCGATCGCGAGCGTGGACGCCGCCGACAGCCGCGCCCAGAACAGGCCTTCCGGGCTCGAATAGGACGCGATGAAGGTCGTCAGCGGCGCCGCATTCAATGTCGACAGGTTCAAGGTCCAGAACGCCTCGTTCCACGCCAGGATCAGGTTGAGCAGCAGGGTCGAGGCCAGCCCCGGGATCGCCATCGGCGTCAGCACGTAGATCAGCTCGCGCCCGATCGTGGCGCCGTCCATCCGCGCCGCCTCGAGGATGTCCTTCGGGATCTCCTTGAAGTAGGTGAACAGCATCCAGATCACGATCGGCAGGTTGCCGAGGCACAGGATGAAGATCAGCCCGGTGCGGGTGTCGAGCAGACCGAAATTCTTGTAGATGAGATAGATCGGCACGAGCACGCCGACCGGCGGCATCATCTTGGTCGAGAGCATCCAGAGCAGGATATCCTTGGTGCGCTTGGTCGGCGCAAACGCCATCGACCACGCCGCAGGGATCGCGATCAGCATCGCGATCAGGGTCGAACCGCCGGCGATGATCAGCGAGTTCAGCGCGTGGTGCAGATAGTCGCTGCGCTCCTGCACGGTGACGTAGTTCTCGGTGGTCCAGTGGAAGAACAGGAACGACGGCGGCGTCGCGAACGCCTCCAGCTCGGTCTTGAAGCTCGCCAGCACCATCCACAGGATCGGGAAGAAGATCACGAAGCCGGCCAGCCACGCGGCCACGGTCGAGATCGCGACATGACGTCCGGTGACCTTGCGCGCCATGGTCAGGCCTCCAGATTGCGGCCGACGATGCGGACCAGGAAGAAGGCGACGATGTTGGCGATGACCACCGCTACGAGGCCGCCGGCCGAGGCGGTGCCGACGTCGAACTGGATCAGCGCCTGAGAATAGACCAGGAAGGCGATGTTGGTGGTCTGCAACCCCGGCCCGCCGCCGGTGGTGACGAAGATCTCGGCGAACACCGTGAGCAGGAAGATGGTCTCGATCAGGATCACCACCGTGATCGGGCGTGCCAGATGCGGCACGGTCAGATAGATGAAGCGCGACAGCGCGCCGGCGCCATCCATCTCGGCGGCTTCCTTCTGCTCCTCGTCGAGCGACTGCAGCGCGGTCAGCAGGATCAGGGTCGCGAACGGCAGCCACTGCCAGGCGACGATGAAGATGACCGCGAGCAGCGGCGCGTCGGTGAACCAGTCGATCGGCGTCAGCCCCAGCGAGGTCGCGATCCAGGCAAACAGGCCGGACACCGGATGCATCAGCAGGTTCTTCCACACCAGCGCGCTCACCGTCGGCATCACGAAGAACGGCGCGATCACCATCAGGCGGATGATGTTGCGGCCAATCACGGGCTGGTCGAGCAGGATCGCGAGGGGAATGCCGAGACCGATGGTCAGCAGCAGCACCGAGCCGACCAGCACCAGCGTATTCTGCAGCGAGGCGAGGAAGGCGGGATCGGTGAGGAAGTAGGTGAAGTTCTCGAAGCCGACGAAGCTCTCCGAGCCGGGATCGAGCAGGCTGTAATGCAGGGTCGAGAAGTAGATCGTCAGCGCCAGCGGCACGATCATCCAGATGAACAGCAGGATGACCGCCGGCGACATCAGCGCGCGGGCGAGGAGTTGCGTCTGCCTGGTGGCCATTGCCGCTGTCCATTTGCTCGATGAACACTGCCGTCATTGCGAGCGAAGCGAAGCAATCCACAATCACGGGGGACTCTGGATTGCTTCGTCGCCTTCGGCTCCTCGCAATGACCACGCCGCCGTGAGAATAAAAGCCTCGGGCACGGTGCACCTCGCCCCGCAAGCGGGGAGAGGTCGGATTGCATCGCCAGATGCAATCCGGGTGAGGGGGACTCTCCGCGAGCGCGGTATTCGTGGAGAGTCCCCCTCACCCCAACCCTCGCCCCGCAAGCGGGGAGAGGGAGCGCACCGTCGTCCGGGCAAGAGCTCGAACAACGTTGGAGAGAAAATGCGGCCATCCCTGTGGGGAGGGATGGCCGCCAGTGATCAGCTCGGGAGGAGTTTCGTGTCGAGCTGATAACTTTGCGCGCCTATTTGATGTAGCCGGCGCGCTTCATCTCGCGTTCGGTGGAGGACTGTGCCGCCGCGAGCGCCGCATCGACGGTCATCGAGCCGGCGAGTGCCGCCGAGAACTGCTGCCCCACCGCGGTGCCGATGCCCTGGAATTCAGGAATCGCGGCGTATTGCACGCCGACGTAAGGCACCGGCTTGACCGTCGGCTTGTTCGGATCGGCGGCATCGATCGAGGCCAGGGTCAGCTTGGCGAACGGCGCGACCTTCAGGTACTCCTCGTTCTTGTAGAGCGAGGTGCGCGTGCCCGGCGGCACGTTGGCCCAGCCATCCTTCGATGCGACGAGCTTCAGATAGTCCTTGCTGGTCGCCCAGGCGATGAACTTCTCCGCCGCCTCGACCTTCTGCGAGCCGGCGGGCACCGCGAGGCTCCACGCCCACAGCCAGTTGGCGTTCTTGCCGAGGCCGGTATTCGGCGCCAGCGCGAAGCCGACCTTGTCGGCGACCTTGGAGTCCTTCGGGTTGGTCACGAACGAGGCCGCCACGGTCGCGTCGATCCACATCGCGCATTTGCCGGAGTTGAACAGCGCGAGGTTCTCGTTGAAGCCGTTCGAACTGGCGCCGGGAGGGCCCGCCTCCTTCATCAGATCGACGTAGGTCGTCAGCGTCTTCTTCCATTCCGGCGTGTTGAACTGGGGCTGCCATTTCTCGTCGAACCAGCGCGCGCCGAACGAATTCGACATCGCGGTCAGGAACGCCATGTTCTCGCCCCAGCCGGCCTTGCCGCGCAGGCAGATGCCGTACACGCCGGCCTGCTTGTCGGTGAGCTTCTTGGCGGCATCGACGACGAAGTCCCAGGTCGGGCTCTCCGGCATCTTCAGCCCGGCCTTGTCGAACAGGTCGGTGCGGTACATCACGAACGAGCTCTCGCCGTAGAACGGCGCTGCATAGAGCTTGCCGTCGACCGACACGGCGTCCTTGATCTTGGGCAGGATGTCGCCCGCGTCATAGTCGGCGCCGAGCTTGTCGAGCGGCACCAGCCAGTTCTTCTTGGCCCAGATCGGCACCTCATAGGTGCCGATGGTGAGGATGTCGAACTGGCCGCCCTTGGTGGCGATGTCCGTCGTCACGCGCTGGCGCAGCACGTTCTCTTCCAGCGTCACCCATTTCACGGAGATGTCGGGATTGGCCTTGGTGAACTCGCTGGTGAGGCCCTGCATCCGGATCATGTCACCGTTGTTGACGGTGGCGATCGTCAGGCTCGTCTCCGCCAGTGCGGGCGCATGTGTCAGCAGCGTGGCGGCGCCCAGCAGGGCGGCAAGCGTGCTCGTCCGAGTGAAGATGGTCTTCACGGTCTCCTCCCATTCCCGCGGTTATTGAATATATGCTCACGGGCTGGGCTGATGTTCACAACACTGATCGGGCTTTGTCAAGCATGCGCCGGCGCCCACAGGTTGTGCGGCGCCACAGGGATCCGACCTTTGATAGAACAATGCGCAGCAGCACCGCGGGCATTCACGCCAGGATGGCGCGCGCCGTGGCCTCGTCGGTAATCAGGCCGTTGATGAGCCGCCCGGTCAGCGCGGCGCGGATGGCCGGGATCTTCGCCGGTCCCAGCGCCGCCGCGATCGTCATCGCGCGGGCCGGCACCTCGGGCGGAATGCTGGTGAGTCTGCGGTTGGTGCCGCCGGCGATCACCCTGCCGTTGGCGTCATAGGCCCACCCGGTGATCTCGCCGATGGCCCCGAGCCGCATCATCTCGGTGAGCTCGTCCCGGGTCACGAAGCCGTCGACATGCATCTGCGCCTTCTGGTCCATCTGGCCGATGCCGACCAGCTTGAGGTCGGCCTTGTCGGCGACCGCCTTGACCTTGGCGATGGCATCGAGCCGGACCATGCGGTCGCGCTCGTCCTCGGTGCCCATCAGGAACGGCAGCGGCATCGGATAATGCCGCGCGCCGGTGCGGTCGGCGAGCCGGCCGACGGTGTCGAAGAAGCTGGCGGAGCCGTCGGCCAGGATGTTGCCGACCAGCGAGACGATCTGGTGCTCGGGCCGGTCGACCGGCGAGACGCGCTCGACCGCGGCGCGCACCGCCCGGCCCGTGCCGAGCGCGATGATGACCGGCGTCTCGGCGCGCAGCGTCGTCTCCAGCAGGTTGGCGCAGCGTTCGGCGATCCCCGCTGCGCCGGCCGGCGCGGCCGGATCGGTCGGGACCACCTCGCAGTGCACCAGCGCGAAGCGCTCCTTGAGCTGCGCGGCCAGCGCCATGCACGAGGCGATCGGATGCTCGAGCCGGAACGTGATCAGCCGCTCGGCAAGGCACAGCGACACCAGCCGCTGCGCCGAGGCGCGCGACACCTGCAGCATCCGGGCGATCTCGTCCTGGGTATGGCCGGCGATGAAGTACAGCCAGCCGGCGCGAGCGGCATCGTCGAGCCGTGATTTGTCGCTGTCGCCCGCCATGACGCCGAGCCGGCCTCCCTTTCAGAACATGTCTTCCCGGCCGAGCGCGGCCCGACGCTGATCGGCCTGCACTATGCCACGGCGCTCACGGCGCCGGGAACCGAGGCCCGCCACCATCCCCAGGAGGAAGGCGGCAGGGTCGTCCAGACCAGATCATATGCTCTGATCGTGGGCAATAGCCCAATCTCAGCAGGTTGCGCCCAGCGTCGCGGACCCTCGCTCGGCGCACGACGGCTGCGCATCCCCGAGGGATGCGGCGGCTCGGCCAGCCGCTTAGCTCGCAGGCATGGCCCTCCCCTCTCTCGTCCGCCCCCGCCGCGCCGCTCCGGTGTTCGTCTGCCGCAAATGCCTGAAGCGCAGCGATGACCCCAAAGCATTGAACAAGGCCTTGAAGAAGGCCATCAGGCACGCGCTGGAATCCCACGACAGCCCCGGCAGCCGCGCAGGCGAGAAGCCCGCCCGCGTCATCGCGACGAGCTGCTTCGGCCTCTGCCCGAAGCGGGCGGTCGTGGTCACCGGCGGCGTCCACGCGGCACGCGGCGAATATGTGCTCGTCTCCGCAGCCGGGGATGTGCCCACCGCCCTGGACCGGCCGCGTTGAGTTCGTGATGGTGAACAAAACCTTGAGCCGGACGCTCGAGTCTCATCGGCGGTCTTGACACTTGCTTGGTGCGCCGCGGGCTTAGCTGGCGCATCACGTCATCAGCAAGCGCCGCCATGAGTCCCACCGCCACCATCGCAGTCTCCGGCATGCAAGCCGCCTCGCGCCGGCTCGAGGTGTCCGCCTCGAACGTCGCCAATGCCAGGAGCACGGGCGCGCTGCCCAATGCCGACGGCACGCTGCCGGCCGGTGCGCCGAAGGCCTACGACCCGCTCGAGCTGGTGCAGAGCGACGTCGCCGGCGGCGGCACGCAGATGACCATCACGCGTTCGAGCTCGGGTACGTCCGCGAGCTACGATCCCACCGCGCCGTTCGCCAACAAGGATGGCCTCGTCGCCGCGCCCAACGTCGATCTCGCGCAGGAGATGATCAGCCAGCTCGTCGCCAAATACAGCTTTGCCGCGAACGCGAAAGTGCTGAAGGCGAGCGACGAGATGAGCCGCACCGTGATCGACATGAAGGTGTAGGCCGGCCTCGATAGCCCGGCGACTCCCGCGTCAGCGCGAGAATACGGCGACTAGCCAGTGGATCAGCGTGGCACCGCCAATAGGCGCGACCATAAGCAGCATCATGTTGAAGCCGATCAGCACGAGCAGCAGCTTTTCACGCCGCGGCGACAGCCGTCGCTTCGGCGGCTCCGGCTTCGGATCATGCGGCCAGTGGCCGGGCAAGTCGACGAACATTGCGGCCCTCACCTGTCGCTGCAGAACGCCGGAGCGGGCGGACCGGATGCCCCTGCGGACGACGAGCATCGTAGCACGGCGAGATCATGGAGACGACCGACAGCGCGTCCTGCGCCGTGCTCACGCGGTGTCCTGACCCAGCTCGGCCAGCACCCCTGGCTCCACCAGCAGCCCCTGCCGCTCATAGCGCCCGCGCGTCCGGCTGAAGCGCACCACGACCGCATGGCGTTTGCTCTTCGCCTTGGCCCTCCGCGACAGCAGCGCGTTGCCGGCGGGCAGAAACACGAGATCGCCGAGACCGACGCATGAGAGACACGCCGGACCGCCATCCTCCATCATGAGGACATCGCCGGTCCCGCCGCAGCGATGACAGCTCCAGCCGTCCCGCGCCGGCGCGATCGCCACCAGCTCCGGCGCCCGGCTAGCCTTCGCCGCAACACGCGCGTACTTCTTCTCGGAGAGCTGAGAGGAGACCCAATGCGTCCGAAACAGCGCCTCGAGTCCCGGATCATTGCTGCGGCTGAACCGCAGCGGCTGCCGGCTTGGCGTCTGTGCGACATAGGCGGTCTCGCTCGGGCTCAGCCCCTTGGCGAGCGCCCAGGCACGAACATGCGTCATCGCCTCCCTGATGCGCGGGAGTCCGGAGCGTGTGACCTCCTCCAGCGACCCAACCTGCCCGCGCCGCCACTGCTCCAGCAGCGACGCATCGAGCCAGCCGAGGTCGCAGAACAGGTCGACGACGCTGACATGATGCTCCTCGGCCAGCAGCGCCTCGGCCGCCCTCGCCACCCGATCGGACAGCGGCTCGTTGTTCCTCCGGCTCATCACGACACCTGCAAAATCGTGCACGCTGACAAGGCGCGCATTATCCAACAGAGCCGGCGGCGATCAAGAGCGGCGCGACCGCGGCAACGGGCCACGCCGTGACGCGGCCCGATCCAACTGCGTGAGGAGATCTCCTAGGCGCTTTTCGCGACCGCGCCCTGCCCCGTCCGCTCGCCGGTCACCTCGCCGGCCGGCTCCGGGCTCAGCCAGCGATAGATGAAGCCGCCGGCCGCGCCGCCGAGCAGCGGCGCCACCCAGAACAGCCAGAGCTGCGCCAGCGCCCAGCCGCCGACGAACAGCGCCGGCCCGGTGCTGCGCGCCGGGTTCACCGAGGTGTTGGTGACGTGGATGCTGATGAGGTGAATGAGCGTCAGCGCCAGCCCGATCGCCAGCGGCGCAAATCCCACCGGCGCCTTGCCATGGGTCGCGCCCATGATCACGAACAGGAACATCATCGTCAGCACGACCTCGCTGAGCAGGCAGGCCCCGAGCCCATATCTGCCGGGCGAATGCTCCGCATAGCCATTGGCGGCAAAGCCGCTCGCCGTGCTGAAGTCCGGCGCCCCGCTGGCGATCGCATACAGCACGGCCGCGCCAACGATGGCGCCGACCACCTGCGCGATGATGTAGGGCACGATCAGCCCGGTTGGGAACCGCCCGCCACACGCCAGTCCCACGGTGACAGCCGGATTGAGATGGCAGCCCGAGATGTGCCCGATCGCATAGGCCATGGTCACCACGGTGAGCCCGAACGCCAGCGCCACGCCGAGCATCCCGATCCCGACATCCGGCACGCCGGCCGCGATCACCGCACTGCCGCAACCGCCGAATGTCAGCCAGAACGTCCCGATCGCCTCCGCCACGAGCTTGTTGTTGTTGCCGTTCATCATCGCCTCCCTGGGTGCGTGTGATTGGCTGGAGCCCGCCTCTCCCGTCAATGGAGAAGATGATCACTTCGACAACCTGGAGTCAAAGGCGGATTCGCGGTCGGCCGTGGGATGCCTGAGACTTTGAGTCAGAAAGAGTCCGACCGTTCGTAGTTCGTAGGGCGGATGAGCGAAGCGTCATCCGCCAGCTTACGCTGCTTGCCAACAGTCGTCGGCGCTCATTCCTGGCGGAAGCTCGTTCCTGCCGTGAACCAGCTTGATCGGCGAGGGGTTGCTCATCGAGCTTGCGGCCGACGGTCCAGGCCGACATCGATGATCCCGCATAGCGGATGACGCTCCGCTCATCCGCCACGTGCTATCGATTCTGCCGACACGCCGGCGAGAGCATCGGCACGTTCGCCCACGGCCAATTGTGCCAGCGCCCATCTTCGCCGACGCAAGCGGAGGATGTCGGAGGCGGGTTCGTTGTCGCATCCGCGGATGCGTCAAGCGCGGCAAACCGGTGGTCGACATAGGTCGTGGACACGTACCCCGCGACGGTCACCACCAGAACGACCGCAAATCCCTTGGCTGAGTCACTCCAGCGCATGTCATCACCTCGCGTGTTCGGCGTGCCAGGACCACATGGGACGACATTGACGCGCCATCGCGTGGCGGGCTGTGAGAAAGATCACATCGACGTCTAGCCCTGCCCCGACAAATATTGACCTACATCAATACGCGAATGCAAAATTGAACTTAAAGTTGCAACGATAATAATGAAGAGTATTTGAAATGAAGAATTCAACCAAAAGGAACGTCAAACGCGGCCTCGCTACAAAGAAGACCTCCGCTACCAAGAAGGCCTCCACTGCAAAGAAACAAACCAAGAAGGAGTTTCCTGAGATAAGGTGCGGAGAGCCGTGTCCAAAGTGTGGCCGTGCATGCAACAAAAAAGAAGGGCATTCAGGAAATCACCGTGATTCCGGAGTGCACACTTGGTAACGAATTCGACGTTACATGCACACCGGCACGCCTCGTTCTCTTGGTCGTTTGAGGTCCGCCCTGAACTTGGACCTGATTGCTGACATCGTGACGGTCGAAACTCCCTCAATCATCTTCGTCAGTTCGCGTGTCGTGATGCTCGGGTGAGATTGCGTCTTTGATTTTCGTTTTGATAGCACCCGCGCTCTCGCGAGTTTCAAGCTGCGCATTACGGTGACGCTGCATGAAACTCCGGGCCGCAGTGCGCGACCGCTCGGCGGCCGTGGCCCGGTCACGCCGCTCGCGGCTTGTTCACCGTCTCGATCCGGTCGAGAGTCTTGCCGAGGTCGCGCTTCGCGATCTGGACGTCATAGTCCGTCTGCAGGTTGAGCCAAAGCTCGGGCGTCGTGTCGAGCGCCTTGGCGAGCCGAAGCGCGGTGTCGGCGGTGATGCCGTTCTGCTCGCTCGCGATCCGCTCGATTCGTGTCCGCGGCAGGCCACACACCTTGGCGAGAGCGCCCGCGGAGATCCCGAGAGGATCGAGGAACTCCTCCCGCAGAACCTCACCGGGATGCATGGGTTTCAGCTTCTTGGTCATTGCAGTGCCTCTTAGTGATAGTCCACGACCTCGACGTCCGCCGGACCTTCCGCCGTCCAAACGAAGCACACCCGAAATTGATCATTGATGCGAATCGAATGCTGCCCCTGACGATCCCCCGTCAGCGCCTCCAGCCGATTGCCCGGAGGCGATCGCAAGTCGCGGAGATCGGCTGCAGCGTTGAGGTAACGCAGCTTCCGGCGGGCCACTTTTGACAGATCCGACGGAAAGCCCTTCGGGTTCTCGCCGTCGAAGACAGCCTCGGTGATCTTGTCGCGGAAGCTTCTGATCATGTGCCAACGTATGTATCATTTAATGATACATACGTCAAACAATGGCGATGTCTCCGAGCTGCTCGCGCTGTTTCTGCCAACTCGTATGTCGGCCAGCGTATCCCAGCTCTGCACAGACTGCCCGTCGTGCTGATTCCCCTTGCGCCGTCGGGCAAATCACCTCCACATTTCCCGCCATCCCGCCCGCACTGAGAGGGGCGCATCGCGATCGTCACGGGACGTTGCGGCGGGGAGCGGTGGCCGCGGGGCGACGCAGCATCTCATTTGGGGGTGCGGACGAACGTCGTGCTGCGGACGGTCAAGCCGTGTGGTCCCGACACCCCGACGCTGGTGTCTTGGTCGGCGACGATGTCGATGACGGGGGCAAGCAAGCCCGGTCCCCTGGGAGAGCACGGAGCAGCCGTTCAAACCATCGCGCAGGGAAGGCCGGGTTGTTTCCGGCTGAGCCTGTGGTTCCTGCCCCGTGCACTCTCTTTCGCACGGGGGCCGCGGGTGCCAGTCGGCACTCGGCCTTCCCTGCGCCCTCTCAATTGATGAGGACGCTCACATGCAGCAGAGCTCGGGCCAATCCAGCCGCGAGGTTGCGAGCGCATGGCCGCGAGCTACGGCGACGAGCGGCAGGCTGTTTGACAAGGTTGATCGGAGATCAGAGAGCGGGTCTCAAGCGAGACTTGGGGGGCTCAAACGCCCGGCTTCGCCAAGAGGCTTCGCCGGGCACGCTTCGCCCGTTGGACTACAGCGCGGCTGCGCCACGCGTAGCCCAACGGGCGAAGCGTGGTGCCCAGGGGCGGAATCGAACCACCGACACTGCGATTTTCAGTCGCATGCTCTACCAACTGAGCTACCTGGGCAGGTCTCGTGAAGGGCAAAAAAGCCCGGCGAGCCGGCGGGTTATAGTCAGAGCGGGCGGCGCTGTCTACCGCCCTGAGGCGAAGTTTTCACATTCCTTTCGCAGTTGCGCGGAAGGCCCCGGGGCCGCCGCCGGACGGCCGGCTCCGCTGGGGCAAAGCCATGAAAACACGGCCCTATTCGACGTCGTCCTCGTCGCCCTCGGTGGCCGGGATGACATAGGAGCCGCTGAGCCAGCGATGCAGGTCGACGTCGCGGCAGCGCGGCGAGCAGAATGGGCGGACGGCCTCGGCTGCGGGCCGGCGGCAGATCGGACAGCGGCCGGTGGGCTTGGCGGAGGCGGCGGATGGGGAACTGGTCGAACGGGTCGATTCTTGGGACATGGCCGCTATCTAGGCGCCCGCGACGCGCGATGCACCTCCTCAAGGATGGCGTCAGACTCCGACGGTGTTGAGCCAGCCGAAGCGGATCGGAAACCCCTCGCCGGCGAGCAGCGTCGTGGTCTCGTACAGCGGCAGGCCAACGACGTTGGTGTAGGAGCCGACCATCTTCACCACGAACGAGCCGGCGATGCCCTGCACGGCGTAGCCGCCGGCCTTCCCCCGCCATTCGCCGGAGCCGATATAGGCCTGGATGTCGTCCTCGCTGAGCCGCTTGAAGCGGACGCGGGTCTCGACCAGGCGCTGGCGGAACGCCTCCTTCGGCGTCACCAGCGTGATCGCGGTGTAGACGCGGTGGTTGCGGCCGGACAGGAGGCGCAGGCACTGCGAGGCCTCGTCGACCAGATTGGCCTTCGGCAGGATGCGGCGGCCGACCGCGACCACGGTGTCGGCGGAGATGATGAAGGCGCCGCGCAGCTCGTCGTCGAGCTGGACGGATTTGAGCGCGGCATCGGCCTTGGCGCGGGCCAGCCGATTGGCGCAGGCGCGCGGCAGCTCGCCACGCTTCGGCGTCTCGTCGACGTCGGCCGGGCGCAGCGCGTCGGGCTCGATGCCGGCCTGGTTGAGCAGCGCCAGACGCCGCGGCGAGCCGGATGCAAGAACGATTTTGGGACGGCCGAGCATGCTGATTTCGCTGGGGGATTCGGAAGCGGCGGGGCGTGCGCGCGGAACCTATCGGAAGGGCTGCCATTCCACAACCCGAAGGCTGCGACAAGGCTGCGACGAGCCTGCTCTACGGCGCGAATTTGAGCGGGGGACGACGTTGGTATTTCGGTTCGATGACACCTGCGGTGGAACCGGGAACCTACAAGCCCGCCGGACCGGGCTTGCCGAAACGCTTGCGGATCCGCGTGAACAGCCCGTCGCAGACCTCGCGATAGGCCGCGAGCTTCTGCTCGCGATTGCCGTCGGTGCCGGTCGGGTCGGGCGTCGGCCAGTATTCGACGTCGGCGGCGATGGTGCGGGTCAGCTCCAGGGCCTTGTGATGGGCCTCGGGCGAGAGGGTGATGATGAGGTCGAAATTCAGCCCCTCCCAGTCCTCGAGCTCCTCGAAGGTGGTCGGCTTGTGCTGCGAGATGTCCTGGCCGAGCTCGGCCATGACAGACACCGCGAACGGATCGAGCTCACCCTTCTTGACGCCGGCGGAGCGGACATAGAGCGCCTGCGGATACATCTGGCGCAGCAGGCTCTCGGCCATCGGCGAGCGCACGCTGTTCTGGCCGCAGGCGAACAGCACCGCCTGCGGCTGGCGCGCGCGCGGCGGCCCCTCGGCCATGCGCCTAGGCGCCCTTGGCCGAAAGCTGGGACGCGCGCGTGGCGGCCCGCGGCATCACTGGCCCTCGCCCTTCCAGTGCAGCACCGTGATCAAAGTGAACAGCCGGCGCGAGGTCTCGAAATCGACCCGCACCTTGCCCTTCAGCCGCTCCTGCAAGGTGCGCGAGCCCTCGTCGTGGATGCCGCGCCGGCCCATGTCGATGGCCTCGATCTTGTCGGGGGTCGCGGTGCGGATCGCCTGGTAGTAGCTGTCGCAGATCATGAAGTAGTCCTTCACGATTCGCCGGAACGGAGACAGCGACAACAGGTGCGTTACGACAGGCGTGCCGTCCTCCTTGCGGATGTCGAACATCAGGCGGTTGGCGGTGATGCCGAGATGCAGGGTGAAGGGACCGGCGCCGTCGGCGCCCTCGGGCGCGAACAGGTTCTCCTCGACGAGGTCGTAGATCGCGATCGCCCGCTCATGCTCGATGTCCGGACCGGAGCGGCCGATCGACTCCTCGTCGAGCGTCACCGCCACGATGCGATTGGTCCGGTCGTCGCCTGGCGGGTGCTGGGTCATGGCAGATTGAGGCGTATTCCCACGGAGCGTGAATGGGCGTCGAGACCCTCGGCCTTGCCCAGAGTCATCGCCGCTGGCCCCAGCGCGCGCAACTGCTCGGGGCCGCATTTCAACAGCGACGTGCGCTTCATGAAGTCGAGCACACCGAGACCGGAGGAGAACCGCGCCGAGCGCGCGGTCGGCAGCACGTGATTGGAGCCGCCGACATAGTCGCCGATCGCCTCCGGCGTGTGCGCGCCCAGGAAGATGGCGCCGGCATTGCGGACACGGGCCGCGAACGCGTCGGGATCGGCGGTCATGATCTCCAGGTGCTCGGCGGCGATGGCGTCCGCCAGCGGCACGGCCTGGTCGAGATGATCCACCTCGATGATGGCGCCGAAATCGGCCCAGGACGCGCCGGCGATCGCGGCACGCGGCAGGGTCTTGAGCTGGCCCTCGACGGCGCGGGCGACGTCGTCGGCCAGGCGGCGGCTGTCGGTGATCAGGATCGATTGCGCGCTGGCGTCATGCTCGGCCTGGGCGAGCAGATCGGCGGCGATCCAGTCGGCATTGCCGCTGTCGTCGGCGATGACCAGCACCTCGGAGGGGCCGGCGATCATGTCGATGCCGACCTTGCCGAACACCAGCCGCTTGGCGGCGGCGACATAGGCGTTGCCCGGGCCGACGATCTTGGCGACCGGGGCGATCGTCGCGGTGCCATGCGCCAGCGCGGCCACGGCCTGGGCGCCGCCGACGCGGTAGATCTCGGAGACGCCGCCGAGATGGGCGGCGGCCAGCACCAGCGGATTGAGCCTGCCGTCCGGCGCCGGCACCACCATCACGAGCCGGCCGACGCCGGCGACCTTGGCGGGAATGGCATTCATCAGCACCGAGGACGGATAGGCCGCGGTGCCGCCGGGGACGTAGAGACCGGCGGATTCGATCGCGCTCCAGCGCCAGCCGAGCTCGACGCCGGCTTCGTCGGTGAAACGCTGGTCGGCCGGCAGCTGCTTGAGATGAAAGGCCTCGATGCGGTCGCGGGCGAATTTCAGCGCATCCAAGGTCGCGGCGTCACAGGCCTTGAAGGCGACCTCGATCTCGGCGGCCGTCACGCGCAGCGAGGAGGCATCGAGCTCCAAGCGGTCGAACTTGCGGGTCGCCTCGAGCAGCGCCGCATCGCCGCGCCGGGCGACGTCGTCGACGATGGCGCGGGCGGCGGCTTCGACGTCGGCGGAGGTCTCGCGCTTGGCGGCGAGAAACTGCCGAAACTGAGTGTCGAAATCGGTGCTGGCGCGGGACAGGCGAATGGGCATCTCTGGCACTTTCCGAAGGGGTGGCTGCCCCCGACCTCCTGCTCAATGGCGCGGCAGCGCGGGGCCGTCAACCCTTTGAACCGGCGCCTACCCGGTCAGCGGCGGGACGCCATCGATATCGCTGGTGCCGAGATCGTCCTCGCCAAGATCGGTCAGCTCGCATTCGAGACATTCGACATCGAGCCGCAATGCGCCGCCATGGGAGAACAGCAGCAGCGCGCTGCCGGCGGGCGGCTCGGCGCCGGCATGGAATTCGATGCCGATCAGCTCCAGCACGGCGTCAGGCGCGGCGAGGTCGATGCGGCGCGACTTGCAGGCCAGCACCCGGTCGAACCGCAACGCCGCGAGCAGCCGGCGCGGCTCGCTCTCACCATGCAGCGCCTGATCCCAGTCGAGCCGGTTCATGCCGATCACCAGCCGCTTCTCGGCCTGGCGCCAGATGATGTCGGCCGCCTGCACCCGCGCGTCCTGTACATGGGCCGAGATGACGGCGAGATCGTCGGCATCGAGCGCGATCAGTTTGAGCCGGTCGGTCACGGTCTCATCCTCTTGGCAGCGCCTTCACTCGCGGATGCGCTCGATCGTGGCGCCGCAGGCCTTCAGCTTGTCCTCCAGCCGCTCGAAGCCGCGATCGAGATGGTAGACGCGATTGATCATGGTTTCGCCTTCCGCAGCAAGCCCGGCAATGACCAGCGACACCGAGGCGCGCAGATCGGTCGCCATCACGGGCGCGCCGCGCAAATGAGAGGTGCCCTCGATCCGCGCGGTCTCGCCGTCGAGACTGATACGCGCGCCGAACCGTGCGAGTTCCTGCACATGCATGAATCGGTTCTCGAAGATGGTCTCGGTGATCGCCGAGGCGCCCTGCGCGCAGACCATCAGCGCCATCAGCTGGGCCTGCAGGTCGGTCGGAAAGCCGGGGAACGGCGCGGTCGTCACCTGCACCGGGCGGATGCCGTGGCCGTTCCTGACGACACGGATGCCCTCGGCGTCGCTCGAGATCTCGGCGCCGGCCTCGGTCAGCACGTCGAGCGCGGACTGCAACAGCTCCGGCCGCGCGCCGGCGAGCCGGACATCGCCGCCGGTCATCGCCGCGGCGATCGCATAGGTGCCGGCCTCGATGCGGTCGGGCAGCACGGTGTGACGCGCGCCCTGCAGAGACGCCACGCCCTCGATCTCGATGCGTGGCGTGCCGGCACCGGTGATGCGCGCGCCCATCTTGTTGAGGCAGTCGGCGAGATCGGTGATCTCCGGCTCGCAGGCGGCGTTGGCGATGACGGTCGTGCCCTTGGCGAGCGCCGCGGCCATGACCGCGACATGGGTGCCACCGACGGTGACCTTGGGGAAATCGATCGTGCCGCCGCGCAGGCCGCCCGGCGCCTTGGCGACCACGTAGCCGGCGTCGATGTCGATATTGGCGCCGAGCTTTTCCAGCGCCATGATCAGGAGGTCGACCGGACGGGTGCCGATGGCGCAGCCGCCGGGCAGCGACACCCGCGCCTCGTGCATGCGCGCGAGCAGCGGCGCGATCACCCAGAAGCTGGCGCGCATCCGCGACACCAGCTCATAGGGCGCCGTGGTGTCGATGATGTTGGCCGCCGAGATCTGCAGCGTCTGGCCCTGGTATTGGCCATCGCCGGGACGCTTGCCGACGGCCATGATGTCCACGCCGTGATTGCCGAGAATGCGCTGCAGTTGCGCGACGTCGGCCAGCCGGGGGACGTTGTCCAGGATCAGCGTCTCCGGTGTCAAAAGACCCGCGATCATCAGCGGCAGGGCGGCGTTCTTCGCGCCCGAAATCGGGATGGTGCCGCGAAGCGGGTTGCCGCCGACGATGCGAATGCGATCCATGCTGGTCCTGTGGGGCTGGCCGGGAAATTGGGCTAAGGTCGGCGCAACAGGACCGACATTACGGCGATTTGATGAGTTCGCAACGGCAGGTCGCAGCCGCCGGGAATTCATCCCCTGACGGTACGGCCCCCGCGGCGGAAAGGCGCGAATCAGACCGGCGGGACCAGCGCATCGGCCAGAAACCCGTGCAGCGCGGCGACAACCTGGGCCCCCTCGCCGATCGCACCGCCGACGCGCTTGACCGAGCCGGAGCGGACGTCGCCGACCGCATAGACGCCGGGCACCGAGGTCTCGAGCGGCGACACCATCCGCCCGGCATTCTGCTCCGACTGCGCGCCGGTGACGACGAAGCCGGCGCGATCGAGCGTGATGCCGCAGCCGTCGAGCCAGCCGGTGGCGGGATCGGCGCCGACGAACAGAAACAGATTGCTGATGTCGGCCTGCGTCTCTTCGCCGGATAGCCGGCTCTTCAAGGTGATGCGTTCGAGGCCGGTGTCGGCCCCGCCATCGAGCGCGACGACCTCGGTGTTGAACAACAGCTCGATGTTCGGCGTCGCCTCGATGCGCTCGATGAGATAGCGCGACATCGACGCGGCAAGCCCGCCGCCACGGATGATCATCCGCACCTTCTTGACGTGCCCCGACAGAAACACCGCGGCCTGCCCCGCGGAATTGCCGCCGCCGACGAGGGCGACCTCCTGCCCCGCGCACAGCCGCGCCTCGATCGGCGAGGCCCAGTACCACACGCCGCGCCCCTCGAACTCCTTGAGCCGGGCAAGATCAGGCCGGCGATAGCGCGCGCCGCTGGCGACCACCACCGAGCGCGCCCGCACCTCGTCGCCGCCCTCGAGCGCCAGCACGAAGGCGCCGGCCTTGCGCTCGCAGTCGAGCGCATTGACCGACACCGGGATCATGATCTCGGCGCCGAACTTCTGCGCCTGGTTGAAGGCGCGCGCGGTCAGCGCGAGGCCGGTGATGCCGGTCGGGAAGCCGAAATAGTTCTCGATGCGCGCGCTGGCGCCGGCCTGGCCGCCGAACGCGCGCGAATCCAGCACCGCCACCGTGAGCCCCTCCGACGCGCCATACACGGCGGTGGCCAGGCCCGCCGGCCCGCAGCCGACGACGGCGACGTCGTAGACCTTCTCGCCGCGCGGACCGCCGATCATGCCGACGGCACGCGCCAGCTCGGTCTCGCTGGGATTGCGCAGCACGCTGCCGTCGGACACCACCACCAGCGGCAGCTCGGCCGGGGTCGGCGAATAGCGCGCGATCAGGTCGGCCGCGTCGTGATCGACAGCGGGATCGAGCAGATGGTGCGGAAAACCGTTGCGGGTGAGGAAGCTCTGCAGCCGCGCGATCGCGGCCGATTGCGGCGGCCCGATCATGACCGGGCCGCCGGCGCCGCCCTGAATGAGATTGACACGGCGCAGGATCAGCGCCCGCATGATGCGCTCACCGAGCTCGGCCTCGGCGATCAGCAACGCGCGCAACCTTTCGGGGCGAATCAGGATGACCTCGACGTCGCCCTCGGCATGGCCGTCGACCAGCGCGGCGCGGCCGGAGAGCTGGGCGATCTCGGCCAGAAACTGCCCTGGCCCCTGGTCGATCACCGGGGTGACGTGACCGAGGCCATCGCGCTGGGTGATCGCGACATGGCCCTTGAGAATCACGAACATGCCGGGGCCGGGCTTGCCGGTCTCGAACAGCAGCTCGCCGTCGCGATAGGTCTGGATCTCGCCGAAGCCGCGCAGACGCGCGATCTCCGGCGGCGTCAGCTCCGGAAAAGTCTGGTCGAAGCGCGGCAGCGTCTTCGCGAGCTCCGCCCGTTGTGCCGCCGCATCCGCCCTCATCCCCTCATCCGCTGCCATCACGCCCACCCTGCCTGCAATCTGCTCAATGCTTCGAATCGTCCGCGCCGTCGGCAGCGGCCTCGTCCAAGCCGTCCTTCTCGACCGTCCCCGCCTGGCTGCGCTCGCGGCTCTGCGCCTTGCGCCGCTTCAGGTTCTCGCGCAGCGCCTGCTTCAGCCGCTCCTCGCGCGCGCCCTTCGGCGCCGCCTTCCCGGTCTTCTCCGCCATCCCCTTCCCCCGGTCACCCCATACCAGAAGCACAATTGGGGCCGCAGATGCGAAAGCCAAGAGGCGTTGGCGACGCAGACGCTAGGTTCCGCCCGGCCGGCCGTCGCCTGCCCGGATGGGGAGTTGCCGCCGCAGCTGCGGCCAGTTGGGCACCTCGAGCGGCAAACCGCGAGAATCCGCCGCGAACGGGCGATTTCGCTCCGATTCGGAGGTCTTTCGCTCCCTTTCGATCCATCACGCTGACGTCTTTCCCGGAAAACCGGGCGAGCCGCGCTTGCGCAGGCGGGGACCTTGTGGCAAGAACCGCCCGCGTTCGGTCGCGGCCTTCGGGCCGATCCCCGCCAGTCCCTTTGCTGCCGTAGCTCAGTGGTAGAGCACTCCCTTGGTAAGGGAGAGGTCGACAGTTCAATCCTGTCCGGCAGCACCAGGGCATTCTTCCCCAACATGATCCTCGGCGACGCCTCGGGACCACAGGCCACGCGCAGATGCGCGTCATCGGCCTCGCGGCGCAATTTGCGTCCGAGCTTTGCTGCAGCACCGCCCTCTCCGGAAATCGAGGGCGCAGGGAAGGCCGGGCGCTGGCCGCGCCCGTGGCCCGCCTGCAGAAAAAGAATGCAGGCGGCAGTCACCACAGGTCTGGCCGAACACACCCGGCCCTCCCTGCGCGATGGGCTTACGATTTATACGCGCTCTCCCTGGGGACCGGGCTTTGTTGCCCCCATCACCCGCGATGCACTGACGCACACCAGCGAGCTTGACCTCAGCGTCGGGAGGTCGGGACCACGCGACTTCACCGTCCGACATGTCACCAGCCGTCTCGCGCTGACGCGCCTTGGCGACACACCGGCCATCGCATCCCACACCCAACGCTCGTGACGACTCGCGAACGCCCCTCTTCGATGAGCACGGGACGGCCGAAAATGTGCAGGTGATTTGCCCGACGGCACAAGGGGAATGGGTGCGGCAGAGTGGCACGACGGGCAGTTTCAGCAGAGCTGGGATACGGGCGGCGGAGGGGGCTTTGTTTGGTGCAGCGTCACCTTAATCCCAGCGTCACCGTAATCCCCGGACGGGACCGTCCTCGACCGCGCCGGCTTCCTGCGGCAAGTCGCCCGGAAGTCGCCGGTCACCGAGATTTCCGGCAGCGACATCCAGATCAGGGTCCTTGGAGACATCGGTGTCGTGAATGCACGCACGCACTTCACCAAACCCGACGGAAGCCGGGGGACTGGCTGCTACACGGACGTCTAATGGAAGCGTGGCGACCGCTGGCGTTGCATTTCCGTTTCGCGCAACTGACGTGGAAGCACGGCGGTCGTACCTTGCGGTCGGGCGCCCGCGAGACAGATCGAGATTGGTTTGATCTTGCCTGTCATGAGATTGCCTCAACAGAGTTGCCGAGGCGATCAATCATGAATGAGGATAAACCCGCTGCCCGCTATTCAACGCCTGTGAGACCTTCACCTCACGTCCACATTTCATGCGTATGGAAGCTGCAAGGCTCAGCGTCCACTGACTCATGCTAGCGTCGGGAAAGACGGCGAATGGCGGCGCGGTGTTCTCCGTCGACGCGATGAGCTTCATCGACGCCCTGCCGATCGACAATTACAACGGTGCGGCGCGTAGCTTTAATGTACATAAAGTTATGCGGTTTAAATCGATCTTTGAAGTTGACTCGATCATACTGCTGATACATCCTAAGGGTGTATCTTAGTCACGAGAAAACCTGGCTGGTCTTCGATGCAACGGGAGCAGATCGAAGCCATAACTCGCGATATTGGGCAACAAGAAATTCTTGAACGTGAAATTCTTGCGATTGCCTCTCGCGAGAGACAGCGCATTGGGCGTGAACTCCACGACGGGCTCTGCCAATCGCTCGCCGGCTTAGCGGCGCTAGCTGCGGCGCTGTGGCGAAGTTTGGCGGCGAGCGGCCAACCGGGTCCCGCCGCGGCCGCGGCCGAACTCGTACGATTGCTGAACGAGACCATCGGCGAGGCGCGTGACCTCGCTCGTGGGCTCAGCTCGATCGGTCTGAATAGCGCGGATCTTGTCGGCTCCCTTGAGAGCCTCGCCCGCAACGTCAGCGCCGCTCATGGCGCCTTTTGTGCGTTTGTGGAAGATACCCCTTGTCCCGATCTTGGCCGCGAAACCACGAGCCACCTCGTGCGTATCGCCCAAGAAGCCGTCCGCAATGCGGTCAGCCACGGCCGAGCCGACGAAATCGAGATCCGTCTGGCGTGCACTGCAGGCTCGGGACTATTGAGCATCCGGGACAACGGTGTCGGGCTTCCCGAAAAATGGCGCGATCATGACGGCATCGGGCTTTATACCATGGACTACCGCGCGCGGGCGATCGGCGGTTCTCTTACTGTGGAGCCGCAGGCCCGTCGCGGCGTCATGGTTGCGTGCGCGTTTCCGCTGTTATCGAATTACGAACGGCAGGAAAGTATCGGCGATGCCCACTTGCCTGGCTGAAGCCGCGGACGCGGTGCGGAAGAGGCTGCTTGTCGTCGACGATCATCCCGTGCTGTGCCGCGGGTTGATCGCCCTCATCGAGGCGGAAAACGGCCTCGCCGTTCACGGCGCGGTCGGTACGCGCGTGGCCGCGCTCAAGACCATCGCGATCAGTCGCCCTGATCTGGTGATCGTAGACCTTGCTCTCGGCGACG
Source organism: Bradyrhizobium sp. SZCCHNRI1029 (assembly GCF_032487555.1). Classification (NCBI taxonomy): domain Bacteria; kingdom Pseudomonadati; phylum Pseudomonadota; class Alphaproteobacteria; order Hyphomicrobiales; family Nitrobacteraceae; genus Bradyrhizobium; species Bradyrhizobium sp. SZCCHNRI1029. The sequence goes on from NZ_JAUEUK010000007.1 coordinate 146,691, forward strand.
AGGACGGCCTAGATCTCGTCAAGGAAATCAAAGCGCGTCATCCCGGCGTTCGCTCGCTGGTGCTTTCGATGTACGACGAAGAGGTGTTCGCCGAGCGCGCGCTTTGCGCCGGCGCCCTCGGCTATGTCACCAAACAACAGCTCGAATCGACCGTGATCGCTGCCATTCGTCGGGTGCTTGCAGGCGAGACCTACATGAGCGAGGCTCTGCAGCGGCGGCTGGCTGAACGATGCGTCGGCGCGCGACCGCTCGAGACCGCCTCGCCGGTGCGCACGCTGAGCGATCGGGAATTGCAGGTATTTCGGCTCGTTGGTCAGGGCCGAACCACGCGGCAGATCGCTGGTCTACTGAACCGCAGCGTCAAAACGGTAGAATCCCATCTTGAGCACATCAAGAATAAGCTGGCGATCGAATCGGCTGCTGAACTCGCCCGACGCGCGGCTCAATGGGTTACAATCGGCCGATTGGGTTGAGTCATAAAGTTCGCCCAAGTGCGCGGCTAGTGTCATACACGTCTGCCATGCCGCCGATGACTTCTCGACCAAGCAGGCACAGCCCCTCTCCGGCAAGCGCGACGGCCGAACACGCGGTCTGGGCCATGGTGCTAAAGCGGACTGCGCAATCAGCACGGCGCACGCGGCGTCTGCTCATTGTGGACAGTCACCCCCGATGCGGCGCAGGCTGACCGCGCTGATCAATGCTGAGCCCGGTCTTGTCGTATGTGCCTTGGCGGCCACCCAACGGGATGCGCTCGTGGCCATCGCGGCCACGAAACCCGATCTAGGGATCGTCGATCTGTTCCTTGGCGATAGCAATGGTTTGGATCTGGTGAGAGACGTTCGCGCGCGCTTTGTTCGTCTGCCGCTACCTGGATTGAGCAGGCATGATTCGCCGCAATACGTCCGCCGCGCTTTCGAATCCGGCACCGACGACTACGTCGCCAAGCAGGAGATGACAGAAGACCTTCTGGTGGCGATCCGCAGCGTGCTGCTCGGCGACCCTTACGGCGCACCGGCGCCTTGATCCATGCCCGTCTGCGTCCGGCAAGTTGACGCGTGCGAAGCTGGGCGGCCCATGGGGGATTCTCCCAATGCGAAAACGGGGTGCGACCCCGATGTCAGTTTAAGTCTCCAGCGTTAGCATTGGTAGCTACCAATGCCGTGCCCGCTTTGACGACTGAAATGCTGGTCGAGCCCTTCGCTTATCGGCTCGATCGAGACCATCACCGCTTCAAATGGGAAAAAACGATGAGAAATATCTGCACCGCCGCCGCAATAGTCGCGATTGTTTTCATTCCTTGGACCGTCCATGCGGGCACCTGCTACAAAAACTTAGGTTGCAAGGGCGCTACGTCGACCACTTCTTGCAAGACATGTCTCGGAAACCCCTCAAAGGGAGAGGGTTGGAAGCAAAACTCAAAGAGCACCTGTATCGGAAACTTCAACCATTGTCCGGCGGTCCGTTAACGGTACTGGCGCTGGTCCCGCGCCCCGGCACCAGCAAGGCCGCCTCCGGCCACAAGATCCATCCCTATCTGCTGCGCGGCGTCAGCATCACCGATGCCCAATCACGTCTGGGCGGCCGACATCACCTACATTCCGATGGCGCAGGGGTTCCTGTATCTGGTGGCGATCATCGACTGGGCCACCCGGGCGGTGCTGGCGTGGCGCTTGTCGAACACGATGAATACGGGCTTTTGCATCGCTGCGCTCGACGAGGCGATGGCGCGTCACGGCCGGCCTAAGATCTTCAACACCGATCAGGGCGCGCAGTTCACCAGCTCAGCCTTCACCGGCAGGCTGGAGGCTGCAGGCATTGCGATTTCGATGGACGGACGCGGCCGTTTCATGGACAACATCTTCATCGAACGATTGTGGCGCTCGATCAAGTATGAGGAAGTGCATCTGAAAGCCTATGCTGACGGGCGCGAAGCGCGAGACGGCATCGGCTCATGGATGACCTTTTATAATCATCGCCGCCCGCACCAGGCGATGAACAATCAGTTTCCCATGGCGGCATGGCGCGCCGGCATGGATGTGATCGAGGCGGCCCAGACTGTGGATATGCCGCTTCGCTTGGACAACGCAAACGCGTTGCCCACATACCCACAGCAGGCCCAGACGCAGCAGCAGGAAGCTGCTTGATTTGAACGACAGGGCAGGCGCGATCACACCTTAATTTTCGGCGATCCATGGTCCCGTGCGTGGGGTCCACTTCAGTTGAACGTGTCTCGCAAGCTAACATCCGCCTGGGGTTATGGATTCCCGCGTTCGCGGGAGAACGGGGCAGCCGAGAAGAACAAAGGGCGCGATCGGTCCGATCGCGGAGCATCGGCAGCAGCGCAGATCTGAGTAGCTGTAGCCCGGATGAGCGGCACCGATATCTGAGGGGGCTGGCCCCGCATGTCGCTTGCGCTCATGCGGGCTATAGCTGCTGCGATCGGGTGGCGATGCGCGGCCCTCGTCGAGGCCACGCATAATGCACCCTCACGCCGCGCGCACCGAGTCGAGGAAGCGGCTGACCTCGTCGCGGAGGCGGCTGCTCTGGCCGGACAGCGACTTCGCGGCGGACAGAACCTGCGAGGAGGCCGAGCCGGTCTCGTCGGCGCCATGCCGGACGCTGGCGATGTTCGCCGACACCTGCTGGGTGCCATGCGCCGCCTGCTGGACGTTGCGCGAGATCTCGCGCGTCGCCGAGCTCTGCTCCTCGACGGCGGAAGCGATGGCGGACGCGATCTCCGACATCCGGGCGATGGTCTCGCCGATCTCCTTGATCGAGCCGACCGACTCCTGGGTCGCGGCCTGGATGCCGCCGATCTGCTGGCCGATCTCGCCGGTCGCCTTGGCGGTCTGCTCGGCGAGCGCCTTCACCTCCGAGGCGACCACCGCGAAGCCGCGGCCGGCCTCGCCGGCGCGGGCGGCCTCGATGGTGGCATTGAGCGCGAGCAGGTTGGTCTGGCCGGCGATCGCGTTGATCAGCTCGACGACGTCGCCGATCCGCGCCGCAGCCTTGGCGAGCTCGGCGACGTTGTCGTTGGTCTTGCGCGCCTGCGCCAGCGCCTCGTTGGCGATGCGCGCGGAGTCCTGCACCTGGCGGCTGATCTCGTTGACCGACGAGCTCATCTCCTCGGCGGCCGCGGCGACCGAATGCACGTTGGTCGAGGCCTCCTCGGAGGCCGAGGTCACCACGGTGGCGAGCTCCAGCGAGCGGCCGGCGGTCGTCGTCAGCGTGGCGGCGGAGCGCTCCAGATCGGCCGACGCCGATGACACGACGCCGACGACCTCGCCGATCGCCATCTCGAACTCGCGCGTGAAGCGCTCGACACGCTGGCCGCGCTCGATCTTGGCCTGCGCGTCGGCCGCGGCCGCCTGCTCGGCGCGCTTCTTCTCCAGCAGCGCCTCCTTGAAGGTCTGCAGCGAGCCGGTCATCGCGGCGATCTCGTCGTCGCGATTGATCGTCGGGATCGCCACGTCGTCATGGCCGGCCGCCATCTCGCCGATCAGGCCGGTCAGGTTCACGATCGGGTTGATCACGCGGCGGCGCAGCAGCATGGTGACGAACACGAGAATGCCGGCGAGGGCCGCGACCACCGCCGTCGCCAGCGCGAGCATCAGATAGGCTGCATCGCGCGCCGCGACGGCGCGTTCGCGGGCCTCGGCGATCGCGGCGTCGCGCACGACGAAGAACTTCTGCACGGCCGGGACGACCGCCTCGGCCAGGCTGTCGGCGGTGAGTGTGTAGTTGAGATCGCCGAGCCCGGCTGCGATGTCCTTGTCGACGATCGGAACGGCGCGCCCGAAATAGCCGTCACGGGCCTCCTTGAACGCCGTGAGCAGCCGCTCCGGATTGCCGAGCTGGTCGATGCCGGCGTCCAGGCGCTCGCGGTCGGCTTCGGTGCGGCCCTGGGCGCGGTCCATCGCCGCCTTCTCGGCCGGTGCCACGGCGCGGCGGGCGCTGAGCGCCGGCGACAGCGCGGCAGCCCGGCCGCCGGCGGTCACGCGCAGGTCCTGCGCGGTGCGGGCGACGTCGAGCAGCGTCGTCAGCGACGCGTCGGCATTGGCGATGCGGTTCTGCAGCTGGTTCAGGATCGGCTCGATTGCCAGGGCGACCTGGGTGACCCCGGGGAGAAAGCTCTTGATGACGGCCGGATCGCGCGCGTTCAGCGGCGCGGTCAGCGCGGGGTCCACCTTGGCGAGGATCTCGTTCAGCTTGGACGAGGCCTGGTCCAGGCTGCGCGTGATCGCCTCGCCGTTGGAGACGTTCGCCAGCTGCGCGCGCGCCCTGGCGAAGGATGCGTCGGCGGACTGCCTGATCTTGCGCACGCCTTCGAGCTGCGCGGGCGTGGCGGGAGTATCCTGGAAGATCGGCGTGATGTAGGGGGCGCGATGGCCGACCACGTCCTGCGCGTAGAGCAGCACGGCGCCGAACGCCTCGACCGTCTTGATCGCCTCGGCCTTGTCGCTGACAGCCCTGACCTGCTCGATCACGACTTGAGCAGCAGGCAGGACGGCCAAAGCCGTCACCGACAGCATGGAAATTGCGAAAAGTCGGCCGATCTTCATTATTGCCCCCGGATTGCGCGGGCTCACGCTAGGTTCCTTATGATTAAGGTTGCGCTTAATTCGACCCCCGTAGTTCCACGGGGTCGTCGCGCGCCCTCGATCGGAGACACGGCACCGGACAGGACGTCCCGTGCCGCTTGAAGAATGTCCTGAAGCGCGGCGATGACTTGGGACCGATTCCAGCTCAGGAAAACCCGGCTGCCCTACAGATCAAAATTCGTCGGCAGCATCACGACGTCGCGGATGGTCATGCCGCGCGGACGGGTCAGCATGAACATGATCACCTCGGCGACCTCTGAGGGCTCCAGCAGGCTGCCGGACTCGCGTGCCTCCTTCAGCTTCTCGGCCGGCCAGTCGGCGATCAGCGCGGTGATCACCGGGCCTGGCGAGATCGCGCCGACGCGGATGCCGTGCTTGAACACCTGGCGGCGCACCGTCTGCACGAAGCAGTCGATCGCCCATTTCGACGACGCATAGACCGGCTCCCACGGCGTCGGGTAATGGGCGGCGAGCGAGCTGGTGACGATGATGTCGCCCGAGCCGCGCGCGATCATGTGCGGGAGCACGTCGCGTACGTTCTTCATCACGACGTTGACGTTGAGGTTCAGCATGCGGTCGATCGCGTCCGTCCTGGCGTCGACGAGATCGCCGCCGAGATAGCTGCCGGCATTGGCGTGAAGGATGTCGAGCCGGCCGGCCGCATCGAGGACGCGCGGCAGCAGGGTGGCGCAATCCGTGGGATCGAGCAGGTCGATCACCACGGGGATCACGGCCTCGCCGTGCCGCTCGCGCAGGCTCGCCAGCGCCGCGGCGTCGCGATCGATCATGACGACGCGCGCGCCGGCGGCCAGCATCGCCGCGCTGCTGGCGAGGCCGATGCCCGACGCCGCGCCGGTGACCGCCGCCACCTTGCCTTCGAGTTCCCTGCCCATTCATCTCCTCCTTGTCCGGCCAGACTACAGCAAACCGCGCGGCATTGCCGCACTCCGTTGGACCCATCGCAATCCCTGCGCGTTGCATCCCGGCCGCCAGCATCACCCGTGAAGAGCCCGATGGAGACGATCGAAGCCTATCTCGCCCGCAAGCATCAGGAGCTGCAGCTCCTGAATTGCTGCCTGCGGAGACCGCATGCGCTGCCGGCGCCACGCTCCGTGATGGAGGTCGTCCGGCGCAAGTTTCAGCTCACGGCCGCGCTGAAGGCCGAGCACGCGCTCAGCGACTGGACCGCGACAGAGACGGCCTGGGCGGATGCGGACGATCATCGCGCCGGACCGTTCGCCTTCAGCTACGACTATCAGCGCGCCGATCTCGACGTGCGCGGGCCGTCGTTCTATGCGGCGGGCGAGAGCCGTCATGACACCATCTACACCATCTCCGGCATGGCGGCGATCGCGGCACTGCTGCTCGCGACGCGGCCCGTTCTCGGTACGGCGAACCTGCTGATGCTGCCGGGTTCCTATGGCGAGACGCAGGAGCTGGTCGCGGCGCATGCGCGGCACCTGCGCCCGGTGACGCTGACCCGTGACCTTGCCGCCGCGCTGGCGCAGCCCGCGCCGGCGCCGCGGCTGCTGCTGATCGATTCCAGCGCGACCGCGCCGCGCTTCGAGGCCGTGCTGAATTGCGACCGTCCGGCGATCGATCTCCTGATCTTCGACACCACCTGCTTTGCCAATGGCTCCGGCCGCGTTCGCCGCGTGCTGGCCTGGGCGCGACGCTGGGACGTGCCGGTCGTGATGGTGCGCAGCCATACCAAGCTCGACTCGCTCGGCGCTGAATATGGCCGGCTCGGCTCGGTCGCCTTCATCGATTGGAGCAAGGCCGGCGCCGCGGGCCGCGTTGTGCTTCAGACGCTGCCGGACGAGACGCGCAACGCCGTCAGGCTGCTCGGCGGCGCGGCGCTGCCGGCGCATTTCCCGCCTTATGTCGGCCTGCCCGCCTATCGCGAACTGACCGCGCGGCGCGTCGCCGCCATCCTGCGCAACAGCCGGCGCGCGCGGCGTCAATTCGCGACCGCGCTGCACGGCCTGACCGCGGAGCTCGACTTCGCGCACGGGCTCTACGTCACGCTCGCCGGCCGCGCGCCGCTCGACGAGGCCACCGCGCGGCAAGCCGCAACCGCCATGAGCGACGATCTCCGGCGCGCCGGGCTGCCGATCCGCCACGCCGGCAGCTTCGGCTTCGATTTCGCTGCGACGGAATGGTTTCACGACGCCACCACGGATCGCTACAGCGTGCGCGTCGCCGTGCCCGACCTGCCGACCGCGATCTGGGACGAACTGACGGACGCGATCGCCGCGTGGTGGTCCGCGCACCAGGGGCGATCCGCCGCGGCGTGACCGCTGCGCCATGGCACGCCTTGCCTCCTCAACGGCAAACGATTTCGATGCCACACGCGCCACGTCGTGCCCGGCGGTCGCGGCGCCACCGCACTCGGCGCCCTGGCACCGCGCCTCGCTTGGGCGCAGGGGATTTGGAGCAACGCCTTCGCGCCGCTCGCAAGTGGCTGAACCCGCTTCGCGAGCAGGGACCGACGGCCCCTCCCCTCACAGCCATCCGCGCCGGTGGAACTGCCAGTACAGCACGCTGCACACGGTGGCGATGAAGCCCAGCACGGCGTAGTAGCCGTATTGCCATTTCAGCTCCGGCATGTGCTCGAAGTTCATGCCGTAGATGCCGGCGACGGCCGTCGGCACCGCGAGGATCGCGGCCCAGGCCGTGAGCCGACGGGCGATGTCGGTCTGCTGCGCCTGGCCGGCCATCATGCTGGCCTCGAACACGAAGGCGAGGATCTCGCGCAGGGAATCCGCATCCTCCTCGGCGCGCTTGGCGTGGTCGAGCACGTCGCGAAACAGCGGCGCCATCTCGGCGTCGATCGCGACGTTGTCGACATGCTCGAGCCGCTTGCAGACGTCGACCACGGGGCCGACGGCGCGGCGCAGCCGCAGCAGGTCGCGCCGCAGGCGATACAGAAGGTCGACCTCGTGGCGCGCCAGCGGCCGCTGCAGCACGACCTCCTCCAGCGTCTCGACCTCGGCCATGATGCTCTCGGTCACCGGCCGGTAGTTGTCGACGATGAAATCGAGGATCGCATAGAGGATGTAGTCCTCCCCCTTGGCGAGCGAGCCCGGACAGCTCTCGCAGCGCTCGCGCACCGCGCCATAGGAGGTCGAGGCGCCGTGGCGCACCGAGACCACGAAGCCGGGGCCGACAAAGATGTGGGTCTCGCCGAACACGATGTGCTCCTTGACGAGCTGCGCGGTGCGGGCGACGACGAACAGCGCGTCGCCGTAGCGCTCGACCTTGGGCTGCTGATGCGCCTTCGACGCATCCTCGATCGCGAGCTCGTGCAGCCCGAACTGATCCGCGACGCGCTGCAGCAGCGCCGCATCAGGCTCATGCAGCCCGATCCACACCACATGGCCCGGCCGCCTGCTCCAGGCGCCGGCCTCCTCGATCGCGACGTCGGCGACGCGGCGGCCATCGGCATAGGCGCTCGCCGCGACCACGCCGGGCTCGCGCGACGCGCCGCGAACCTGAACGGCCGGCGTATCGGCCGGTGTCTGCGTCGTCACGTGGCGCATCGTGCCTCCCTGCTGTCCGGTCTCAACGGATCCACGCGGTGGCGCGTTCCCGTTGCACCGGCCTGTTTCCGATTTTCGGCGCGTTGCAGCCGCCGGTCAAGCAACGCGCCGGATCAGATCGGTGCCGATACGGCTTGTTGATGATCTGTCGCTCGCCGTCATGGCGACCGGCGCGTTCCTGTGTTTTGCTCGACGCCACCGGGAGAACAGCGCTACATGATCGCCGTCGTCATCCGTGAAAGGCAGGAGTCATCGTCATGGCCACACAACGTGTCGCACTGGTCACCGCGGGCGGCAGCGGCATGGGCGCAGCGGCCGCGCGCCGGCTTGCCGCTGATGGGTTCCACGTCGCGATCCTGTCGTCGTCGGGCAAGGGCGAGGCGCTGGCGGCCGAGCTCGGCGGCCTCGGCATCACCGGCTCCAACACGTCCAGCGACGATCTGAAACGCCTCGTCGACGGCGCGATGGACCGCTGGGGCCGCATCGATGTGCTCGTCAACAGCGCCGGCCACGGCCCGCGAGCGCCGATCCTGGAGCTGACCGACGAGCAGTGGCACACGGGCCTCGATACCTATCTGCTGAACGTCATCCGCCCGACACGCCTGGTGACACCGGTCATGCAGGCGCATAAGGGCGGCGCGATCATCAACATCTCGACCGCCTGGACCTTCGAACCGTCTTCGATGTTCCCGACCTCGGCGGTGTTCCGCGCCGGGCTCGCATCCTTCACCAAGATCTTCACCGACACCTACGCGGCCGACAACATCCGCATGAACAACGTGCTGCCGGGCTGGATCGACAGCCTGCCGGCGACGGAGGAGCGCCGTAAGACGGTGCCGATGGGCCGCTACGGCAAGTCCGAGGAGATCGCCGCGACCATCGCCTTCCTGGCCTCCGAGGGTGCCGCCTACATCACCGGCCAGAACATCCGCGTCGACGGCGGGCTGACGCGCAGCGTGTGAGGGGCCACCGCGCCGTCAGAACATCTCGAAATATTCGCGCTGCTCCCAGTCGGAGACCTCCTGCTGGAAGCGCTCGAGCTCGGCGTTCTTGATGAAGGTGTAGTAGTCGATGAAGGTCGAACCGAACGCCTGGCGGAAGAACGCATCGTCCTTCAGCGCATCGACCGCCTCGCGCAACGATTTCGGCAGCAGGCTCGCCTTGGTCTCATAGGGCACATCCGCCGACGGTCCCGGATCGAGCTCGCGGTCGATGCCGTCGAGGCCGGCTGATATCTGCGAAGCCATGTAGAGATAGGGGTTGGCGGCGGGCTCGCCGATGCGGTTCTCCAGGCGGGTGGCGCGATCGCCGGGGCCGCCGAGCACGCGGATCATGACGCCTCTGTTGTCGCGGCCCCAGATCGCGCGGTCCGGCGCCAGCGAATAGGCGCGGTAGCGCCGGTAGCCGTTGATCGTCGGCGTCGAAAACAGCGCGGAGGCACGCGCATGCGCGAGCAGACCCGCCATGTAGTGGCGGCCGAGCGCGGACAGACCTTCGGCGTCCTCCGTCATGAACGCGTTGCTGCCGTCGCGCGCCACCAGCGACTGGTGCAGATGCCAGCCCGACGACATCACGTTGGGGATGCGCGGCCGGCACATGAAGGTGGCGTGATAGCCGTGGCGCTGGCAGATCTGCTTCACGGCGCTGCGGAACAGCACCATCGTATCCGCAGGCGCCAGCCCGATGCCCGGCTGCAGCACGAATTCGCACTGGCTCGGTCCATATTCGAGCTCGATCGAGCGCAACGGCAGGCCCAGCGCGACGAGGTTCGCCCGGATGATCTCGAGCGCCGGCTCCATCTGATCGAAGCGCTGCTCGGTGAGATATTGATAGCCCTGGGTCAGCAGGCTGACCGTCGGCGGCACGCCGGGCTGACCGGGCGAGCCGGCATCACCGGGCGCGAGCCTGGGATCCTCGACCTTGAAGATGTGGCACTCGACCTCGAGGCCGGCCATGAACTGATAGCCACGCTGTTCGAGCGTCGCCAATGCCGACCGATAGAGATTGCGCGTGGCGAACGGGACCGGCGCACCGTTGGCGAAATACAGATCACACAGCACCCAGCCGGTGCCGGGCGCCCAGGGCAGCACCCGGAACGTGGTGGGATCGGCCACCATCAGCGCGTCGCTGCCGCCCTGCATCTCGGCCATGCCGAAGCCGCCGCCGGCGGTGAACACCGGAAACACGGTGCGATGCGAGGTGTCCTTGGCGAGCAGGGTCGTCGTGATCGAGCAGCCATCCTCGAGCGAGGACAAAGCAGCATCGACAGTGAGTGTCTTGCCGCGCAGGATGCCATGCTGGTCCGGGAACGAGAAGCGGATGGTGGTGAGGCCGTGCTCCTCGGCGAGGCGGCGCATGCGCATTGCGGCCTCGGCCTGCTCGACGGTCCACAACTGATGCTTGTCGACGAAACTCAACGATGGCTCCTCGAATCGTAGGACGGGCAAAGGCGCGCTCGCGGCGCTGCCTCCGCTGTTGCGCCAGTGGACACTGCGAACGCGACGCGCCCACCGCCGCGACGGTGCGCGTGAATGGTGGGCGGGCCGTCGGACGGCACGCTGCGCCGTTCCGCCGGCCTTGCCCACCCTACGGCAGCTCGGAGCAAAGGAGCTACTCCGCCGCGCTCAGATGCGGGGCCCGCCGCACGATATCCGCGGGCACCGGCGGGGCCCAGGGGGCGTTGCGGCGGCGGCGGACGTCGACTTCCATCCAATAGGTCTCCCAGCCGCGCGTCGGACCGATGCCGTCCATCGTCGCCGGGCCCTGCACGCTGCGGGCCTCAGCGGCATCGAGGAACAGCATCGGCGGCTCGCCGCTCGCGACCTTCTCGATCTGCTCGCGCAGCAGCCGGCGATATTGGATGATCGCCTTGTCGGATTGGCCCAGATGCTCGCGGGTGCGGTCCTGGATTCGGCCCATCGACTCCACCGCCCACTGGTCGTGCACGTTGATGTCGTTGCCCATGCCGGTGTAGGTCGCGGTCGCCTGCTCCCGTGGATCGAAGCCGTAGTCGTTGCTCTTGTTCTTGCGCGAGCGATAGTCGGGCAGCTCATAGAGCTCGAGCCGCTGCGCCCGCATCTTCGCCCGGTCGACCGGCGCGCCATAGCTGGTGAAGATCGCGTACCAATAGCAGCTCTCGTCATCGACCGGCACGTGCCACTGCGTGATCGTCATCTCCGTGCTCATCGGAATCACGAAGGCATGCGGGAACAGCTGATTGGTGACGCGCACGTGGGTGCGTTCGGCATCGATCTCACGCAGCGCGATGATGCGCAGGCCGTATTCGGTCCCCTCGACATTGATGATCGGACGATCGTATTCGCGCAGCACCTTGGTCATCGGCAGCTCGCTGTCGGCGGAGGCGCCGCGGAACTGCTTGCCATAGGCGGTCGACGTATCCTCGTCCTCGAAGAAGCGGTGCAGGAACGAGGCATGCGCGGGGTCGATGCCGACCTCCAGCGCTTGCAGCCAGTTGCACTCGATCAGGCCCTTGAAGGCGAAGGTGTAGGCGTCTGGCGCGGTGAAGCAGTCGAGATCCGGGAACGCCGGGGCGGCGCCCTCGCCCAGCCAGGCCCAGAGGATGCCGCCCTTCTCGACCACGGGATAGGCGCGCTGCTTGACGTTCTTGCACAGCGGCGAGCCCGCCGGTTCGGCCGGCGTCTCCAGACAATTGCCGTCGGCGTCGAACAGCCAGCCATGGAAGGCGCAACGCAACCCGCCGTTCTCCAGCCGTCCGAAGGCGAGATCTGCGCCGCGATGCGGACAATCGCGATCAAGTAGTCCGTAGCGGCCCTGCGCATCCTTGAAGAGCACGAAGTCCTGGCCGAGCAGCTTCACCGCGCGCACCGGCCGCTCGCCCACGAGCTCATCGACCAGCGCGGCCGGCTGCCAGTACATCCTCATTAGTTTACCGGCGGGCGCGCCGGGTCCGACGCGCGTGATCAGGTCGTTCTGCTCCTGGCTCATCATGATGGCCGTCTCTCCTGTTCCGTCGCAAGTCGGGCGTTGAGCGTCACGCGATCATCTAATAATGTTCGCTAGACGAACACATGTTCGCCCAGATTAGATTCGCTTTAAGTGGGGAGAAGCGCAAGTGAAAAAGCTACAACCGAAGCCGAGGGGCCAACGGACTGCAGCTTCACTGCGGCCGAAAACAACAACAGCGGATCATGTCAGGCCGATGCCGAAACTGAAGCGCACTGATGAGGAGAAGAAGCAGGCTCGGGGCGACGGCCCCGAGTTCGTGGAAGCGCTCGATCGCGGCCTGCGGGTGATACAAGCCTTCAGCCGCGAGGGCCGGCCGATGACGCTGAGCAAGGCCGCGGAACTCACCGGCCTCGCCCGCGCCACGGTGCGACGGATTCTGCTGACCCTGAAGGCCTCCGGCTTCGTCCATGGCGACGACCGGCTGTTCTCGCTGACGCCGCGCGTGCTGCTGCTGGCCTCCAGCTATCTCGCCTCCAACCAGATCAACAGCGTGATGCAGCCGTTGATGGACAGCATGGCCGGCGAGGCGCGCGAGGTCTGCTCGCTCGCCGTCCTCGACGGCGAGTCGGTCGTCTTCATCGCGCGCGCGACCTCGACGCGGATGTTCTCGACCGGGCTCGAAATCGGCTATCGGCTGCCGGCGTTCTGCACGTCGGTCGGCCGCGTGTTGCTGAGCCGGATGCCGGACGATCAGTTGCGCCAGGCCGTCGAGCGCATGACTCTGACCGAGATGACGCCGCAGACGATCACCGACAAGGAAGCATTGCTCGCGTCGATCATCGCCGTCCGCGACGACGGTTACTCGCTCGTCGACGGTGAGGCGGAGCAGGGTTTCCGCTCGATTTCAGTGCCGATTCGCCGATATGACGGCGGCATCATCGCCGCCGCCAACATCGGCGGCCACGTCGATCGCATCGGCGTCGACGAGATGAAGGAGCGCTTCCTGCCGCTGCTGAAGAAGCTCGCGGCGACGGCGCAGCCTCTGCTCGTCTGATCGTCGAGGAGAGGCCTCGGCCGCTGGCGCGCTCGCTCTCGCTCGCGCATCAGGTCACGCCACCGCAACCTTCGCATCGAACTCGCGGCCACGAGCGCCGCTGCTCCATCCGGCAGCGACATCGCCGAGAGGCATCGTCGCGCCGCTGATCGAGCACGTCGTCCCGCCCCTCGCTGCATCGCGGATCGGCGCACCCGCCGTTCTCGTGAGAGCCGGACTTCGCGCGACAATCCTTCCGATGTCATCACCGACAGCGCGGTGCTACCAACTTATCTCCGCAGCAGCACGAGAGAGCCGGCCATCGCCGGCCACGTGAAGTTACCGGCCGCGCGAACTAATCGTTGTGGTCGCAGGCCTTGCGACGCCGCGGCCCACGCCCATTACGTGATATTATCGTGACGCCCGACCCTGTTTGCCACGATTGATGGTCCATCCAGGTATCATCGCGCTGCATGCGATGGTGGCATGATCCGGAGCGGAAGTAGTTCGATCTCCGATCTCACGCGCGAATTGCGGACGACGCCACCAGATTGCCGCGAATGGCGCCGCAATCACGAAAGCCGAAGGCGCCGCGGCCCAAGCAGCATCGCGGGCGCCCCGATCACCGCGATCATCCGACCGGCCCCCCCGCTGCCGCGAAGAGGCGCAGGAGGAGCCAGGACACGGCTGGGGACGAGGTTGTCGGCCTGGGGCGGCGGGCGCGAGCCGCAGCACATCGTTGGACATCGGCCGCCCCTCGCGCGTAAATGGCATGCCGGGCGGACAACACCCGGACCTGCAGGTGAATGCCGTTTCCGGGGGGAAGACCCATGACTGATGCGCTGCCGCTCGTGCTGGTGCCTGGCCTGATCTCGTCGCCCCGCATCTATGCGCCTGTCATCCCGGCGCTGTGGCGGCTCGGGCCGGTGATGGTGGCCAACCACATCCGCGATGACAGCATGGCCGCGATCGCGCGCCGCATCCTGGCCGAGGCGCCGCCGCGCTTCGCGCTCGCGGGACATTCGATGGGCGGCTACATCGCGCTCGAGATCATGCGCCAGGCGCCAGAACGCGTGGGTCGGCTGGCGCTGATCAACACCCAGGCGCGGCCCGACACGCCGGAGGCGAGCGCCCGCCGCCGCACCATGATCACCCGCGCCAAGGAGGGCGACTATCACGGCGTGGTCGACGAGCTGTTCTCGGGCTTCGTGCATCCGTCGCGCCAGGATGATCCGCGGCTGCGCCAGCTCGTGCACGACATGGCCGAGGAGGTCGGCGTCATCGGCTTCATCCGGCAGCTGACGGCCATCATGTCGCGTCCGGACTCGCGGCCGACCTTGACAGCGATCCGCTGCCCGACCCTGGTGCTGACCGGCGACACCGACAACACCATCCCGAACAGCCTGTCGAAGGAAATGGCCGACGGCATCGACGGCAGCTGGCTGGTCGTGCTGGAGAATTGCGGTCACCTGCCGCAGCCCGAGCAGCCGGAGGAAACGGCGCAGGCGCTGATGGAATGGTTGCGGGGGTGAGATGGCCATCACAGTATATTGCTGGCGTTGTGGCATCGAGGTGCCCATGCTCGATGAGAAGGAGTGGGTGGAGATCGAGCCTCTCCTGAGGAAACCGATCGACGACATCAAAGACTACCGGCGGTTGAATGAATGTACTCTCGGGCAAGCCGCCGCTGCGGTCGATAGCAAAGCGGGCGTGCTGCAGCGCTACCGTGAACTGACCGGCTTTGACGAGACGAATGCCCTTGCGATCTGGCACCATCGACGAAGTGATTTCGGTCCGGCGTGCACGTCGTGTGGAAAGCCGTTGAGAACACCCCGCGCGAAATTCTGCGCCGCCTGCGGGACGCCGGTTTCATAGCATCACCCCACGCCAACTTCGTCATTCCGGGGCATTCGCGCAGCGAATGAGCCCGGAATCCATACTCACAGGTCTTGGTTGTGGAGCGAGAGGGCCGTACAGAGGCACTGCGAATTTCAGCAACAGAACGTGGTTATGGATTCCGGGCTCGCGCTTCGCGCGCCCCGGAATGACGATGGAGGGAGCATCCGGATCTACGGAGTATCGCCCGGACGAGAGTGCCGTCGGACGTGTCGGCCCGGGCAAGTCAATGAGCGGCTAATACGCAGCGTGAGGCAATCTCACGCCCGCCCCTTCCCCACCCGCAGCCCATCCACGAACACATCCAACAGCCGCAGCACGCTCTGCTGCCAGCCGGTCTGGTCGTGCATGTAGCACATGCCGATCAGCGCGCGCAGGACGTCGTCGGCGCTGATGTCGCTGCGGATCTCGCCGGCCGCGACGGCACGCGCCAGCAGCGCGCCGATCGAGCGGGTGAGGTGGCCGTGCGAATAGGCCGCGAGCTCAGAGTTCGCGTTCATGACGATCGCGAGCGCGGCCATCATGCCCTTCTTGGTGGCGACGAACTGCACCGTCGAGCGCAGCCAGCGGCGGAGCGCCTCGACCGCCGACGGCTCGCTCTTCAGCTCTTCCGCAAGCTCGGCGAGCTGCTCGACCTCGCGCCGGTACACCGCTTCGAACAGATCCTCGCGGGTGGGGAAATGGCGATACAGCGTGCCGATGCCGACGCCGGCCTGGCGCGCCACCGCCTCCAGGCTGACCTCGGCGCCGCCGACGCTGAACACCGCCTTGGCCGCCTCGAGCACGCGCTCGCGGTTGCGCTGCGCATCGGCGCGCGGCTTGCGATGGCGGTCTTGTGGTTTCGTCTCCATCTCACCAGCTCTTGATGACGGACCGTTCATGTCCCCTTGCTAAACGGAGGAACCCTCCGTATAGATAGACCTGCCACCCGGGACAGCCAACCTTCCTCAGCTGTCGTCCCGCGGTCGCTGGATCTGGACGGACCATCGCCCGTAAGGCGGTGCCCGCTGCGATCCGATTAGGCCATCGCTTCGATCGGAACAACGCATGAATTGGACTGTCAGACTCACCGTCAACGGTGAGCCGCGAACGCTTGCGCTCGACGACCCCAGGGTCACCCTGCTCGACCTGCTGCGCGAGCGCCTCCACCTCACCGGCACCAAGAAGGGCTGCGACCGCGGCCAGTGCGGCGCCTGCACCGTCCTGGTCGACGGCCGCCGCATCAATTCCTGCCTGACGCTGGCCGTCAGCCTCGACGGCGCGGCGATCACCACCATCGAAGGGCTCGCTCAAGGCGACCAGCTCCATCCGGTGCAGGTAGCCTTCATCGCCCACGATGCCCTGCAATGCGGCTTCTGCACGCCCGGCCAGATCATGAGCGCGGTCGGGCTCATCAACGAAGGTCACGCCGGCGGCGATCCGGAGCGCGTGCGCGAAGGCATGAGCGGCAATCTGTGCCGCTGCAGCGCCTATGTCGGCATCGTCGAGGCGGTGCTCGACGCCCAGGCGACGCTCGCCGAGAACAAGGAGCGCGCGGCATGAACCGGTTCGACTATGTGAAGCCGTCGACGGTCGCGGAGGCGGTCGCAGCGGCCAGCGCGCCGGGCGCGGCCTATCTCGCTTCGGGCACCAACCTGCTCGATCTGATGAAGGGCAATGTCATCAGGCCGGCGCGGCTGGTCGACATCTCGCAGATCAAGGAGCTGACGCGGATCGAGACGCTCGGCAATGGCGACGTCCGGATCGGCGCGCTGGTGGGCAATGCGGACCTTGCGCATGACGCGGCCTTCGCGCGCGATTTCCCGGCAGTCGCCGAAGCGCTGCTGTCGGGCGCCTCGGCACAGTTGCGCAATGCGGCCACCGTCGGCGGCAATCTGCTGCAGCGGACACGCTGCGCGTATTTCTATGATCCGGCCTCGGCCTGCAACAAACGCGCGCCCGGCGCAGGCTGCGACGCGCGCGGGGGCGACACCCATCAGCACGCCGTGCTCGGCTGGAGCGAGGCCTGCATCGCCACCAACCCCTCGGACTTCTGCGTGCCGCTCGCCGCGCTCGATGCGATCGTCGAGATCGAAGGCGGCTCCGGCCGGCGCGAGGTCGCGCTGGAGGCGCTGCATCTCCTGCCCGGCACCACGCCGGAGCGCGAGACCGTGCTCGCGCCGGGCGAGATGATCGTCGCGGTCCGGCTGCCCGCGGCGGCGCGGGCGTTCGCAGGGCACGCGCGCTATCTGAAGGTGCGCGAGCGCAATTCCTATGCGTTCGCCGTCGTCTCGGCCGCGGCCGGTCTCGTGATCGAGAACGGCGCGATCAAGCACGCACGTCTGGCGCTCGGCGGCGTCGCTGCCAAGCCATGGCGCGCCCACCAGGCCGAAGCGCTGCTCGCAGGCCAGCCGGCTATGCCGCACACATTCCAGCAGGCTGCCGACATCGCGCTGCGCGATGCAAAGCAATCCGGCGACAACGCCCACAAGATCCCTCTCGCGCGCAGCCTGATCATGCGCGCGCTGGCCGCCGCTGCGCAAGGCACGCCGTCGCGCGTGCCGGCGCTGCCGGCCTCTCCCTTCTCCGCCGTTCCAGGAGCACTTCATGACGCCTGAGCTCAATCTCTCCCGCGATCCCGCCCATATCAGACACGGCTCCAACATCGGCCAGCCGCTGTCGCGCGTCGATGGCCGTGCCAAGGTCACCGGCACGGCGCGCTATGCCGCCGACAACAATCCGCCCGGCCTGCTCTATGCCGTGCTCGCCGTCTCCAGCATCGCGCGCGGCCGCGTCGTCGCGCTCGACGTCGAAGCCGCCAAGGCGCATCCCGGCGTGGTCGAGGTGATGACCTCCGCCAACCGGCCGCCGCTGCACGCCGATCCCGACGGCAAGCCGAACCCGTTCGCATTCCGCTTCGAGGCGCTGCAGAACGACCGTGTGCGCTACGCCAACCAGCCGATCGCGCTGGTCATTGCCGAAAGCCTGGAAGCCGCGACCGAGGGCGCCGCGCTGCTGTCGCCGCGCTACGAGGCCGAGCCGGCCCGCATCGGTCTCGATGCGGCCGACGCCTATGTGCCGCCTGTCGTCGGCATGGGTTTTCCAGCCGAGAGCCATCACGGCGATGTCGAGGCCGCGCTGGCGGGCAGCGACAAGCAGATCACCGCGATCTACGAGACCCCGCCGCATTATCACAACGCAATGGAGCCGCACGCGATCGTCGCCGAGTGGCAGGGCGACAGGCTCATCATCGACACGCCGACCCAGGGCCTGGTGATGATGCGCGGCCGCCTTGCCGAGCTGTTCGGCATCGCGCCTGAGAACATCCTGATCCGCAGCCCCTATCTCGGTGGCGGCTTCGGCGGCAAGGGCCTGATGGCCGGGCCGCAGGTCCTCGGCATTCTCGCCGCCAGGATGGTCGGCCGCCCGGTGAAGCTTGTGGCGCGCCGCGAGCAGCTCTACGGCCCGTTCGGCCACCGCTCGCCGACCCGGCAGACCTTGCGCCTCGGCGCCAGCGCGGTCGGGCAGCTCGCAGGCATCCATCACCACGCCCGGATCGCGACCTCCAGCTTCGAGGACTTCTACGAAGCGGCGGCGCATGTGACGCACACGCTCTATGCCGCGCCGGCGATCGCGACGACCTATGACGCGGTACGCATGGACACGGGCACGCCGCTGTTCGTGCGCGCCCCCGGAATCGCGCCGGGATCGATCGCGCTGGAGAGCGCCGTCGACGAAATGGCGGAAGCCTGCGGCCTCGATCCGCTCGCCTTCCGGGTCAAGAACTACGCCGAGGTCGAGCCGACCACGGGCAAACCGTTCTCATCCAAGGCGCTGCGCGAGTGCTACACGCAAGGCGCCGAGCGGTTCGGCTGGTGGGAGCGGCCGCTGAAGCCGCGGATGATGCGCGACAAGGACGGCTTCCTGGTCGGCTGGGGCATGGGCACGGCGACGTTCCATGCGCTGATGTTCGCGGGCCAGGCCCGCGCGGTGATCCGGCGCGACGGCACCGGCGTCGTCGAGAGCGGCGCGCACGACATGGGCCAGGGCGCCTTGACCGCCTTCGCACAGATCGCGGCAGACTCGCTCGCGCTCGAACTCGACCGGGTGACGTTCAAGGCCGGCACCTCCGACCTGCCGGATGCCGGCATCGCCGGCGGCTCGGCACATACGGCGACGGTCGGTACTGCGATCCACAATGCGGGCGCCGCCGTCATCGCCAGGCTCGCCGAGCTCGCGACATCAGACCAGCGCTCGCCACTGTTCGGCGCCGGCAACGCCGGCGTGATCGCGCGCAACGGTCGGCTGCTTCGGCGCGACGACGAGGGCCGCGGCGAGAGCTACGCCGACATCCTCGCCCGCGCCGGCCTCGACCAGGTCGAGGGCTCCGGCAGCGGCATGCCGGACCCTGCGGCCAACGAGCAATATGCGATGCATTCACATGGCGCTGTCTTTGCCGAGGTGAAGGTCGATCCCGATCTCGGCCAGGTCCGCGTCACGCGCATGGTCGGCGCGTTCGCGGCGGGACGGATCATCAATCCGAAGCTGGTGAAGAGCCAACTCGTCGGCGGCATGATCTGGGGCATCTCGCTGGCGCTGCACGAGGAGGCGGTCACCGATCGCCGCACCGGGCGGATCATGAATGCCAATCTCGGCGAGTATCATGTGCCGGTGAATGCCGACGTTCCGGCGATCGAGGCCTTCACGGTCGAGGAGCACGATCCGTTCGTCAACCCGCTCGGCGTCAAGGGCGTCGGCGAGATCGGCATCACCGGCTCTGCCGGGGCGGTCGCCAACGCGGTGGCGCACGCGACCGGCATTCGGATCAGGCGCTTTCCGGTGCGGATCAGCGATCTGGTCTCGCGCCAATGACATTGGCGGTTTGACGAAGCCCGTTCGAAGCAATGCCTCCGTTCTCCCGACCGAGAGCGGAGGCAGGCGACCTCGCTCCGTCTACGCCGCCTGCCGTGCGAAGGTCCGCCTGAACCATGCCAGGAACGTCTCGCGATTTTGGCCGGGGTCGAACTCGACATGCAGCGCGTCCTTTTCACGGGCGCGAACCCGATACGGCACGCTGCCGTCGAAGCCGCTGAATTCCATGACGCCGCGATCGCCGATGCCCGGTTCGGGGTCGAACCGGAACCAGGCGCCGCCTTCGGAAATGTCCACCAGATCGGCCTTCACCGTGCCCCTGCGATCGTCGACGACCTTGATCGACAGGCTCGACTTCAACCGCGGCGACTGACGGCGATCGGCTTCGGCGGTCGCCGTCCTGACGGCCTTCACCAGCGTGGCACGGAGCGAGGTCAGGCCCGTTGCCACGGAGCCGATGGCGTTGCGCACCTCGGCGGCCCGATCGTTGACCATGCCGGCGTCCCTGCCGACATTGCCGATCTTGGACGACACGTCGCGCGCCGCGCTGGCCGATGACTGGACCGAGCGGCTGATCTCCTGGGTCGCCGCGTGCTGCTCCTCCATCGCCGCGGCGATCGAGGCTGCGACCTCGTCGATCTCGGAAATCTGGCTGCCGATGCCTTCGACGACGTCGACGGTCGCCTGCGTGGTGGTCTGCACCTCGCCGATCAGCCGCGAGATCTCCTCGGTCGATTTGGCGGTCTGATCCGACAGCGATTTGACCTCGGCCGCAACCACGGCAAAGCCGCGGCCGGCATCGCCGGCGCGCGCGGCCTCGATGGTGGCATTGAGCGCCAGAAGGTTGGTCTGCTCGGCAATGCCGCCGATCAGGTTGGAGACCTCGGCGATCTTGTCCACGGCCGTGGACAAGGAGAGCATCGTGTTCTTCGCCTTCTCGCGCTCGGTCACCGCCGATTTGGTGATCGTGCTGGCGCGCGCCACCTGGCTCGAGATCTCGCGGATCGCCGAGCTCAGTTGCTCGGCTGCCGACGAGACCGTCTGGGCATTGGAGAGCGACTTCTCCGAGGCTGCGGCCACCGATTGCGCATCGGTCGACAGTTCCTCGGCCAGTTTCGAGAGGCCTGCGGCGACGGCCTCGACCTGGCGCGATGCGCCGGCCGCAGCTTCGACGGACGTCTCGGTCTCGCGCTCGATCACGTCGGCCATGTCGAGCATGGCGCGCTTCTTATGCTCCTCGGCGGCCGCACGATCGCGCTCCTGCCTGTCGCGGAGGCTCGCGTTCTCGAGCGCGTTGGTCTTGAAGATGCTCAGCGCGCCCGCCATCGCGCCGATCTCGTCGCCGCGTTCCGAATAGGAAATGTCGGCCGACAGATCGCCCTCGGCGATCCGCCGCATCAGCCCGGTCATGCGCGACAGCGGACGGACGACGCCGATCACCAGCCCCGACATGCCGGCGACGACCAGAGCCAGAACGATGCCGGACACGGTCCACACAATGATGGAGATGCTGCGATCCTGGGTCGCCGCCGTCGCCTCCATGTCCGAATTCAGCTTGTTCGCCTTGTCGACCAGCGTATCGATCACCGCGCGGTGGGCGGCGTAGGCTTCGGCCAGACGGACATAGGCGGCATCGGCCTTCGCCATGTCGCCGGAGCGCAGCGCCGGGATCAACTCGGCCTCCAGGGCCTGCCAGAATTTCCGGACCTCGCCGTCCGATCGTTCGACCAGCAGCGATTTCAGATCAGGCTGCAGCGCCGAGCCGGTCCAGAACGTCTTGCGATCCTCATAGTCCTTCTTCAGTTGCGCCAGCTTATTGACGTGCGTGTCGAGATCGTTCGGCGTCCGGAGTGCGAGGGTCGCCTCGAGATAGGCCTCGAGCACATATTCAGGCGGCGGCAGGATGTCGGCCACCAGATCATTGCCGAGCTTGATCTTGTCGTAGAGGGGCCCGCCGACCTTGAGCTCGCGCAGCGCATAGGCGCTGGTCAGCACGACCGCACCGAAGCCGAGTGCGAGCACAAGGCCAAAAGCCGCAATGAACGTGGAAATGGAGAGACGCATCTTCATGTCGGCGGCACATTCGCTGGAGGGTAGACTGCACCCGCCGTCGCCCCGCCGGAGCCCTCTCCGCTCGCTTGCATGGAGCTGGTCCGTCCGGAACGACCGGCATCGAGTCGTTAATTTGATCAGCGTGCACAACCTTTTCTCAGGGAAGGTAAATTTCCGCCCCCGTAGAAATGCGGTCCAACCCGCTTCGGCAGAGGATGCAGGCGCTCCTCCCACTATGACCTGGCGCAAGGCGGCGGGAGGCGGATCTGCGAACATTCATGCATCGTCGCTTCAGGAGCCACCATGTCGAAACCCATCCCGGACAAGGCTGAGATCGCGCTCGAATATCCCGACAAGCTCTATGCCGGCACGTTCGAGCATTCCTCGCGGTTCGAAGCCCATCTCGAATCATCCGGCCTGGCATTGACCCTGGAGCGGCCCGGCCCAGAGGACGTCCGCAAGTCGATCCATATGCACCTGAACTTCGGACTGCTCGCCGCGATTCTGCACGAGCTCGCCGCCGGCATCGCTTCGATGCCCAAGGACGACATCGTTCATCGCGAGCAGCTGCGCGACGCAGTCGCGGCTCTGCATCGAGCTCTTAACGCGCCTTAACCGGTTGTGCCGCGGCGGCACAAAGGGGCCCGGCGTTAACTCCCGGTTCAGCCTTCGTTAGTGCATTACTAACTACGCCAGAACCTTTGCCCGGAGAAGGTCGGGTTGGAGGCCGGTGTGCTGCGGGAGTGACAGCATTTTATTCAAAAGCGATCTATCTCCGATGCATCGACGGCGCGCGATGCGCGAGCCTTGTTAGTTGAGTATCGGAGACCCGCCATGAAGAAGATCCTGTTCGCAACCGTTGCCGTCGCCGCGCTGGCTTCGGCCCAGTCCGCTGTCGCCGCCGATCTCGGCGCCCGGACCTATCCTTACGCCACCAAGGCGCCGCCGGCTTACGCCGCCCCGATCTACAACTGGACCGGCTTCTATCTCGGCGCCCATCTCGGCGGCGCGTTCTCGAGCGACAACAACTTCTCCGGCCTCGCCACCGGCAACAACTCCAACGGCCGCTTCCTGGGCGGCTTGCAGGTCGGCGCCGACTGGCAGTTCGCACCGACCTGGGTGATCGGCGCCGAGGGCCAGTACAGCTGGCTGAGCGGCAGCGTCGGCGCCGCCTTCCCCGGCGGCCTCGTCTACACCAACAGCCAGCGCGGCCTCGGCTCGATCACCGGCCGCTTCGGCTACACCTGGGGTCCGGGCCTGCTCTACGTGAAGGGCGGCTACGCCTATTCCGACAACAACGAGAAGGTGACGTTCGCCGGCACGCCGGTCGGCTTCGCGACCAATGGCGACCATCGCAACGGCTGGACCGTCGGCGGCGGACTCGAATACATGTTCGCGCCGAACTGGTCGGCCAAGGCCGAGTATCAGTACTACAATTTCGGCAGCGCCACCTTCACGGCGCCCGCCGCGCTGGTGCCGACCGGCAGCTTCACCACCGACGACCACACCTTCAAGGCTGGCGTGAACTACCGCTTCAACTGGGGCGCTCCGCTCGCGGCCCGCTACTGATCCGCAGGCGTCAAATAACAACAAACGACGGGAAGGCCGGCAGCGATGCCGGCCTTTTCTGTCATAGGTTATCGAAAGCGCGGCCCAACAATCCCTTCCGTCCCGTTAAATGCCGCACGGTGAAATGCGAAAATGCGAGAAAACTCAGCACTGCCCGAGTAGTTTCCCGGATTTGTTAACCGCCCGCCGCGATACTGCCTGCAAGCAACAGCTCCAAGTAGTGCATATCGGGGGACACCAGAGATGGCGATTCGGTTCAGCTTCAGCAGGGTGCTCGGAGTCCTGCGACCCAGATGGGGCGTCCGCGGCAGCCTGTTCGCAGCCTTCGCAGTGATCGCGGGCATGGCGATCGCGATCAGCGTCGCTGCGGGACTGATGCTGCGACACGTCGGCGGCACCATGGTCGAACTCTCGGGCCGCGAGATTCCGCGCCTGACCTCGAGCCTGCAATTGCTGGCGCAGAGCTCCGGCCTGGCCAGCCTCGGCCCGGCGCTGCTGCAGTCCCAGAGCGAGGACGCGCTCAACGAGCGCCTGAAGAAGATGCAGGAGATCCAGAAGACCACGCAGGAGCGCCTGAGCGAGATCAGCGCGCTCGGCGCCGCGAAGAGCGTGGTGGCGCCGCTCGCCGAGACCATCAAGAACATCAACGAGGCCAATCAGAGCCTGGTGTCCGCCGCACGCGAGCGTCTCGAAGTCGCGGCCCTGCACAACAAGCAGTACGACGCGTTGCGCAAGGCGCAGGCGGACTTCACTGCCGCCGCCAACGAGCCGATGCTGGATGCCCAGACGCAGCTCAACGCCGTGCTCGGCGCAGCCGAGGTGTCGGCAGACGACGCGACGGCGGCCGCACGGTTCGTCGAGCAGCTCGGCAACGTGATCGCGTCCGGCAACCTGCTGGTGGCGCAGATGGCCGCCGCGCTATCGGCCAACGACAGCGACACGCTGGAGACGATCGAGCGACAGTTCAAGGAGGCGCTGGCGCAGCTCAAATCCAATCTCGAATTGCTGCCGACCGGCCGCAGCACCAAGGCAATCCACGATGCCGCGCTGAAGCTCGCAGCACTCGGCGAGGGCAAGGCCCGCGTGTTCAAGACGCGCGAGAAGGAGCTCGACGCCAACGATTACGGACAGACCGTGCTGGAGGAGACGCGCAAGCTCAATGTCGGTCTCGACATCAGCGTGCAGCAGCTCGTCGAAGGCGTGCGCAAGTCGACCGAAAGCGCCACCGGCACGGCGGGCCGTGACATCGAGCTGGCAACGCTCGGCATGGCCGGTGCCGGCGCAGCCACGCTGCTCGGCTCGGTGCTGTTCGTCTGGCTCTATGTCGGCGGCAACATCCTGCGCCGGATCAAGCGGCTGCAGCAGGCGATGCAGACGCTGTCGAGCGGCGATCTCGACACCGAGATTGCGACCTCGAAGCAGCGCGACGAGATCGGCGCGATGGTCGACACCCTGCAGGTGTTCCGCGAGAACATGGTCCGCGCCCGCACCCTGGCCGCCGAGCAGGACCGCGAGAATGCCGCCAAGGCCGAGCGCGCCGCGCGCATGGAGGCCCAGATCGCCACGTTCGAGGCGACGGTGCGCAGCGCCCTCGGCACGCTGCAGAGCTCCGCCACGGCCATGCAGGCGACCGCGCAGAGCATGTCGCAGACCGCCGACCAGTCCAACTCGCTGGTCAATGCGGTCGCGGCGGCTGCCGAGGAGACCTCGGTCAACGTCCAGACCGTGTCGGCCGGCACCGAGCAGTTGTCGTCGTCGATCGCGGAGATCAGCCGCCAGGTCGTGACCTCGGCCCAGATCGCCAAGAAGGCGGTCGAGGAAGCCGGCGCCACCGACTCGACGATGCAGGGACTCGCCGACAATGCGAGCCGCGTCAGCGTCGTCGTCGACCTGATCCAGGCGATCGCCTCGCAGACCAACCTGCTCGCGCTCAACGCCACCATCGAGGCGGCGCGCGCCGGCGAGGCCGGCCGCGGCTTCGCGGTGGTCGCGCAGGAGGTGAAGAGCCTGGCGAGCCAGACCGCCAAGGCCACCGACGAGATCCGCACCCAGATCGCGGGCATGCAGCAGGTCGCCTCGTCGGCGGTGTCGGCGATCCGCAACATCGGCGAGACCATCGCCGAGATCGACAACGTCACCACCGCGATCGCCGCCGCCGTGGAGCAGCAGGGCACCGCGACGCACGAGATCGCCCGCAACATCCAGCAGGCGGCCTCCGGCACCACCGAGGTCTCCAACAACATCACAGGCGTCTCCAGCGCCTCGGCCCAGGCCGGCACCTCCGCCAACGAGGTGCTCAGTGCCTCCGAAGCGCTGCGCCGCGAGGCCGACACCCTGCGCGCCGAGGTCGACGCGTTCCTGACCAACATCCGGGCGGCGTAGTTGCTACTCGCCGGTCATTCCGGGGCAATCGTCAATGCGCTCTACGCATTGGCGAGTGAACCCGGAATCTCGAGCTGATGAGCGCAAGACAATCTCGCGATTCCGGGTTCGAGGCCTGCGGCCTCGCCCCGGAATGACGGGGGCGTGGCGAAGCAGAAGGCGTCGAGGCAGGTCATGCTGGCGCGACCCGAAGCAGCTTCCGTACCCCGGAATGCCGTCCAGCCATGTGTTTTTCGGCTGGCGCTCGCGCGCGGCGGTCGTTAATCGATGAGGCATGACGAAGACAGACACCGTTCACTCCTCCGCCGAAGCCCTGCGCTATCCCTGGGAGCAGCATCCCGGTGAGGATCAGGTCGTCGAGGTCGCGCCCGGCGTGCTGTGGCTGCGCCTGAAGCTGCCGTTCCGCCTCAACCATGTGAACATCTATCTGCTCGCCGATGGCGATGGCTGGGTCGCGGTGGATTCCGGCTTCGGCAACGAGGAGTCGATCGCCGCCTGGACGCGGCTGCTCGATGGCCCGCTGAAGCACGTCAAGATCAGCCGGCTGATCGTGACGCATTCACATCCCGACCATGTCGGACTCGCCGGCTGGATCGTCGAGCGCTTCAACTGCCCGCTGGTGATGTCGCAGGTCGAGTACCTGCAGTCGGTCTATCACCAGAACCGCGGCACCGAGGAGCGCCGCAATGCCCAGCGGCTGTTCTTCCGCCGTCACGGCATGGACGAGACCCTGACCGACAAGCTGCTCGGTCGCGGCCAGGAATATCTGCAGCGCGTCTCGGTGCTGCCGGCCTCCTACCGCCGCATCTCCCACGGCGACGAGATCCAGATCGGCAGCCGGCGCTTCAAGGTCATCACCGGCGGCGGGCACGCGCTCGACCAGGTCATGCTGTACTGCGCCGCCGACAAGCTGTTCCTGTCCGCCGACCAGGTGCTGAGCAAGATCTCGCCCAATGTCAGCGTCTGGGCGGTCGAGCCGGACCAGAACTCGCTCGGCGAATATCTGGCCTCGCTGGCGAGCCTCACCACCACCCTGCCCTATGACGTGCTGGTGCTGCCAGGCCATGGCGTGCCGTTCTACGGGCTGAAGACGCGCATCAAGCAGCTCGCCGACCACCACGAGGAGCGCTGCCGGATGATCGCGGACGCCTGCCGCGACGAGCCGAAGACCTCGGCGCAGCTCGTGCCGGTCGTGTTCCACAAGCACGTGCTCGACCCGCACCAGATGGGCTTCGCCGCCGGCGAGTTGATCGCCCATGTCAACTACATGCTGGTCGAGGGCCGCCTGACCAGCCAGGACGTCGACGGCGTGCTGCATTATCGCACCACCTGAGGCTGCGGGGCCGCGACGCCGCCGCGTCGCCGCAATCCCGGCGCCGTTCGGCCGAGATCACTCCCCCCTTGGACAAATCGCCCAATTCCTGCCTTGGGATTCCGGCTCGACAGCCGCTCTGGAAACGCTCTAAGAAGACTTCACGCCACGCATGCCGCGAGGTTTTCGCTTCAGGTGCTGCACTGCAGCGCGCCAGTTCGGGTTTCGTGATGGACTACAGCCAGTACTTCAGTGCCGCCCTCGGTCGCCTGCATGATGAGCGTCGCTACCGAGTCTTCGCCGATCTCGAACGCATCGCCGGCCGGTTCCCGCACGCGACCTGGCACTCGCCGAGCGGACCGCGCAATGTCGTGATCTGGTGCTCCAACGACTATCTCGGCATGGGCCAGCACCCGAAGGTGGTCGGCGCGATGGTCGAGACCGCAACCCGCGTCGGCACCGGCGCCGGCGGCACCCGCAACATCGCCGGAACCCATCATCCCCTGGTGCAGCTCGAGGCCGAGCTCGCCGACCTCCACGGCAAGGAAGCGGCGCTGCTGTTCACCTCCGGCTACGTGTCGAACCAGACCGGCATCGCCACGCTCGCCAAGCTGATTCCCGACTGCCTGATCCTGTCGGACGCGCTGAACCACAATTCGATGATCGAGGGCGTGCGCCAGTCCGGCTGCGAGCGCCAGATCTGGCGCCACAACGATCTCGCCCATCTCGAACAGCTCCTGATCGCCGCCGGTCCTAACAGGCCGAAGCTGATCGCCTGCGAGAGCCTGTATTCGATGGACGGCGACGTCGCGCCGCTGGCGGCGATCTGCGATCTCGCCGAGCGCTACAATGCGATGACCTATGTCGACGAGGTGCACGCGGTCGGCATGTACGGCCCGCGCGGCGGCGGCATCGCCGAGCGCGATGGCGTCATGCACCGCATCGACATCCTCGAAGGCACGCTGGCGAAGGCGTTCGGCTGCCTCGGCGGCTACATCGCCGCGAAGGGCGAGATCATCGACGCGGTTCGCTCGTATGCGCCGGGCTTCATCTTCACGACCGCGCTGCCGCCGCCGATCTGCTCGGCCGCCACGGCTGCGATCAAGCACCTGAAATCGTCGAGCTGGGAGCGCGAGCGCCACCAGGACCGCGCCGCGCGGGTGAAGGCAGTCCTCAACGCCGCCGGCCTGCCGGTGATGACCAACGACACCCACATCGTGCCGCTGTTCGTCGGCGATCCCGAGAAGTGCAAGCAGGCCTCCGATCTCCTGCTGGAAGAGCACGGCATCTACATCCAGCCGATCAACTACCCGACGGTCGCCAAGGGCACCGAGCGCCTGCGTATCACGCCCTCGCCCTACCACGACGACGGCCTGATCGACCGCCTGGCGGAAGCCCTGCTGCAGGTCTGGGAACGCCTGGGACTCGCGCTGCACAAGAAGCCGCTGGCGGCGGAGTAGCATCGCTCTCTCCGTCATTCCGGGGCGTGCGAAGCACGAGCCCGGAATCCATCGGGCAGCACGGCATGAGGCGACATGGATTCCGGGCTCGCCCTGCGGGCGCTCCGGAAGGACGGCGGAGACTGCGGGGTCTCCCGCGCTAACGACGACTCCAGCTCCGCGCTCTCTCGGCAAGATCGCTATCGCCCTGCCTCCAGCAACCGGCTAGATTTCCCGGACAACGGGATCAGCCCGGAGCCTTCGAGGAAGACGTCGGAGACGCGTAGGAGATGCTGCACGACTGGGGCGTGATCCTGGCCGCGTTCGGCTATATCGGGTTCCTGTTCCTGGTCGCCAGCCGCGGCAACCGGGCCGGCGAACGGCGGCCGGCAGAGAGCCGCGGTCGGCTGGCCGGGCTGATCTACCCGCTGTCGCTGGCGATCTACTGCACGTCCTGGACCTTCTTCGGCTCGGTCGGCTTTGCCTCCCGCACCAGCGTCGACTTCCTCGCGATCTATCTCGGGCCGATCCTGATGGTCGGCGCCTGCACGCCGCTGCTGCGCCGGGTGATCCGGCTCGCCAAGTCGCAGAACATCACCTCCGTTGCCGACCTGATCGGCGCCCGCTACGGCAAGAGCCAGGCGGTGGCGGCCACCGTGGCGCTGATCGCGATCATCGGCTCGGTGCCTTACATCGCGCTGCAGCTCAAGGCCGTCGCCTCGTCGCTGCAGACCATCCTGATCGACGACCGCGCCTTCGCCCACATCCCCTTCGTCGGCGACATGGCGCTGATGGTCACCTTGGCGATGGCTGTCTTCGCGGTGCTGTTCGGAACGCGGCAGACCGACGCCACCGAGCACCAGCACGGCCTGATGCTGGCGGTCGCGACCGAGTCGATCATCAAGCTGGTCGCGTTCATCGCCGCCGGCGCCTTCGTCACCTTCTGGATGTTCTCGCCGGTCGAGCTGATCGAGCGGGCCATGAAATCGCCGGAGGCCGAGCGCGCGCTGGAATATGTGCCGGGCATCGGCAATTTCCTCACCATGACCCTGCTGTCGTTCTGCGCCGCGATGCTGCTGCCGCGCCAGTTCCATGTCAGCGTGGTCGAGAACGCCGACGATGCCGAGGTGTCGCGTGCGCGCTGGCTGTTTCCGCTCTATCTGATCGCGATCAATCTGTTCGTGATCCCGATCGCTCTCGCAGGCCTCATCACCTTCCCGTTCGGCGCCGTCGACAGCGACATGTACGTGCTGGCGCTGCCGATCGAAGCCAATTCGCAATGGCTGTCGATCCTGGTCTTCGTCGGCGGCCTGTCGGCGGCGACCGCGATGGTGATCGTCGAATGCGTGGCGCTGTCGATCATGGTGTGCAACGACATCGTCGTGCCCCTGGTGCTGCAGCGCCAGGAGCAGCGCGAGATCGGCCGCGACTTCGCCGGCTTCCTGCTCGGCACCCGCCGCATCGCGATCTTCGCCATCATGGTGATGGCCTATTTCTACTACCGCGCGCTCGGCAACACCCAGCTCGCCGCGATCGGCCTGCTGTCGTTCGCCGCCATCGCGCAGCTCGCGCCGAGCTTCTTCGGCGGTCTGTTCTGGCGGCGCGCGACCGCGCGCGGCGCGATGGGCGGCATGCTGGTCGGCTTCGCCGTCTGGCTCTACACGCTGTTCATCCCGAGCTTCCTCGACACCTCCACCGCCGGCATCCTGTTCCTGCAGCACGGTCCGTTCGGCTTCGAGCCGCTGCGGCCGCAGGCGCTGCTCGGCACCGATTTGCCGCCGCTGCTGCACGGCGTGCTGTGGAGCCTGTCGCTCAATCTCTTGACCTACGTCGTGCTGTCGCTGGCGCGGCAGCCGTCGTCGATCGAGCTGTTGCAGGCCGACATCTTCGTGCCGGCCGAGCTGACGCCGAGTGCGCCGAGCTTCCGGCGCTGGCG
Source organism: Bradyrhizobium sp. SZCCHNRI1029 (assembly GCF_032487555.1). Taxonomy (NCBI): domain Bacteria; kingdom Pseudomonadati; phylum Pseudomonadota; class Alphaproteobacteria; order Hyphomicrobiales; family Nitrobacteraceae; genus Bradyrhizobium; species Bradyrhizobium sp. SZCCHNRI1029. Next base: position 177,231 of record NZ_JAUEUK010000007.1, read on the forward strand.
CTCGACCGTGACGGTGCAGGACATCCAGAGCACGGTCGGCCAATATCTCGGTCCCGACCGTGCCCGCGCCTCGTTCGAGGCGTTCGCCGCCCAGCGCAACCTCCCGCTCGATCCGGCCGCGCCGGCCGATTTCGAGCTGCTGCGCCATGCCGAGCACCTGATCGCCTCCTCGATCGGCGCGGCGTCGTCGCGCCTCGTGATGTCGCTGCTGTTGCGCAAGCGCACGGTGTCCGCCAAGGCCGCGCTCAAGCTGCTCGACGATTCCCATGCCGCGCTGCATTTCAACCGCGAGATCCTGCAGACCGCGCTCAACCATGTGCGTCAGGGCATCGCGGTGTTCGACGCCGACCTGCAACTGATCTGCTCCAACGGCCAGTTCGTCGACCTGCTCGGGCTGCCGCCGGATCTGGTGCAGATCGGCAGCCCGCTGAAGGAAATCCTCGAATTCATGGGCACGATCGGCGCGCCCACCTATGAGGACGGCGAGGCGCTGCTGGCGCGGCGGCTCGCCGCCTACACCACCGAGGGCGAGCCCTATCTGGAACGCCTCGCCGACCGCCACATGGTGATCGAGGTCCGCACCAACCGCATGCCGGATGGCGGCCTCGTCATCACCTTCACCGACGTCACGCCCTCGTTCGAAGCCGCCGAGGCACTGGAGCGCGCCAATGCGACGCTGGAGAAGCGCGTCCGCGACCGCACCGAGGAGCTGACGCGGCTGAACTCGGAGCTGGCGCTGGCCAAGAGCGCCGCCGAGGACGCCAATATCTCCAAGACGCGCTTCCTTGCGGCGGCCAGCCACGACATCCTGCAGCCGCTGAACGCGGCGCGGCTCTACGTGACGAGCCTGGTCGAGCGGCAGACGGCCGGCGAGGATTCGCGCCTGGTCGAGAACATCGACGACTCGCTCGAGGCGATCGAGGAGATTCTCGGCGCGCTGCTCGACATCTCCCGGCTCGATGCCGGCGCGATGACGCCGCAGGTCTCGAGCTTCAAGATGGCCGACCTGATGCGCTCGCTGGAGATCGAGTTCGCGCCCGCCGCGCGCGCCAAGGGTCTGGAGCTGGTGTTCGTGCCGTCATCGCTGCCGGTCGAGTCCGACCGTCTGCTGCTGCGCCGGCTGCTGCAGAACTTCATCTCCAACGCCATCAAGTACACCCCCAAGGGCCGCGTGCTGGTCGGCTGCCGCCGCCACGGCCAGTCGCTGCAGATCGGCGTCTACGACACCGGCGTCGGCATCCCCCCGGTCAAGCGCGGCGAGATCTTCAAGGAATTCCACCGCCTCGAGCAGGGCGCGCGGATCGCGCGCGGCCTCGGCCTGGGGCTGTCGATCGTCGAGCGCATCGCGCGCGTGCTCAATCACGGCATTGCGCTGGACTCGCGGCCCGGCCGCGGCTCGGTGTTCTCAGTGACGGTGCCGATCGCCAAGGCGATCAACCACACCGCCGCCGTCACCACCGCAACCCCGCTGGCGACGACGCCGATTGCGGGCGCCCTGATCGTCTGCATCGAGAACGACCCGGCGATCCTCGACGGCATGAAGACCCTGCTGACGGCGTGGGACGCCGAGGTGATCGCCGTCCCTGATCCGGAGTCCGCGATGGAGGCGATCGCGGCGCGCGACGGCGCCGTCACCGGCCTGCTCGTCGACTACCATCTCGACCGCGGCAACGGCATCGCCGCCATCCGCGACATCCGCCGCCGCTTCAACGAGGCGCTGCCCGCGATCCTGATCACCGCCGACCGCAGCCCCCACGTCCGCGCCGCCGCCCGCGACGACAACATCGCCGTGCTCAACAAGCCGCTGAAGCCGGCATCGCTGCGGGCGCTGCTCGGGCAGTGGCGGATTCAGCAGATGGTCGCGGCGGAGTAAGGGCGGCTGCCAAGTCACGACCCTCGCCGCGTTGCTGCCTTGCCGGGACTGTCCCCCATCCGCTCGACCAGATAGTCCACGAACACCCGAACACGCGCGGGCGTGTTGGCGCCGCCGACGAAGACGGCGTGAAAGACTTCCCTGTCGCCGGGATTGAACGCTTCGAGCAGCGGCACCAGCCGCCCCTCGGCGATGGCGTTGCCGAGGCTGAAATCGCCGACGCGGGCGATGCCGACGCCGCCGAGCGCCAGCTGGCTGAGCGTGTCGCCGCTGTTGGCTTCGACGGCGCCGCGCACCTTCAGCGCATAGTCGACGCCATCGCGGCGGAACGGCCACACCGGCTCGGCGCGGCGAAAGCTGAAGTTCAGGCAATTGTGGTTGTAGAGGTCTTCCGGCGCCTCCGGCACGCCCCAGCGCGCCAGGTAGTCGGGCGAGGCGACGATGGTGCGGCCGTTGTCGCCGAGGCGGCGCGCGGTGAGCGCGCTGTCGGGCAGCGGACCGCCGCGAATCGCGACATCCGCCTGCCCCGCCGCCACGTCGACGAGCCCGTCGCTCAGATTGATGTCGACCAGGATGTTTGGATAGCGCCGCACGAACTCGCCGAGCAGAGGGACGATGCAGACGCGGCCGTGCGAGAGGGCGGCGCTGACCCGGATGCGCCCGCGCGGCGCGCCTTGATCCGCGATCGCCTGCTCGGCCTCGTCGAGGTCGGCGAGGATGCGGCGGGCGGCCGCGAGATAGGCCTGCCCCTCGGCCGTCAGCGTCAGCGCCCGCGTGCTTCGCAACAGCAGCCGTGCGCCAAGCCGCGCCTCGATGCGATCGAGCGTCCGGCTCACAGCCGATGGCGTCAGCCCGAGACTGCGACCGGCGGCCGAGAAGCTGCCGCTGCCGGCGACGGCGCAGAACACTTCGAGATCCCTGGCACGATCCGCGCTGGCCAGTACCATCTTTGCGTCCCGATCAAAAATCCTTGGCGCGGCTACCCTCTAATACCGCGCACCTCCCTCGTCTAGCTTTGCGTGCATCAACACGCCCAATGAGGAGATCGCCATGACCCTTCCCCGCCTGCTGCAACGAACCGCCCTCGCCGCCAGCGCGCTCACGATGCTGACCAGCGCCGCCCTCGCCGACGCAACCGACGCGCCCGGCAATTTCCCGAAGACCTTCCGCACCCAGGAGATCCCGACCAACGGCACCACGATCCATGTCCGCGTCGGCGGCAGCGGACCGGCGGTCGTCCTGCTGCACGGCTATGGCGACACCGGCGACATGTGGGTGCCGCTCGCCGCTAAGCTCGCCGAGAACCACACCGTGATCGTGCCCGACCTGCGCGGGCTCGGCCTGTCCGCCCGCGCCGACAGGGGCTTTGAGAAGGCCAACCAGGCCGAGGACATCACCGGCGTCATGGACGCGCTGGGCGCGCGCACCGCCGAGGTCGTGGCGCACGACATCGGCAACATGGTCGCCTATGCGCTGGCGGCGCGGCACGCCGACCGCGTGACCAAGCTGGTGCTGATGGATGCGCCGGTGCCGGGCATCGGCCCGTGGGAGGAGATCCTGAAGAACCCGCTGCTGTGGCACTTCCGCTTCGGCGGCCCCGACATGGAGCGCCTGGTGGAGGGGCGCGAGCGCATCTATCTCGACCGCTTCTGGAACGAGTTCTCGGCTAACCCTGCCCACTTCCCGGAGGCCGCGCGCGTCCATTACGCGCAGCTCTATGCCGGCCCGGGGCGGATGCATGCGGGCTTCAGCCAGTTCGCCGCCTTCGATCAGGACGCGATCGACAACCGCGCCTGGCTCGCGGCGCATGGCAAGCTGACGATGCCGGTGCTGGCGATCGGTGGCGCGGCGTCCTTCGGCCCGACCATGGCGGTGGTGGCACGGGCCGGCGCGTCCAACGTGCAGGAGCAGGTCATCCCCGGCTCCGGCCATTGGCTGATGGAGGAGCAGCCGGCCGCGACGGTCGCTGCGATCGACGCCTTCCTCAACGGGCAGTCCGCCGCCACGCCGCCGCGCAACTGATCCAACGCAGCAGAAGGGCGCCGATCATGTCGACCCACACATGCGATGATGCGATCGGCGGGGCCAACGCCTCGCAAAGGCGCGCGATCATCTTCATCCACGGCCTGTGGCTGAAGCCCGGCTCGTGGGATCGGTGGGTCGAGCTGTTCGACGCCGCCGGCTACGCCGGGTTGGCGCCCGGCTGGCCGGCGGAGATGGGTGGCGCCGCCGCGCCCGAAACCATCGGCGAGGTAGCGGCGCACTTCGCCGCGATCGCGGGCGCACTCGACCGGCGCCCCGCCCTCATCGGCCATTCCTTCGGCGGCCTGATCGCGCAGATCCTCGTACGCAAAGGCAGTTGCTTCGGACGACAGGTTCAAGGCTCCCAATGTGGAATGGGACTTCGTTGCAATATCGAATAGCTTGACTCGCGACACCGAAATTGAGACGCGCCAGACTGGCAAAGCACGCGGCTTAGTGGCCGAGTATGACGAGCCGAAGGTTCGAGTTTGGGTAAAGACCTGGGGTCAGATAATCTCGGAATCCGAAGGTCGCCTAACATTTTACAAGCGACGCCTGGAGTACAAGGCCAATGACGTAGAAGCACTTCGATATCTGCGAACGGTCAATCCCAATTATCTTAGCGACGAAGTGAGGGAGGAGATTGCTACACTCGATCTCAAAGATCAGGTCTAGCCGACCGGATTGATGTACGGACCAACAAGGCGTCACTTGCTCCACAAGACTGGAAGGCCTCGGTAACAGTCCAACAAAACTCAACGTCGCAAACCTCGCGGCAGGGCGCCTCGGCACACCTGCGGAATCTTACCGTGGCTTTGGGGAGACTTGCACGGAGATGGGCCTAAGCGAAGCTTGCGCACTTTGCTCTGCGTCCCCCTAGATACAGACTTTCTTTTTCCCCGAAATCGTGCTACCCCTTGAGTCGTCCCGTGCCCGCCATGAGGGGCGCTTCGCGATCGTCACGAACGTGGGGCGCGGGATGCGGTGGGCGCGTCGGGTCGCAGCGGGCTTGGTCCTGCCGACGAACGATCCGGCGCGCACGGTCAAGCCGTGTGGTCCTGGCATCCCGGTGCTGATGCCAAGTCGGTGACGACGATGTTGCCGACGACGGGGGCAAGAACGCCGGTCCCCGGGGAGAGCTCGGAGCAGCCGTCAAAACCATCGCGCAGGGAGGGCCGGGTGTGTTCGGCCAGACCTGTGGTGACTGCCGCCTGCTTTTTTCTGCAGGCGGGCCACGGGCGCGGCCAGCGCCCGGCCTTCCCTGCGCCCTCTGTTCAAGAGGGTGGATGATCGGCAAAGCTCGGACGCGCGATGCGCCGCGAGGCCGTGAAGGTGTGTCGCGAGTGAAGCAGAAGGCGTGCGGAATGGACGCTGTCCACATACACTGCAAGACGGCATCAAGCGCCGGCCAATGGCGCCTCCGGCAGACAGCTGCGGGGTGTCGTCATTCCGGGGCGGCTCGCAGAGCCGAACCCGGAATGACGACTCATCCAGATTTTCCCGTCGCTTACTTCCCCGTCGGCGCGTCCTGCCGCCAGGCGCTGCCCGCGATCTTCGCCGCCGCAATCACCGCCTGCGTCCGGCTCTCGACACCGAGCTTCTGCAGGATCGCCGACACATGCGCCTTGATGGTCGCCTCGGAGACACCGAGCTCGTAGGCGATCTGCTTGTTGAGCAGCCCCTGCGACAGCATCATCAGCACCCGCACCTGCTGCGGGGTCAGCGTCACCAGACGGTCGCGCAGCCTGGTCATCTCCGGATCGGCGCCGGCGGCCAAGTCCGTGTCGGGCGGCACCCAGACGTCGCCGTCCATCACCTTCTTGATGGCATCGCGCAGCGTGTCGACGCCGAACCGCTTCGGGATGAAGCCGGAGGCGCCGAAATCGAGCGAGCGGCGGATCGTCGCGCCATCGTCGCTCGCCGACACGATGACGACCGGGATCGCCGGATATTGCGCGCGCAGATAGATCAGGCCCGAGAAGCCGGAGATGCCGGGCATGGTGAGGTCGAGAAGTACGAGATCGACCTCGGAATCCTTTTCCAGCAGCGCGGTGAGGTCCTCGAACGAACCGGCCTCGTCGACCACGGCCTCCGCGAGCACGCTCGCGACCGCCTGCCGCAAAGCGTTGCGGAACAGCGGGTGATCATCGGCAATGACGAGATGGGTGCTGGCAGCCGCCATGAATCCAGACTTGACCTTGCGAGACCGACGACGTGCTGCAACTGCACGCGCCCGGTTTTCCGGAAATACTCGCCCGGCCACCGGTTGCATGCAAGCGTCCAATTCCACTTGCAGGGAAGGCGGTTAATCCGAACCTTGTGCAACGCAACATCGATAGCGCGACGGCCGCTCACCGAACTTGATCCGGCGCAATGTCCCCATCTTTCCCGCGCGCCGCAGAGGGCAGAGCCGAAAGTCGTATTGGGGCGGGTTTCACTGCAATGTTACTGAAGAGCAAGGTCTCCGCGACCTGCGCCGTCCAAGTCCGGCATGCGGAGGCGAAAGCCATCATCACAACAATCATGGGGAGCGAATGCCGATGTCAACAATGGTAGCCACACAAGCGAGATCGGGAGGCATGACGAAGGACGAACGCTTCGTCATTCTGGCCTCCTCTCTCGGCACCGTCTTCGAGTGGTACGACTTCTATCTTTACGGGTCGCTGGCCTCGATCATCGGCGCGCAGTTCTTCAGCGGCTATCCGGCAGCCACCCGCGACATTTTCGCACTGCTCGCGTTCGCCGCCGGCTTCCTGGTCCGCCCGTTCGGCGCGATCGTGTTCGGCCGCATCGGCGACATCGTCGGCCGCAAATACACCTTCCTGGTCACGATCCTGATCATGGGCCTGTCGACCTTCATCGTCGGCCTGCTGCCGAACGCCGAGACCATCGGCTTCGCGGCACCGGTGATCCTGATCGGCCTGCGCCTGCTGCAGGGCCTCGCGCTCGGCGGCGAGTATGGCGGCGCCGCGACCTATGTCGCCGAGCACGCCCCGATGGGCAAGCGCGGCTACTACACCTCCTTCATCCAGACGACGGCGACGATGGGCCTGTTCCTGTCGCTGCTGGTCATCCTGTTCACCCGCACCATCATCGGCGAGGCCGACTTCGCCAAATGGGGCTGGCGCATTCCGTTCCTGGTCTCCGTGCTGCTGCTCGGCGTCTCCGTCTGGATCCGTCTGCGCCTGAACGAATCGCCCGTGTTCCAGAAGATGAAGGACGAGGGCAAGAGCTCGAAGGCGCCGCTGACGGAAGCGTTCGCGAACTGGGGCAACGCCAAGATCGTGTTGCTGGCGCTGATCGGCGCCACGATGGGCCAGGGCGTGGTCTGGTACACCGGCCAGTTCTACGCGCTGTTCTTCCTGCAATCGATCCTGAAGGTCGATGGCTACACCGCCAACCTGCTGATCGCCTGGTCGCTGCTGCTCGGCACCGGCTTCTTCATCGTGTTCGGCATGCTGTCCGACAAGATCGGCCGCAAGCCGATCATCATGGGCGGCTGCCTGATCGCGGCACTGACCTTCTTCCCGATCTTCAAGATGATCACCACCAACGCCAACCCGGCGCTGGAGAAGGCGATCGAGGCGACGAAGGTGGAAGTGGTGGCTGATCCCGCCGGCTGCGGCGATCTGTTCAACCCGGTCGGCACCCGCGTCTTCACCGCGCCTTGCGACACCGCCCGCGCCTTCCTGGCCCAGTCCTCGGTCAGGTACTCGACGGTTTATGGCCCGGCCGGCTCCGGCGTGAAGGTCACCTTCAACGGCAAGGAAGTGCCCTACACCGACGCGAAGACCAGCAACCCGGCGCTGACGGCCGCGATCGGCGAGGCCGGCTATCCGAAGGCGGGTGATGCCGGCATCGTCAAGATGGCGCATCCCTTCGACATCTTCCGTCCGCAGGTCGCTGCCATCATCGGTCTGCTGTTCATCCTGGTGATCTTCGTCACCATGGTGTACGGCCCGATCGCCGCGATGCTGGTCGAGCTGTTCCCGACCAAGATCCGCTACACCTCGATGTCGCTGCCGTATCACATCGGCAACGGCTGGTTCGGCGGCCTCCTGCCCGCAACCGCCTTCGCGATCGTGGCCTCGACCGGCGATATCTATGCCGGCCTGTGGTACCCGATCTTCTTCGCCGTGATCACTGCGGTGGTCGGCTTCCTGTTCCTGCCGGAAACCAAGGACGTCGACATCCAGGCGAAGTGACCCGTGTTGCGAGCGGCCCCATCCGCTCGCATCCCTTCCGACGAACGGCCGCGGATCACTCCGCGGCCGTTCCGCATTTCAGGCCAGGCGTTTGCTCTTTTTGCCGGTCAGACCGCCCCGATGAACTGCAACACCACCTCGCGCCGATGCGGACGAGACCGATGCTCGATCAGATAGAGAGCCTGCCAGGTGCCGAGCAGCATGCGACCGTCGCTCACCGGCACCTGCAGCGACACCGAGCTCAGCAGGGTCTTGATGTGAGCCGGCATGTCGTCCGGCCCCTCGGTGTCGTGCATCCAGCCGGCATCCTCCGGCGCCAGCCGCGCCAGCGCCGTGGTGAGATCGTGCAGCACGGTGGGATCGGCATTCTCCTGGATCGTCAGCGACGCCGAGGTGTGGCGGATGAACGCGGTCACCACCCCTTCCTTCGCACGGACCTCGCGCAGGAACGCCGCGACCTCGCGCGTCAGGTCGGTGAAGCCGCGGCCGGAGGTCTGCACCGTCAGGGCCGCCGTCACGACCGTGTTGACGGCGACGGCCGACGGCGCCGTCCGCGACATCGATGCTGCCGGCATCTGCCTGACCTCCTCGCCCCGGGGTCAGATCCTGCCCGAGACGTCCTTCTGCACCCGTGTTGCCATGTCGAGCAGCCGGCGCCAGGCCTGCTCGAGGAACCCCATCATGCGGTCCATGTCCTGGTCGCTGGGCAGCGGGATCTCGAGCTTGCGCGTTCCATCGGAGGATTTCGATTCACCCGGCTTGTCCCCCGTCCTGGGTTCGGCTTTCCTCAACTGATCGGACTTGGGCAGCGCCTGATCTTTCGGCAGCGGCTCATCAATCTTGCCGGAGATGCTCTGATCGCGCGACGCGAGCTGGCCCTTGAGCTTTTCATTCTCCGCCTGCAGACGGCCGATCTCGACGTCCAGCGCGGCGCGCTCATCAGGCACCGCGTAACAGGCAAAGCCCGATCCACTGCTGTTGTTGCACATCGAGACCGCACCGGTCTTGGTATCGAGCCGGATCACGCCGTCCGATGTCGTCGACATCGTATAGCGTCCCTTGTCGCCGTCAGGCGCGGTGTCCTCGACCGCAAACGCCTCTCCGCCCAGGCAGCTCAACGCCAGCAGCGCGAGGAGGGACGGCCGGTACGGCTTCGTGAGACTCATGGCTGGCTCTCCCAGGCGCATTCGCAACCGCCGCCATGCACGCCGACATTGTGTCGCGGCCATGACGTTGCCTCAGGTGCGATCCCCTGCCACAGGCCGCACCTATGCTTCGGACGTATAGGCGGAGCGACCGGATTTCAACGCGTCCGCCAGCAGCTCGAGGCGGTCCTGCCCCCAGAAGATCTCGCCGTCCAGCACATAGGCCGGCGAGCCGAACACGTCGGCCGCGATCGCGTCCTGCCGGTTCTGCTCGTAGGCCGCCCCGACCACGTCCGTCGCCGCCTGCGTCACGAGATCGCGGCCCGGCAGACCGGCTGCATCGGCCAAGCCGGCGATCACCTCGGCATCCGCAAGATTGAGCTGCTGCTCCCAGATGGCCGGGAAGGCGCGCTGCAGATAGGGCTCGGGATCGAGGCTGGCCTGCTGCGCCGCGATGACGACGCCGTCGGCGAGCCGGGCGTTGAAGGGCCAGTTGCTCGGCTGGATGTGGAAATCGAGATCGCGCTTGTCGCGCCACCGCTTCAGCTCGACGATGCGATAGCGCTGCCGCGCCGGATGGCGCTTGGCCAGCGGAAGCCCGCCGGTCTCGGCGAACAGATCCACCAGCATGACCGGTTTGAGGTTGACGGTCGCGCCGTGGCTCGCGGCGATGTCGCGGAACAGCCGGTGGCCGATATAGGCCCATGGCGACTGCAGCGAGAAATAGTAATCGATCTGGCGCGACATGCGGGTTCCCGTGCCGGTTGGAGGTCAGCGACATCGGATCAGAGGGCACTGACAGGTGCAAGATCGCAGCCGCACACAACACTGTTGATGCGGCGCGGTGACACGCGCGACCGATCTGACGAAAAAGCCGAGAAAACGTGTAAATTCAGGCATCTAACAGTTCAACACGCAATCTTGACTTGGGGGGATGCGGTCAGTATGGTCCGCCCGGCTTTAAAGGGCGATGGGGCGCTAATTCCTGAAACTCGCGGCCGGGTCGGGTCTCCACACGTGGCGGATGGCACATGGCGGATGACACGAACGAGAGCAGCGGACACAAGGATCGCGACAAGTCGCCCGATGAGGTTGCGCTTTCCGCAAGGCTCGGAAGTCTCGACCAACGGTTGTCCGAAATTCGCGACGGCCGCTCGATCGGGACTGATCAACCTGGAATCGGCAGCGGTGACACTGCAGCCAGGGCTTCGGCCATGGCGCGTGGCCTGCGACTGTCGTCCGAGTTGATTGCCGGTGTCCTCGTCGGCGCGGTGCTTGGATGGGGCTTCGACCGCTTGCTGTCGACATCGCCCTTCGGATTCATCGTGTTTTTCCTGCTCGGCTTCGCCGCCGGCGTGTTGAACGTGGTGAGATCCGCAGGCATAGCTCCCGACAGGCCCCGCCAGTGAGGCATGCGCGGAAGACCTCGGCGCGGAAGACCAACGAGTGAATTGCAAAGCGCCGGCGTGGCCGGTGAACAATGAGACGCCACGCGGATGATCGATCCGATCCATCAATTCCACCTCAACAAGATCTTCACGATCGGCCATATCGGCAATCAGGAGATCACCTTCACCAACTCGTCCGCGTACATGCTGCTCGCGGTCGTGCTGATCGCCGTCATGATGATGGCCGCCGGGCGCGCGCTCGTGCCGGGCCGGTTCCAGTCGGTGGTCGAGCTGTCCTACGAATTCGTCGCCAACACCATCAGAACCAGCGCCGGCTCGCACGGCATGACGTTCTTCCCGCTGGTGTTCTCGCTGTTCATGTTCATCTTCGTCTCGAACATCGTCGGCATCATCCCCTACACCTTCACCGTCTCCAGCCACATCATCGTCACCTTCTCGCTGGCGCTCTTGGTGTTCCTGACGGTCATCATCTACGGCTTCTACAAGAACGGCCTGAAGTTCTTTAAGCTGTTCGTGCCGTCCGGCATCCCCGCGGTGATCCTGCCGCTGGTGGTCGTGATCGAAATCATCTCTTTCTTCTCCCGCCCGATCTCGCACAGCGTCCGTCTGTTCGCCAACATGCTGGCCGGCCACGTCACCCTGAAGGTGTTCGCGAGCTTCGTGACCATGCTCGGCGCGCTCGGCTTCGTCGGCAAGGTCGGCGCGCTGCTGCCGCTCGGCCTCACGGTCGCGCTGACCGGCCTCGAGCTGATGGTCGCGTTCCTCCAGGCCTACGTGTTCACGATCCTCACCTGCATCTATCTCAACGATGCTATCCATCCGGGCCACTGATCCGGCCCTCTCTACCAAACCCCTCAAAGGAGTTCGTTTCATGGATCCGGTTGCAGCGAAGTACATTGGCGCGGGCATTGCCTGCATCGGCATGGGTGGCGCGGGTGCCGGCATCGGCATCATCTTCGGCAACTACCTGTCGGCCGCTCTGCGCAATCCGTCGGCCGCTCAGGGCCAGTTCGGCAACCTGATTTTCGGCTTCGCGGTGACCGAAGCGCTCGGCATCTTCTCGCTGCTGATCGCCCTGCTCCTGCTGTACGCCGTCTAAGACGGCCTGAGCCGGACAGGAGAAGCCCGTGGCTGAAAGTCATGGCGAGGCCAAGGGCGGCGAGGCCAAGGGCACCGCAAGCGCCCATACTGAGGCCGATGGCGGGCATGGTTTCCCTCCCTTCCAGAAGGAAACCTTTCCCTCCCAGATCGTCTCCCTGGTGATCGCCTTCGTGGCGCTGTACGTGATCGTTTCGCGTGTGGCGCTGCCGAAGGTCGGGGCCGTCATCGACACCCGCCAGAAGTCGATCGACGGCGATCTGGCTGAAGCGCAGCGGCTGAAGGATGAATCCGAAGCCGCGATGAAGGCGTATGAGAGCGAGCTGGCGACGGCTCGTGCCCGTGCCCAGGCGATCGGAGCGGAGACCCGCGAGAAGCTCGCGGCTTCTTCGGACGCCGAGCGCATGGCGCTGGAAGACAGCCTCGCGGCCAAGCTCGCGGCGGCTGAGAAGTCCATCGCCACCACGCGCACGACCGCAATGAGCAATGTCCGCGGCATCGCCGCAGACGCAGCCAGCGCGATCGTGAAGCAGCTCACCGGCAAGGCCCCCGCGGCCAAGACGGTCGAGGCTGCGGTCGATGCATCGTTGAAGGGAACAGCCTGATGCATTTGCTCGCTGATCCGGAAACCTGGGTTGCGATTGCCTTCGTGATCCTGATGGGCCTGTTCGCCTATCTCGGTGTCCATCGCACGGTCCTGAAGGCGCTCGACAATCGCTCCGAGCGCATCAGATCCGAGCTGGCGGAGGCCAAGCGGCTCAAGGAAGAGGCGGCCAAAGTGCTCGCCGATTACAAGTCCCGCCGCGCCAGCGCCGAACGCGAGGCCGAGGAGATCGTCACCAGCGCGAAGGCGGAAGCCGAGCGCATCGCGGCGGAGGCCAAGGCCAAGATGGAAGACTTCGTCGCCCGTCGCACCAAGGCCGCCGAGGGCAAGATCGCCCTCGCCGAGGCCCAGGCTCTCGCCGACGTCAGGTCCGCTGCGGCGGAGGCCGCCGTCCAGGCCGCCGCGACCGTGCTGTCGCAGTCGGTCAAGGGCGCTCTTGGCGAAGACCTCGTCGCCAAAGGCATCGCGGAAGTCGGCCGCAAGCTGAACTGAGCGGCAGTCCGTCTCCATCCATCAACTTCAAAAGGCCGGTGCGATCCCATCGCACCGGCCTTTTGCTGTTCACGCTCTCCGGCGAGCGCCTCGCGCTACGGCAATCGTCACCGCCGCTTCTTGCCGTGCGGCCGCTCCGGGGTCAGCGCCTGCGGGTCGAAGCCGATGTAGAAGACGTAATTGTCGGCATTGGCGCCGGGCGGCGGCACCGGATAGACCATGTCCTCGGCGACGATCGTGAACGGCACGCTGCCGTCCTCGGTCATCTGCACCGTGGTGCGATACGACTTGGTCGCGATCACCTTCTCGCCGATGCCGCCCTGGACCACGGCGATGCGCATCGGAATGTCGACGCTCGCCGGCGCGCCCGCGGGGCCGGCAACGATGCGGCCCTGGATGCCGATCTTGGCGGTGATTTCGGCCCCGTTGAGACTGCATTCGCGCGCGGTCTTGGTGATCGACGCCTGGAACCGGACGTCGTTGCCAACGGCCTGCTTGCCGGGCGCGGCCACGGCGTAGGTCGAGGCGCCGGCGCGAATGCTGACCGGCGGACAGGTCAGGCCCTCGGTCGGATCGACCGGCGGTCCGCCGCTGGCGGGCAGGTTCTCCTGCCCCTTGTTGTCGGAGCCCCCGCCGAACAGGCTCTTGAAGCGGTCGGTCAGCGATTGGGCGGCTGCCGGCGGCGCCGCGCCGGCGGCTCCCAAGGCCAGCAGCACGGCTGCCAACGTTCCAGCCCTGATCACGCTCGTCTCTCGCATCGTCTGATATCCCCGGCAACTCGGTCGCCCAGCCCAGGCGTCTATACCCATTTCAGAGGCCGGAACCAGCCCCGATCGGCCACTCCCGCGGCGATCCCGATCACGATTGCTACCCCCGGAAATCCTCGTGCAACAGGCCGTAGAGGTAATGGTCCTGCCAGACCCCGTTGATGCAGAGGTAGCGACGCGCCAGGCCCTCGCGGGTGAAGCCGCATTTCTCCAGCACGCGAATCGACGGCGTATTGGTCGGGATGCAGGCCGCCTCGACCCGGTGCAGATTGAGCTCGCCGAACAGGGTCGGCAGCAGCAGCCGCAGCGCCGCCGTCATGTAGCCATGATGCGCGAACGGCTGCCCCATCCAATAGCCGATGGTGCCGGCCTGAACGATGCCGCGGCGGACATTGGCGAGCGTGATGCCGCCGAGCATGGCGCCGTCCTGCTCGCGGAAGACGATGAACGGATAGGAGCGGTCGGCCGAGATGTCCTCGGCATAGCGGCGCAGCCGACGGCGGAAGCCCGAGCGCGTCAGGTCATCGGATGGCCAGATCGGCTCCCAGGGCGTGAGATAGTCGCGGCTGATCTCGCGCAGCCGCGCCCATTGCGCATAATCGGCCATCTGCGGCGCGCGCAACAGCAGGCCCTGGCCGCGCGGAGCCAGCGCAGCCGGTCCGTTGGATGGCAAGCGAAACAGGGCCATCTGTGATGCTCCCCCTGCTCTTTCCGGGTCGAAGCCTGCTCCGACCCACCCCAGATCTCCGATGCCGAGCGCTGGCGGATTGCAATGCGCGGACCGCACCGAGCCGCACCACGTTCAGTGCAGTTGGGCTTTCGATCTCGAACCGGTCAGACCTTCGGCGAAAGTGACCGCCGTGTCCAGACCCCTGCCGGTGCCGAGCGCGACGACCGCCGGCTTGCTGCGTGCGAGCAGCGCCCGCGCCGCATCGCGCGTGCTCTCGACGCTGACCGCCTCGATCTTGGCGACCATCTCCTGCAACGTCTGCGGCCGGCCATAGGCCAGGATATGCCGCGCCAATTGCTCGGCACGGGCACTGCAGCTCTCGAGCGCCATCAACAGCCCGGCTTTCATCTGCGCCTTGGCGCGGGCGACCTCGGCCTCGCTCAAGGTCTCCACCGCGTTGCCGATGATGTCGACCACGACCTCCATCATCTCGGGCGCGTCGGCCGGATCGGTCCCGGTGTAGAGGCCGAAGAATCCCGTGTCGCTATAGGGCGCGTGGAACGTGTAGACGGAGTAGCAGAGCCCCCGGTTCTCGCGCACCTCCTGAAACAGCCGGGACGACATGCCGCCGCCGAGGATGTTGGTGAACACCTGCAGCGAGAACAGCGACGGGTCGGCCTGCGGCACGCCTTCGAGCGCGAGCGTCAGATGCGCCTGCTCGAGATCGCGATGCACGACGCGCGAGCCGCCCTTGCCGAACGCCGCCGGCAGCGGCTTCGGCGCCGGGCCGCCATTGAAGCTGGCAAATCGTTTCGTCACGTCTTCGACCACGCGCTGATGATCGACGGCGCCGGCCGCGGCGACCACCATGTCGGGCCCGCGATAATGCGTCGACAGATAGCCGTGCAGCTTGTCGCGATCGAACGCCTCGAGCGTCTTGGCGGTGCCGAGCAGCGAGCGGCCCATCGGCTGGTCCGGGAAGCAGAGCTCGTTGAGATGCTCGAACACGACGTCGTCGGGCGTATCCTGTGCCGCGCCGATCTCCTGCACGATCACGTTCTTCTCGCGCTCCAGCTCCTCCGGCACGAAGGACGGATTGGCGAGAATGTCGGAGAGCACGTCGAGCGCCATCGGCACGTCGGCCTTCAGCACGCGGGCGTAATAGGCCGTGGTCTCGGTCGAGGTGCCGGCATTGAGATCGCCGCCGACCGCCTCGACGGTCTCGACGATCTCGCGGGCGCTGCGCGTGGTCGTGCCCTTGAACGCCATGTGCTCGAGCAGATGCGAGATGCCGTGCTCGTCCGGCTTCTCGTCGCGGCCGCCGACGCCGGCCCAGACCCCGAGCGCCGCCGTCTCCAGATGCGGCATCGTGTCGGTGACGACCGTCAACCCCGTCGGCAGCTTGGTGACTTCCACGCCCATCATGCAATTCCCTGCTTGGCGGCCCGGCTGACCGAGCGGATGAACTTCTCCACCTCGGCCTGGTCGTTCCGCATGATCCTGATGTCCTCGCGCCTGCTCATCAGCCCTTCGAGCCACACCGGCAAATGCGGCCGCATCCCGCAGGCGGCCTCGACCGCATCGGGGAATTTGGCGGGATGCGCGGTCGACAGAACGATGTTCGGCACCGACAGATCGGTGCCGTCGCGATCGGCCACCGCCAGCGCCACCGCCGTGTGCGGATCGACGAGATCGCCGGCCTCGCGGAAGGCGGCGCGGATCGCCGCCGCCGTCTCGGTCTCGTCGGCGCGGCCGGCGTCGAAATCGGCGCGGATCGCCGCCAGCATGGCATCCGGCAGCACGAAGCGGCCGGACTGCTTGAGGCTGTCCATCAGCCGCCGCACGGTGCCGGCGTCGCGGCCGCCGGCTTCGAACAACAGCCGCTCGAAATTCGACGACACCTGGATGTCCATCGAGGGCGAAGCCGTCGCATGCACTTCGCGCACCTCGTAGATGCCGGTCGTCAGCGTCCGGGCGAGGATGTCGTTGACGTTGGTCGCGACGCGCAACGTGCGCACCGGCAGGCCCATGCGCTTGGCGACATAGCCGGCGAAGACGTCGCCGAAATTGCCGGTGGGCACGGTGAAGTCGACGGCGCGGTGGGGTGCCCCGATCGCGACCGCCGAGGTGAAGTAGTAGACCACCTGGGCAACGACGCGCGCCCAGTTGATCGAGTTGACGCCCGACAGCCTGACCGAATCGCGGAAGCCGTGATGGTTGAACAGGCCCTTCACGATCGCCTGGCAGTCATCGAAATGACCTTCGATCGCCAGCGCATGGACGTTGGCCGCGCCCGACGTCGTCATCATCCGCCGCTGCACCTCGGAGATGCGGCCATGCGGGAACAGCACGATGAGGTCGGCATTGTCGCGGCCGGCGAAGGCCTCGACCGCCGCGCCACCCGTATCGCCTGACGTCGCCACGACGATCGTGGTGCGCTCGCCGCGCTTGGCCAGCACGTGGTCCATCAGCCGCGAGATCAGCTGCATCGCCACGTCCTTGAACGCCAAGGTCGGGCCGTGGAACAGCTCCAGCACGAACTGATGCGGCGCGATCTGGTCGAGCGGCACCACGGCGGGATGACGGAACGTCGCATAGGCCTCGTTGGCCATGCGGCCGAGCTCTTCGTCGGAAATCTCGCCAGCGACGAACGGCTTGATGACCTCGACGGCGACCTCCCAATAGGGCCGGCCGAAAAACGACGCGATCGTCGCGGGCGTCAGCTGCGGCCAGGTCTCAGGCACGTACAGGCCGCCGTCACGGGCGAGCCCGGTCAGCATCACATCGCAGAAGGTGAGCGCGGGGGCTTCCCCGCGGGTCGAAACATAGCGCGTCAAACCGCTCTCCTGACCTGCGTCACCAGGCCATAACCCGTTGATTGAATTCGAAATCGGAACCGCCTTGCGGCAACATGGTCCGGCACCATAATGGTTTTGACCTTGTTGCGAAACCGGTTGTTGCCGCAGCGATGGTCACGGCTGCGGGTTACGGCGGCGTTACGGAGCATGGGTCAGGGGGCATCGGTTACGGGACTTGGGTCGCAACGGCTGACCCGGGCCGGTCCAGCGGACCATCCGCCCCACCGCTTTCATCCCCGGTTCAACCGGGCGATCCCGTACGCCGCGGCGGCCGCGGTCGACCGCACCGCCGCGGCGTCCCGGATCCCCGCCTGCGCGGGGATGACGGCGGTGCCTGCGGCTTCCGGCCGGGCACTTCGAGCACGCGAACGAACTATGGGATATCGGCACGATCTCTCCACCTCGTCATTCCGGGGCGCGCGGAGCGCGAGCCCGGAATCCATAACCACGACCGGGAGTATGGATTCCGGCTCGCCCTGCGGGCGCCCCGGAATGACGGCGGTGCGTGGAGAAGCGTTCTCGCGGCGCGATGAGCGCCCGAGCTTTGCAAGCATACCTCCCTCCGAATCGGAGGGCGCAGGGAAGACCGGATGCCGGCTGGCACCCGCGGCCCCCGTGCGAACAAGAATGCACGGGGCAGGAACCACAGGTTCAGCCAGAGCGACCCGGCCTTCCCTGCGCGATGGCTTACGACTTATACGCGATCTCCTCGGTGCACCGGGCTTGTTGGCCACCGTCATCGACGCGATGCATGGGCACCAGCGCCAACTTGATACCAGCGTCGGGGTATCAGGACCACGCGACTTCACCGTCCGTGCCGGCCGCACTCGTCAGTTGCAGCCGACCCGTCCATCGCACCCCACCTCACGTCCGTGACGACGCGTACGCCCCTCGCAACGAGGCGGGATGGCGATAGACAAGCATGATTTCGGAAAAAATGAAATAGAAAAATGTCCGTGAGACCATACTACACGGGTGATCGTGTTGCGCGGGCTCACGAAATTAGTCTCTCGGCGCAACCGAATGCCGATCTTCCGGCGCGCGCGCATGCCGCCGCGAACAGCCCGTCGGGCGACTCGGATCAGGATCTTGAGGGCCGCCACCTCGATGCCGCGCCCCGCTTGAGCGCAGCACGGGCCTCTTCACATCAACCACCAGAATCGTCTGGGAGATAGAATGTGTATCCGAATGGCGGATTGAAGCGTCGATAGAACCAACCGACCGGATACACGTCTTGGACGGCGACCGTTCCAACTCGACCAGGATCACGCCAGCGATGATCGGCCATGACACGGCGGATCGCTCGTTCGGTTGCCACGTCCGCTGTCGGCGCATTCAGGACACACGTCGTGAAGAAGCCGCACCTGGTCGGCTTCCCATCCATCAGAACAACGAAGTCCTTGCCGTTCAGCAAGATTCGAAAGCGCACGATTTCACCCGACGATACTGCCCACGCGGACGCTCGGTACCCCACCGCATCATCAGAGCCTATCTGGGGGTAAGATTCGATGAATTTGGCCGAGGGAGGGCGACAACGGAACGTTAGGACTCGCCCGGACCTTGGCGACTTCGAACCTCAGGAGCGCTCGCTCGGACCAAATAGGACCACAACAGGAGCCTTCCATGATCGTCGTAACGACGGAAAACGTGACCGGCTACCGCACGGTGCGGATGCTGGGGCAGTGTTTTGGGGTGGTGGTGCGCAGCCGCGGGCTCGGGGGCAATCTGGTGGCCAGCCTGCGCTCGATCGTCGGGGGGCGAGATCCACGAGTACACGCAGATGCTGGAGGAGGCGCGGCGCCATGCGCTCGACCGGCTCGTCTCCAACGCCACGTCGATGGGCGCCAACGCCATTCTGATGATGCGTTTCGATAGCGCCGAGATCGGCCAGACCATGAGCGAGATCGTCGCCTATGGCACCGCCGCCGTCATCGAACCCGCGCCGTGATCGATCTCGTGCTCTGGCTCGCGGTCATATCAGCGGTCGTCCTGGTGTGGTTCGTCTTCCGCCAGGGAGGCTACAAGCGCGATGCGCTCTCGGCGCCGCCAGGCCCGGACTGGATCAAGACCGAGGAGCGCTTCGTCGATCCCACCAGCGGCGAGACGCTGGACGTGTGGTTTCATCCGCGGACCGGCGAGCGGGCGTATGTGAGGGCGGGCCGATCCGTGTAGACCGCGGTCGAACGCGGGAGACCATCGCACCGACGACACAGGGAAGCCGCGTCACATTCCGCTGTCGTCCCTGCGAACGCAGGGACCCATAACCACCGGCTTCGGTGGGACGACGACTGGCAGTTGCGCTTCACCGATAGATTCCGCGGTATGGGTCCCTGCGTTCGCAGGGACGACAGCGGTGCGTGGAGTCACGTCTTGCACATCTTCACTTGCGAGCGCTGAAAGCCTAGCATCGCCAACACAGAGATCGAGCGCGAGACCTCCATGATCATCCAGCACATCGCAGCCTTCACCGACGGCCCACGCGGCGGCAATCCGGCCGGGGTCGTCATCTGCGAGGCGCTGCCCGAGGCCGCCACCATGCAGGCGACGGCGGCGGAGATCGGCTATTCGGAGACGGCGTTCGCGGCGCCCATCGGCGACAAATGGCGGGTGCGCTATTTCGCGCCGCAGGCCGAGGTGGATTTCTGCGGCCACGCGACGATTGCGCTCGGCGCGGCGCTGGCGAGGCACGAGCGCTCCGGCACGTTCGCACTGACGCTCAACCATGCCGAAATCACTGTCGACGGGCATCATTCGGCGACCGACTGGAGCGCGGCGTTTCGATCGCCGCCGACGCTGACCCGGGCCCTGCCATCTGCGGCGCTCGACAAGATCCTGGCGCTGTTCGGGCTGTCGCAAGACGAACTCGACGAGCGGATCCCGCCGGTGATCGCTCACGCCGGCATGGATCATCCAGTGATTGCCCTGCGCGACCGCAGCCGCCTGGCTGCCATCAGCTACGACTTCGCTCGAGGCCAGGTGCTGGCACAGCGTGAGCGCTTCTGCACCTTCGCCCTCGTGCACGCCGAGACGCCGCAGCTGTTTCACGCCCGCAACCCGTTTCCGTTCGGCGGCGTCTACGAGGACCCGGCGACGGGCGCGGCGGCCGCGGCGCTGGCCGGCTATCTGCGCGAGCTCGCCTGGGCGACCGAGCGGCCGATCGTGATCCGCCAGGGCGAGGACATGGGCGTGCCCTGCTGCCTGCAGGTCGATCTCGACGGCCCTCCAGGCGCGCCGGTCCGGGTGTCCGGGCGAGCCCGGTTGATTCACGCGTGATTTGATTTGAAATCCCGGGGCGCTTGGCTGCCATAGTGCGCGGGCTGCAAGAACGAGCGCTTCGTTCGCCAGCGGAGCACGCCGTGATGATGTCGACCGAGATGCAGCAGGACACATCGCTCATCGTTCTGATCAGCGGCAGCCTGCGCGCCCGCTCGGCCTGCCGTGCAGCGATCGTCGCCGCGGCCGAGCTGGCGCCAGCGGATGTCACGCCGGCGATCTACGTCGGGCTGAGCGAGCTGCCGCACTTCAATCCCGACCACGATTGCGATCCCTTGCCCGAGCCGGTCATTCGCTTGCGCAAGCTGCTCGGCGACGCCCGCGCCGTCATGCTGTCGACCCCGGAATATGCGGGCTCGCTGCCGGGCAGCTTCAAGAACATGATCGATTGGACCGTCAGTGCCGGCAGCCTCTATCGACGGCCGATCGGCTGGATCAACTGCTCGGCCCATGGTGGCGCGCACGACGCCCATGCCGACCTGCGCAGGGTGCTGGAGCGCGCGGGCGCGACGATCGTCGATGAGGCTTGCGTCGCCGTACCGGTGCCGCCGACGGCAATGACCGCAGATGGTCGCATCGCGGCCCCCGACATGCGTGCGGCCATCGCGGATGCGATCGCCGCACTGGCCTTGGCCGCGTCCGCAGGCGATGAGAACACCCAGCCATCGTCATGACTGGGCTCACCGCGGGCGCCCGAATTCATGCGGGCTTCGCGTCCGCTTCCGCGAACACCGCCTTGGCCGCGAACAGGCCGTTGAGCGCGGCGGGGAAGCCGGCATAGACCGCCATCTGCATGATCACCTCGGTGATTTCCGCCCGGCTGAGGCCGACATTGAGGCCCGCATGGAGGTGCACCTTGAGCTGCGGGCTGGCATTGCCGAGCGCGGTCAGCGCTGCGATGGTCGCGATCTCGCGGCTGCGCAGATCGAGGCCGGGGCGCGAATAGATGTCGCCGAACGGAAACTCGATCACGTAGGTCGCGAAATCCGGCGCGATGTCGGCGAGCGCCGCGATCACATTGCGGCCGGCCTCGCCGTCGATGCTATCGAGCGCGCGCCGGCCGCGCGCCAGCCGATCCTGATCGTTGTTGGCGCTGGATGGCATCGGGCTCGTCGTCGTGGCCTGGTTGGGCGTGGATCGCGTCATCATCGTTCGTCCTCTCGCTGCTGCCGGCATAGCCGGCGATCTTGCCGTCGAGAACGAGAAGGCAGTCCTGCAGGCTGGCGACACGCGCCCGGACCGCGTCGCGATGCCGCTCCAGGAGCCGGCGTCGTTCCGGCTCCGTAGCAGCGCCGCCCGCACGCAGCTCGGCGTAGCGCAGCATGTCCCGGATCGGCATTCCCGTGGCCTTGAGACGGCCGAGGAATTCGATCCAGGTCAGGATCGATGCGTCGTAGTCCCGCTGGCGGGCATGATCGCGATCGGCCCTGGGCAGCAGCCCGATCCGCTCGTAGTAGCGGATCGTATGGGGCGTCAGCCCCGACTGCCTGGCCAGTTCGCCGATCTTCATGCGCCCCTATCCCCATTCACGACGCCACGCAGGCTACGGGTTCGAGTGCGCTCTAAGTCAAGCGACGTTTCGCGGACTACGGGCTCATCGGTTCGCTGCGCGCCGACCCCGCGCCCACACCGCGAACGCGACGATCAACGCGGCGGCCAGAGAGAACCACGTGATCGCGTATTGCATGTGCTCGTCGCGCAGATGCGGCGACAGCGGGCCGGGCTTGGGAATGCCATTGTCGGGCACCGGCGATTCCAGATCGATGTAGAACGGCGCGACCTCGCCCCAGCCGAGCGTCTTGGCCATCGCGCGATGGTCGCGCGTGAACCACAGCCGCTTTTCGCGGCTCTCGGCGGCGGTGAGCAAACCGGCAGCCTCGGGAAAGCGCAGATAGCCGGTCAGGGTCACGGGCTCGCCGGTGACGAGCTTGGCGGTGGCGCGGTCCTGCACCGCGCGTTCCTGCATCGTGTTGGCGACGAAGCCGGCGTCGATCACGACGGTCTCGCCGGACGGCAAGCGCGCAGGGAGGAACGCCCAGGTGCCCGGCCCGGAGACGTCCTCGCGCACGGCGGAGCCGGCGCTGTAGACCATCGCATCGGGCAGTCCGGCGTAGGTGGCGGTGAAGCTGACGCGACGGAATTCGTCGCGTTCCGGAGTGAGCATACGCCACTCGTCTTGTGGCGGCAGCGGTGCGGGCGCAGCAGCAACGCGATCGGTGAGCGCTGCGATCAGCGCGTGCTTTTCCGCACGGCGCTGCAATTGCCAGATGCCGAGGCCTGCGAACAGCGCGACCATGACGACGGTGAAGGCGGCGAAGGCGCGGGAGGACGTTTTGCGGCTGGGCGCACTCGTCATTGCGCAGATGTCCGCGGCGAGGTGAACGCTTTGCCGGAGCGAACGGTGCGCTCCCCTCCCCCTTGCGGGGAGGGGTTGGGGGTGGGGGTGGCCCAACAAAGACTGCCGCTGGGGCTACCCCCCTCCCCGGCCCTCCCCCACAAGGGGGGAGGGAGCACACCTTCGGCGCCGCTCAGATGTGCGACTCGCACGCGCAGGCGCCAGCTCATCGCGGCGTCTTGTCCACCAGGCGGCCGGGGGCGGCCTTGTGGTGGAATTGCAGGGCGATCAGCAGCGACTTCATCGCGCGCAACGGCAGCAGCGTCGTCACCAGGATCAGCGGTCCCCAGAGCGCGGCATGGACCCAGAACGGCGGCTGATACTTCACCTCGACGATCAGCGCGGCGCCGACCACGATGGCGCCGGCGAGCATCATGATGAAGATCGCCGGACCGTCGCCGGTGTCGATGAAGGCGTAGTCGAGATCGCAGGCTTCGCAGCGCTTGCGCAGGTTGAGGAAGCCGTCGAACAGCTTGCCCTGGCCACAGCGCGGGCAGCGGCAGGCGAGCCCGCGCAGGACGGTCTGGGCCAAAGTGACGGGCGGATGGGTGGTCATGGTGTCTTGCCCCCTGGGCGGCCGCGCGACGCCTCATGGTGATACAACCGGAGGCGACGAGAGCGGATCACATTTCGATCAACCGCCGGGCGCCGCTGCAACGAGAAAGGGCGGCCCGACGGCCGCCCCTTCTTAGCACGTTCGACGGAACCGGTGCGCGCCGGCTTCAGTGCGCGCCGTGGGCCATCGCCTCGGCGCCGTGGCCCCAGACGTAGATGCAGATGAACAGGAACAGCCAGACCACGTCGACGAAGTGCCAGTACCAGGCGGCGAACTCGAAGCCGAGATGCTGCTTGGGCGTGAAGTGGCCGGCATAGGCGCGCGCCAGGCAGACGGTCAGGAAGATCGTGCCGACCAGGACGTGGAAGCCGTGGAAGCCGGTCGCCATGAAGAAGGTCGAGCCGTAGACGTGGCCGGCGAACGAGAACGTTGCGTGGCTGTACTCATAGGCCTGCACGCAGGTGAAGGTGGCACCCAGGAGGATGGTGAGGATCAGGCCATATTTCAGGCCCTTGCGGTCGCCCTCGAGCAGCGCGTGGTGCGCCCAGGTCACCGTGGTGCCCGAGGTCAGCAGGATCAGCGTGTTGAGCAGCGGCAGGTGCCAGGGATCGAAGGTCTCGATGCCCTTGGGCGGCCAGACGCCGCCGAACAGGGCCTCGCGGGTGGCCTGCACCTCGAAGTTCGGATACAGCGCGGCATTGAAATAGGCCCAGAACCAGGCGACGAAGAACATCACCTCGGAGGCGATGAACAGGATCATGCCGTAGCGGTGATGGAGCTGCACCACGCGGGTGTGGTCGCCCTTGTATTGCGCTTCCTTGATGACGTCGCCCCACCAGCTCGCCATGGTGTAGAGCACGCCGATGGTGCCGATGCCGAACACGATCGGCGCGGCGCCGAACATCTTGTGCATCCAGCCGATCGCACCGAACGCCATGATGAAGGCCGAAACCGAGCCGACGAACGGCCAAGGGCTCGGATCGACGAGATGGTAGTCGTGATGCTTGGCGTGCGCCTCAGCCATGGCAAGTCTCTCCCCAGATCGATGCCGGTCGCGCCGGCACGGTGTCGTTCAACGGCGATGGTCCCCGAATATCGGACGTCCGCGCGGTCATAGGCTGCCCCGCGGTTTGTCCGGCTCGCCCGCCGCGACCGGCTTCGGTGCGTCGCGGACGGGATAGAAGGTGTAAGACAGCGTGATCGTCTTCAAACTGTCGTTCTCGTGATCGGCTGTTATCGCCGGGTCGACGTAGAACACCACCGGCATCTCGCGGGTCTCGCCCGGCGCCATGGTCTGCTCGGTAAAGCAGAAGCAGTTGATCTTCTGGAAGTAGGCGCCCGATGTCAGCGGCGACACATTGTAGGCCGCCTGCGCCATGGTGGTGCGCGCCGACTGGTTGGTGACGGTGTAGTAGACCGTGACCACCTCGCCGATCGCGACCTCGATCTCGGTCTTCTCCGGCTCGAACTTCCAGGGCAAACCGCCGGCGACATTGGAATCGAAGCGCACGGAGATCCGGCGCGCCAGCGGCGCCGAGGATGGCGCTGATGTCGCGACCTGCGTGGTGCCGTTGAAGCCGGTGGCGCGGCAGAACCAGTTGTAGAACGGCACGGCGGCATAGGACGCGCCGACCATCAGCACCACGACGGCGCCGCAGATGCCGCCGACTAGCGCATCGCGGCTGAGGCCGCGGCGCGGCGCGGCCGGCGCGGTCGCCGAAACGATCTGGTCGGTTGTCTCCATCGCGGTCTGCTTCGTCCCGTCCTGCATCACGTCTTCTACATCGGCCGATTCAGCACCGCGGGACCCTTCACCATGGTCACCGCGAAGAACAGCACCACCAGCACGCCGAGCGCGAGCGCAATCGCGATCGAGCGGCGACGGCGGCTGCGCAGCTGCGCCTCGGTGAGGACGATGCCCTCTTGCTCGTTCGGATCTGCCATCGTGGTCGCCATGTTTTCCAGTCTCGCGCCTCTTACCAGATCAGCGGCGCGATCATGCGCGCGACCGCTTCGAGTCCGAGCGTAGCGAACAGCACGAACAGATAAAGGATCGAGAAGGCGAACAGCTTGCGGTTGGCGCGTAGCGAGGCGCTGCGCTCGCGCTTGCGGAACACCTCGACCGCGAGCCACAGCATGCCCGTGCCGAGCGCCAGCGAGACGACACCGTAGACGGCATCGAAATAGCCGAGCGGCCACGGCGCGGCGGCGATCGCCACCAGGACGATGGTGTAGAGCAGGATCTGCAGCCGGGTCGCATCGGGGCCGGCGACCACCGGCAGCATCGGCACGCCGGCGCGGGCGTAATCATCGCTGCGGAACAGCGCCAGCGCCCAGAAATGCGGCGGGGTCCAGAAGAAGATGATCAGGAACAGCCAGAGCGGCTCCGGCGCGATCGAGCCGGTGGCGGACACCCAGGCGACCACCGGCGGCAAGGCGCCGGCGGCGCCGCCGATGACGATGTTCTGCGCAGTCCAGCGCTTCAGCCACAGCGTGTAGATGACGACGTAGAAGAAGATGGTGAAGGCGAGCAGCGCACCGGCGAACCAGTTGACGAGGATGCCGAGCGTTAGCACCGAGAAGAACGACAGCGTGATGCCGAAGGCGAGCGCCTCCTGGCGGGTGACGCGGCCGCGCGGAATCGGGCGGTTGGCGGTGCGCGACATCAGCGAGTCGATGTCGCCTTCCAGCGCCATGTTGAGCGCGCCGGAGGCGCCGGCCCCGACCGCAATACACAGCAGTGAGGTGATGGCGAGCACCGGGTGGAAATGGCCCGGAGCGATCAGCAGGCCGATCAGCGCCGTGAAGATCACGAGCGACATCACCCGCGGCTTCAGGAGCGCGAGATAATCGCCGACATCGGCCTCGGAAATCCGCGGGCCGACGGCAATGGCGTTCTGATCGATGACCGACACGGCGAATCCAGACTTCAATTCACAGACTTCAATTCAAAAGGTTCTGGGACAGGGAGTGCCAGAACCGCGCTTCCGGCGCGGCACCAGGCGCGCCACCGGCAGAGATCGACGCGGCGCCGGATGGCGCCGCGTCGGAGAGATCAGGTTCACTGCACCTTCGGCAGCACCTCGAACTGGTGGAACGGCGGCGGTGAGGACAGGGTCCATTCCAGCGTCGTCGCACCCGGTCCCCACGGATTGTTCGCGGCCTGCTGCTTGCGCATGAAGGCGTCGACCACCCCATAGATGAAGATCAGGACGCCGAAGGCCGAGATGTAGGAGCCGATCGACGAGACCAGGTTCCAGCCCGCATAGGCATCGGGATAGTCGATGTAGCGGCGCGGCATGCCCGACAGGCCGAGGAAGTGCTGCGGGAAGAACACCAGGTTGACGCCGACGAAGGTGACCCAGAAGTGCGCCTTCGCGATCGTCTCGTTGTACATGTAGCCGAACATCTTCGGGAACCAGTAGTACCAGCCGGCGAAGATGGCGAACACGGCGCCGAGCGACAGCACGTAGTGGAAGTGCGCGACGACGTAGTAGGTGTCCTGCAGCACACGGTCGACGCCGGCGTTCGCCAGCACGACGCCGGTGACGCCGCCGACCGTGAACAGGAAGATGAAGCCCACCGCCCACAGCATCGGCGCGCGGAACTCGATCGAGCCGCCCCACATCGTGGCGATCCAGGAGAAGATCTTCACGCCGGTCGGCACCGCGATCACCATGGTGGCGGCGACGAAATAGGCCTGCGTCGCCGAGGACATGCCGACCGTGTACATGTGGTGCGCCCACACCACGAAGCCGATGCCGCCGATCGCGACCATGGCGTAGGCCATGCCGAGATAGCCGAACACCGGCTTGCGCGAGAAGGTCGACACGATCTGGCTGATCATGCCGAAGCCGGGCAGGATCAGGATATACACTTCCGGATGGCCGAAGAACCAGAACAGGTGCTGGAACAGCACCGGGTCACCGCCGCCGGCCGGATCGAAGAAGGTGGTGCCGAAATTGCGGTCGGTCAGCATCATCGTGATGGCGCCGGCGAGCACCGGCAGCGACAGCAGCAGCAGGAACACCGTCACCAGGATCGACCACACGAACAGCGGCATCTTGTGCAGGGTCATGCCCGGCGCGCGCATGTTGAAGATGGTGGTGATGAAGTTGATCGAGCCGAGGATCGACGACGCACCGGCAAGGTGCAGCGACAGGATCGCGAAATCCACCGCCGGTCCGGGATGGCCCGAGGTCGACAGCGGCACATACATCGTCCAGCCGGCGCCGACGCCGTTGGCGCCGGGCTCGCCCTCGACGAAGGTCGAGGTCAAAAGCAGCGCGAACGAGGCGGGCAGCAGCCAGAACGAGATGTTGTTCATGCGCGGGAACGCCATGTCCGGCGCGCCGATCATCAGCGGCACCATCCAGTTGCCGAAGCCGCCGATCATCGCCGGCATGACCATGAAGAAGATCATGATCAGGCCGTGCGAGGTCACGAACACGTTGTAGGTGTGGTTCTCGTGGAACAGCTGCACACCCGGATACATCAGCTCGATGCGGATCGCGACCGACATGGCGAGGCCGATGATGCCGGCGCACACCGCGAAGATCAGATACATCGTGCCGATGTCTTTGTGGTTGGTCGAATAGATCCAGCGCCGCCATCCGGTCGGATGGTCGTGCGCGTGATCGTCATGGCCGGTCAGGGTCGTCGCGTTCGTCGCCATTGTCCAATCCTCAGTGTCCCCGTGGACCGCCAAGGCGGCCCTCAATCTCAGCGTTCATCCCGCTCGGCTACTGCGACACGCCCGCAGCCGACGCATAGGTGCTCGTGGGCGCGCTGGCGTACTTCTTCTTGGCGTCCTCGACCCAGGCGGTGAATTCCTGGTCGCTCACGACGCGCACCGCGATCGGCATGTAGGCGTGGTCCTTGCCGCACAGCTCCGAGCACTGGCCGTAATACATGCCGACCTTGGTCGCCTTGAACCAGGTCTCGTTGAGGCGGCCGGGAATGGCGTCGATCTTGACGCCGAACGACGGGATCGCCCAGGAGTGGATCACGTCGGCGCCGGTGGTCTGGACGCGAATCACCTTGTTGACCGGCACGACCATTTCGTTGTCGACGGCGAGCAGGCGCGGCTGCTTGTCCTGCGCCAGCAGCGAGTCGAACTCGAACTTGCCGTTGTCGGGATAGGCGTAGCTCCAGTACCACTGCTTGCCGGTGGCCTTGATGGTCATATCAGCCTTCGGCACATCGAGCTCGAGGAAGAGCAGCCGGAACGACGGCACCGCGATCATGACCAGGATCAGCACCGGGATCAGCGTCCAAGCCACCTCGATCAGCGTGTTGTGCGTCGTCCGCGACGGCACCGGGTTGGCGCGCGCGTTGAACTTGACCACCACGGCGACCAGCAGCGCCAGCACGAACAGCGTGATGATGGTGATGATCGTCAGCAGCAGGCCGTGGAACCAGGTGATGTTCTCCATCACCGGCGTCGCAGCCTCCTGCAGCTTGACTTCCCATGGCGCCGGCTGGCCCGTTTCAGCAAACGCCGCTCCACCCGACACGAGCGTCATGCCCGTTACAGCCAACCCCAGCAAGGCGCTCAATTGGCCTCTCGACATCTTCATGCCGTCGCGCTCCCTTCAGAACTTTCCCCCTCAGCGCACCGCCCGCTTCACGCAGCGGCGCGCCGTTCGATCCGCTCTCCTGACAAATGGCCTTCGGGCGGATGCATAGAAAAGCACCTGGGCCAGTTCACTGGAATGACGAAATCTTTCTTCTCAAACCATAATTCTTGATCTATCGCAATGCAGTCTTGCGCCGGATATCGCGCGCGGCGCTGTTCGTCGCGACAAGCGTATTTTCCGGGAGATTGCCGCATGCCGTGATTTCGCGGGCAACGGGCGCTTGACAGGCGTGCGGCGCGATGTAGGCAAACGGGACACGGCCGTTTGCGAGGCTGATTCGGCGAGGCGCAGCGGCAGCGCCCACCAGGGTGCGGCCATATTTGGTATCGTTTCGTGCCGTACGCCGGTGACGCTGTCCTCAAGACGCCATCATTGCCGTATCATGGCGTCGGACGCGCAGATCACCCACAGGAAATTGTCATGGCACCGACCCGGATCAGGGTTTCAACGGACAGGACAGCTGACATGTCGACCCCAGCTGCGAATGACTCGCGCCGTTTGTACCGATTCAGCGCGGTGCGTGCGCGACTCGCGCGTGTTGCCGCGATGACCTCCGCGGCGACCGCGGTCGTGATGATCGCTGCGACGGTGATCGGCCTGCCGCACGCCGCGTTGGCGCAGGGCGCGGTGCGCTCGGTGCATGGCGACTGGCAGATCCGCTGCGACACCCCGCCCGGCGCGCAGAGCGAGCAGTGCGCGCTGATCCAGAGCGTCGTGGCCGAGGACCGTTCCAATGCCGGCCTCACCGTGATCATGCTGAAGACCGCAGACCAGAAGAGCCGGCTGATGCGCGTCGTGGCGCCGCTCGGCGTGCTGCTGCCGTCCGGCCTCGGCCTGAAGCTCGACAACCAGGACGTCGGCCGCGCCGGCTTCGTGCGCTGCCTGCCCAATGGCTGCGTCGCCGAGGTGGTGCTGGAGGACAAGCTGCTCGGCCAGCTCAAGACGGCGAAGACCGCGACCTTCATCATCTTCGAGACGCCGGAGGAAGGCATCGGCTTCCCGCTGAGCCTCAACGGCCTCGCCGAAGGCTTCGACAAGCTGCCCTGACGTCGGCGGCGATTGACAGACCCTTCGCAGCACGATGCCGTGATCGAGCCGTGAGTTCGCGCGTCTGATGCGCGCCAGCGGCCTCAGCGCCGCCCGTCGAGCGCCAGCGCCATCACCAGCAGGGTCTTGTCGAACCCGTCATCGCCGGGCTCCCGCGGCTGCACCGCCTTGAGCAGGAATCCGGCCTTCTGGTACAGCCTGATGGCGTTGGTGTTGCTGCGGTAAACCGTGAGCTCGACACGCGAGAAGCCGGCCACCCGCGCCGCCTCGAGCGCCGCCGCCATCAGTCGTCTGCCCAGGCCCTGGTGCCGGAACTGCGGCATTAGGCCCATGCCGAGCACCCCGATCCGGGCATCGATTGGCCCCGATTTGGGCGTCACATCGCACCAGCCGACCACCTCCCCGGCAGAGAGAGCAACGAATTGCGGATATCCCTCGTGGATGTTGTTCAGAATGAAGGCGCGCGTCGACTCCAGCGGCGGCGCCTGCACGAACGACAGATAGCGCCGTTCGCGCGCGACGTAATCGAGCGTGCGGTGGAAGCTCTCGATGTGAGCGGACGTGATGGGAACGATCTCAACCATGTCAGTTCGGTAATCATCCAGCCCCTCGCGCCCCGGCGTCAAAACAACTATCTTGGAATGAACGCTCCGACAACGGATTGACCCATGACTGCTCCCACCACTTCCCTGCTCGAACGCGCCAATCTGGACCGTGATGCGGTCCGGAGCGAGGTCGCGCGTGGCCTGGCTGGCGCCGATGACGGCGAATTGTTCTTCGAATACAGCCAGACCGAAGCGCTGACCTTCGACAATGGCCGGCTGAAGCAGGCGACCTATGACACCAGCCAGGGATTCGGCCTGCGCGCGGTGAAGGACGATGCAGTCGGCTATGCCCATTCCTCCGACGTCTCGCTGCCGGCGCTGATGCGCGCCGCCGATGCCGTCAGCGCCGTGCGCGGCGGCTATTCCGGCACGTTCGCGAGCCCGCCGCCGCACACCAACGTCCGGCTCTATGGCGACGATAATCCGCTGGACGCTCCCGGATTCGAAAGCAAGGTCAAGCTGCTCGGCGAGATCGACGCTTACTTGCGCGACAAGGATCCGCGCGTGCGCCAGGTGACCGTGAGCCTCGGCGCAACCTGGCAGGTCGTGGAGATCCTGCGGCCCGACGGCGAGAGCTATCGCGACATCCGCCCGCTGGTGCGCGTGAACGTCTCGGTGGTCGCCGGCCAGGGTGATCGCCAGGAGACCGGCAGCAAGGGTTATGGCGGCCGCGAGGCCTATGCCCGCTTCATCGAGACCAAGGCGTGGCGCGAGGCCGCCGACGGCGCGCTGCGCGAGGCCCTGGTCAATCTCGAATCCGTCCCCGCTCCCGCCGGCGAGATGGACGTCGTGCTCGGCGCCGGCTGGCCCGGCGTGATGCTGCATGAAGCCGTCGGTCACGGCCTCGAGGGCGACTTCAACCGCAAGAAGACCTCGGCCTTCGCCGGGCTGATGGGCAAGCCGGTCGCCGCCAAGGGCGTCACCGTGGTCGATGACGGCACCATGGCCTCGCGCCGCGGCTCGCTATCGATCGACGACGAGGGCACGCCGACCAGCCGGACCGTGCTGATCGAGGACGGCATCCTGGTCGGCTACATGCAGGACCGCCAGAACGCGCGGCTGATGAACATGGCGCCGACCGGCAACGGCCGCCGTCAGGGTTACGCGCACGTGCCGATGCCGCGCATGACCAACACCTACATGCTGGCCGGCGAGCGCGATCCGGCCGAGATCATCGCCTCGGTCAAGAACGGCATCTATGCCGTCAATTTCGGCGGCGGCCAGGTCGACATCACCTCGGGCAAATACGTCTTCCAGTGCACCGAGGCCTACAGGATCGAGAACGGCAAGGCCGGTGCGCCGGTGAAGGGCGCGATGCTGATCGGCAACGGCCCGACGGATTTGAACCGCATCAGCATGATCGGCAACGATCTGTCGCTCGATACCGGCATCGGCACCTGCGGCAAGAACGGCCAGGGCGTGCCGGTCGGCGTCGGTCAGCCGACGCTTCGCATGGATCGCATTACGGTGGGAGGCACGGGCCGATGAGCCTTGAGAAGATGTCCACGGACAAGACCACCAAGGCGACGCGCACGGGCAGCGTCCGCAAGGAAAGCACCTGGGGCGGCCAGCTCGCGCAGCTCGTCGCGGTCGTCATGGTGGTGTTCGTCGCCAAGGGCGCCATCGCCGAGCCGTTCTACGTGCCGTCGGGCTCGATGGAGCCGACCCTGATGATCGGCGACGCCCTGCTGGCGTCGAAATTCCCCTATGGCTACGGCACCTCGTCGCTGCCGATGCAGATCACGCTGCCGGAGACGGGACGCCTGTTCGGCGAGACGCCGAAGCGCGGCGACGTCGTCGTGTTCCGCTGGCCGGGCGACAACTCGCAGGCCTGGGTCAAGCGCGTCGTCGGCCTGCCCGGCGACCGCATCCAGATGCGCCAGGGCCAGCTCTACATCAATGGCCAGGCCGCGGCGCTCAAGCCCGACGGCATCGGCGATGCCGAGGACGACACCGGCCGCAACGAGCCGGCCTATCGCTACGTCGAGACGCTGCCGAATGGCGTGTCGCACCTGATCTTCAAGATGCGCGACAACGGCCGGCTCGACAACACGCCGGAGGTGACGGTGCCGCCCGGCAAGCTGTTCGTGCTCGGCGATAACAGAGACAACTCCGCCGACAGCCGCGTGGCCTTGCGCGACGGCGGCGTCGGCCTGCTGCCGATCGACAACCTCGTCGGCCGCGCCGATGCCGTGGTCGGCTCCTGGGACCTCGGCTTCAAGAACCAGCCGGTTTGGGCCTGGCTGTCGGGCTTCCGGCTCGATCGCTTCTTCACCGCGGTGCGCTGAGCGAACGCCGATGACCTTCGACGATGTCAGGGCGCTTGCGCTGGCATGGCCGGAAGTCGAGGCCGGCACGTCCTATGGGACACCCGCGCTGAAGGTGCGCAAGAAGATGCTGGCGCGCCTGAAGGAGGACGGGGACAGTCTCGTCCTTCCGGGCGTGCCGCCGGACGAACGCGCGATGCTGGTGGAAAGCCGGCCGAAGCTGTTCTACGTCACCGATCACTACCGCGACTATCCGATCGTGCTGCTGCGCCTGTCGAAGGCGAGGCGCGCCGACGCAGAGCCGCTGTTGCGCCGGCAGTGGCGGGCATTGGCCTCGAAGAAGGCGCTCGCCGTGTTCGATCGCAGCTGAAACGGGCTGCACGCCGTCCTCCATCTCGTGTATTGAACGTGTCGACGGCACCCATGTTCTGATGCCTTCGACCATCATGACCAAGGACGATTTCATCGCAGCCGCGCTGCGCAACCCCGTCAACGCCGCGATCATGCACGTGATGCGTGAAACGGCCGTGCCCGATGCCTGGGTCGTCGCCGGCTGCCTGACTCAGAGCGTCTGGAACGTGCGGACCGGCCGTCCGATCGACCACGGCATCAACGACTACGACATCTTCTATTTCGATCCGGATACGTCGTGGGATGCTGAGGACGCCGTCATCCGGCGCATCGCATCCTACCTCCATGACATCGAAGCCAAGGTGGAGGTGCGCAACCAGGCCCGCGTCCATCTCTGGTATCCCGCCAAGCACGGTCGTCCCTACCCCGCCGTGTCGCGATCAACCGATGGAATCGACCGGTTTCTCACCGTCAACACGCAGGTCGGGCTCCGCCCCGTTACCGATGGATACGAGCTCTATGCGCCCAGGGGCCTCGCTGACATCGCGCAGATGATCGTGCGGCCAAACTATACAGCCAACTTTTCGGCGACGAACTATGCGGCCAAGGCGACGCGCTGGAAGACGCTGTGGCCGGAGATCACAGTGATAGCCGCGGCGGATTGAGCGCGACCAGACAGGATCGGGAGCCCCCTCTCTCATCCGTCATTCCGGGGCGCGCGCAGCGCGAGCCCGGAATCCATAACCACCATCGTGATTATGGATTCCGGGCCCGTGCCGCTGCGCGTCACGTCCCGGAATGACGACTGAGTTTGGCGCGCCACCGGTGCACGATGCTTCTTCGACATCGCATCTTCAGTTGGCATCATTGCGAGAGCTCGCAATAACGGTGGCTCTGACGATCGACAAGAAGGAGCGAGACTCATCGTCGCGCACTATCGCACGACGCCCGACGTAAAGCCCGCCCGCCGGCGCGGCGGCTTGATTTCCTTCTTCAGAAAGCAATGCGCTTCCTTGCCGGCATAGCCGGGCCGCGCAAAGGTCCAGGCGCGGCATTTGTTGTCGCCGGTGCATGCGGCCTTGCAGATGTCCTCGGCGTCGGCGGCCTTCTCTTCCTTCTTGTCCGCCGCCTTGTCGCTGCCCTTGTCAGCGGCCTTCTCGCCGCCCTTCAGATCGGTGGTCTTGATGTCGAAGCTGCGGTAGTCGCCGCCGGGACGGTCGATCGACGTCTCGACCGCATCGTTGCGGATTTCGACGACGCCCGCACCGCGCACGCCGGAAACGCAGCAATTGTCCGGCACGCGCGCCGGCACGCTGTTCTTCAGCCAACACACCGCGCCCGCTTCCATCACGGTCGGATAGTTGAAGCTCCAGGCGCGGCAGCGCCGGTCGTGCTCGCACAGCAGCGCGCAGTCCGCCGGGTCGCCGGAGGCGATCGGCGCGCTCATGTAGTCGCCGCCGGGACGATCGGAATAGGTCTGGGCTGAAGCCGGCGTCAGGCACGCAGCCGCGAACAGGCACGCCAGTACCCTCAGCCATGCCCCGATGAAGCGCCCCACGCGCCGCCGCTGAACCATCCGACCCATTGTTAATGTTCGAGTTTTCTTACGAGTTTTTAGGCAGTCATTTGATCGCCACGAACCTGTATGGCGGATGAACGGCCCGGACCGGCGGGAGCTGCGGAAGGCAAAGCAGCGGCGCCCAGGCGCTGAATCGAACCTGGGACACAAATAGCAACAAAAAACAGCGGACCCGTGCCGCCTCAACGCGGAACAGGCGACGCAGCGAACCTGCAGGCTCGGCCGTTCCGATCAGAACGCATATTCGTCGTAGGCCGGCTCCACCGAGCCGCCCCACGGGCCGTCGAACTTCTCCAGCATCTCCTCGGCCGGCGAGCGGCCGCAATCGATGATCTGATCGAGCGGCTCGAGAAAGCGGCTCTCGTCGCGGCCGAGATGGTCGATGCGACTGCGCCGGCGGAGGCCGAGATGCGCCAGGGTCAGGCATTCCTTGGCGATCTCGAACACGTAGCGGTTGCGAACACGCGCCTTGAAGCCGAGGCGCGGCACGTCGTCGCGCAGGTTCTGGCGCTCGAACGCGGTCCAGGTCTTGACCAGGTCCCACGCCGCGTCGAGGCTGACGTCGTCGTAGAGCAGGCCGACCCAGAACGCCGGCAGCGCCGGCAGCCGGCCCCATGGCACACCGTCGGCACCGCGCATTTCCAGGTAGCGCTTCAA
The DNA here is from genome assembly GCF_032487555.1 of Bradyrhizobium sp. SZCCHNRI1029. Classification (NCBI taxonomy): domain Bacteria; kingdom Pseudomonadati; phylum Pseudomonadota; class Alphaproteobacteria; order Hyphomicrobiales; family Nitrobacteraceae; genus Bradyrhizobium; species Bradyrhizobium sp. SZCCHNRI1029. The sequence continues at coordinate 212,743 of NZ_JAUEUK010000007.1, forward strand.
GCGCACCTCCGGGAAGATCGTCGAGAGGTGATTGGCCCAGTCCGACAGCGTCGGACGCTCGCCCGGCATCGCCGGGTTCTTGCCTGCGAAGAAGTCGCGGAACGAGGTGCCGGAGACGTCGATATAGGTCTCCTCGCGTTTCACGAAATACATGGGAACATCGAGCGCGTAGTCCACCCAGCGCTCGAAACCCATGCCATCCTCGAACGCCCACGGGATCATGCCCGAGCGCTGATTGTCCGTGTCGCGCCAGATCTCGGAGCGGAACGACAGGAAGCCGTTCGGCTTGCCTTCGGTGAACGGCGAATTGGCGAACAGTGCGGTCGCGATCGGCTGCAGCGCCACCGAGACCCTGAGCTTCTTGACCATGTCGGCTTCGGAAGAGAAGTCGAGATTGGTCTGCACGGTGCAGGTCCGGTACATCATGTCGAGACCGTAGCGGCCGACCTTCGGCATGTAGCTGGTCATGATCTTGTAGCGGCCCTTGGGCATCACGGGAATTTCGGCGCGCGACCAGGACGGCGTCATGCCCAGGCCGAGAAAGCCGATGCCGAGCGGAGTCGCGATCTCGCGGACCTGCGCCAGATGCGCCATCAGTTCCGCATGCGTCTGGTGCACGGTCTCGACCGGCGCGCCGGACAGCTCGAACTGCCCGCCCGGCTCCAGCGAGATGGCGCCGCCGCCGGTCACGTCATAGAGCCCGATGATGTTGCCGCGCTCCATGATCGGCTCCCAGCCGAGCAGGAGCTTCATGCCTTCGAGCAGCGCGCCGATGCCGCGCGCGCCCTCGTAGGGCACGGGGCGGTGACCGTCGAGCGTGAACGGCGTCTTCTCGTGCTCGGTCCCGATGCGGAAGGCGGACGGCGGCTTCACGCCGGCCGCAATCCACGCCACCAGCTCGTCGCGCGACTGCAGCGGGGTCATATCGATCTGGTCACGCGCCATGGGAGTCTCGGTTCAGAAGCGCTTCGAGGGTCGCGCGGGGTGACAGGAAGGGCCGCGGACCCCAGGGGGCCGCGGATGTGAATGGGAACGGATGCTTCATCGGGTCGCCGCGCCCTCTCCAGCCGCCAACGGAGCGGCCTGACCACAGGAGCAGCCAAGGCGATCCAGCAGCATGCAAAGCTTGGCAGCGTCGGTATCCGACAGCTTGGAGCCGACATGCTTCTCGATCGCGGCCGAATAGGCCGACCACATCCGCTTCTGCAGCTCGCGTCCGGCCTCGGTGATCTCGACGAACTGGCCGCGCTTGTCCATCTTGCATTCGCGCCGAACGACCAGACCTTCGTCGACCAGCCGGTCGATCAGCCGGGAGGTGGAATATTGCGGGATCAGCATCTGCCGCTCCAGCTCGACCGGGCGCAGCTCGCCCGCGGGCGCCCGGGACAGCTCCAACAGCGCATCATACCAGGCGAGCGGCGGAAAACCGGCCTTCTTCAGCTCCTGCTCGACGCAGTCCAGCACCCGGCTCTGGACCCGCATCAGGCGGATCCAGGCGGCGGTCGCCTCGGTCGATGGTTTGCGTTTCATGGGCCGGCTCGTATCCTCGGATGCGCAGTCTAGCGCATTCGATGCAGCTGCATCAATCTTGACTATTCCATGCACCTGCATGTAAGGGCGGGTGTGACCGCTCGATAGGTTCCAAGGACAAAAACGGTCTCACGGAGGGAATACAAGATGAAGCTTTATTATTCACCCGGCGCCTGCTCGCTCTCGCCCCATATCGCCCTGCTCGAGGCCGGCCTGCCCTACGACCTGGTCAAGGTCGATCTGCGCGCCAAGACCCTGGAAAATGGTGACGATTACCTGAAGATCAATCCGAAGGGCCAGGTGCCGGCGCTGGGGTTGCCGAGCGGGGAGATCGTGACCGAAGGCCCGGTGATCGTCCAGATGATCGCCGACCAGGCGGCGACCAAGAACCTCGCCCCGGCGCGCGACAGCGGCGAGCGCTACAAGCTGCTGGAGTGGCTGAACTTCATCACCTCCGAGCTGCACAAGAATTTCGGCCCGATGTTCTCACCGGTGCTCGCCGACGACGCCAAGGCGTTCTTCAAGGACCGCGTGATGGGCAAGTTCAAATACATCGACAGCCAGCTCGCCGGCCGCGACTACCTGATGGGCCAGCAATTCACGGTGGCCGACGGCTATTTGTTCACCATCCTGACCTGGGCGGACCGGATGAAGTTCGACCTGTCGGCGATGCCGAATCTCGTGGCCTACAAGAACCGCGTCGCCGCACGGCCGAAGGTGCAGGAGGCGCTGACCAAGGAAGGGCTGATGAAGGCGGGGTAAGCGAGATCTTGAAAGGACTCGCTGTTGCTTCTCGGGCAGTCTGTTCTCTCCCCCCTTGTGGGGGAGAGATAGAGAGGGGGGTAGCCACAAGCGCTGGTGCCTGTGGCTACCCCCCTCCCTAATCCTCCCCCACAAGGGGGGAGGGAATGGACAGCAAGCGCGGCTCGCTTCCGTCCATCATTCCGGTCTCAAGCCGCCGCCTTCTTCGGCGGGAAGCGGCCGTAGAAGGTTTCGCCCTTGGCGGCCATCTCCTCCAGGAGCTTCGGCGGGGCGAAGCGCGAGCCGTACTTCGCCGTGAACTTGTGGCACAGCTCGACGAACTTCTTCGTCCCCATGAAGTCGATGTAGGACAGCGTGCCGCCGGTGAACGGCGCGAAGCCGAACCCTAAGATCGAGCCGACATCGGCCTCGCGCACGTCGGTGATGACGTGATCCTCGACGGTGCGCGCGGCTTCCACCGCCTGCACCACCAGGAAGCGCTGCTTCAGCTCCTCGACATCCAGCGTGTCGGGATCGAGATGCTTCGGCTGCAGCTTGGCGAGATCGGGCCAGAGGCTCTTCTGACCCTTGCCCTTCTCGGGATAGTCGTAGAAGCCCTTGGCGTTCTTGCGGCCGAAGCGGCCCTGCTTCTCGACCAGCTCGACCATCAGCTTCTTGTGGTCCTGGTTGATCGCGTTGGGCCCGAGATCATGCTCGGTCGCCTTCATGATCTTGAGGCCGAGGTCGAGCGCGACCTCATCAGACAGCGACAACGGGCCGACCGGCATGCCGGCCATCTTGGCGGCGTTCTCGATCATCGCCGGCGGCACGCCTTCGAGGAACATCTCGTTGCCTTCCGCGATGTAGCGCATCACGCAGCGATTGGCGAAGAAGCCGCGGGAGTCGTTGACCACGATCGGCGTCTTGCCGATGGCGCGGACGTAGTCGAGCGCGGTCGCCAGCGCGACGTCGCCGGTGTTCTTGCCCATGATGATCTCGACCAGCATCATCTTCTCGACCGGCGAGAAGAAGTGGATGCCGATGAAGCGGCCCTGGTCCTTGAACTCTTCGGCCAGCGAGGTGATCGGCAGGGTCGAAGTGTTCGACGCGAAGATCGCGCCGTCCTTCAGATAGGCCTGCGCCTTGGCGTAGGTCTCTGCCTTGACCTTGCGGTCCTCGAACACGGCCTCGATGACGAGATCGCATTCCTTCAGCGCCGCGTAGTCCGCGGTCGCAGTGATGCGGCCCATGATCGCCTCGGCCTCGCCCGGCTTGGCGCGGCCCTTCTTGACCAGGCCGTCGATCACGCTCTGCGCATGCGCCTTGCCCTTGTCGGCGCTCTCCTGGTCGCGGTCGATCAGCACGACCTCGAGGCCCCCGCGGGCCGAGACGTAGCCGACGCTGGCGCCCATGAAGCCGGCGCCGATCACGGCGATCTTCTTGATCTTGGTCGCCGGCACGTCCGCCGGGCGGCGCGCGCCCTTGTTCAACTCCTGCATCGACAGGAACAGGCTGCGGATCATCGCCGCCGCTTCCTTCGAGCGCAGGATCTTGGTGAAGTAGCGCGATTCGACGCGCAGCGCGGCATCGATCGGCAGCTGCAGGCCTTCATAGACGCAGCTCATGATCGCGCGCGCGGCCGGATAGTTGTCGTAGGTCTCGCGGCGATAGATGGCGTTGCCGGCCGGGAACATCATCATGCCGTTCTTCGAGAACACCGGGCCGCCGGGCAGCTTGAAGCCCTTCTCGTCCCACGGTGCGACAGCCTTGCCACCGCCCTTGATCCAATCCTTCGCGGCCTTGATGAGGTCGGCCGCCGGCACGATCGCATCGACCAGCTTCATGGCCTTGGCCTTGTCGAGCGTCAGCGCCTCGCCCTTCAACAGCAGGTTCATCGCGTCCTGCGGCTGCACGATGCGCGGCACGCGCTGGGTGCCGCCGGCGCCCGGGAACAGGCCGACCTTGATCTCGGGCAGGCCGAGCCGGGTCTTCGGGTTCTCGGCCGCGACACGATGGTGGCAGGCCAGGGTTAGCTCGAAGCCGCCGCCGAGCGCGAGGCCATTGATGGCGGCGACCCACGGCTTGCCCGACGTTTCCATCGCCCGGTAGATCTGCGAGAAGCGCCGGCTGTTGTCGAACAGCATCTGGTTGGCGGCTTCCTCGCCCTTGCTCTTCAGCACGTCCAGATAGGTGCGGTTCATGCCTTCCAGCATGGACAGATCGGCGCCGGCGCAGAACGCCTCCTTGGCCGAGGTGATGACGACGCCCTTGATGGCAGCGTCGGCGGTCGTCTCCTTGACGATGGTCTCGAGCTCGATCGCCGAGGTCTCGTCGAGCACGTTCATCGAACGGCCCGGAATGTCCCAGGTGATCAGCGCAATGCCGTCGGCATCGGTTTCGAGTTTGAAGTTCTTGAAGGCCATGTGGTGCTCCCAGATTTGGCAGGGGCGCGTCTGTGCTGCGTCAGCCCCGATGTTTCGTCTCCCCTCCCCCTTGCGGGGAGGGGTCGGGGGTGGGGGTCCTCACGGGCAGTGGAGCGCGTGGCACCCCCCTCCCCGACCCTCCCCCGCAAGGGGGGAGGGAGCACACCGTCACACCCGCTCGATGATGGTCGCGGTGCCCATTCCGCCGCCGATGCACAGCGTCACCAGCGCGGTCGCCTTGCCGGTGCGCTCGAGCTCGTCGAGCACGGTGCCGAGGATCATCGCGCCGGTGGCGCCCAGCGGATGGCCGAGCGCGATCGCGCCGCCATTGACGTTGATCTTGTCCTTGTCGATCTCGAACGCCTGCATGTAGCGCAGCACGACCGAGGCGAACGCCTCGTTGAGCTCGAACAGATCGATGTCGGATTTCTTCATGCCCGAGCGCTCGAACAGCTTCTCGGTAACGTCAACCGGGCCCGTCAGCATCATCGCGGGCTCCGAGCCGATATTGGCGAAGGCGCGGATTTTCGCGCGCGGCTTCATGCCGTACTTCGCGCCTGCCTCCTTGCTGCCGAGCAGCACCGCACCGGCGCCGTCGACGATGCCCGAGGAGTTGCCGGCGTGATGCACGTAGTTGACGCGCTCGATCTCCGGATGCGACTGGATCGCCACCGCATCGAAGCCGCCCATCTGCGCCATCTGCACGAACGACGGCTGCAACTGCGCCAGCGACTGCATGGTCGTCGAGGGACGCATGTGCTCGTCCTTGGCGAGGATGGTCAGGCCGTTGATGTCCTTGACCGGCACCACCGACTTGTCGAAGCGGCCTTCCTCCCAGGACTTCGCCGCGCGCTGCTGGCTCTGCACCGCATAGGCGTCGACGTCGTCGCGGGAGAAGCCGTATTTGGTCGCGATCAGGTCCGCCGAGACGCCCTGCGGCATGAAGTAGGACGGCACCGCCATCGACGGATCCATCGGCCAGGCGCCGCCGGACGCACCGATGCCGACGCGGCTCATCGATTCCGCACCACCACCGATGACCAGCTCATGCTGGCCGCTCATGATCTGCGCCGCGGCGAAGTTCACGGCGTCGAGGCCGGAGGCGCAGAAGCGGCTGATCTGAATGCCCGGAACGGCATCGCCGAGACCCGCATTCAGCGCGGCGAAGCGCGCGATGTCGGAGCCGGCCTCGCCGACCGGATCGACCACGCCGAGCACGACGTCGTCGACCGCGTCCTCGGGGATGTTGTTGCGGTCCTTCAGCGCCTTCAAAGGCACGGTGGCGAGCGCGAGCGCGGTCACCTCATGCAGGCTGCCGTCGGCCTTGCCGCGGCCGCGGGGAGTCCGTACGTGGTCGTAGATAAAGGCCTCAGGCATCACGCCCTCCTCATCTGGTCAGATTTGTTGTTCGCATTGACGACGGTGCCGGCGCGCGGCGCGCACCGGCTCTCGTCTGATCCTCAGAAGGCTTCCGCCGGCAGTTCCATCACGGTCGCACAACCGGCCTGGAGGCGGGCGAGATGCGCCGCCGTTTCGGGCAGCACGCGCTCCATGAAGAAGCGGCCCGTCACCAGCTTGGTGGTGAGATAGGTCGAGCCGTCGCCGGCCGCAATCTTGTCCTGCGCCACCTTCGCCATCTTCGCCCACATGTAGCCGAAGGTGACCAGCGCAAAGAGATGCATGTAGTCGGTCGCGGCGGCGCCGGCATTGTCCGGCTTGGTCATCGCGTTCTGCATCAGCCACGTGGTGGCCTGCTGCAGATGGCCGAGCGCGGTCGACAACGGGGCTACGAACGGCTTCATCGCATCGTTTCCGCCCTGCTCCTTGGCGAACGAGCCGACCTCGTTGAAGAAGGCCATCACGGCGCGGCCGCCGTCGCGCGGCAGCTTGCGGCCGACGAGATCCAGCGCCTGGATGCCGTTGGCGCCTTCGTAGATCATGGCGATGCGGGCATCGCGCACGAACTGCTCCATGCCGTGCTCGGCGATGTAGCCGTGGCCGCCATACATCTGCTGCGCCTGGACGGCGTTGGCAAAGCCCATGTCGGTCATGTAGCCCTTCATGACCGGGGTCATCAGGCCCATGTGGTCGTCGGCGGCCTGGCGGTCCTTCGGGTCCTGCGAGCGGTGCGCGACGTCGCTCTTCAGCGAGGTCCACACCACCATCGCGCGCGCCGCCTCGTTGAAGGCGCGGATCGACAGCAGGGTGCGGCGTACGTCGGGATGCACGATGATCGGATCGGCGGCCTTGTCGGGCGCCTTGGGCCCAGTCAGCGAGCGGCCCTGGATGCGCTCGCGCGCATAGGCGACCGCGTTCTGATAGGCCACCTCGGACTGCGCGAGACCCTGCACGGCGACGCCGAGCCGGGCCTCGTTCATCATCACGAACATGCCCTGCATGCCCTTGTTCTCTTCGCCGATCAGCCAGCCGGTGGCGTTGTCGTAGTTCATCACACAGGTCGAATTGCCGTGGATGCCCATCTTGTGCTCGATCGAGCCACAGGTGACGCCGTTGCGCGCACCCACCGTGCCGTCGGGATTGACCATGAACTTGGGCACCACGAACAGCGACACGCCCTTGATGCCGGCCGGCGCGCCCTCGATGCGGGCGAGCACGAGATGGATGATGTTGGAGGCCAAGTCGTGCTCACCGGCGGAGATGAAGATCTTGGTGCCGGAGATTTTGAAGCTGCCGTCGGCCTGGCGCACCGCCTTGGTGCGGAGCAGGCCGAGGTCGGTGCCGCAATGCGGCTCGGTGAGGTTCATGGTGCCGGTCCACTCGCCGGCGACCATCTTCGGCACGTAGGTCTTCTTCTGCTCCTCATTGCCATGCACGATCAGCGCGGCGGTGGCGCCCATGGTGAGGCCGCCATACATCGAGAACGCCATGTTGGCGGAGCACTGGAATTCGTTGACGGTCTGGCTGAGCGTCACCGGCAGGCCCTGCCCGCCATATTCGGTTGGCGCCGACAGGCCGAGCCAGCCGCCCTCGACGATCTGCTTGTAGGCGTCCTTGAAGCCTTTCGGCGTGGTCACGCTGCCGTCGTCATGGCGCTTGCAGCCTTCGAGATCACCCACGCGATTCAGCGGATGCAGCACCTCCTCGGCGAGCTTGGCGGCTTCGCCGAGGATCGCCTCGCGGACATCCGCCGAGGCATCGGAGAATCCCGGCAGATTGTCGTAGCGGTCGATCTGGAACACGTCGTTGAGCAGGAAGGTGACATCTTCCACGGGGGCTTTGTAGATCGGCATTGGCGTCTCCGGCAGGAAGGCTGAAGTTTCAGACGGGGAATTCCACGGACGCGGCAGGCAATGCAGGCCGCGGACTGTAGCGATTTCTCAAGGCTTGCGGCAGCCGTTAGTTTGCGACTGTCGGTCGCGTCACGACGGCTTGCTCATGGCGGCGAGCTGTTCGCCCATCAGGCGGTGCAGCAGATTGATCGCCTTGAGCGGGCGCACCATGACCTTGAAATGTGTGATCAGACCGGCGTCGTCAAAGCTGATGATATCGACGCCGTTGAGCTTGATCCCTTCGATTTCGTTCTCGAATTCGAGCACGGCGCCCGTGGCGTTACGCCACTCCCCGACATACTTGAATCCGGGACCGCCTAAGACTTTCTCAGCACTCGCGAGATATTTGAAGGTAATGTCGCGGCCGCGTTGCGGCGTGTGCACGACGGGACTTTCGAACACGGCGTCGGGATGCAGCAGCTCCCGCAAAGCGCCGAGATCGTGAGACCTCATGTAGCCGTACCATCCATCGAGGCCGGTCATTGTCATTGGGCGTCTCCTCGGGGCGGAACAGGCCAGCACCACAACCACCCCATATGCACATTGACGCATATGCGCTAGTGTGCATAATGTCAAGCGTGGAGCGGGGCAGAACACGATCAGAAAAACGGGAGCAGTTTCCGGCCATGGCCCTCGGCGACGCCATCCTCGCCTGCCTCACCGAACATCCGATGACGGGCTACGAGCTCGCCAAGACGTTCGACTCCTCGATCGGCTTCTTCTGGAAGACGGACCACCAGCAGATCTACCGCGAGCTGTCGCGGCTGCGCGACCGCGGCTACATCCAGGGGCGCGAGGTGGTGCAGACCGGCAAGCCCAACAAGCTGGTCTACACATTGACCGCGGAGGGCCGCGCGGCGTTTCGCAGCTGGGCGGCGCGGCCGAGCACGCCGGCCTCGACGAAGGACGATCTTCTCGTCCGGCTCTATGCACTGGGCGCCGCCGACATCGGGCCGATCCGGGCCGACCTGATGGCGCGGCTCGAGCATCATCGCGACCGCGCCGAGCGCTACGATCGCATCCTCAAGAAGCATTATGCGGACGGCAACGTGGCCCCGGCCGATATGGGCAAGCTCCTCAACCTGCGTCTCGGCTTGCGCCACGAACGCATGGTGGCGGAATGGTGCGAGGAAGCGATCACCGCGCTGTCGACGATATCCGGCGCGAGCAGCGTGCGGCCGCTCGATCCATCATCGCGTGAAAATGCCGGCTGATACCCGCCGTTTGATAGGGCAAAACTTCTGGCCGCGCCGGCGGTAAACTTAACGCGTTATTTACCGTAAAAGTCAAAAGTCGGGACCTGGAGCAGACGATCTGCGCGGACCCGTTCATGTTCATGTCCGGGACGCGTGGGGAGGCTGGAGGCGCTTGGTGGAGCGCTGGAAGCGGAACCGGACGAGACATGAATTCGCGCGTACCGTGGAGTAATGAAGGCATCGACCCGTCCGTCCGCGAGAGGGCCGAGGCCGCGGCGCAACGCGCCGGAATGACGCTGAACGACTGGATCAACTCCACGCTCGGCGCATCGACCCCGCCCGATTTCCGCGGCAGCCCCGCGCCACGCAGCACGCCGACCGTCAGCCGCGATGCCCGCGAGGTGACCGACATCCATCAGCGGCTCGACTCCATCGCACGGCAGATCGAGCAAATGTCGCGCCCCGTCGCGCGCAAGGATGGGCCACGCGACGAGCAGGGCGTCGCGCGTCAGCTGAACGACGCGATCTCGCGGCTCGACGCCCGCCTGTCACAGATCTCGACGCCGCAGCGCAAGCCGGACACCGAGGACCGCTATCGTGGTCCGGACGGCGTCGAGCGCGCCGCTGCGCAGCTCTACCGGCCCGCCCAGCCGCTCAGCGCGGGTTCGTTCGACGTGGCCGTGGCCGAGATCAGCGCCCGCCAGAGCGAGCTCGACAATGCGCGCCCGCTGCCGCCGCACCAGGCACCGCCGACCGCGCCTGCCATGGCATCCGCAGCAGCGCCGCTGATGACACCGATCAGCGCGCCGCTGACGCCGCCGCAACCGGCAGCCCCCACTCCCGATTTCTCGCTGCTCGAACGCCATCTGCTGAAGATCACGAGCCAGATCGAGGCGCTGCATCGCCCCGACGACGGCATCGAGCAGTCGATCGCCGGCTTCCGCAACGAGCTCTCCGAAATTCGTCACGCCATCACCGAGGCGATGCCGCGCCGGGCGATCGAGTCGATCGAGAACGAGATTCGCTCGCTGTCGCGCCGTATCGACGAGAACCGCAACACCGGCGTCGACGGCCACGCACTGGCCGGGATCGAGCGCGCGCTGACCGACATCCGCGAGGTCGTCGGCTCGCTGAAGCCTGCCGAGCAGCTCGCCGTCTATGACGAGGCGATCCGCAATCTCGGCGCCAAGCTCGACCTGATCCTGCGCGCCAATGACGACCCTGGCACCGTGCAGCAGCTCGAAAGCGCCATCGCGGCGCTGCGTGCGATCGTCGCCAATGTCGCCTCCAACGACGCGCTGGAACGACTGTCGGACGATCTCCGCCAGCTGTCGTCGAAGGTCGACCAGGTCACACAGGCGCGCGACAATCACGACTCGTTCCACGAGTCGTTTGCGGCGCTCGAACAGCGCATTGCCGCGCTGACCTCGACCCTGGAAAGCCGCGAGCCGCCGGCGGCCGCGCCCGACCACACGGCCCAGATCGAGGACGCGCTGCGCGGCCTGTCCGACCGCATCGACCGCCTGCAGGTCGGCAACGACGGCTCATCGGCGATCACCCATCTCGAACAGCGGATCAGCTATCTGCTGGAGCGGCTCGAGGCCGCCAACGACCCGCGCGGCGGCAACATGACCCGCGTCGAGGACGGCCTGCAGGACATCCTGCGCTATCTCGAACGGCAGCAGGCGACCTTCGCAGCGCTGGCGGAGAGCCGGTCGCAGCGCGAAACGTCGCAGGACGGCGGCCTGATCGACATGGTCAAGCGCGAGCTGTCCGACATCCGCTTCAGCCAGACCGAGACCGACCGCAACACCCAGGACTCGCTCGAGGCCGTCCACAACACGCTGGGGCACGTCGTCGACCGCCTCGCCATGATCGAAGGCGACCTGCGCAATGTGCGCGCCACCGCGAGCCCGCCGGCCGCGCTGCCGCCGCTGGCACCGCCAATCGAGTCGCCGATGCCGGCCGCACGCGCGCCGGCGCCCCAGGCCTTTGCCGAGCCGGCCAGGCCAGAGCCCGCCTACCGGCCTGAGCTGCCCAATCCGGCGGCCGAGCAGCCAGCGGGACAGATTGTCGCTCCGGCCGCGGGTCAACAGGCGTTCGCGGCCGCCTCGCGCGACTTCCACGCCGCGCAGGCGCCGGCGGCCGCCATGCCGCCGCCGATTCCGCCGAAGGCGATCGCCGACATCCTCGAGCCGCACACAGCACAGGCGCCCCGCCCGACCGTCATCGTCCCCGAGCTGCCGCCGGATCATCCGCTCGAACCCGGCACCCGTCCGCCTGGCCGGACCGCATCGCCCGCCGAGCGGATCGCCGCGTCCGAGGATGCGCTGAGCGAGCTTCCCGCCGGCAAGCGGGAGCCGGTGTCGACGTCGAGCTTCATCGCGGCTGCGCGCCGCGCGGCGCAGGCCGCGGCGGCTGCACAGCCCGTGGACGCCAAGAAGGCGAAGAAGGACAAGCCGAAGGAGAAGGCCAAGGAACCGCCGAAAGACCTCCCCAAGGACGTCGCCAGCGACGCTGTCAAGCCCAAGGCCAAACCCAAGGACAAGCCGACGTTCGCTCTCACCGCCGAGGGTGACGAGGAAGTCTCGACCATTGGGTCGAAGATCCGCTCGCTCCTGGTCGGGGCCAGCGTCGTCGTGATCGTGCTCGGCACTTTCAAATTCGCGATGTCGCTGCTCGACAGCGGCAGCACGCCGCCACCGATCTCGCCGATGGAAACCCAGGGCGAGGCGCCGCGCGCGCAGATGCCGTCGGCCTCGCCGAGCCTGTCGCCGCGGCCGACGACGCCCGACCAGAGCGTGCCGTCGTTGACGTCGCCGACGCCGATCGACCGTCAGTCCTACAATCGGGCCATGCCGAGCGAAGCGGAGACGATCGCAATGCTCGCGATCCCGCAGGACGTCGAAAAGCCAGCCACATTACCTGCTGCCGTCCCCACTGATATCACCGGCACGATCCCAACCGCTGCCAACGGCCAGAAGCTCGGCTTGGTGCAAGTGCCCGCCTCCGAGAAGCTGCCCGATGCCATCGGCGGACTGGCGCTGCGCAATGCCGCCCTGAAGGGTGATCCGACCGCCGCCTACGAAGTCGGCGTGCGCTTTGCCGAGGGCAAGGGCGTCGCGGCGAACTATGAGGAAGCCGCGAAGTGGTATGACCGCGCCGCGCAGGCGGGGCTGATCCCGGCCGTCTTCCGTCTCGGCACCTTCTACGAGAAGGGTCTCGGCGTGAAGAAGGACGCCGACATCGCCCGCCGCTACTACGTGGTCGCCGCCGAGCGCGGCAACGCCAAGGCGATGCACAATCTCGCCGTGCTGGACGCCGACGGCGGCGGCAAGGGCGCGAACTACAAGAGCGCCTCGCAATGGTTCCGCAAGGCCGCCGAGCGCGGCGTCGCCGATAGCCAGTTCAACCTCGGCATCCTCTATGCCCGTGGCATCGGCGTCGAACAGAACCTCGCCGAATCCTACAAATGGTTCACCCTGGCCGCAGCGCAGGGTGACGTCGACGCGGGGCGCAAGCGCGACGATGTCGCCAAGCGGCTCGATGTCCAGTCGCTCGCCGCGGCCAAGCTCGCGATCCAGACCTTCACGGTCGAACCGCAGCCCGACGACGCCGTGAACGTGCCGGCGCCCGTCGGCGGCTGGGATGGCACGCAGGCGATCGCCAAGGCAGCCGCGGCCAAGGCGGCGCTGGCGAAGCGCGCGGCTGCGACGGCGCCGCGCTGACAAGGGCATATTGCCCCTCTTTCGACATGGACGAGCGTCCGCGCACAGCCTGAAAAATCCTCCCGGCTTGCGATCGCGCCGCCATAGTGTCGCGCGGTCGATCGATATAGGTTGTCGCGGCGGATCATCACGAGCGCCGCGAGGGAGCATCGACGGGTGTCAGCGGGGAACGACCAACAGGACGGCGCGCGCTTCCTGCAGTCGCCGACGGGCCGCCGCGGACCACGGCGAACGTCGCCGCTGCTCCGCCTCCTCGCCAACGAATGCAGCAAGTGACCGACGGCTATCCTGCGGCGTTCCGATGGCGCCGGCTGGCTTCCGTCATCTTCTTCGTTGCAATCGTGCTCGGCGGAGGCATTCGCGCCTACCGCGACCTGTCGCGACCCGACGCCTGGTCGTTCTGGAAGGATCAGTACATCTCGCCGAGTCTGTCGGCGGCGCTGGTCGCCGACCCCGCGCTTGCCGGGCTGGGCGACAGGCGCACCGTGCTCGCCGTCAGCGGCCCCATCGGACCAGCGGCGGCCGGCTGGCTGCGCGAGCGGATCAGCGAGGCCCGTCTCAAGCCGGGCGACGTGATCCTGCTGTCCTCGCCCGGCGGCAACCTCGACCAGGGGGTGCTGATGGGCGAGGTCATCCGCGCCCACGGACTCGCTACCGCCGTCGGCGTGGCCGACAATGCCGGCCGCATCCGTCCGGGCTTCTGCGCCAGCGCCTGCGTGTTCGCCTTTGCCGGCGGGCAGACCCGCTACGGCCTCGATGGTTCGGCGCTCGGCGTGCGGAGCGCCCAGACCCCCACGTTCGGCGTCGGTGGATGTGACGTCGACTTCGGGCGGGAATGACTGATCCCTTCGCTGCCATTTTCGGTTATGCAGGAGCTTGGCATCCTGCGTCGCATGCGCGGGATGCTCGCTCGAAGGATCGCAGAGGCCGCGCGGATGCAGATTTATCTTCCGATCGCCGACATCCCGGTCAACATCTTCCTGTTGCTGGCGATGGGCGCGGCGGTCGGCTTCGTCTCCGGCATGTTCGGCATCGGCGGCGGGTTCCTGATGACGCCGCTCCTGATCTTCGTCGGCATCACCCCCGCGGTCGCGGTCGCCTCGGTCTCCAGCCACATCGCCGCCTCCTCGTTCTCCGGGGCGCTGTCCTATTGGCGACGGCGCGCCATCGATCCCTCGCTGGCCGCGGTGTTGATGATCGGCGGCGCGCTCGGCACCGGACTCGGCGTCGCCACCTTCACCCTGTTGCGGTCGCTCGGCCAGCTCGATCTGATGATCGCGCTGTCCTATGTCGTCCTGCTGACGAGCGTCGGCGGCACGATGTTCTGGGAGGGTCTGCGAGCGATGATGCGGGCGCGCCAGGGCGCGGTCGCGACCGTGCGGCGTCCGGGCAGCCATGTCTGGATCCATGGCCTGCCGCTGAAGATGCGCTTCAAGCGCTCGAAGATCTATGTCTCCGTCATTCCGGTCATCGCCATCGGCCTCATCATCGGCTTCCTCGGCGCCGTGATGGGCATCGGCGGCGGCTTCATTCTGGTGCCCCTGCTGATCTACCTGCTGCGCGTGCCGACCTCGACCGTCATCGGCACCTCGATGGTCCTGACGCTCGCGACCATGATGATCGCGACCATGCTGCACGCGATGAGCAATCATCTGGTCGACGCCGTGCTGGCGCTGATCCTGATGGTCGGCGGCGTCACCGGCGCGCAGTTCGGGGCCCGCGCCGGCCAGATGATCCGCGGCGAGCAGCTGCGGCTGCTGCTCGGCCTGCTGATCCTCGCCGTCGGCATCCGGTTCGCGATCGAGCTCGTGATCAAGCCCGACGACCTGTTCACGATCCGCGAGACCGAGATCAGCAGATGACGCCGCTCCGCCTCGCCAGCCTCACGTTCATGCTGCTGCTTGCCGGCGCCGCATCGGCGCGCGCCGAGCGGCTGATCGTCTCGGTCTCCAACCATCGCGTGACGGTGACGCCGAACTATTCCGGGGAGGAGCTGGTGCTGTTCGGCTCGGTCGAGAAGGACACCCAGACCCCGCCGGGTCGCACCGCCTATGACCTCGTCGTCACCGTCCGGGGCCCGCGGGCCGACATGGTGACGCGGCGCAAGGAGCGCAAATTCGGCATCTGGATCAACACCGACTCGCGCCAGTTCCTCAAGGTGCCCGGCTATCTGGCGCTGTTCGCCAACCGCCAGTTCGATGCGATGGCCGCGCCCGAGGTGCTGCGCCGGCAGCAGCTTGGACTCAACAACGTGCTGCTGACCCAGCGCGTCGGTCCCGACTATGCCGACGTGGTCCCGAACGACGCGTTCCGCAGCGCCTTCGTGCGGCTGCAATCGCAGCACGGCCTGTACCGCGAGGATACGTCCGCGGTGACCTTCCTCACGCCGACGCTGTTCCGCACCGGCATTCCGCTCCCCGCTGCGGTGCCGATCGGCACCTACGAGGTCGAGATCAAGCTGCTCGCCGACGGCGCGCTGGTCACCAAGACGGAGACTGCGTTCGAGATCGTCAAGGTCGGCTTCGAGCAGTTCGTCGCGAACTCGGCGCGGCAGAGCGGCTTCGTCTACGGCCTCGTCACCGCCGCGATGGCGCTGATGACGGGATGGATGGCGTCGATCGTGTTCCGTCGGGATTGATCTTTTTCTCGTCAGTGGGAGGAGCTGGGTGGCGAGGCGATCACCGTCCGAACACCGGGCTCCAGAAGCTTCAGCCGCGCACCGAACCCGAGCGCATCGAAGGTCTTGCGCAGGTCCTGCGCGCTCTGGCGGAAATGCGCCCAGCCATCCGTGTGAACCGGAACGATGGCGGCCTCGGCAAACACACGCGCGGTCTCGATCGTGTCGTTGGTGTCCATGGTGAGGTGGAACGGCCCGCGTGTCTGCGCCGCTCCGGCAAAGGGCATCACGACGCCAGGCTTGAAACGCCGCGCCACCTCCGCCACGCCGTCATAGAACACCGTGTCGCCACTGACATAGACGGGCGCGCCGTGCTGCGGGATCAGGACGAAGCCGATCACATCGCCCGCGAGCGGCTCGATGCCGGCGGGACCATGGCGCGCCGGCGTCGCCGCGACCGTCAATGTCCTGCCGCCTTTGCTGAGCTGCGTCGTCTGCCACGGCGCCAATCCTTCCGCCAGCGCACCGAGCCTGCTTGCGCCGACTTCCGTCGTGAGCACGCGCGGTGCGCGTCTCAAGAAGGCGCGGCCGCCATGGTCGAGATTGTCGGAGTGCTGATCATGGCTCAGCAGCACCGCATCGACCTCCCCGATCGCCTCAGCGGTCATCGCTGGTCCAGTGAGCTTCTCCAGTACGACATGCGGCAATTCATAGCGGCCGGGAGCATCGAATGTGGGATCGGTCAGCAGGCGGAAGCCATCGATTTCGATAAGGGCGGTCGGGCCGCCGATCAGGGTGATCGCAACACTCATGACGATGCTCCAATGGTACGGGCCGGCGCCCGCGTGACCAGATAGATCCCGAGCGCGACGGGAACGACGCCGAGCAGGTCCTGCAGCGCCACGTGCTCGCCGAGCACCAGGAAGGCGAAGATCATCGCGAGCGGCGGCATCACGAAATGATAGGCGCTGGCCGCGGTCGCGCCGCATACTTTCAAGAGATGGAACCAGAGCACATAGGCCAGGATCGAGCCACCGAGCACGAGGAAGGCGAACGCGCCGATCAGTTGCGCATTCGGCACGATCTCGCCCACGTGCGACACGCCGAGCGCGACCGGCCATAACACCAGCCCGGCTGAGAGGTTCTGGATGCCGTTGCCGACCCACAGGCTGCCCTGCGGGGCGAGCTGCTTGAACAGAATGGTGCCGGTCACGATCGAGGCCAGCGCCGCCAGCGTATAGAGAATGCCTTCGAGCTGGTCGGTGCCGACGGACATACGGTGCCAGACGATCATGGCGACGCCGATGGTGCCAAGCGCGAGGCCTGAGATTTTGCGCAGGGTCAGCGGCTCGCCCAGCAGCAGCGCCGCGAACACCGCGGTGAACACCGGATTGGCCGAGACGATCAGGCCGCCGAGCCCCGCCGACACGGTCTGCAGCCCGGTGTAGCCGAGACCGAGATACAGCGCGTTGTTGGCGATGCCGATGATCGCGAACACGGCCGCATCGCGCCAGCTCATGCGCAGCTCGCCCCGGACCGCCGGCACCACAAGAATGAGGACACCAGCGAGCGAGAACCGCGCCGCGAGCAGCAGCAGCGGCGGACAATAAGTCACCCCGATCTTGCCGGCAACGAAGGCAAAGCTCCACAACAGGCAGAACAGGCCGATTTCGAGCGGCAGCAGGTTGGACTTCTCGGGGCTCACGGCAACGGAGGATACGGACGACATCGGAGGTCTCCTTCGCCGCCGGTGTAGGGCTGTTCTTTCCCATTTGGAAATTAAATGATAGACTGACACTCAGTGGTTTTCCGAATGGAGGTCCCGAGTGCTCGATCTGGACCTGTTGCGCAGCTTCGTCTCGGTGGTCGAGGCCGGCGGCTTCACCCGCGCGGGCGAGCGCGTCCACCGCACGCAGTCGACGATCAGCCAGCAGATTCGCCGGCTGGAGGACGACCTCGGCCAGACGCTGCTCAACCGCGACGGCCGCGAGGTCACGCCGACCGAGGCCGGCGAACGGCTGTTGTCCTATGCCCGCCGCCTGCTCGCGCTCGCCGAGGAGGCCCGCGACGTCGTGGCGCGGCCCGGACCCGACGGCGCGGTGAAGCTCGGCATCCCCGAGGATTTCGCGGCCTACCGGCTCGCCAAGCTGCTCGCCGCGTTCTCGCGCGCCCACCCCGATCTGCGGCTCGACGTGCGCGCCGACCAGAGCCTCAACCTCAAGCGCGACATCGAGCGCGGCGATCTCGATCTGGCGCTGCTCAAGCGCGGTGCCGACGACGCACACGCAGCGATCGCGGCATGGCCGGAGCAGGTCTATTGGGTGACCAGCAAGAGCCATCCGGTCAACCTCGAGGCCCGCTCGCTGCCGCTGATCGGCTTCCCGCTCGGCTGCATCTATCGCACCCGCGCGATCCATGCGCTGGAGAGCGAGGGACGCGCCTGGCACATGGCCTACACCTCGTCGAGCCTCGCCGGCATCCAGGCCGCGGTCGCCGCCGGCATGGGGCTGAGCATTCTGTCCGAGATGTCGGTGCAGTCGGAGCACCGCGTGCTGACCGCCCGCGAGGGCTTTGCGCCGATCGAGCGCACCGAGGTCGCGCTGGTCGCCTCGCCCGACGCCAGCCCGGCGACGCTGCGCCTGGCCGACCGGCTGGCCGAGTTCTGCGAGAAGGTGCAGGCGAAGGCGGCCTGACGGGCATTCGTCCGCGGCTCCGGCGACCATGACGCCACGAGGACGCTGCGTTCCCTCTCCCGCTTGCGGGGGAGGGCTAGGGAGGGGCCGTTCCGACGGCGCTGCGCTTGGCGCCCCCTCTCCAACTCTCCCCCGCAAGCGAGGGAGAGAGCACAGCGATGCGCGCGGCGGGCATGATCAGTCCAACTTCGAATGATCCGTTCGACCTCTGATCACTCATCCAACTAATGAATTTCCATCATCCAACTAATAGCACCGCGCCGCGGCGATGCTGTGCAGGCGTCTATCTCCCAGCACATGCGCGATGAAGGCGCGCTTCGGAAACAGCTTGGCGAAGGCCGCGTCGCGCACGCTCAGGCCCCCGGCATAGGCGCCGAACGCCGGCATCACGGCGCGCTCGCCATCGCAGACGAAGCAGCGCCGCTCCAGCGTGCGCGCTCGTGTCGCGACGCGCGCCTTCGGATGCAGATGGCCGGCGATCTCGCCGCGCGCGCCGGAGGGCTCGTGACGGAACGTCACCGCGCCGAGCGTGACCGCGTCGGCCAGCTCGCCGCCGATGCCGCGCGGGGCCGGATCGTGGTTGCCCGTGATCCAGACCCAGTCGCGGCCGACCTGCAGGTTGGCGATGCAGGCGCGGTCGTCGCCGGTGAGACGCGTATGCGCATCGCGATCGTGAAAGCTGTCGCCAAGCGCGATCACGATGCGCGGATTGTAGTGGGCGATCACGGCTGTGAGGCGATTGAGAGTCGCCACGGTATCGAACGGCGGCAGCAGGGTGCCGCGCGACGCGTAGCTCGAGCCCTTTTCCAGATGCAGATCGGAGACGACGAGCAGACGCTGCTCGTCCCACACCAGCGCGCCGGAGAGATCGACGCGCAGCGCGGTGCCGGCGACGTCCATCATGCCCGATGCGCAGAAAGTCCCCCGCAAGTCCGCCTCGCTTGTCGATCTACCCCATCGCTTCCTTCACGAGTTCCTCGGCAGCCTCGGCCAGGAGCTCGTCGGCGGCCTCGCCATAGACGGATTCGCGGCCGATTTCCAGCATCACCGGCACCGCCAGCGGCGAGACGCGATCGAGTTCCCGATGGGTGATTCGTCCCTCGATGCGCTGGAGCATATCACCGAGCCGCTTCAGATCGAGCAGGCCGGTGGCGGCATCGGCGCGCGCCGCGCGCAACAGCATGTGATCGGGCTGATGCCGGCGCAGGACGTCATAGACCAGATCGGTCGAGAACAGCACCTGGCGGCGCGTCTTCTCCTCGGTCGTCGACCGCCGCGCGATCAGGCCGGAGATGATGGCGCACGAGCGGAACGTGCGCTTCATCAGCGCGGATTCGGCGAGCCACGCCTCGAGATCGTCGCCAAGCATATCCGGGTCGAACAACGCGGCGAGATCGAGCCGCCCCTGTTTGACCATCAGCGACATGTCGCCGAGCCCCCACACCGCAAGCGCATATTCGTTGGCGACGAAGCCGAGCGGCCGGGCGCGCGCCCGCTCGAGCCGGCGCGTCAGCAGCATGCCGAGCGTCTGATGCGCGAGCCGGCCCTCGAACGGATAGCAGACGATGTAGTGCTTGTTGGAGCGCGGGAAGGTCTCGACCAAAAGCTCGCGCCGGGCCGGGATGCGCGACACGTCCTTCTGCAAGGACAGCCAGTCGCGCACCTGCTCCGGCAACGCGCTCCAGGCGGTGCGGTCGTCGAGCAGGCCGCGCACGCGCTCGGCGAGATAGGTCGACAGCGGAAACTTGCCGCCCATGTAGGACGGCACCTTCGGATCGGAATCATTGGCGCGCGACACATAGACCTGGTCCTCGGCCAGCGCCTCATAGCGCACGATCTCGCCGCTGAACACGAACGTATCGCCGAGGGTGAGGCCTTCGATGAACGCCTCCTCGATCTCGCCGAGCAGCCGTCCGCCGCGCGCGATCGCGCCGGTCGTGCCCTTGGCCCCGCCGCGCGAGCGCACCAGCCGCACCTTCAGCATCGCCTCCTCGACGATGGTGCCGACGTTCAGGCGATAGCTCTGCCGCACCTTGGGATTGGCGACGCGCCAGCGTCCCCTCGCATCCTGCTTGATGCGGGCAAACCGCTCATAAGTCTTCAGCGCATAGCCGCCGGTGGCGACGAAGTCGACGACATCGTCGAAATCAGCGCGCGACAGCGACGCATAGGGGGCCGCCGTGATGACCTCCACATAGAGCTCGTCGCTGAGAAACGGCTCGGCGCAAGCGCAGCCGAGCACGTGCTGCGCCAGCACGTCGAGCGCGCCAGTACGCAAAGGCGGCGTGTCCTGCGCATTGTCGGCGATGGCATCGATCGCGACCGAGCATTCCAGCACCTCGAAGCGGTTGGCCGGCACCAGCACCGCCCGCGAAGCCTCGTCGAGCCGGTGATTGGCACGGCCGATGCGCTGCATCAGCCGCGAGCAGCCCTTGGGCGCGCCGACATTGATCACGAGATCGACGTCGCCCCAATCGACGCCGAGATCGAGCGAGGAGGTGCAGACGACGCCGCGCAGCCTGCCGGCCGACATCGCATCCTCGACCTTGCGGCGCTGCGCGACGTCGAGCGAGCCGTGATGCAGGGCGATGGCGAGATTGTCGTCGTTGATGCGCCAGAACTCCTGGAACAGCATCTCGGCCTGGCTGCGGGTGTTGACGAACACGAGCGTGGTCTTGTTTCGCTTGATCAGCTCGTACATCTCGGCCAGCGCATGGCGCGCGCTGTGGCCGGCCCACGGCAGCCGCTCCTGCGTATCGAGCATCTCGACCACCGGCGGCGCGGCGCCGCCGGCGACCACGACGTCGGCCGCGGATATGCCGCCGCACGGCTGCGGCACCAGGAAGCGCGCGAGCTGCTCCGGCTCGGCGACGGTCGCCGACAGGCCGATCATGCGCATGTCCGGCGCAAGCCGCCACAGCCGCGCCAGCGCGAGCGACAAGAGATCGCCGCGCTTGGAGGTGACCAGCGCATGCAGCTCGTCGAGCACGACGCGCTTCAGCGAGGAAAACAGGAACGGCGCATCGTCGGACGACAGCAGCAGCGCCATCTGCTCCGGCGTGGTCAGCAGGATGTCCGGCGGATAGCGGCGCTGCCGCTGCCGGCGGGACACCGGCGTGTCGCCGGTGCGGGTCTCGACCTTGATCGGCAGGCCCATCTCGGAGATCGGCGCCTCGAGATTGCGCGCGATGTCGACCGCGAGCGCCTTGAGCGGGGAGATGTAGAGCGTGTGCAGGCCGGCGGGTCGCGGGATGCGGTTCGCCGTCTGCTTGCTCTTTTCCGTGTTCGCGAGTTCGACCAGTGCATTCGGCTCGGTGCCGGGTGTCACCATCGACACCGCCGCCGGAGGCCCCCCTCCCCGCCGTTCCCCCACAAGGGGAGCGGGAGTGGAGAGAGCGGATGTCTTGGCAAGAACAGAACGATGCTTCGGCGCGACGGCGGAGCCGAGCTCCACCAGGGTCGGCAGGAACCCGGCGAGCGTCTTGCCGGCGCCGGTCGGGGCGATCAGCAGCGCCGAGCGTTGCGCGCGAGCCTTCTCCAGCAGCGCCAGCTGATGCGCGCGCGGCGCCCAGCCGCGCGCCGCGAACCATTCGGTGAAATGGTCGGGCAGCGGGGCGCTGGGCTCATTCGAGGCTGGTGAGGTACGGGGCGGCACCAGAGACAGGTATGCAGTCCCGCGCATTTCGTCGAGGGCCGCAGTACTTGCACCGGCCTGCCTCCCCGCCCTCTGCTGTCGTCCCGGCGAGCGCGGCGACCCATGCAGCGGGATCGGTCGGTGAGACGCAACTGCCGGTCATCGTCCCACCCGAGCCGGTGGCTATGCGTTCGCAGGGACGACAGCAGAGGTTCGGGCTGCATCCCTGACACCATCGTCTTTGCGAGGAACGAAGCGACGAGGCAATCCAGACTGCGTCCGCGAAGGAAGTCTGGATTGCGTCGCTTCGCTCGCAACGACGACTGAGACGCAGCGCCACGCCTACTCCGTCATCGGCTTCTCGGAGATGCTCCAGTCCTTGCCGTCGAAGATCGAGATGTAGAGCGTCTTCATCGGCGTGTAGTCGTCCGGCGTGTAGGCGTAATTGACGCCATCGAGGAAGAAGGGCGAGTGGAAGCCGGCGAGTGTCGTGGCGTGCTTGAGCACGTTCTCGCGGGTCAGCGTGTCGCCGCAGCGGCGCAGGATCTCACCCATCGACACCGCCTGGCCGTAGCCGGCATAGGCGATGGTGTTGTCGGGATCGATGTTGGGCAGGTACTTGGCGCGCAGCGCCTCGAAGCCCTTGACGTCGGGATCGTCCTTCCATTGCGGCACGCCGGCGTCCTTGGAATAGCGGATCGCGACGATGTCCTTGGCATTCTCGAGGCCGGCGGCAGACAGGATCGAACGGCCGGTCGAGCCCGCCGACAGCAGCTGCAGCGGCTTCCAGCCGAGCTCGGCCACCTTGCGGATCGACTGCGACGAGGCCTTGCCCGTGCTGATGTTGTAGAACACGTCGGCGCCCGACTTCGACAGGTTGATCAGCTGCGAGTCCACCGTCGGCTCGGTGAGATCATAGGTCTGCTCCATGATGACCTGCGCCTTGCCGCCGGCGTCGGCCAGCACCTTCTTGAACGGCCCCAGGAAGTCACGGCCGAAATCGTCGTTCTGATAGAGGATGCCGATCTTGGCTTCCGGCTTCACGCTCAGCACATGCTTGGCGAGAATGCGCGCCTCCGTCGGATACAGCGGCAGGCCGGCCATGGTCCATTTGTAGTTCTTGGGGTCGTTCCACTTCGAGGCGCCGGTGTTGAGCAGGAGCTGCGGCACGCCCTTGGAGTTGAGGTATTTGTGCACGGCGGTCTGCGGCGCGGTGCCGAGCGAGCCGTACAGCGCCAGCACCTCGTCCTGCTCGACCAGCCGCCGCGTCGCCTCGACGCATTTCGGCGCGCTATAGGCATCGTCCATCGTCAGGAACTTGACCTTGCGCCCGTTGATGCCGCCCTGCTCGTTGAGCATCTGGAAATAGGCCTCGCCGACACGGCCGAGCACGCCATACAGCGAACCGGGGCCGGAATGCGGAATGGTCTGGCCGATCTTGATCTCGGTATCGCTGGCGCCGGCATCATATTTCTTCTCGGCGGCCCAGACATAGGGCGAAGCGATCGTCGAGGCGCCGATGGTCGCAAGCGCGGTGGCGCAGAAATCGCGCCGCGTCAGATGTTTTTTCATTTTTGTCTCTCCCTAGACTGCCGACATTTTTTGGCATCGGGAGAGCTGCGGCAAGAGCGAAGTTGCCGCATTGGACGCCGCGTGCAGCGCATTCAATAGCGTCTAGACTCAAGTCCTGGCCGCGACCACGGCCAGCCCGCGCACCGGCAACTGCTCCTCGGTCCGCGGCGACGCCGGCGCGAGATGGGCCAGCTTCAATCCCGCGGCTGCGATCACGCCACGGACATATTCCGCGCCATGGGCATAGCGCAGCCCCTTGCCCATAATGACACCGTCGCCGTCATGGGTCTCGACGGTCAAGGCCAGCAGTCCGCCCGGACTGAGCACACGTTGCGCCTCGCGCAACACCGGGCCGAGGTCGCCGACATAGACCATCGCATCGGCAGCAAGAATGAGATCCGCAGACGCATCGTCCTGGCGCTGCAGCCCTGCGGTCATGTCGTCGACCTCTAGCCCGGCATAGAGCCCGGTGGCGCGCGCCTCCGCGATCATGCCGGCCGACAGGTCGATGCCGATGATGCTGTCGACGTTCTTGGCGAACGCCGCCGCGCCCAGCCCGGTGCCGCAGCCGAGATCGATCGCGCGCTTGAAGTAGGCCGGCTTGCGCTCGGCCGCGCGCACCGCGAGCACCGCCTTGAACAGGATCGCCGGCGCGCGGTAGTTGAGCCGCTCGGTCAGCTCGGCCTCGAAGCGCGGCGCATACTGATCGAACAGCGACTGCACATAGGCCTTGGGCATGTCCGACAGCGGCGCGGCGCCGAGCTGCATCAGATGCACGGCGGCGCCGTGACGATCATCCGGATCGGCGGCATAGGCGTTCTGGAAGGCCGAGATCGCCTTGTCGGTTTCGCCCAGACCGAGACGGATCTTGCCGAGCTCGAACCAGGCCGAGGCGAAGTTGGGGGCGACCTCGATGGCCTGCTCCATCACCTCGGCGGCCGCGACCAGGTCGCCCTTCAATTGCAGGTCGCGGGCGAACTCGTAGCGGCGGTCGGCGATCAGATCGCCGGAGGACAGGAACAGGCGGTGGGGCATGGGAACCATCGTCGTCAATGCGAACTTCTCATCGAGGAGATGGATGCGCGGGTCAAGCCCGCGCATGACGAGATGGAAACGGGCACGGCCTGAAAACGCGTCTTGCATGACCTATATGACCCACATGCGTCCGCAAGACATTCTGCTGCCCGTTCCGTCCGGCCTCTGCTGCAAGGCCGGCGGCTTTCACATCGATCCCGTGCGCCCGGTCGAGCGGGCGCTGATCACCCATGGCCATTCCGACCACGCCCGCCCCGGCCACGGCGCGGTGCTGGCGACCCAGGAAACGCTCGACATCATGCGGCTGCGCTATGGCGACAACTTTGCAGGCTCCACGCAGGCGATCGGCTATGGCGAGCGGATCAGGCTGGGTGACGTCACCGTCAGTTTCCACCCTGCGGGCCATGTGCTGGGCTCGGCGCAGATCAAGGTGTCCTGCGGCGGCACCTGCATCGTCGCCTCCGGCGACTACAAGGATGCGCGCGATCCGACCTGCGCACCGTTCGAGCTGGTGCAATGCGACGTCTTCATCACCGAGGCGACGTTCGGCCTGCCCGTGTTCCGTCACGGCGACGCGGCGCTGGAGGTGAACAAGCTGCTGGCCTCGGTGGTGCTGTTTCCCGAGCGCGCGCACCTGGTCGGCGCGTACTCCCTCGGCAAGGCGCAGCGTGTCATCGCGCTGATCCGCGAGGCCGGCTATGATCGGCCGATCTACCTGCACGGCGCGATGGACAAGATCACGCGCTACTATCAAGACAAGGGAATCGCGCTCGGCGAGCTCCGGCCCGTGAAGGGCGTCAAGAAGGCCGAGCTTGCCGGCACCATCACCCTGGCGCCGCCGAGTGCGACCTCCGATCTGTGGACCCGCCGCTTTCCCGATCCCGTCACCGCCTTCGCCTCGGGCTGGATGCGGGTGCGCGCCCGGGCCCGGCAGCGCGGCATCGAGCTGCCGCTGGTGATCTCGGATCATGCCGACTGGGACGGGCTCACCACCACCATCGCCGCGACCGGCGCAGGCGAGGTGTGGGTCACCCATGGGCAGGAGGACGCGCTGGTGCATTGGTGCCAAGCCAAGGGACTCGCGGCCCGGCCGCTCGATCTGGTCGGCTACGGCGACGAGGAGGAAAGCGAGGTGGTGGCCACGGAGGACGCCGAGGCATGAACCGCTTCGCCGAGTTGCTCGACCGCCTCGCCTATGAGCCCGGCCGCAACAACAAGCTGCGGCTGCTGACGTCGTACTTCCGCGAGGTCGAGGATCCCGATCGCGGCTACGCGCTTGGTGCGCTCACCGGCGCGCTGTCGTTCAAGCACGCCAAGCCGGCGCTGATCCGCGACCTGATCGCCGCGCGCACCGATCCGGTGCTGTTCGCGCTGTCGTATGATTATGTGGGGGATCTCTCGGAGACCGTCGCGCTGATGTGGCCGAAGGACAGGGCGCATCATCAGCAGCTCGTTCCTGGGTACCCCCCTCCCCACCCCTCCCCCACAAGGGGGGAGGGAGCGCTGACGCGTTCGGAGTTGCTGTCTCGGTCTGCATCGAGCATCGCTCCCCCTTCACGTCTCTCGTCCCCCACAGCCGCTCTCTCCGTTCCCTCCCCCCTTGTGGGGGAGGGGCAGGGAGGGGGGCACCCCACGGGCGGTCTCACGAGGGACCCCACACCCGGCCACAACGACCCGCCACCGCCGACGCTGACCGAGGTTGTCACCACCTTGCGCACCCTCGGCAAGACCGAGATGCCGCGGCAACTCGCGCAATGGCTGGATGAGCTCGACGAGACCGGGCGCTGGGCACTGCTGAAGCTGGTCACCGGCGCTTTGCGCATCGGCATCTCCGCGCGCCTGGCCAAGACCGCAGCGGCCGCGCTCGGCGACAAGGACCCGCACGAGGTCGAGCTGATATGGCCGGGGCTGTCGCCGCCCTATCTCGACCTGTTCGCCTGGCTGGAAGGCCGCGGCGACAAGCCGGTCAATCGCGATCCCGCGCCGTTCCGGCCGGTGATGCTGGCGCATGCCGTCGAGGACGACGACTTCGCCGGCATGAACGCGGCCGACTACATCGCGGAATGGAAGTGGGACGGCATCCGCGTGCAGGCGGTGAGCGGCCGCGAGACCGATGGCCGCATCGTCACGCGGCTGTATTCGCGCAGCGGCGAGGACATCACCGCTGGTTTTCCCGACCTTTTGCCGTCGCTGCACCTGCCCGGCGCGCTCGACGGCGAGCTGCTGGTGGTGCGCGATCACCGCGTGCAGAGCTTCAACGTGCTGCAGCAGCGGCTGAACCGCAAGACGGTGTCACCGAAGCTGATGAAGGAGTACCCGATCCACCTGCGCGCCTACGACCTGCTCGGCGACGAGGAGAACGATCTGCGTGAGCTGCCGTTCGCCGAGCGGCGTGAACGGCTCGAGGCTTTCATCAAGCGACTCGACGAACCGCGTGTCGACTTGTCGCCGACCATCGCGTTTTCCACCTGGGACGAGCTGAAGGCCGCGCGCGCCAATCCCGCATCTGCCGGCGCAGGAGACGATGCCGACGCGGTGGAAGGCGTGATGCTGAAGCGGCGCGACGCGCTGTATCTGCCCGGCCGGCCCAAGGGACAATGGTGGAAGTGGAAGCACGATCCGCACATCATCGATGCCGTGCTGATGTATGCTCAGCGCGGCCACGGCAAGCGTTCCTCCTATTACTCCGACTACACGTTCGGTGTCTGGACGGCGGGAGACGGCGGAGATCAGCTCGTGCCGGTCGGCAAAGCCTATTTCGGCTTCACCGACGAGGAGCTCTTGCAGATCGACCGCTTCGTCCGCCGCAACACCACCGAGAAGTTCGGTCCCGTTCGGCATGTCGTGCACGAGCCCGAGCAGGGGCTCGTGCTCGAAGTGGCGTTCGAGGGCCTGCAGCGCTCGCCGCGGCACAAATCCGGCATCGCGATGCGCTTTCCGCGCATCAGCCGGCTGCGCTGGGACAAGCCGCCGCGCGAGGCCGACCGGCTGGAGACCCTGGAGCGGATGTTGAAGAGCGAGGCGCCGGCGTGACAGCGCCGGGAACATTAATTGCCGGTAACAGGCTTGCGGCGCTGAGCCGGGTTCCCCACCTGCCCTGCCGTGCCTTATAATCGGGATCGCGAATCCGACGAACCCGCCTGGAGACGATGCCATGTCGAACGACGTCAGGGACTATCCGGCCCGCGCCCGCAGCTCGGATGGCCTGTACCGTTTTCTCGGCGGCTCGCCGCTGTCGGTGGCGTTCCGGCTGGTACTGCTGTCGATCCTGGTCGGCGTCGTGCTGTCGGCGATCGGCTTCGATCCGCTGAACATCCTGCACAGCATCCGGCTGCTGTTCATCCGGCTCTACGAGCTCGGCTTCGACGCCTTCAACTGGCTGTGGCGCTACTTCCTGCTCGGCGCGGTGATCGTGATCCCGGTCTGGCTCCTGTCGCGGCTGTTCGCCCCGCGCGGCCGATAGAGAGCCACAGCCGATGCAGCTCCGCTTCGTCGGCTGCGGTGACGCGTTCGGCTCGGGCGGCAACTCCAACACCTGCTTCCATCTGACCGGCGCGCAGACGAACCTTCTGATCGACTGCGGCGCCTCGTCGCTGCCGGCGCTGAAGCGGCTCGGCATCGCCAGCAACGCCATCGAACTGATCCTGATCACGCATTTCCATGGCGATCATTTCGCCGGGCTTCCCTTCCTGCTGCTCGACGCGCAGTTTTCGAAGCGGACGCTGCCGCTGGTGATCGCCGGCCCCGCCGGCATCACGGCGCGGCTGACGCAGGTGATGGAAGCGCTGTTCGAGCATTCGTCGCGCACGCCGCGGAAATTCGAGCTGTCCGTGATCGAGCTTGAACCGGAGCAGACGACGCGCTTCGGCGAGGTCTGCGTGACGCCGTTTCCAGTCGTCCACGGCAGTTCGGGCGGGCCGTTTCTCGGCTACCGGATCGAGGCGGAGGGCAAGGTCGTCGCCTACACCGCGGACACCGAATGGACGGAGAGCCTGATCCCGCTCGGCCGCAACGCCGACCTGTTGATCGCCGAGGCCTACACCTACGACAAGGCGGTGAAGAACCACCTCAGCCTCGCGGTGCTGGAGGCGCATCTCGATGCTATCCGGCCGAAGCGGCTGGTGCTCACCCATATGAGCGACGACATGCTGGGCCGGCTGGACCGCATCGGCCATGTGGCCGCGCATGACGGCATGAGCATCGACCTCTAGCCGGGAGGCGCGAAAGGCCGCTAAGAACGGCAGGAACGCGCGTGCCGCGCGCTCCGCCAATCAACGGGCCATTCTTGACCGCTTCAGCCAAAGTCACGACCGCGCAGGTGTTCGACATCGCGGGTCCCGCGATGATCGCCAACCTGACGACGCCGCTGATCGGCATCGTCTCGACCACGGCGATCGGCCGGCTCGGCGAAGCGGCCATGCTCGGCGGCGTCGCCATGGCCTCGGTGATCTTCGACTGCCTGTTCTGGCTGTTCGCATTCCTGCGCGCCAGCACGCTCGCCTTCACCGCGCAATCGCTCGGCGCTGGCGAGACCGACGAGATCCTGATGGTCCTGATCCGCGGCCTGGCGCTGGCCGCGCTGATCGGCGTCAGCCTGATCGCGCTGCAACTGCCGCTGGGGGCAATCATCTTCGACCTCATGGGCGGCAGCGACGCCGTGCTCGGCGCGGCCCGCACCTACTTCATGGTCCGGATCTGGTCGGCGCCGCTGGCGCTCGCCAACTACGTGCTGCTCGGCTGGCTCGTCGGATTGGCGCGCGCACGGCTGGCGCTGGCCATTCAGGTCGCGATCAACCTGATCAACATGGCCGCGACCATCCTGTTCGTCCAGGTGCTGCAGGCCGGCATCGCCGGCGCGGCGATTGCCGCCGTCATCGCGGAGACGGTCGGTGTCGCGATCGGCCTCGTGCTGGCGCGCCGATTGGTCAAGGCCGACGCCCGGATGTCGCGCGCGGCGCTGCTCGACCGCGCCAAGCTGATGCACATGATGGCCGTCAACCGCGACATCATGATCCGCACTGCGGCGATGATCGTCGCCTTCCTGTTCTTCACCTCACAGGGCGCGCGCGCCGGCGACACGACGCTGGCCACCAACGCGGTGCTGAACAATTTCCTGCTGGTGGCCGCGTTCTTCCTCGACGGCCTCGCCAACGCCGCCGAGCAGCTCTGCGGCTATGCGTTCGGCGCGCGCAACCGCGGCGCCTTTTCCGGCGCCACAAGGCTGGTGCTCGCCTGGGGCTTCGGCTTCGCGCTCGCGGTGGCCGCGATCTTCGCGCTGTTCGGGCCGGTGCTGATCGACGTGATGACGGCAAGCGATGCGGTGCGCCGCGCGGCGCGCGACTATCTGCCGTTCGTGGTGGCGTCGCCGCTGCTGTCGGTGTTCGCCTTCGCATTCGACGGCGTCTATATCGGCGCCACCTGGGCGCGCGACATGCGCAACCTCATGGTGGCGGCGCTGGTCGTCTTCCTCGGCACCTGGCTGGCGCTGCGCGGCTTCGGCAATACGGGCCTGTGGATCGCGATGCTCAGCTTCTACGCGGCGCGCGGCGGCTTCCAGGCCGCACGCTATCCGGCGCTGCTGCGGGCGTCGTTCGGCAACAAAGAGAGTTTGTAGGGGGCGCTGTATCGCGCAGCGCGCTTTGCGACCTCGCTCGCCCTACACTCTTCGCCGAAGATCAAGCGCATCTAAACCGGCCAGTCCTCGGCGGTGATCGTCGCGGCGTCCGCACCGATGATCTCCGACAGCGAATCGCGTCCCGTGCGCAGCAGGGTCGAGGTCAGGTCGGCCTTGATGCTCTCGACCAGGCCGAGGCCCTTGTAGACCAGCGAGGAATACAGCTGGATCAGGCTGGCGCCGGCGCGGATCTTGGTGAGCGCGGCGCCGCCGGTGTCGATGCCGCCGACGCCGATCAGCGGGAACGCACCTTCGACGCGCACGAAGGTCTCGGCCACCATGCGGGTCGACAGCCGGAACAGCGGCCGCCCGGACAGGCCGCCCTGCTCCTTGGCGCGCAACTGCTCGCGCAGCGAGCTGGGCCGGGCGAGTGTCGTGTTCGACACGATCATGCCGTCGACTCCGCGCGAGCGGGCGACATGGACGACGTCGTCGAGCTCGGCGAGGCTGAGATCGGGTGCGATCTTGAGCAGGACCGGCGTATCGCCGGCTTTCCGCCGCACGCGGTCGCGCGCCTCGAGCACCTTGGACAGCAGCTCGTCGAGCTGAGACGCCTGCTGCAGGTTGCGCAGGCCCGGCGTGTTGGGCGAGGAGATGTTGACGGTGAAATAGCTCGCCACCGGCGCGAAGGTCTCGATCAGCCGGACGTAGTCGGCGACACGGTCGACCGAATCCTTGTTGGCCCCGACATTGACGCCGACGATGCCGCCCTGGTGGGCGCGCCCGGCCAGGCGCCGCAGCACGATCTCGGCGCCGTCATTGTTGAAACCCATGCGGTTGATGACCGCCTCGTCGCGCTCCAGCCGGAACAGCCGCGGGCGCGGATTGCCGCTCTGCGGCCGCGGGGTCACCGAACCGATCTCGACGAAGCCAAAGCCGAGCCGCAGCAGCGCGTCCGGCACCTCGGCGTTCTTGTCGAAGCCGGCGGCCATGCCGACCGGATTCGGGAAGTTCAGGCCGAAGGCGCGCACCGCGAGCTTGGCATCATCCGGTCGCGGCTTGATCGCCGGCAGCAGCTTCAGGCCCTGGATGGCGAGCCGGTGCGCGTCCTCAGCGTCGAGCCAGCGGAGCAGCGGCAGCGAAAGCTGGTCGAAGGCGCGAATCACGGCTTCAGGTCCGGAATGTCGTGGCCGCCATCGGCACGGCTGTGCATCTGGTGAACGCCGGTCACGGCACCGAGATCGAGCTCGCCATACAGATGCGGGAACAGCTCGTCATTGCGCGAACGCTCCCAACGCAGCGCATCGCCGAGCGCGTCCGCCTCGACCTCGACCAGGAACAGCGCGCTCTGCCCCGAAAAGTGCTTCCGCGCCGTCTCCGGCACCTGGGAGGCGGTCGAAAAATGGATGAACCCGTCGCGCAGATCGTCCGCGCTGCCACGGTAGACGCCCAGCCGCTCCGCCTCGCGCCAGGCCGAAGCTGAGCAGATTTTGTAGATTTTGGGCACCTTTGCGCGGTCCTGGCTTGAGCTTGAGTTTGCTGATGTTTTCGGGAGCGGCCGACCGTATCGGCAGGGGGCAGCGAACTCAAGCATCGTTTGCCCAGGACAGTCCGGCGGCCGACCCGCTCAGGTTGTATCCGAGTGATGCGAGCTCGCGGGGATGCAACCGGTTCCTCAGCAAGAGTTAACCTGATTCGGCTTTCCTGTTGCGCGCGATTCGCAACCGATCATGCCCACGCTTGAACCTTTGGAGATTGTCATGGACCGCCGCCACGTCTTGAAGGCCCTTGCGGGGCTCGCTCTCTGCCCCGTCTGCGCTACCCCGGGCTTTGCCGCCGAAGGCGCCCCGCATTGGAGCTATGAGGGCGCGACCGGGCCGGCCAAATGGGGCGATCTCGA
Source organism: Bradyrhizobium sp. SZCCHNRI1029 (assembly GCF_032487555.1). Taxonomy (NCBI): domain Bacteria; kingdom Pseudomonadati; phylum Pseudomonadota; class Alphaproteobacteria; order Hyphomicrobiales; family Nitrobacteraceae; genus Bradyrhizobium; species Bradyrhizobium sp. SZCCHNRI1029. The sequence continues at coordinate 244,716 of NZ_JAUEUK010000007.1, forward strand.
CGCGGCCAACAAGGTCTGCGGCGTCGGCACCCAGCAATCGCCCATCGACATCGAGCACTCGACCCGGGCCCAGCTGCCCGACTTCAGGCTGAACTGGGCCAGGACCGCCGACACCATCGTCAACAACGGCCACACCATCCAGCTCAACTTCGCCGATGGCAGCAGCACCATGAAGCTCGAGGGCACCACCTACAAGCTGCTGCAGGTGCATTTCCATCGTCCGAGCGAGCACCAGATCGGCGGCAAGAACTATCCGATGGAGGCGCATTTCGTGCACCGCGCCGCCTCCGGCGGCCTCGCCGTCGTCGGTGTGCTCATGACCACCGGGCGTCCCAACCCCGCCTTCGCGCAGATCGTCGCGACGATGCCGGACAAGGAGGGTCCCGCGGTCAAGGCCGATCCGCGCATCAACCCCAACATGATGCTGCCGGCACGCCGCTCCTATTATCGCTATGCCGGCTCGCTGACGACGCCGCCCTGCTCAGAGGTGGTCGAATGGCTGCTGTTGAGCGAGCCGGTCTCGGTCGCGGAAGCGGACGTGGCGAAATTCGCCAAGCTGTATCCGATGAACGCGCGCCCGGTGCAGAAGCTCGACCGCCGCTTCGTGCTGCAGGGGGTGTAGTTCATTCGGCTCCGGCGGCTTCGAGCTGAAGCGGCCGCCACAAACTCCGCTGTCGTCCCCGCGAAGGCGGGGACCCATACCGCGGAAGCTGGATTGTTTTGGAAGGTGGCGGAGACCCTCCGCCAAATTGTGTCCGGTGGCTATGGGTCCCGGCGCAAGGCCGGGACGACACCTTTGGTGGCGCGATGAGCTTGGCAATCACGCGCTGCGTGCCAATGCCCCGTCGATCATCGCCACCGCATTGTTCACGCCGTAGACCGCGACGAAGGACCCAAAGCGCGGGCCCTTCTCCTGGCCGAGCAGCACCTGGTAGAGCATGTTGAACCAGTCGAGCGAGACACCGGGGCGGCCGTCCTTGCCCTTCTTGGCGTGGTCGAGGAACGGCTCGCGGCGGCCGATCTCGTAGACCACGTTCTGAATGTCCTCGGCCGTCGCGTCAGCCGGCAGGTTCGACAGCGCATCGCGCAGGTCCTGCAGCGCCACGCGCTCACCCTCGGTCGGCTCGCGGAAGGTCTTGGTCGGCGCCACGAAGTCGCGATAGTAGTTGATGGCGTAGCCGACCATCGCGTCGAGCTTGGGATGGGTCTGCGGCGTCACGCCGGGCCGGTAGCGGCCGATGAACCCCCACAGCGTCTCGGCATTCTCCGCGTTCGACGACGACACCAGGGTCAGCAGCAGCTGGAAGGTGACGGGCATGTCGGCCTTCGGCGGCTTGCCGGAATGGATGTGCCAGACCGGGTTGCCGAGCTGCTGCTTGGCGTCCTGCTTCGGAAAGCCTTCCAAGAACTGCTGGTAATCGTCGACGTTGCGGGGGATGACGTCGAAATACAGCCGCTTCGCCGCCTTGGGCTCGCGATACATGAACAGCGACAGCGATTCCGGCGAGGCGTAGCGCAGCCATTCGTCGATGGTCAGGCCGTTGCCCTTCGACTTCGAGATCTTCTGGCCCTTCTCGTCCAGGAACAGCTCGTAGTTGAAGCCCTCCGGCGGCGTGCCACCGAGCGCCGCGCAGATCTTGCCCGACAGCTTCACCGAGTCGATCAGGTCCTTGCCGGCCATTTCATAGTCGACGCCCAGCGCATGCCAGCGCATCGCCCAGTCCGGCTTCCATTGCAGCTTGCAATGGCCGCCGGTGACCGGAACGGTCATGCGCTCCCTGGTTTCGGGATCGTCATAGGAGATGGTGCCGGCCTTGGCGTCGTGCTCGACGATCGGCACGTACAGCACGAGGCCGGTGCGCGGGCAGATCGGCAGGAACGGCGAGTAGCTCGCCGCGCGCTCCTCGCGCAAGGACGGCAGCATGATCGCCATCACCTTCTCCAGCCGCTCCAGCATCCGCAGCAGCGCCGCGTCGAACTTGCCGGAGGTGTAGTACTCGGTCGACGAGGCAAACTCGTAGTCGAAGCCGAACCGGTCGAGGAAGGCGCGCAGCCGCGCATTGTTGTGCGCGGCGAACGAGGGATATTCGTTGGAGAACGGGTCGGGGATTCGCGACAGCGGCTTGCCGAGGTGGGTGGCCAGCATCTCCTTGTTCGGCACATTGTCCGGCACCTTGCGCAGGCCGTCCATGTCGTCGGAGAAGGCGATCAGGCGGGTCTTGATCTTGTCCTCGGTCAGCACGCGGAAGGCGTGGCGCACCATGGTGGTGCGCGCGACCTCGCCGAAGGTGCCGATATGCGGCAGGCCGGACGGACCGTAGCCGGTCTCGAACAGCACCTCGTCCTTCGGATTCTTCTTCAGCCGGTTGACGATCGCCTTCGCCTGCTCGAACGGCCAGGCGTTGGAGTTTTCGGCAAGCGCGCGCAGGTCGCTCGGGCTGGTTGGGACGAGATCGATCGTGGACATCGTGAAAAAGACTTCTCCGAAGACGTCAGTGCAAAACAGAGGTCATGATACCCGTCATTCCGGGGCGATGCGAAGCATCGAACCCGGAATCTCGAGGTTCCGGGTTCGCGTCTTCGACGCGCCCCGGAACGACGGCAAGCGCTAGAACGGGCTGATCGAGAAGTAGCGCAGCCACAGGTCGGTGTAGCGGCCTTTTTCCCAGACCCGGAACAGCGCCCAGTTCAGCGCCTGGCGCAAGAGGTCGTTGCCCTTGCGCACGGCGATGCCGACGCCCTCGCCGAAATAGCGGCTTTCGACGAAAGGTCCACCGGAAAAGGCGCAGCAATCGCCGGAATCGGTGCCATTGACCCAGAACGCCAGCGAAATGCCGTCGCCGAAGATCAGGTCGACCTCGGCCCGGCGCAGCGCCTGCCGCAGCGCCTCGTCGTTCGGATAGCTCTTGATCTCGGCGTCGGTAAACATCGCCTTGAGGTAAGCCTCGTGCGCGGTGCCGGCGACGGCGCCGATCTTCTTGCCCTCGAGAAATTCGGGGCGGATCTCGGTCATGACGGCGTCGCGGCGGGACACGAAACGCGCGGGCGCCCGGTAATACGGATCGGAGAAATCGGCCCGCGCCCGCATCTGCGGCGTCACCGCGATCGAGGCGATGATCGCATCGCCGCGGTTGGAGGACAGCGCGTCGAGCAGGGTTTCGAACCGGCGCATCTGGACGGTGCAGGTCACCTTGATCTCGTCGCAGATCGCCCTGGCAAGATCGACGTTGAAGCCGGCCGGATTGCCGTCCGGACCGGTGAAGTTGAACGGAGGATAGTCGGTCTCGGTCAGGAACCGAATCACCGTGAGGCGCGACAGATCGGGCCGCTCCGGCCGGCGTCGCGGGTCCCAGAACCCAGGGACGGCCTGCGGCGCCGCCTCGACGGCGGGCCTCACGGGCGCCTGGGCGCGCGCCTCCGAGCCGGCTGCCGCGAGGCCGAAGCACAGCAGCGCGCCGGCAATGGCGGCGCGGGCCGCAGGCGCGGATTTCACGGGCTTTGACAAGACGGTCGGCATCAGCGGTCCCGATGGTCAGCGCCTTATAGACCATCCATGCGCAAATTCGAGGCTGGATTCGGCCCGGAGGCGGCCGCCCGGCTGGAGCGTTAACGCGCTCAGAGGTATTTCTTGAGATCCGCCGCCGCTTCCTCGGGCGTCCGCTTCAGGTTGAACGGCGCGACGAACCGGCCGTTGCGGTCCATCAGATACACCAAAGCGGTGTGGTCCATGGTGTAATCGCCGTCCTTCAGCGGGACCTTCTTGGCATAGACCCGGTACTCGGTGAGAACCTTCGCCAGCACCTCGGGATCGCCGGTCAGGCCCTTGAGATGCGGGTCGAAGCTGGAGAGGTAGTCCTTCATCGCGGCCGGATTGTCGCGCTCGGGGTCGACCGAGACGAAATAGGCGTTGACGCTGTCGGCATCCTTGCCCATCGCCCGCAACACCTCGGAGATCTCGAACAGCGAGGTCGGACAGACGTCCGGGCAATGGGTAAAGCCGAAGAAGATCAGCGTCGGCCGCCCTTCCAGGCTCTTCTCGGTGACGACGGCACCGCTCTGGTCGGTCAACTGAAACGGGCCGCCGATCGCGGCCGGCGCCGCGATGTTGCGGCCGCCGCCCATGACAAGGAACATCAGCGACAACCCGACCACCAGGCTGGCGGCGAAGGCTCCGACGATCACCAGCGGACGGGTGACATTGGACGGCATTGCGCGCTCCTTCACTGTCTCTCAGAAGCAGGCCTGCCAGCCGGCCGCGATGGTCTCGAAGAACACCGCGGTCCCGTACTGCACCCACATCGTCACGGCGCCGACGACGAGCCCGATCGCCGCGATCCCCGCCGCGAGGGCCGGAGCAGAGGCCGGACGCCGGGCTCGCGATGCGGACGGTATCTCTTGGGGCGCTGAAAGAGGCTGCATGATGGCGTACTCATCGGCCGGAGCCGGCCAAGCGGCCCACCCCTCTCGCTCCAGATAAGCCCCGCAGCCGGTCCAGGCAAGCGCCGCAGTCGGGCCGCGATCACCCGAAGCGACTAGTGCCTCAGTGTGATCAATGGGAGGCAGAGGCCTTGGCGGCAGCCGGCGAGATGGTCGGTGCATTGGGCACGACGTGCGAGGAGGCCGGAGAGGACGCCTGGGCATCCATATAGCAGGGCTTGTACATTGCCTGCAGCTCCCTGCCCTTCAGGAAGATCATCCGGGGCGTCAGGCCGCCGCGCTGGGTGATCCAGCGGCGGATCGGCGAAGGGTACATCGAGTACAGCATCTGGGTCGCCTCGGGATTGGTGACGGCGCGGCCGTTGGCGCCGAAATCCCAGGCGGCGTGGAAGCCGAGATTGGCATGCGAGGTGACACAGATCTTCTCGTGCGGGATCGCCCCAAGCACGATGGTGCAGGCCGATGCGCAGAGCCCGTCGATGATCACATACTCACCGGAGGATCGCAGGCCCTGGTACTTGTCGACATAGGTTCCGATCCGGCCACCGCGGTCATCGGCGATCCGGACCACGGCCTGGCTGGCGCCGACCCCCGACAGCAACAGAACGACCGCAAGCAATCCCGTCCAGAATTTCATGTCGAGCCCCAGTGCAACCCGGCGAAAACCGATCTGACCGACTTTGGCACGCTTCGTGTGATGCGCTTCTTGTGATGCTTGGACTGCGGTGGACCTTGCAATCACGACCCCATCCGCAGAACCGGAACGCGAAAGCCAAATCCAAATCGCAAATGCAGCGTGTTTCGAGATCGTGTTTTTGTCCAGGAGAGCGCAGCTGCGAAAGCCAAATTCACCGCGAGTGTTGCAAGCCCGCTGCACCAATGAGTCGCTACCACCGAAAATGGACCAACGCTGGTTCCGGACATGGCGGTGGCGCCACGAGCAAGGCAGAGGCCCGGCATGATTCGCCCATCGGCGCGGCAGCGGCGTCACGGCGGCACAAACGACACTCCGGAGAAACCCGGGGCCGAGCTTCCGCGCGACACGCGCCCCGCTGCCCAGTGACGGCGGGACGCTCGCCCGCTCATCGCCGGCCCAGGGGTGCTCGTGCGATCACGATCGCGGGTGCGGGCTTCCGCCAGCCCCGACGGCATGGCCGAAATCCGGAGATGCGACGGATGCAATCACAAGGTTGGACCGTTCGGCCGAGCCCCCGCGCCGCAAGCGGGCGCGGCAGGGTCTCTCCTCGCACCGCGCCGTCTGGATCGGGAGATGGAGCGAGGTCGGGCCGATATCGCGCTGGCAGCCGGGGAGACGATCTGCCTCCCGATGCTTTCGCCGTCTGGACCGAACTAATTATCGGGCAGCCGAATCCGTGCACCAAAGGTGACGAGCGGCGCATCGGCGGCGCCGAGCTGGATCTGCCGCTCCGGCACCTCCTGATAGCTGCCGTCTTCAATCTTTCTTAATTCATATTGCCAGACCGTTAACGTCTCGCCGCGCGCGAGCGCATCGCGGATGCGGCTGGCGCCGCGTCCCGGCAGCTTGACGAGGTCGTCGCGCATCATGCCGATCATCGTCGGGCTCCCGCCGCGATGCAGCTCGAAGAACACCATGCGATTGGGCTTGTCCTGCGGCTTGAGCACGGTATCCGCCGTGAACAGCACCAGACAAATTGCGACGGCAATCCACTTCCAAGTGTCGGACATCATGAGACGCATTCCCCGCACCGCCTCTGCGCGTGGCGTAGCCCTCGCGCAAACGGGCGGCAACTTACAGTTCTGTCATTCCGGATGAGATGACCTTCGACGTAATCGATTCGCTGCGCGCCGGGCGCGATGATGGGCTCCTCATCGTTCACAACATGGAGAGCACCGATGACCAACCCGACCGAGATCGCCGAGAGCTACATCGCGCTGTGGAACGAACGCGATGCCGCGCAGCGCGGCGCATTGCTCGCACGTCACTGGACCGCGGATGCGCTCTATGTCGACCCGCTGATGCGCGGCGAAGGACGCGATGCCGTGGACGGCCTGGTCGCGGGCGTGCAGCAGCGCTTTCCCGACTTCCGCTTTCGCCTGATCGGCTCCGCGGACGGCCACGGTCGTCATCTCCGCTTTTCCTGGGAGCTCGGCCCCGAGAATGCGGAAGCCCCGATCCTGGGCACGGATTTCGTCGAGCTGGCCGACGGCCGCATCCGGCGCGTCACCGGGTTTCTCGACAAGGTCCCGCAGGGCGCCTGACGGACGCCCCGATCCGCCCGACCTCCCACAGCGGGGTCGGCCTGCCGCGATTGCCGGGCTCCCATGCGCAGACGCACGATCTGTCTCGTGGTGATTGCGCTACGTCAACGTCGGACCCGGTCCGCCGCTGCAGAGCTTCTGCTTCGCGACGGAGTTCAGGATCGCCGGAGACGGGCGTGCAGCACTCAAATCCCATCGATGATCACGCCATGGCGGCCGACACGCTGGCCGGTATCACCACCTTGCCCGAACTCTGGCGCTGGCGCGTCGAACGGAGCCCGGACAAGCAGGCCTACCGACATTTCGACGCAGGAAGCGGCCGATGGGCGAGCTTCTGCTGGCGCGAGATCGATCTCGTCGTCGAGCGATGGCGGCGAGCGCTCGCGGCCGAGGGCTTCGCCCAGGGGGAGCGTGTCGCCATCCTGATGCCGAACGGGATCGCGCATCTCGCCATTGACCAGGCCGCGCTCTCGCTCGGCCTGGTGCCGGTGCCGATGCATGCCGTCGATAATGCCGACAGCATCGCCTACATCCTCGCCGATTCCGGTGCCCGGCTGCTGCTGGTCGATTCGGACACACGCTGGGATGAGATCGCAGCGGTCGGCGAGGCCCTGCCCGACCTGGGACGGATCGTCTGCGCCGACCGGCAAACGACCCCGCCGACCGGCGATCCGCGCCTCGTCGATCTGGAGGCGTGGTTGAAGGCGCCCGGCGATGCCACGCCTCCCGGCACCCGGATCGCCATCGCGCCGCACGACCTCGCCGCCATCGTCTACACCTCGGGCACGACGGGCCGACCCAAGGGTGTGATGCTGTCGCACGACAACGTCGTTTCCAACCTCAAGGCCATTCATCAGCGGCTGGCGGCCGATACCGACGACGTATTCCTGTCGTTCCTGCCGCTGTCACACACGTTCGAGCGCACCGCGGGCTACTACTACCCGATCGCCATCGGCGCCTGCGTCGCCTATGCGCGCTCGGTGAAGCAGCTGTCCGAAGATCTGGTGGAGGTCCGTCCGACCATCCTGATCTCCGTGCCGCGCATCTATGAGCGCATCTACTCGGTCATCATGCATCACCGCGCGATCGCAAACCCGCTGGAACGGGTGCTGCTCGACCTGACCATCGCGATCGGCGGCCGTCGCTTCGATGCGCAGCATGGGCGCGGGACGAGACTCTCGGCGTTCGACCGTATCGCGTGGCCGCTGCTGCAACGCCTGGTCGCCGCCAAGGTACTGGCTCGATTCGGCGGACGGCTGCACGTCGCCGTCAGCGGCGGCGCCCCGATCGCCGAGCCGGTGGTGCGGCTGTTCCTGGCGCTCGGGCTCGAGGTGCTGCAGGGCTACGGCATGACCGAGACATCGCCCGTCGTCAGCGTCAACACGCCTGACGACAACGACCCGCGCACCGTCGGCCGCGCCCTGCCGGGCATCGAGGTGCGCATCGGCGACAATGACGAGTTGATGGTGCGCGGCCCGAACGTGATGCTCGGCTATTGGCACCGGCCGGAGGAGACCGCGCTCACCAGGGAAGCCGACGGCTGGCTGCACACCGGCGACCAGGCCCGCATCGACAGCGGACGCATCACCATCACCGGTCGGATCAAGGACATCCTCGTCACCTCGACCGGCGAGAAGATTGCGCCCGCCGATCTGGAAACCGCGATCCTGACCGATCCGCTGTTCGAGCAGGCCATCGTGATCGGCGAGAACCGGCCGTTCCTGACCGCGATCGTCGTGCTCAACGCCAAGGGCTGGGCTGAGCAGCAGGCGAGGCTCGCGGCGCACGGCCAGCGCGGCAACGAGGCCGAAGCGGCCTCCCTGCTGCGCCACATTGCGCGAGCCGCGAAGGCCTATCCGTCCTACGCGACGCCGAAGGCGGTGCATTGGACCTTGGAGCCGTGGACCGTGCAGGAAGGCCTGATCACGCCGACGTTGAAGAACAAGCGTCCGGCGATCGAGCGGAGCTTTGCGAAGGAAATCGAGGCGATCTATGCAAAACGCCCGTCAGCTTCGCGGCCGTCGGCTATCGTACGAAGCTGATCTTGCAGGGCACCGCAGCAGGACATTGCGGCATTGGAGCGGGCGAAGGGAATCGAACCCTCGTATGCAGCTTGGGAAGCTGCCGTTCTACCATTGAACTACGCCCGCGCTAGCCAATGCTTAGCCGAGACCATGCGTTTCGCCAAGCGGCTTGTTGCCGCGAGACCGCCAAGGCCGCGGGGGGCGGACGCAAGAGTTCTACCACCGGCCTGATCTCCCGATCGTGATCGGCCGCAACCGCAGGCTCCGGAACGGATCGGGCCGATCGCGCTTTTGCCCGTTGGAAGCGGCGCCTCTCCCTGTTTCGCCACGCCGTGAAGGTCATGGGAGCTCACATCATGCAAAGCCACAGCCCCGCGTCTCAGACCGCCCCCTCGAAAGCCCTCGCCGTGATGTCGGGTCCGTCGGCGCTCGACCTTTACACCCTCGGCTGCGGTCTGTTCCTGGCCGTCGCGCCCTGGCTGTTCGGCTTCGTCGGCAGCGTCGGCCGCATCAACGCTGAGTTGGCGGGGGCTGCCGTCATCGTGCTCTCGCTCGGCGGCCTTCTTGCGTTTGCCGATTGGGAGGAGTGGCTGAAGGTCGCGCTTGGAGTGTGGCTGGTTGCAGCCCCATGGCTGCTCGGATTCGTGCATACGTCGGCGATGCATGTCAGCATCGCCATCGGGATCACCGTGACCTTCCTGAGTCTGCTCGAACTGTGGCTTGCGCATGATCCCGATTTCGCCGGCGATGGCCCTGCATTGGTGAGCCGGCCGTAGCGGCTTGGCCGATCGCGCGTCGCCCGCGCGCAGCGCCTCCTCCCGCGATCGCGTTGCGATGACAGAGATCGCAGACAGCGATCGCAACGGCACGCTTGACAACCATCACCCAAATCAGGGCAAACCCGCCCCGGTCAGGTCACGCTGTTAACACTTTGTAAACAAAGTTGATGCGGGCGATCGTGACGATGATATGATGTGGTGTGGGGTTGGGGTGGCGTCATGGGGCGTGGGTATACGATCTTTGATACGGCCCTCGGCCGTTGCGGCATTGCGTGGAGCGATGTCGGAATCACCGGCGTACAATTGCCGGAAGCACGGGAAATCGAGACGCGGCGACGCCTGTTTCGCCAGTTTCCCGACGCACGGGAGCAGCGCCCGTGTTCGAATACTGAACTCGCCATCGAAGGCATCGCGGCCATGCTGCGCGGGCAGGATGTCGACTTCTCCGACGTTGCGCTCGACCTCGACGGCGTCACGGCCTTCAACCAGCGCGTCTATGATTGCATTCGCGCCATTCCGCGCGGCGAGACGCGCACCGCCGACGCGATCGCGGACGAACTGCACGTTCCCAAGGCGCTGAATTCGATCGCGCAGGCGCTGAGCAGGAATGCGCTCGTGCTGATCGTTCCCTGTCACCGCGTGCGTGACATCGGCAACGGACTCGACAAGCCGTCGCCCAACAGCGGCATCGTCTCCAAGCGTCGGCTGCTGTCGCTCGAAGGCGCAAAGCCTCATGCGGGCCTGACGTTGTTCGACGCGTTTCTCGCCATCGACAGGCCGCGCGCATTGTAAGCCCGCCTTCGCGCGTCGCGCGATATTATCTCGCACGACGCCCTCCTCTTTCCGCCGCAATGCGCTAGATTTACAGGATGACCACCACCATCCTGTTCGAAAGCCGCGACGTCACCGTGTCCGAGTTCCGCTGTGCAGCGGTCCCTGGCGAGCGTCCCTATGTCGAGCAGTATGCCGGCTACTCGCTGTCCTATGTGCGCAAGGGAAGCTTCGGCTGCCGGCACCGCGGCCGCTTCTTCGAACTGGTCACCGGCTCGCTGCTGGTGGGCCATCCCGGCGATGAGTTCATGTGCACGCACGATCACGTCTGCGGCGACGAATGCCTGTCATTCTTCTTCGATGATGCGCTCATCGACGAGATCGGCTGCGACAGCCAGGCCTGGCGGGCTGGCGCGATGCCGCCGCTGCCGGAGCTCATGGTCCTCGGTGAGCTCGCGCAGGCCGTCGCCGCGCGCGAGCAGGACCTCGGTCTGGACGAGGTTGGACAGATCATCGCCAGCCGCTTCGTCGCGACCGCCACGGGCCGGCAGGAACGGGCGGCGACGCCGAGCCTGCGCGATCGCCGGCGCGCGGTGGAGAGCGCATTGTGGATCGACGACAATGCGGAGCGCGACATCGACCTGGCGGCTGCGGCGCACGAAGCCGGCGTCAGCCCGTTCCATTTCCTGCGGCTGTTCGCGGCGACGATCGGCGTGACGCCGCATCAATATCTGATCCGCTCCCGCTTGCGGCGCGCCGCGCGGCGTCTCAGCGAGGAGGACACGCCGGTCACCACCATCGCCTATGATTCGGGCTTTGCCGATCTGTCGAATTTCACCCGCACCTTCGCGCGCGCTGCCGGCGTGTCGCCGGCGAAGTTTCGCAAGGTCTCGCGCGGCGAGCGCAAGATTCTCCAAGACCATCTGAGCCGCCATTGATTGGATGATCCCAGCGCGTGCGGCAGCCGCATGCGAAGCATGGAGATCATCGATGTACGATCATATCGGCCTCAAGGTCGGCAATCTGGACGCCAGCGTCCGCTTCTACACATCGGCGCTGGCGCCGCTCGGCCACATCCTCTGCTCCAAGGACGAGGCGTCGGCGGGCATCGGCCCGAAGGGGGAGCCGGCGCTGTGGCTGTATGTCGACAAGGGCGCCAGCAAGGGCGCCGCCCATATCGCGTTCCGCGCCCAGGACCACGCGGCCGTCGCCAGATTCCACAGCGAGGGGCTGAAGGCCGGCGGCAGCGACAATGGCGGCGCCGGGCCGCGCGCGGACTACAGTCCGACCTACTACGCCGCCTTCCTGATCGATCCCGACGGCAACAACATCGAAGCCGTGTGTCCGTGAGGTCAAGCCCATGGCATCCATCCAGAAGGACATTCCGATCGCAGCCCCGGCGGGTGCAGTGTGGGACGCAGTGCGGGATTTCGGCGCTGTTCATACCAGGGTGGCGCCCGGCTTCGTCACCGGCACCACGCTCGACGGCGACGTCCGCATTGTCAGCTTCGCCAACGGCAGCGTGGCGCGCGAGCAGCTGGTCGATTGCAACGATCAACGCCGGCGCCTCGTCTATGCCATCAAGAACGAACGCATCAGCCAGCACAGTGCGTCGTTTCAGATCATCCCGGAAGGCGAGGTGCGCTGCCGGGTGATCTGGACCACCGACGTGCTGCCGCACGAGATCGCACCCTATATCGATCAGCAGATGGAGCTCGGCGCGCGCGCGATGCAGGACACGTTGGGCAGGCTGCGCGGATAGCGGCTCAGCCGATACGCGCCGGCGGCGGCCCGCGCGAGTCAAGGCCGCGTCCGGCCGTCAGCACGGCCGGGCGCAGCTCCAGCGCTGCGGCCGGCTTCGGGCCCCAGCGGGTGAGCATGACGCTGGCGAGCGTCAGCACCCCGAGCAGGACCATCGAGGACGCCGCCAGCATGAAGAAGTCGCCCTCGGTCGCGGCACGGCTCAGCAGATAGCTGCCACCCGCAGCGATGAACACCAGCCGCACCGTCTGTGCCAGCACCGGACCGAGCACCCTGGCGGCGCCCTGCGAGGAGAAATACATCGAGATCGCCAGGCCGATGAAGGCATACATCGGCGCCGCGACCTGGAGATAGTGCCGGCCCGCGCTGCGCGCGCTCTCGTCCTGGGTGAAGATGTCGACCCACAATTGCGGGACGATCGCGATCAGCGTCGACAGCGCGCCCACCGACGCGAACGACACCAGTCCCGCCGTCCAGGCGATGCGGCGGGCGCGCGCGATTCTCTCCGCACCGATCGCCATGCCGACCATCGGCACCGAGGCCATGCCGACGGAGAATGCGACCGTGGTCATCATGAACTCGAGCCGCGCGCCGATGCCGTAGCCGGCGAGCACGGCGGTGCCGAACGACGCCAGCATATGCGTGAAGATCGCGATCGACAGCACGGATTGCAGCGGCGAGAAGCAGGCGACGGCGCCGACCTTGAGAATGTCGGCGAACATCGCGCCGCTGATCTTCAGACCCCGCAGCTTCGGCCGCACGCGCGCGCGGCCGGAGAACAGGTACCAGCCCATCACCGAGATGCTGACGCAGAACGCCAGCAGCGCGCCGGCGGCGACGCCGCGCATGCCGAGCCCGAGGACCAGGCTGAGCGTGCCGCCCAACACGATCTGCAGCAGCGCCGAACTGAGGATCATGAACGACGGCAGCTTCATGTTGCCGGTGCCGCGCAGGATGCCGGCCATCGAGTTCATCAGCCAGGGCAGGATCGCGCCGCCGAAGAAGATCTGCAGATAGGCCGTGGCATGGCTCAGCACCGCGCCGCGGCCGCCGAGCACCTCCAGCAAGGCAGGGCCGAACGCCAGCATGCCGATCATGAAGGTCGCGCCGAACAATAGCGCGATCAGCAGCGCGTGCGTGGCGAGCGTCGAGGCCCGCTCGGCGTCGCCGGCGCCGAGCGCGCGCGCGATCGCCGAGGCCACGCCGCCGCCCATCGCGCCGCCGGACATCGTCATGGTCAGGATCACCAGCGGAAACACCAGCGCCATCGCCGCCAGCGCCTCGATACCGAGCCGGCCGATATAGGAGGTCTCGGCGATGACGACGCAGGTGCCGGCCGTGTTCGCGATGATGTTGGGCCAGGCCAGCGACAGCAGGGTGCGCAGGATGGGTCCGTCGACGAGCTTATTCCGGACCGGCTTCTCGGGGGGCGGCAACGCACGCCCCTCGCCGACCGGATTGTCGGCCAGGCCGATCTCGGACATCTCAGCTCCCCGCTCGGCCGCGCAGGCCGCGGCCGTGTTATCGTTCGATTGCTCTCGCTTTCCTAGCACGGCGCTGGCGCGCGCCCTGTGCGGCAGGCGCATTGGGGGTGCGCGGCAGACGCAGCCGCGCTCAGAGACGGAAATGCTTGGAGAGCTTCAGGCCCTGGGCCTGGTAGTTGGAGCCGATGCGGCTGCCATACATCGCATTCGGCCGCGCCAGCATCTTCTCGTAGACGAGACGGCCGACGATCTGGCCGTGCTCGAGGATGAACGGCACCTCGCGCGAGCGCACCTCGAGCACCGCGCGCGAGCCCTGCCCGCCGGCGCCGGCATAGCCGAAGCCGGGATCGAAGAAGCCGGCATAGTGGACGCGGAATTCGCCGACCAGCGGATCGAACGGCACCATCTCCGCGGCGTAGTCCGGCGGCACCTGCACGGCCTCCTTGGAGGCCAGGATGTAGAACTCGCCGGGATCGAGAATGAGGCTGCCGTCGGTACGTGCCTTGATCGGCTCCCAGAACTCCTCGACCGGATAGCCGGCGCGGCGGTCGACGTCGACGACGCCGGTGTGGCGCTTGGCGCGATAGCCCACATATCCGTTCGCATTGCTGCCGGACAGGTCGACGGAAAGCGCGACGCCGCCGGTGAGATCGGCATCGTCGCGATCCACCAGTCGCTCGGCCTGGTGCAGCGCGATCAGTTCGTCCTCCGACAGGACCGCGTCGCGATAGCGGAAGCGAACCTGGGACAGGCGCGAGCCCTCGCGCAGCAGGACCGGGAACGTCTTCGGGCTGATCTCGGCATAGAGCGGGCCGTGATAGCCCGCGCCGATCATGTCGAAGCGTCGCGTGCCGTCGGCGATCACGCGGGTGAACACGTCGAGCCGCCCGGTCGAGCTTTTCGGATTGGCGGCCGCGACGATGTCCTTGGGCAGCGCCAGGCTCTCCAACAGCGGCACGATGTAGACGCAGTTGGTCTCCAGCACCGCGCCGTCGGCAAGTGCGAATTCGTGCAGCTTGAGCTCGTCGATGCGCTCGGCGACCGTCGCGCCCGGCCCGGGCAGGAAGCTCGCACGCACGCGATAGGCGACGTCGCCGAGCCGCAGATCGAGGCTCGCCGGCTGGATCTGGCTCTCGACGAAATCATATTCGGGGATGATCAGGCCAGCCTCCGTCATCGCCACGATCATGCGATCGGGGAGGATGCCGTGGGCGTCGGGGCTGAGCGAAAACGGCAAGACCTGATCCTTTGCAGGCGCCGGAACGGCGGCTTATGGAGCCAATATAGGGTCTTTTGACCGGTTATCCGATGGCTGGCTTGACGGAAAGGCCGGTTGCGACTATGAGCACGACTTATCCCGTGGTGATTTGAGCCGGCCGGCTTGCAGCCACGTTAAATAAGTCGCTAAACAGGCCGGGGACGAATGTGATCCCGGCCTTGAGGTTTTGTCCCAGGCCGGTTTTTTTGTGCCCATCGCTCAAGGCGGTGGCCACGATGGAGGTCACATGTCGAAGTCCCCCGCGAAGGCGCCGGCGTCGTTCGCCCACTATCGTCCCGAAACGAGGCTGGTGCATTCTGGCACCTTGCGCTCCGAATTCGGCGAGACCGCCGAGGCGCTCTATCTCACCCAAGGGTTCGTCTACGCCACCGCCGAGGAATGCGAGGCGCGCTTCAAGGGCGAGGATCCCGGCTTCATCTATTCGCGCTTCTCCAATCCCACCACGGCGATGTTCGAGCGCCGCATGATCGAGCTCGAGGGCGCCGAGGCCTGCCGCTCGGCCGCAACCGGAATGGCCGCGGTCACCACGGCAATCCTGGCTCCCCTCCGTGCCGGCGACCACGTCGTCGCGGCCAAGGCGCTGTTCGGCTCGTGCCGCTACGTGGTCGAGGATCTCTTGCCGCGCTACGGCATCGAGTCGACCCTGGTCGATGGGCTCGACCTCGCCCAGTGGCAGAAGGCGGTCAGACCCAACACCAAGTCGTTCTTCCTGGAGAGCCCGACCAATCCGACGCTCGACGTGATGGACATCCCCGCCATCGCCGAGATCGCGCACGCCCATGGCGCGCGGCTGATCGTCGACAACGTGTTCGCCACCCCGATCTGGCAGAGCCCGCTCGCGCTCGGCGCTGACGTCGTGGTGTATTCCGCGACCAAGCACATCGACGGCCAAGGTCGCTGTCTCGGCGGTGTGATCCTGTCGTCGGAGGCGTTCATCGCCGAGCACATCCACAATTTCATGCGCCAGACCGGCCCGTCGATCTCGCCGTTCAACGCCTGGGTCCTGCTCAAGGGCCTGGAGACCCTGGCGGTGCGCGTGCGCGCGCAGACCGAGACGGCGGCGAAGGTGGCCGACTTCCTCGCCGCGCATCGGAAGATCTCGCGGCTGATCTATCCGGGCCGCGAGGACCATCCGCAGGCGGCAACCGTCCGCAAGCAGATGCGCGCCGGCTCGACCCTGGTCGGCTTCGAGGTCAAGGGCGGCAAGGCGGCTGCGTTCCGTACGCTCAACGGCCTGAAGCTCGCGCGCATCTCCAACAATCTCGGCGACGCCAAGACGCTGGTCACGCACCCGGCGACGACGACGCATCAGCGGCTGACGCCGGAGGCGCGCGCCGAGCTCGGCATCAGCGAGGGCTTCATCCGCTTCTCCGCCGGGCTCGAGCATGCCGACGATCTGATCGAGGATCTCGACGCCGCCCTCAGCGCGGCGTAGCGAATGGCGAATAGAGAGTAGCGAGTAGTAGGATCTCTTTCCCTATTCGCTACTCGCTGTTCCCCACTCGCCCTCGATCACATCGGCCGATAGGTCGGCACCTCGGCCGGTGCGTTGATGCCGAGCTTGACCTGGCCGACCGAGCGGATGATGTCGTCGCCGAGCAACTGGGCGAAGCAGGCATAGCCCCAATCGCTCATGTGCAGGCCGTCCGAGATCACGAACTCGTTGATCGGGATCGCCTGGCGCTCGTGCCAGTCGCGCATCACCTCGAAGCGCGGGAAGATGCCGGCGTGATGCAGCTCGGCAATACGCCCGAGCAGCTTGTTCATGCGGCTGGCGTTCTCCGAGCGCTCGTTGACGCGCGGCGAATATTGCAGGTCGACCAGCACGACATCGGAGGCCGCCGCCTGGATCTTGGCGACGCCATCCTCGACCAGCCTGGCGGTCTCGGCCGGATCGAGATCGCGCAGCACGGCATTGGTGCCGACCTGCCAGATCACGAGATCCGGACGCCGGTCGATCACCGACGTCTCCAGTCGCTTCATCATCTCCGGCGCATCCTCGCCGCCGACGCCGGCATTGATGACGCTGATGTCGACCATGGGATATTGCCGGCGCAACTGCGCGGCGAGCCGGTTCGGATAGGTGTAGTCCGGCGCGCTCGCGCCAAAGCCCTGCGTCGACGATGAGCCGAAGGCGACGATCACGACCGGCAGGCCGGAGGCGAGCTTGTTGGCGACGTGCGGCAGCGAAATGAAGTTCTTCTTGGCGACACCCTTCGGCGGCAGGCACGGCACGCGGTTGAAGATGTCGGTGGCCGATTTGGCGACCTGCTTGACCTTGTCGATCGCCCGCTCGGTGATGCTGCGCGATTGCGGCGGCGTGGCCGCGACGGCCTGCCCGGCTGCAGCCGGCGGCTGTGCATCGGTCATGGCCGGCGCGGTCGTCGCCGCGGGCGGCGAGGTCGTGGCCGCCGGGCGCACCGCGGCGATCGGCCCGCGCATCTGATCGTTCGCCTGCGCCAATGTGATGTGACCGATGCTCGGTCGCAGCTCGCTGATCAACGGAGGCTTCGGACCGGAGCTCTTCACATCGGAAAGCGCGGCGGGTGCAGCCGGCGCTGCGCTCTGCGCCCGTACCTTCTGCGGGCTCAGCGCGAGGGCGATGGCAATGACCGCAACGGCCGAAAGCTTCTCCCATGTCCCGGATACGCGGTGACACTCATTCGACGTCATGAACGACATAATCCTAGTTCTGCTGCGCCGGCCCGATATGCGCCGCGTCGATGATGAACTTCGACAGCGCCCGGCCGATGCAGTCATGAACCTGCCTGGCCAGCTCGACCCCGTGCGTCGGATTGAACAGGTCGAAATCGCCCTGCTCGTTCCACTGCCGCATGATGGCAAACCGATCGAACAGCGGGATGTCGCGCTGCTGCGCCACCACACGCATGTTGTCGACATAGGGCGGCACGGAGATCAATGTTTCCGTCCGCGGACTGTATTGCAGGTTCATCAAGACGACGTCAGCTCCCGCCTTCTGCAGCGTCGCCACACCGTCGTCGACCGCCTGCCGGAACTCATCAGGATCGATAGACCGCATGGCGTCGACCGTGCCGGTCTGCCAGATGACCAAATTAGGCCGTTTTCCTTCCACCAGTTTAACGAGATTGCCCGCGACCTCCTCGGCCGTCTTCTTGGGCTGCAGCTCGACGCTGAGATTGACGGTGACGGCCGGCAGCTTGTCCTTCAGCGCCGCCTGCAGACGGGCGGGGTAGGCATTTGCGTCGGAGGTGCTGACAATGGAGGATGAGCGGCTTCCGACGACGAGAATATCCAGCGTGCGGCCATTCTTGACGGCGTCTGCAACCTTCGGGAGCGGGCTCTCGGTTGTCAGCAGGTAGGCCGGCACCTCGCAGTTCTGCGGCGCATCTTCCGCGCGCGCGGAGGCCGCCAGCGAAACAGCCAGCGCTGCGATACCCAACCTTAACCACGAGACGGACTTCATCAGCCCCCTCCCGCCAGATCGGCGTTGCTGCGCGCACCTTTTCGCGCGGCCCCCTTATCGGCCTCACGCTTGTACCACGAAATCAACGACGCCACCCCCCACATGATGAGGATGCCGCAAAGGCTGATCACCGCGTGCATCATGGCGCCGCCGGACACTTCGGCAAGGACGAAGTGGCCCGCAAACGCCAGAAACACGCCAAGACAGAAGATCTCGAGCGAGTGTTGCCCACAAACAATCAGCGGACGCAGCCACGGCGACTTCAAGAGCGGCCAATCCTTGCGCAAATAGTGCACGGTGAGTGCTGCGAGTGCGAGAAAATGCGCGAAACGCAACACGTCAAGGTCGGTCTTGTCGATCGGATACATCCACTGCTCGATTCGGCGCGGCATCAGATGGCCGAGCTGCGGAATGTACCAGGTCAGGGTCACGCAGAAGGCCGCGACCAGATAGGCGACGCAGAGCCCGAGCGTGATCGGTGAGTTGATGATGCGCGACATGCGCTGGGCGCCCCCGAGCGCGCACCAGGCCCCGAACACGAACAGGAGCTGCCAGGCGAACGGGTTGAACGCCCAGAAGCCGTTCGGATAGGCCGTCAGATAGAGATCGAGCTCCCAGGTGAGTGCGTAGAGAACGACCGAGAGCCCGAGCGTGACGTCAGGACGCCAGCGCATCAGCCACAGGATCAGCGGCAGGAACAGCATCAGCACGATGTAGAGCGGCAGCACGTCCATGTTGACGGGGCGGAAGCGCAGGATCAGCGCCTGCACGATCGTCACGTCCGGCTGCTTGAGAAAGTCCATGATCCCCATCTCTTCGGTGTAGAGCGGGTTCTCGAAGCTGGTCGCGACGTAGGAGATCTCGGCAAGGAAGATCGTGAACAGGAAGACGTGGGCGACGTAGATCTGCCAGACGCGGCGCAGGATGCGCGCGGTGGCGACGATGAAGCCGGCATCCTGCATCGCCCGGCCATAGACGAATGCCGCCGTGTAGCCGGAGATGAAGATGAAGATCTCGGTGGCGTCGGAGAAGCCGTAGTTGCGGATCGTGAACCAGGTCAGCAGGTTCGGCGGCAGGTGGTCGATGAAGATCAGCCAGAGCGCCAGCCCGCGAAACAGGTCGAGCCGCAGCTCGCGCTCGCCGACCGCCGGGAAGGTGATCGCAGGAGCAGCGGTGGTGGCGGGTGCAGCGGTGACGGCCGGCGCCGCCGCGACGGCAGATGCAGATGCAGCCGCGCTCACCGCGGCGGCAGTCTCCGCAGCCGGCGCGGGTGCGGCGCTGGCGGCGGGGGCGGACGGTCCGGCAGGGCGATCGACAATCGACGTCATCAGGCACCGCGTCAAGGCTGCCAGCCTTCGAGGCCCGGCAGGGGAAATGTAGGGCTGCGCAGATTTTACGCAAGCGATGAAGGACTTATCAGCTGGGCCGCGCCCAGTTTTTCGACCTTGGCGGACGGTTGGTGGGCGATCGCACGACGCAGGACAGGTCGATCGCCCCCAGGGTGCTGCCTGCCGCGCCCGATCCGAGTCCAAGGAACGGATCGCGCGTACGGCCGACAAAGTCCGCGATTCTTGTGCCATAATGCGGAACTGTGTTGAAAGCACGATGGCGTCGCGATTGGTTCCGGCGCGGGTTTCCGCTACAATGCCACCATGTATCGCGCCGTGACTCGCCACATCGAAGTGACCGTCGAACCGAACTTCCTGCCTGAGAAGTCGTCGGTGGCCGATGGCCGCTGGTTCTGGTCCTATACCGTCGTCATCACCAACAGCGGGGAGGAGACGGTGCGGCTGCGCAGCCGGCACTGGATCATCACCGATGGGATCGGCCGGCAGCAGGAGGTCCGCGGCGAGGGCGTGGTCGGCGAGCAGCCGGTGCTCGCGCCGGGCGAGCGCTTCGAATACACCTCCGGTGTCCCGCTCACCACCGCGTCCGGCTTCATGGCCGGCTCGTATCAAATGGAGAGCGAGAGCGGCGAGCACTTCGACATCGCCGTGCCGGCCTTCTCGCTCGACAGCCCCGAGGGCAAGCGGGTGTTGAACTAGCTGAGAAGGCATGCAGTCCGACTGCCCCAAGTCTCGTCTGCTCGCTGTCTCTTGTGCTGCAATACGACAGATCCTGCACCCGCGCCGCACGAAATCGTTCTCGCGACGCATCCCGCGCCCGAGCCTTGTCCATTCACCCGCCCTCTGCAAATAGAGGGCGCAGGGAAGGCCGGGCCTCGGCTGAGGCCTGCGGCCCGCCTGCAGAAAAAAATGCAGGCGGCAGGTACCACAGGTCCAGCCGGAACGACCCGGCCCTCCCTGCGCGACGGTTTTAACGGCTGCTTCGCGTTCTCCCTGGTGCGCCGGGCTTGTTGGCCACCATCCTCAACGCGAAGCGGAGCTTCAGCGTGAGTTGATATCAGCATCGGGATATCAGGACCGCGCGACTTGACCGTACGTGCATCGCCGTTCGTCCGCGCAGACTGACTACGCTGCGGCCATGCATGCCCATCGCGTCCCGCTGCCAACGGTCCGTGACGGTCGCGAAACGCCCCTCGTGCGGCAGCAAGACGCGCGGAAATGTGCCAGTGATTTGCCCGACGGCACAAGCGGTTTGTTGCTGCGACAGATCAACGCGACGGGCATGGATGTGGCGTCGATCAGCGAGAAAGCCGATTTTCAACAACGAACTAATCGAGATCGCCGGCGCACACGAACTCCCGACGTTTTCTCCGACGCCGTGCGACGCAGCCTATCAAGCGTCGTCGCGAGGAGCGAAGCGACGACGCGATCCAGAGCTGTCGCAGCGACTGCGGATCGCGTCGCTGCGCTCGCGATGACGTACGGAGGGTTGTCGCTCGACCACGATCGGTACGACGCGCGGAGCGAGCGCGACAGAGTCAGTTCTCCGTCACGCCGGCTTCGTGCGGGGTGAAGTGATAGACCGAGGAGCAGAACTCGCAGGTGACGACGACCTTGTCGTCCTTGACCATGTCGGCGCGGTCCTGGGGCGAGAAGCTCTTCAGCATGTTGGCAACCGCATCGCGCGAGCAGGAACAGCGCGCCTGCAGCGGCACGAGGTCGAACACGCGCACGCCGCGCTCATGGAACAGGCGATACAGCAGCCGCTCGCCCGACAGCGCGGGATCGATCAGCTCGATATCCTCGACGGTCGCGACCAGCGACTGGCCCTCGACCCAGGCCTCGTCCTCCTCGATCGCATGCAGCTCGGTGCCTTCGGGCGCATCGCCGGGATGCAGGTCGGCTTGGCGCAAGCGCTCCGGCGCCTGCGGCAAAAATTGCGTCAGGAGGCCGCCGGCACGCCAGCGGTGCTTGCCGCCGCTCCACTCCTCGCCGACGGCGAGGCGCACGCGGGTCGGGATCTGCTCGGAGCGCAGGAAGTATTCATGAGCGGCCTCCTCCAGGCTGCCGCCGGTGAGCGCGACCAGCCCCTGGTAGCGGCTCATGTCGGCGCCCTGGTCGATGGTCATCGCCAGATGCCCCTTGCCGAGCAGGCCGCCGGAATCCTTGGCCTCAGCCAGCCGGGCTTCGTCGAAGCGGGCATAGGCACGCAGGCGGTCGGGTGCCTGGAAGTCGACCACCAGGAACGACACCGGGCCGTCGGTCTGGGTCTGCAGGATGAAGCGGCCGTCGAATTTCAGCGCGGAGCCGAGCAAGGTCGTCAGCACGATGGCCTCGCCGAGCAGCTTGCCCACGGGCGCGGGATAAGCGTGCTTGGTGAGAATGTCGTCGAGCGCCGGGCCCATGCGGGTCAGTCGCCCGCGCAGATCGAGCGCCGCGACCTCGAACGGCAGCACGGCGTCGTCGACCGGCACCGCCGAGGGGGCGCGGCTGGTATCGAGGTTGATGTCGGTGTCGGGGGGATTGGTTGTCATGGGGCGTATTTGGGGATGATTGAAACGAATGGAAGGGCATCCCCGGCTGTCGTCCCGGCCTTGAGCCGGGACTCATACCGCGGATGCTATCGAGGAACGCCGGTGGTAGTCGCCGACGCTAAGCCGTAACCGACGAACCACGATCGCTCCAACTACGCCGAGCAACGGCCACAGCTGCAAATCAGTTCGATCACGCGGTATGGGTCCCGGCTCAAGGCCGGGACGACACCGGTGAAATTGCGCCGTCGAACCCTAAGCCCGCTCGCCGAAGCACCAGGCCAAGATGCCCTTCTGCGCATGCAGGCGGTTCTCGGCTTCGTCGAACACCACCGACTGCGGGCCGTCGATCACCTCGTCGGTGACCTCCTCGCCGCGGTGGGCCGGCAGGCAGTGCATGAACAGCGCCTCGGGCTTCGCCAGCGACATCAACTTGGAATTGACCTGATAGGGCTTGAGCAAATTGTGCCGATGCTCGCCATCCTTGTCGCCCATCGACACCCAGGTGTCGGTGACGACGCAGTCGGCGCCGGCGACAGCGACTTCCGGATCGTGGCCGAGATGGATGTCGGCCCGGGTGGCGCGGATGAAATCCTTCATCGGCTTGCCGGGCGACAGCTGCGGCGGGGTGGCGACGTTGAGCCGGAACTTGAAGCGCTCGGCGGCATGGGCCCAGGAGGCCAGCACGTTGTTGTCGTCGCCGGTCCAGGCCACGGTGCGGCCCTCGATGGAGCCGCGATGCTCCTCGAAGGTCATCACGTCGGCCATCACCTGGCAGGGATGCGAGCGCCGGGTCAGGCCGTTGATCACGGGCACGGTGGCATGCGCGGCAAGCTCGAGCAGCGCCTCGTGACTGAGGATGCGGATCATGATGGCGTCGACATAGCGCGACAGCACGCGCGCGGTGTCGGCGATGGTCTCGCCGCGGCCGAGCTGCATCTCGGTGCCGGTCAGCATGATCGCCTCGCCGCCGAGCTGGCGCATGCCGACGTCGAACGACACGCGCGTGCGCGTCGACGGCTTGTCGAAGATCATCGCCAGCACCTTGCCCTCGAGCGGCTTCTTCGCCGGCTCGCGCGCCTTCAAGGTCTTCTTCATCGCGCTGGACAGCGCCAGCACGTTGCGCAGCTCCTCCACCGGCATCTCGGTGAGATCGAGGAAATGACGCGGCGTATTGCCCATGGTCTTGCTCATGATGCGGCCGCCTGCTTGGCAGGCGCGCCCGACAGCGCCGCACAGGCGCGATCGAGCATCTCGACCGATTGTTCGATTTCGGATTCGTTGACGATCAGCGGCGGCAGGAAGCGCACGACGTTGTCGCCCGCGCCGACGGTGAGCAGCTTCTGATCGCGCAGCGCCGTGACCAGATCGCCCGACGGCACCACCGCCTTGACGCCGATGAGAAGGCCCTCGCCGCGGATCTCGGAGATGATGTCGGGATGACGATCGAGAACGGCGGCGAGCTTCTGCTTCAACAGCAACGACATCTTGCGGACGTGATCGAAGAAGCCGGGCGCCAGCATCACGTCGAGCACGGCGTTGGCCGCGGCGACCGCCAGCGGATTGCCACCGAAGGTCGAGCCATGCGAGCCCGGCGTCATGCCCGACGCGGCCTCGGCCGTCGCAAGCACGGCGCCGATGGGAAAGCCGCCGCCGAGCGCCTTGGCCAGCGACATCACGTCCGGCGTGACGCCGAGCCAGCGATGCGCGAACAGATCGCCGGTGCGGCCCATGCCGGTCTGGACCTCGTCGATGACCAGCAACAAACCGTTGTCGTCGCAGAGCTGGCGCAGCGCCTTGTAGAACGGCAGCGGCGCGGTGCGCACGCCGCCCTCGCCCTGCACCGGCTCGACCAGGATGCCGGCGGTGTGCGGACCGATCGCCTTCTTCACGGCTTCGATGTCGCCGAACGGAACCTGATCGAAGCCGTCCATCGGCGGACCGAAGCCGTCGAGATATTTGGCCGAACCTGTCGCGGCGAGCGTGGCGAGCGTGCGGCCGTGGAACGCGCCTTCGAACGTAATGATACGATACCGTTCGGGATGTCCCTTGGCGGCGTGATATTTGCGCGTGATCTTGATCGCGCCTTCCATCGCCTCCGCGCCCGAATTGGCGAAGAATACGTAGTCGGCAAAGCTCTGCTCGCACAGCCGCGCGGCAAGGCGCTCGCCATCCGGGCTCTTGAACAGGTTCGACATGTGCCAGAGCTTGGCCGCCTGCTCCTGCAGCGCCTTGACCAGATGCGGATGCGCATGGCCGAGCGAATTGACTGCGACGCCCGAGGTGAAATCGAGATAACGGTCGCCATTGGTCGCGATCAGCCACGCGCCTTCGCCGCGCTCGAACGAAAGATCGACCCGGGCGAATACGGGGAGGAGATGCGTAGCGGCAACACTGGTCATGGCGGATCACATGAGCTGACGGGCCGGCCGAGACACGCGCCACGCGGCGCCATCGCGCATCAGGGACCCCACCCTGGAAAACAAAATGTGCCGCCTTTTCAAGGCGGCACGTGCATCTATTGTATGCGGGCAGCGGTGGGAGTCAACTACGCGTCAGCTGATGCATGGGGGGCCGGCCCGTGAGATTCCGGACGCCTGACACGCCTCGAGATACGCCACAGGGAACCACGGAATGTGTGGACTGCGGCCGCCGACTCTTGCGCGGGAGTCACGCCATATTGTAGCGTTTTCAACGTCGAGTACGACATCTCGTGCGGCAGTTCTGATCCCTCTCGAAGTTCTCTGAGTTTGCGTAACGTCCGGGTGCCTTGCGCGTGCCCGGCGAGGGACAAGGGATTCTGCCGCCAGGGATTTTCTTGAGACAGCATCGCAGCGCCGTCCCGGAATTGGCCGGCGCAACGCGAAGGGAAAGGTTCGATGACCGTATTGACCTGGTCCGACGATCGCGTCGAGCAACTGAAAAAACTCTGGGAAGCCGGACTGTCGGCCAGCCAGATCGCCGCGGAACTCGGAAACGTGACGCGCAACGCCGTGATTGGCAAGGTGCACCGGCTGGGCCTGTCCGGCCGCGCCAAGAGCCCGGCCACCGCGGCACCGCGCCAGCGCAAGGCGGCCCGCCCGGCACAGCCGATGATGCGGGTGGCGCGCCCGGTGGCGCGCGGCAACACGGCGCTCGCACAGGTTTTCGAGGTTGAGGCGGAGCCCGATCCGGTTGCATTCGACAACGTCGTGCCGATGAACCAGCGGCTGTCGCTGCTGGAGCTCAACGAGGCGACCTGCCACTGGCCGGTCGGCGATCCCTCAAGCGCGGATTTCTTCTTCTGCGGCGGCAAGGCGCTTTCCGGTCTGCCCTATTGCGCGCAGCATTCGCGCGTCGCCTATCAGCCCGCGGCCGACCGCCGCCGCCAGCCGGCGAAGTCGACCACGCGCTGAGGAAGTTGGCCGCGACGGGCGATGAGGATGCTCCGCATCGCCCTGGGATCTCCGGCGGCCTCAACTCACAACGACCATGGACGTGAGCCCGGCCCGCGCCGGGCCGCAGATGCGACGGGCGATCAGGCGCCCCGCGCCGGCTTCGACTGCGGAAAGCACGCCGTGAAGGCGGCACCGTTGCGCGGCACGCTTTCGATCAGCAGCCGGCCGCGATGGCGGTTGAGGATGTGCTTCACCAGGGAGAGGCCGAGCCCGGTGCCGCCTTGCGCGCGGCTGTCGCCGACATCGACGCGATAGAAGCGCTCGGTCAGGCGCGGCAGATGCTCGGGCGCGATGCCGGGGCCGAAATCGCGCACCTTGACCCGGATCTCCGGCGCGTTCTCGGCGGAGACGGCCTGCTCCAGCGAGACGATCACGCGCCCGCCCGAGGCGCCGTATTTCAGCGCGTTTTCGATCAGGTTCTCGAACACGCGCAGCAGCTCCTCGCGGTCGCCGGCGATCGTCACCGGCACGTCCGGCAGGCTGGTCTCGATCACCACCTGGCGCTCGCGCGCCAGCGACTCCAGCCCGTCGGTGACCTGGCGGATGATGGGGACGACGTCGACCATGGCGTGGGGCTGGACATGCGCCGACAGCTCCACCCGTGACAGCGACAGCAGATCGTCGATCAGCCGCGCCATGCGCGTCGCCTGGATGTGCATGATGCCGAGGAAGCGCTCGCGCGCCTTCGGATCGTCCTTGGCCGGCCCCTGCAGCGTATCGATGAAGCCCGAGAGCGCCGCCAGCGGCGTGCGCAGCTCGTGGCTCGCATTGGCGACGAAGTCGGCGCGCATTTCCTCGACCCGGCGCAGCGGGGTCAGATCGTGGAACGTCATCAGCATGCATTTGTCCGTGCCGCCGAACGCCGTCGGCACCGGCACCGGCGTGATGATCAGCTCCATCCAGCGATCGACCGGAACGTGATCGTGATAGGTGGCACGGCGGATCTCGGTGGTGGCGATCGCCTCGCGCAGCGCAGTGATGATCTCCGGCGTGCGCAGCGCGAACTGGGCGAGCTCGCCCTTGCGCAGGGCCGGCGCGAGCTGCGCGGCAGCGGCATTGAGGTGGATGACTCGGCCGGCGCGGTCGAGCAGCACGGCGGGATCGGGGATGCCCTCGACCACCGCGCTGACGGCCGGCGCCTCGACCGGGTTGGCGTGGCGCTCCTCCTCACGCTTGGCGACCGCGCCATGCAGCCGCCACGGCACCAGGGCGGCGGCGGAAATACACAGGAATACCGCCAGGGCCCGCAGCGGCAGCAGCTCGTCCAGCAGCACGAGCCCGGCAAGCGCGAGCGCCGCAGCGAGCAGGATGATCGCGGAATGGCGCAGCCGGTCCGGCCAGGGGGTGAAGATCGAGAGCGGCGTGTCGGAGGGAGCGTCGAGGGCCATCTCGTCCTACTGTTCCCTTGAGCTGGCGTCAGGCACCGGAATCGCTGCGTTTCCTCACAAAAGCGGCTTCCGGTGGGGGGCCCGGATCGAGGCTGAGCGCGGCCTGCCGCAGCCGTTTCGACCGCGTGCTGATGATAACCTCGCGAAACGTCAGCAAGATTACAGAAATGAGGAACGGCGCCAAATAATACAGCATCCGGAACAGGAGCATTCCGGCCAGCAGCTCCTCGCGGTCCATCTGCCACAGCCCGACCAGCATCGCGGCGTCGAACACGCCGAGCCCGCCGGGGGAATGGCTGGCGAAGCCGAGCAGGGTCGCCGAGACGAAGATCACGGCCACCACGACGAAGCCGAGATTGGGCTCGTCCGGCACCAGCACATACATCGCCAGCGCGCAGAAACCGAGGTCGATGATGCCGATCGCGATCTGCAGCAGGGTCAGGGGGCCGCTCGGCAGCACCACGGTCCACGGCCCGCGGCCGACCACGCGCGGCTTGGTCCATACCCAGGCGACATACCCCAACAGACCGACCAGGATCGCGATCGCCACCATGCGGTTGACCCAGGGCGGCAGCTGGTCGATCGAGGCGGCTGCCTCCGGATGATAGCTGATGCCGAGCCCGAGCACGGCCGCATTGCCGAGCCAGAACGTCAGGCCGGCAAGGAAGCAGATCTTGGCGACGTCGATGGCGTTCAGCCCATGGGCCGAATAGACGCGGTAGCGCACGGCACCGCCGGTGAAGACGCTGGCGCCGACATTGTGGCCGATCGAATAGCTGGTGAAGGCGGCCAGCGCGTTGACGCGGTAGGGCACGTGGTCGTGGCCAATCGCGCGCACCGCGAACAGATCGTAGAAGGTCAGCGTGAAATAGCCGGCGGCGACGAACAGCGCGGCGAGCGCGATCTGATGCGGCTCCGTGCTCTTGATCGCCTCGAGCACCTCGTAGGTGTCGATGCCGCGCAGCATGTGGTAGAGGACGTAGCAGGCGACCGCGATCACAGCGATGCTGATCAGCACGCCGAGCTTGTGCAGGACTTGCTTCTCGCGCAGGAACGTGGCCGCTCTGCGTATGGCTTCAAGCATCTACACCTCTCACCGTGATCCGATCACGACGGCCGGGGACGCCGCGCCCCGGAGGCCGCAGCATCATGTGCGCATACAACGCCCTCGTAGCGCGTTTCGACGCATTGGGGAACACGGAGCGTGCGAACAAAAGCGTACACATGGATATACTTAGCAGGCTTTGCGGAAATGCGATGCACCGTTTTGCCGCACATGAGGCAAGACATCAGGCAAAGGCATCGGACAAGGCATCATGCAGGACGGCGGGGCAGCGCACGTCCCCGCCAGCCTGCAAACCCCAGGTTAAACTTTGGTGAGGAACGCGAATCTCCGGGGCTTCCGGGGCGCCCAGCGGTTCGGCGGGTCAGCATGGCTCAACGATAAGCGCGAGCCGCGCGTTTGACAGGTTCGCGCCTCGTCAAACCTTCGTGTCTCGCAGTTGCGATGACCCGGGGCACGCGGACGGCGGGCGCGCCGCCGCAGTCTCGGCAGATGGCGTCGGGTGCAGTCCGGGGCGGCGGTCTCAGGCCGCCGATTTCGTCCGCATGCTGCGGATCACCACCAGCGCCCGAAGCCAGGTGCCGATGGCGCAGCCGACGAGGTAGGGCACGAACATGATCAGCAGCAGCTCGAGCCAGTAGCCGGCCCGGCCGGGAATCAGGCAGGCCACGGCCGTCGCGACCAGGCCGGCGGCCAGCGCCGCCAGCAGCCAGGTCAGCCAGCCCGACACGCGCGGGGCGCGATGCACCACGGCGACCCAGCCCATCGCCAGCCCGATGGCGAATGCGCCGGCCAGCCAGCCCCAGTGAAAGGCAACGAGATAGGCCATGACGTTACCTCACCACGAATTCGATGCGCCGGTTCTGCGCCCGGCCGTCGGCGGTGTCGTTGGCGGCGACCGGCTGGGTGCTGCCATAGCCGATCGCGCTGAAACGGTCGGCCGGCAGTCCGGCCTTGACCAGATAATCGACCACCGCCTGGGCGCGCTTCTGCGACAGCACCTGATTGGCGGCAGAGTCGCCGTCGGCATCGGTGTGCCCGATGATCTCGACATTGGCGGAGGGACAGCGGAACGCGATCTCGACGAGGCGGTCGAGCAGACCGGTGGAATCCCTGTCGAGGTCGCTGCGGCCGGTCTCGAACCGGATCTTGGCCTTGCCGAGCAGGTCGGAGAACAGCTGCTGGCACACCGTGGGATCGACCGGGGCGGCTGCCGGCTTCACCGTGATGTCGGCCTTCACCTGCCAGCCCTGTGGGACATCTTTGGCGAGCCCGGTCCGGATCTGGGCCGCTGCGGCGTCGTAAAGCGCATCACCGGAAATCTTGATGTCACGGTCGGACACCACCAGCGTGCCGGTCGACAGCCGTGACAAGGCGCCCAGCGCCGGCACCACCGCATTCACGAAATTGGTTGGCGCGCCGAGGCTGTTCTTGAGATTGTCGACGACCTTCTCGCTGAAGAATTTGCGCGATGAAGAGCCGACGACGACGGCGTGGATGTTCTCGTCGGGAACGTTGCCTGCAAGCGTCACGGTGACCGCGACCGGGTCCTTGTAGGCCTGGAAGACATAGGGCGGCGCCTTGACCTCGTTGCTGGCGACCTTGAAGCCGTCCGGCAGCTTTCCGAGCGCGGCCGCGATCGCCTCGCGGCCGCCGAGCTCGCGCGCCATGCCGGACAATGTGACGTCGCCGTCGGAGATCGTGAACTTGCCGTCCTTCAGCTTGGCGATCTGGCCGATCAGCAGCAGCGCCGCATCCTCGAAGCGCGCCGGCGCGCCGCGTGCCAGGCCCATCTGATCCGCGACCTCCACGCCCGGCAGCGCCGCCCGGGTCGCGTCCATCAGCTTGCCCTTCAAGGCGGGCAGCGGCGCGCTGCCGCCCAGCGTCACCCGGACGACGTCGCGCTCGGCCGACCAGACGAAGGGCTTGGCCTCGGGGACCAGCCGCGTCTCGTCGTTGACGAGCCGCACGCCGGCCACGCCGTCGACCGCAGCAACCGCATCGCGGCGTCCGGCCTCGGAAAACGCATTGGCGCGCAGCGAGACATCGCGGCCGTCCACCGTGATGCTTGTCCTGTCGAGCACCGCCCCCGTCAGGACGGCCGAACTGCGTCCGGCGAGATCATTCTCCAGGGGAACGGTGCTGGTCCAGGCCGCGAGGCCCCAAAGCACGATCAGCGGAATGACGCCAGGCCACCATTTCCCGCTCCACCTGAAAAGTCCGCGCATTCGTCATCCGTCGCATCGAGGAAGCAGAGAGAAAACAAACCCTTGCATGCCTGTCAAACCGGAAATGAGGAGCGCCGCACGGTACGTTGTGACCGCAGGCTAAGGTTTTCTTCAATCATTCGTCGGTAACCTTGTCCCGACACTCACCGGGCCGCATATTTCAGATGAGGCGATTTCGCAAAACCTTTATCCGTGCCGGCCTGGAAGCGCTGTATCTGAGCGGCGCGCATGTCTGGCTGCGCCCGATCTTCTCGGGCGTGGGTGCGATCTATACGCTGCATCATGTGCGGCCGCACCGCGACGCCGATTTCCAGCCCAATTGTCACCTCGAGGTCACGCCGGATTTCCTGCGCGAGATGTTGTCGCACCTGCGCGACCACGACATCGAGATCATCACCCTCGACGAGTTGCACAGCCGGCTGGTGGCGAAGGACTTCTCGCGCCGCTTCGCCTGCTTCACCTTCGACGATGGCTATCGCGACAATCGCGACTTCGCGCTGCCTGTCATGCGCGAGTTCGATGCGCCGTTCACCATCTATGTGACGAGCGATTTCGCATCGGGACTGGGCCGGCTCTGGTGGGTGACGCTGGAGCGGCTGGTCGCGAAGACTGACGCGATCGACATCGAGATCGGCGGGCTGTCGCTGCAGCTCGATGCATCGACGCCGGCAGCCAAATGCGTGACGTTCCAGCGCCTGCACGACTGGCTGCGCGCACTGCCGGGCGAGCACGACGTCCGGCGTGAGATCAGCGCGCTGTGCGCGCGCTACGACGTCGACGAGGCCTCGATCTGCCGTGAGCTCTGCCTGTCCTGGGACGAGCTCCGGGCGCTTTCGACTGAGCCATTGATCTCGATCGGCGCGCATTCGATCAGTCACTGCAATCTCGCCAAGCAGACCGAGGAGACGGCGCGCATCGAGATCGCCGACAGCCGTGCTCGGATCGAGAACGAGTTGCAGCGGCCGGTGCTGCACATGGCCTACCCCTACGGCGACCGCGCCGCCGCTTCCCAGCGCGAATTCGTGCTGGCGGCCGCGAGCGGCTACAAGACCGCCGTCACCACCCGGCCCGGCATGATCTTCGCGGAAAGCGCCGATCATCTCACGGCCCTGTCGCGCGTCTCGCTGAACGGCCATTACCAGCACGCCCGCGTGCTGCCGGTGCTGACCTCGGGCGCGGCCACCGCGATGTGGAACGGCTTTCGCCGCATCGACGCGGCATAGCCCCGCCATAACGTTGCCCTCCGATTGAATTGCGGCGAATTCGTGCGACTGCGTCTCACTTGACGTGCTGGCGCGTCCCGCTCACAAGCGCGCATGACATAAGGAAAGGGAGGCTTCATGCTCAGGAACTTGTTCTCACTCGAAGGACGCGTCGCGCTCGTCACCGGCGGCTCGCGCGGCATCGGCAAGATGATCGCATCCGGCCTGCTCGCGCATGGCGCGGCGAGGGTCTACATCACCGCGCGCAAGGCCGGGCCCTGCGAGGCGACCGCCAAGGCACTGACGACGGAATATGGCGGCGAATGCGTCGCGCTGCCGATCGACATTTCGACGATGGCCGGCATCGAGACGCTCGCGGGCGAGATCAAGAAGCGCGAGCCCAAGCTCGACATCCTCGTCAACAATGCCGGCGCGGCATGGGGCGCCGACTTCGACGAATTCCCGGAGAGCGGCTGGGACAAGGTGATGAACCTCAACCTCAAGACGCCGTTCTTCCTGACCAAGGCGCTCGCAGCTCCCTTGCGTGCGGCGGCCAGCGCCGAACGGCCGGCAAAGGTCATCAACATCGCCTCGATCGACGGCATCTTCGTCAACCCGCTCGAGACCTATTCCTATGCGGCGAGCAAATCCGGCCTGATCCATCTGACGCGGCGCATGGCGGCCAAGCTGATCAAGGACCACATCGTGGTGACCGCGATCGCGCCCGGACCGTTCAAGTCCGACATGAACAAGGCCGCGCGCGACAACGCCGACGAGGTCGCCTCGCGCGTGCCCGCTGGGCGCATCGGCACCGACGAGGACATGGCTGGCACGGCGATCTTCCTCGCCTCGCGCGCGGGCGACTACGTGGTGGGGAATACGATCGCGGTCGATGGCGGCATCGTCTACGCGAACCCGGGCATTCC
The DNA here is from genome assembly GCF_032487555.1 of Bradyrhizobium sp. SZCCHNRI1029. Lineage (NCBI taxonomy): Bacteria > Pseudomonadati > Pseudomonadota > Alphaproteobacteria > Hyphomicrobiales > Nitrobacteraceae > Bradyrhizobium > Bradyrhizobium sp. SZCCHNRI1029. Next base: position 277,058 of record NZ_JAUEUK010000007.1, read on the forward strand.
GGGTGCGGGATGGGACAGCTGAGAAGGGCGAATAGCGAATAGCGAATAGCGAATAGCGAATAGCGAATAGCGAATAGCGAATAGCGAATAGCGAATAGGCTACTTCCCCTATTCGCTACTCGCAACTCGCTATTCGCCTCTCATCAAGTCTCGATCTTCACGTACTCGAAGTCACCCGGCTTGTTGTCGATCCCGACCTTCGGGGGCGCGATCCACGAGGCGTATTCGCCGATCTCGGTGACCGGCTTCATCAGCGAGGAGATGTAGGCGCCGTCGTCGGCCGACGGCAGCCAGTCGCCCTTGCGCTTCGCCCACGTGCCCTCGTCGATCAGGATGCCGTCGGGCGTCGCATGGACGTCCCTGAACTCGCCGATGGCGCGGTGGAAGGCGGTATGCGGCAGCTTGAGCTGGAAGTCGTAGCCTGCGGTCGTGATGATCTTGTTCCAGCGCAGCAGGCCCTTGACGCAGTCCTGCGAGTAGTCGTCGCGCAGGCGCATGTTGAGCGCGGTCAGCGCCGGCTCGTCGACCCGCTTGATCTCGCCGTCGACCAGCTTGAGCACCGGATAGGTCGAGTTCTTGAGCTGGTGATCGTCCTGGATCTGGGTCTCGTGATAGCGGCCCTTGATGCCGGCATTGAAGGCATTGGCCGCGTTGGTCGAGACCTCCGAGCCGAACAGGTCGAGCGACAGCGTGTAGTGCAGGTTCAACTTCTTCTGGATGGTCGGCAGGTCGATCACGCCCAGCGCGCGGACCTTGGCGATGTCGGTGGGATCGTCGATCCCGGCCTCGCGCATCGCCTCGACCGTGCGCTGGATCACGCGGCCGACGCCGGTCTCGCCGACGAACATGTGATGCGCCTCCTCCGTCAGCATGAAGCGGCAGGTGCGCGACAACGGATCGAAGCCGGACTGCGCGAGCGAGTGCAGCTGCATCTTGCCGTCGCGGTCGGTGAAGTAGGTGAACATGAAGAACGACAGCCAGTCCGGCGTCTTCTCGTTGAAGGCGCCGAGCATGCGCGGGCTGTCCGCATCGCCCGAGCGGCGGCGCAGCAGCTCGTCGGCCTCCTCGCGGCCGTCGCGGCCGAAATATTTCTGCAGCAGGTAGACCATCGCCCAGAGGTGACGGCCCTCCTCGACGTTGACCTGGAACAGGTTGCGCATGTCGTAGAGCGACGGCGCCGTCTTGCCGAGATGGCGTTGCTGCTCGACCGAGGCCGGCTCGGTGTCGCCCTGGATCACGATCAGGCGGCGCATCAGCGCGCGATATTCGCCGGGAACCTCCTGCCAGGCCGGTTCGCCATAGTGCTCGCCGAACGGGATCTTGCGATCCTCTTCCTGCGGAGCCAGCAGGATGCCCCAGCGATAGTCGGGCATCTTGACGTAATCGAACTTCGCCCAGCCGCGCGGATCGACCGAATAGGCCGTGCGCAAGTACACCAGCGACTGCTGGAAGCCCTCGGGGCCCATGTCGTTCCACCAGTCGACGTAGCCGGGATGCCAGCCTTCCAGCGCCTTGAGGACCTGGCGGTCCTCGGCGAGATTCACGTTGTTCGGAATCTTGGTCGAGTAGTCGACGTTCATGATGTTCATGTTCATGGCGTGCCTCCCTGAAATCTTCCCGGTGGTCATGCCCGGCCTCGTGCCGTGCATCCACGTCGTTCGTCTCGATTAGCTCGCGGATGGCCGGGTCAAGCCCGGCCATGACGGATGATAACTACACGCGCGCCATGTCATATTGCGGCCGCTCGCCGGTGCCGTAGCGCCGGAGTGCGCCCTCCTCGCCGACCGCGTTGGGCCGCTGGAAGATCCAGTTCTGCCAGGCGGTGAGGCGGGCGAAGATCTTCGATTCCATCGTCTCAGGGCCGGCGAAGCGCAGATTGGCTTCGAGACCGGTGAGGCTGTCCGGCGAGAAGCTGGCGCGCTCCTCGAGGAAGACGCGGATCTCGTCCTCCCAATCGATGTCATCCAGCGCGAAGGTCACGAGGCCGAGTTCCTCGGCCTCATCGGCTTCGAGCGGCTTGCCGACCTGCTCACGCACACGCGCGAGATCGGTGGGATCGGCGAGGAAGCGCGACTCCAGCCGGGTCAGGCCGTGACTCATCGGATAGGGACCGAAATTCATCGCCGACAGTTCGATCGCCGGCGCCGGGCGGTTGTCGCCCTGGATGGTGCCGATCAGCATGTAGGAGCGGTCGGAAGCGAACACCAACTCGGCGAGCGTTCCGGCGAAGCAGGAACCGGGCTCGACCAGCGTGACCAGCGTGCGCGAGGTGACGTCGATGCGCTTCAGCACCCGCTTCCAGTAATGCCTGACCTCGTTGACCAGCCAGTGCGCCTTGTTGGCCTCAAGGAACGCGTCATGCACGAGCACCTTGTCGCGATCGCCATGCGACTTGAACACCAGCATGGCGATGCCGAGCTCGTTGATGCGCAGATGCAGGATGGCATCGTCGAGCTCGCGCGCGACCTGCAGCGGCCAGAAGGAGGCTCCCTGCGCGATCATACCGTCGATGTCGGCCGGCGGCGCAGCTTCGGGAGCCGTGATCGTGATCGTGGCGATGCGGGCGGCGCGGTCGATGTCGACATTGACGAAGCCGTAACGCACGCTGCTCGCGTCAATGATGCGCTTCAGCGGCGTGAGCGCGACACCCTTGCCGCTGCCGTTGCGCTTGGAGGCCGCCGCGAACTCCCTGGCGCGCTCAGCGACCTTGGCGTCGACCTTGGAGTTCGGCGCGATCTCGTCGACGAGGCGCCATTGCACGGCGCGCTTGCCCTTGACGCCCTCTTCCGTCGTGCAGAACGCGTCCGCACGGTCGCGGCGCACCTTGCGCTTGTCGACGACGCGCGTCAGGCCGCCGGTGCCGGGCAGCACCGCGAGCAGAGGCACCTCCGGCAGCGACACCGAAGACGATCCGTCGTCGGCGAGGATGATGTGATCGGTGGCGAGCGCGAGCTCATAGCCGCCGCCGGCCGCGGTGCCGTTCACCACGGTGATGAAGCGCTGGCCGGAATTCTCGGATGAATCCTCGAAGCCATTGCGGGTCTCGTTGGTGAACTTGCAGAAGTTCACCTTGTGGGCGTGGGTCGCGCCCGCGAGCATGCGGATGTTGGCGCCGGCGCAGAACACGCGCGGCTTGGCCGAGCGCAGCACCACGACCTTCACTTGCGGGTGCTCGAAACGCAGCCGCTGCACGGCATCGGCGAGCTCGATGTCGACGCCGAGATCATAGGAATTGAGCTTGAGCTGGTAGCCCTCGAACAGGCCGCCATTCTCGTCGACGTCCATGGCGAGCGTCGCCACCTCGCCATCGATCGAGAGCTTCCAATGTTTGTAGCGGGAGGGATCGGTCTGAAAATCGATGAACGTCTTGCCTCCCGCGAGCACGCGGTCTTCCCCGGCCATGTGTCACCCTTCGTTGGAGTGCTTATCGTTGAGATGCACAATAATTCATGTTATGGCTGGCGTCTACGACAAAAAGCCGAAACATGCACTTTGTTTCATGTTCGTGATGCCGGGGCCGGCAAGGTCGCGGCCGCGAACTCGGCAATGACCCGCAAGGTGGCGTCCGGCGCCTCGCGATGCGGGGAATGGCCGGTGTTGGGCAGCATCGTCACTTCGACCGGGCAGTAGCACTCCTCCTGGATGATCTCGACCTGGCGGATGGTGCCGTACTGGTCGTCGACGCCCTGGATCACGGCCACGGGAACGCGGATGTACGCGAGGTCGCCGGTGATATCCCAGGCCCGGAATGCCGGATCGAGCCAGGCGCCGTTCCAGCCGTAAAACGCGTTGTCGACGTTCTTGTGCCAGCGCGACAGCTTGGCGCGCAGCTCCGATGTCTCGTAGGTCGTCTTGATGGCGGCGATCGAGGAGACGGAGACATCCTCGACGATGACATGCGGCGCGATCAGCACGACGCCATCTAGGCGATGATCGGCTCGGCTGCCGGCGTAGATCGCCGCGATCGTCGCGCCATCGGAATGGCCGACCAGGAGCCCGCGCGAGAAGCCGATCGCATCGAGCAGCTTCGGCAGCACGTCGCACGCCTCGCGCTGCATGTAGTCGAGCGGCCGCGGCAGAGACACCGGGCTGGAGTCGCCGTAGCCGGCGCGCGAATAGACGAACACGGAAACACCGGTGGCTTGCCGGAGCTTGTCGGGAAAGTCGCCCCACAGCCCGACCGAGCCGAGCCCTTCATGCAGCAGCACGATGCAAGGAGCGTCAGAGGGCCGTGCACCGATCAGGCGATATTCGAGATCGGCGGAATCGATGGTGAGGAAGCCGTTCGATGAAAGCTGCACGGGTCACTCTCTCCTTCGTCATGCCCGGCTTGACCCGGACATCCACGTCTTTCTTGTCGAGGCGGAATGGATGGCCGGGACAAGCCCGGCCATGACGACAACCAAGAGCAGGACCACTCCCGCGAGTGGGGGCCAACTACTGACCCGCCCCCTCACGCAGCTTGAAGCGCTGGATCTTGCCGGTCGCGGTTTTCGGCAAGGATTCCACCACCTCGATCCAGCGCGGATATTTCCACGGGCCGATCTTCTGCTTGACGTGTTCCTTCAGTGCCTCGTGCAGGGTCGAGCGATCGACGCTCGGGCGCAGCACGACATAGGCCTTCGGCTTCAACAGCCCCTCCGGATCGGCTTCCGGCACCACGGCAGCCTCGAGCACCGCGGGATGCGTGATCAGCGCGCTCTCGACCTCGAACGGCGACACCCAGATGCCGGAGACCTTGAACATGTCGTCGGAGCGGCCGCAGAAGGTGTAGCGCCCATCGGCGTCGCGCACATATTTGTCGCCGGTGCGCGTCCAATAGCCCTCGAACGTCGAGCGGGTCTTGTGGCGCTGATTCCAGTAGCCCTCACCGGCGGACGGTGCATGCACCAGCATCTCGCCGACCTCGCCGTCCGGCACGTCCTGGCCGGCCTCGTTGACAAGACGAACCTGATAGCCCGGCACAGGGCGCCCCGATGAGCCGTATTTGATGTCCCCGGGCACGTTGGACAGGAAGATGTGCAGCAGCTCGGTCGAGCCGACACCATCGAGAATGTCGACGCCGAACCGCGCCTTCCAGGCACTGCCGACCGATTCCGGCAGCGCCTCGCCGGCCGAGGTGCAGATGCGCAGAGCGCTGCCGGCCTTCTCATGGCGCAGCGACTCATCGTGCAGCATCGCGGCGAACAAGGTCGGCACGCCGTAGAAGATGGTCGGATTGTAGCGGTTGAGGAGCTTGAACATCAGCGCCGGCGTCGGGCGCTCGGAGTTGAGGATCGTGGTTGCGCCGACCGACAGCGGGAAGGTCAGCGCATTGCCGAGGCCATAGGCGAAGAACAGCTTTGCGGCTGACAGACAGACATCGCTCTCGCGGATGCCGAGCACTTGGCTGGCATAGGTCTCGGCCGTCGCGGCGAGATTGCCGTGCAGATGGCGCACGCCCTTGGGCATGCCGGTCGAACCGGATGAATACAGCCAGAACGCCGGCTCATCCTCGTGGGTCGCGACCGTGTCGAACTGATCGCTCTCACGCGCGAGCTCCTCGGTGAGCAGCTTGTGGCCGAAGGCATTGGCGCCGGACACGACGACGCAATCGAGATCCGGCATCCGGCCGACAATGTCCTTCACCACCGGATACAGCGCCTCGGACACGAACAGCACGCGGGCGCGGCAGTCGGCGAGCACATACGCGTATTGGTCAGAGGTCAGCAGCGTGTTGAGCGGCACCGGGACGACGCCCGCGCGCATGGCGCCAAGAAACACCGCGGGGAAATCCACCGTATCGAGCATGATCATCGCCACGCGCTCCTCGCGGCGGACGCCAAGGCGACGCAGCATGTTGGCGACGCGGCAGGTCTGCTGTTGCAGACCGCGATAGGTCAGCTCCGAGACCGTGTCCGTGTAGGCGAGCTTGTCGCCGCGCCCCGCCTCGACATTGCGGTCAAGCAGCCACGATACCGCATTGTACGACTTCACGGCATTCTCCCCGGATTTTTGAATTATAATTCATACAAGGCCACCAACATCGCTTGCTGTCAATCCTCCCCGGCATTATGTTTCCTACTCAAAAGAGTGCCTCAGGGATATGACGCCACACAGCGATGCCCCGCGCGACGACGGCCAGTCCGCGGCCGAGAGCGATTTCCTCGACCAGCTGGGCCAGCGGGTGCGGCGGATGCGCGGCCTCGCCGGCATGTCGCGCAAGGTGCTGGCCGATGTCTCCGGGATTTCCGAGCGCTACATCGCCCAGCTCGAGAGCGGCAAGGGCAATGTCTCGATCGTGCTGCTGCGCCGCATCGCCAACGCGATCAACGCGCCGCTCGACGACATCATCCCCGGCGGCGAGCCATCGCCGGACTGGCCGGTCATTCGCGATCTCCTGAAGAAGGCGAGCCCGAGCCAGATCGCCGAGGTCAAGGAGCTGCTTGCCGGGGGCGCGTCGGCGCCGCTGCGGCGTTCGTTCTCAGGCATTGCGCTGATCGGCCTGCGCGGTGCCGGCAAGTCGACGCTCGGCAAGATGCTGGCGGAGCGGATCGGCTGGAGCTTCGTCGAGCTGAACAAGGAGATCGAGCGGCAGAACGGGCTTTCGGTTGCCGAGATCATCGCGCTCTACGGCCAGGAAGGCTTTCGCCGCATGGAGCAGGCCGCCCTGGTGCAACTGCTCGCGCGCAAGGAGCCGATGGTGCTGGCGACCGGCGGCGGCATCGTCTCCGAGCCGGTCACCTTCGACCTGATCCTGACCTCGTTCTACACGATCTGGCTCAAGGCGGAGCCGGAGGAGCACATGGGGCGCGTGCGTAAGCAGGGCGACCTCCGCCCGATGGCCGACGACCGCTCGGCGATGGCCGAGCTGCGCAACATCCTGGCGAGCCGCGAGCCGCTGTACGCGAGGGCCAATGCGGTGGTCGATACGGCGGGACTGTCGGTCGAAGCGGCGGCCGCACGGCTGGGCGAAGCCGTGAAGCCGGTGCTGACTGGCGACGCCCGGATGTTCGCGCGGGCGTGAGACGTCGTGCGACTTCGATCGCGCCGCAAGCGTCCGGTACGCATTAACCACCACCCACATTTCAATACCGGCGAGACTCGCCACACACCCTCCGATTGATTAATCAATCGTTAAGTCACTGGAGGACGTGGGATGCAAAATCGTCGTCGCGAGGCTCGCCAGCGCGTCTACTATGGCGGCGTGCTGACCTTCAATTCAGGCTGCTCGACGCTGGCCTGCGTCGTGCGCAATTTCAACCACCGCGGCGTCAAGGTCGAGCTCGAGGGCAGCGTGCTGCTGCCGGACCGCGTCGAGATCAGCATCGAACGGCGCGGATGGTCACGACCGGCGCAGATGGTGTGGCGCGACGGCGCGGGCGCCGGCCTCGCCTTCCTTCACGACGATGGCGAGGTGATCGATCTCGAAACGGCGCGCGCCTTGCGCCTGCAGGAGCGCGCCAACAGGCAGCTCAAATCGCGCCTCGAGCAATTGCTCTCGGGGCACTGAGCAATGTCCGAATCCTCGCAAGAGCACGACGACTGGCTGATCGCCTCCGATGCGCCGCCGCCGGTCGCGGCGCGCGCCGCCGAGCGCCCGCGATCGCACTGGCTCCGGCGCGTCACGCTGCTGCTCGCCGCCCAATATGTCATCGTGCTGGTGATCGGCGTCGCGGCGGCCTCGACCGTGCGCGCATTCGTGCTGCCGGAAGTCACCGGTCGCTTCGAGGCGCTTGCAGCGGCGCTCAAGCGAACGCCGCTGCCTTGAGTTCTGAGCTGGTCACTCGATCTCCCGCAGCTCCGCATAGGTCAGCGGCTTGAGGCTGGCGCCATCGAAATAGACGAAGCGCAGGCGGCGGCGGCGGGAGATGAAGTTCGACGGCAGCGGATCGTAGCGGAAGGTGACGCCACCGAGATGCGGCGTCAGGCTGCCGACGTCCGTCAGCGCGTCGATCTCGACGCGCAGCAGCTTGAGGCTCGTGCCGTCGCGCAGGATCTCGAACGGGACCCGCGCCAGCCGCAGGAAGCTGGTCGGATCCGGCGCGGCGATGAAGCCGTCGACGAAGGCGGCTTCGACCTTGTCGAGATCCGGCTCGACCACCGCGGCAGGCTTGGCGCCCTCAGGCTGATGCGGCGTCTGCCATTGCACCGGCGAACGGTGGCCGTGCGGATGGTTGTGGCCGGGGCCATGCGTCGGATGGTCGTGATGATGGTCGTGGCCATGATCGTGGTGATGATCATGATGATGGCCGTGATGGTGGTGATGATGACGCATCGCGGGCCTCAGTAGCTGACCGGCTTGTTGATGATGGACTTGTGGCTGCCGAGCTTGCCGTGCGCGACCATCGAGCCGAGCACCTCGACGACGACGCGGACGCCGATCAGCGCGGTGATGTCCGAGGTGTCGTAGGGCGGCGAGACCTCGACCACTTCGAGTCCGCACAGGCCTTCGGCGGCGACGAGACCCAGCAGCTTCAGCGCCTCGCGCGGCAGGAAGCCGCCGGGCTCTGGCCAGCCGGTGCCGGGCACGAAGCCGCAATCGATGGAGTCGACGTCGAACGAGATGTAGACCGCGTCGGCATCCTTCCAGGCCAGCTCGAGCGCGATCTCGGCGGTCTTCTCCAGGCCGATCTTCTCGATGTCGGCGATGGTCAGCACGTTGGTGTTGCGCTTGCGCGCGACCTCGACGCCCTCGCGCGGCACCTGCCAGCCGCCGATACCGAGCTGCACCAGATTGGTCGGCGACACATTGGGCAGGTTGGTCGCCCAGTACCAGGGCGTGGTGTGCATGCGCTCGTCGAGATCCTTCTCCTGGATGTCGATGTGGCGGTCGAAATGGATGATGCCGATCTTCTTGTCGGTGCACTGCGCGATGCCGCGCACGCACGGAAAGCCGATCGAGTGGTCGCCGCCGAGCATGATCGGCAGCGCGCCGGACGAGAACACATGCGCGACGCCGCGGCTGATCTGGTCAAAGCTCTTTTCCAGATTGGCGGGAATCGTGAAGACGTCGCCGGCATCGCACAAGGTCATCTGCTCGCGCAGGTCGACGCCCAGCTCATAGTTGTAGGGCGTGTAGAGCGCGGAGATGCGGCGGATGCCCTGCGGCCCGAAGCGGGTGCCGGGCCGATAGGTGGTGCCGGAATCGAAGGGGATGCCGATCACTGCGGCGTCGTATTTGCCGACGTCGCGGACGTTCTCGACATACGGCGCCTTCATGAAGGTGTTGATGCCGGCGAAATGCGGCAGCTCGCCGCGGGCGAAGGTCGGGATGTCGCGATCCGTCAGCGTGTCGGCGCCGGGCAGGCCCATGTCGAGCGCCCATTGCCGCTCCTTGCGCCAGCCGTTGGTCGGCAGCTTGCCCTCGGCCTCCAGCGCCTGCCAGCCTTGCGTGGCCATCTTGTCGAAGTCCGGATGGTGACGGCGCATGCTCCGGCGCTGCGAGTGCAATCCGGCGCGGCGCGACCGGCGCATGAATGGGAATGACATGGAGACTCTCCTTCGTTTCTTTCGACGTTTCTTGAACTGACTATTGCGTCGCCTGCAGGCTGGCGCGGATGAATCCGAGCACGGGCACGGCGCTGTCGCGGGTGAGATCGAGATCGTAGGTGATGCGCGCGCCGAACCGCTCCGGCGCCTGCGGATCCTTGCGGGGACGGTCGAGCGCGATCAGCCGCGTGGCGAGGCCGAACGCCTCCTTGATGTCGTGGGTGACCATCACGATGGTCATGTTGTGCTGGCGCCACAGCGGCTTGATCAGCGCATGCATCTGGGCGCGGGTGCCGGGATCGAGCGCGCCGAAGGGCTCATCGAGCAGCAGCACGCGCGGCTGCTTCGCCAGGGCCTGCGCGATCGCCAGGCGCTGCTGCATGCCGCCGGACAACGCGCTTGGATATTTGTCGCGATGCTCGGCCAGGCCGACGGCCTCGATCAGCGCGAGGCTCTTCTCCATCGCCGCCTTGCGCGCCGATCCGAACAGCCGCGCCGTGAACGGGCTGCCGGCAAGCTCGTAGCCGAGCAGCACGTTGCCGAGCACGGTCAGATGCGGGAACACCGAGTAGCGCTGGAACACGATGCCGCGGTCCGGTCCGGGCTCGGCCGGAAACGGCCGGCCGTCGAGCAGCACCGCGCCCTGGCTCGGCCTCTCCTGGCCGAGGATCAGGCGCAGGAAGGTACTCTTGCCCGCGCCGGACGGGCCGACGATCGACAGGAACGTGCCGGAGGCGATCTCGAGATTGATGCGCTCGAGCACGACCTGGTTGCCGTATTCGACCCAGACGTTGCGGAAGGAGAGCGTGCTCATTGGCGGCTGCCTCGCGCATATGCCCAGGGAAAGGCGTGCCGTCCGAACCAGACCAGCGCGTAGTCGAGGATGTAGGCAAGCAACGTGATCCAGACGACGTAGGGCAGGATCACATCCATCGAGAGATAGCGGCGGACCAGGAAGATGCGGTAGCCGAGTCCGACATCGGAGGCGATCGCCTCGGCCGAGATCAGGAACAGGAAGGCGGGCCCGATCATGAGCCGCAGCCCCTGGATCAGGCGTGGCATGATCTGCGGCAGCACCACGCGGATCGCGACCTGCCAGGTCGAGGCGCCCAGGGTCTGCGCCTTGATCAGCTGCTCGCGCGGCATGTTCTGCACCTCGAGCGAGAGGTCGCGCACCAGGGTCGGCGTGACGCCGATGATGATCAGCACCACCTTGGACAGCTCACCGAGGCCGAACACGATGAACAGAACCGGCAGCATCGCCATCGGCGGGATCATCGACAGAACCGCAATCAGCGTGCCGAAGCCGGCGCCGGCCACTGGCAGCAATCCGATGGCGAGTCCGAGCACGAGACCGATGGCGGCGGAAATGCCGAGGCCGAGCGCGAGGCGCTGCAGGCTCGCCGCCGTGTCGGACCACAGCACGTAGTCGCCGGAGCGGCGATCCGGCTCGGTCGCGAGCCGCTTGGAGGTCGCGACCATCTCGGAGACCGGCGGCAGCAGCTTGTCGTCGGGATTGTCCGCGCGCCGCTGCGCCGATCCGACCACGTAGATCAGCGCGATCAGCAGGAACGGCAACAGGGCCAGCAACAGCCGGCTGCCCCGGTTCGGAACGACGTTCATGGCACGCGGCATCAACAGGCTCCCTCAATCCTCATGGTGAGGGGCGCGTCAGCGCCGTCTCGAACCATGAGGCCCCGATGTGGGCCTCATCCTTCGAGATGCTTGCGCTCGCGCAAGCTCTTCAGGATGAGGGGTGGCACCGGCGGCGGTCCAGGAAGCGGATCAGAGCTTCCCTTCGGCCGCCATCTTCATGAAGGTCGGATCGAAGCGCAGCTTGACATTGCTGGCCGCGCCCAGCGCCTTCGTCGGCGTGGAGATGCCGACCGCGTCCTTCGACTTCACGTTCTCGCCAAGCAGGTTGTGATCGAAGCAGAAGGTGCGCACGAGATCCATGATCTTGGGCAATTCCGGTCCGGTCACGAAGGCGAGCGCGTCCTTCGGCTCGTAGTACATGAACGTCGTCTTGAGCTGGGTCTCGAAGCCGGCGAGATCGGTGCCCGACAGCTTGGCCATCGCCTCGCGCGCGGCCTTGCCCTTCTCGCTCTGGTCCTTCATCAGCGCGATGGTCTCGTACCAGATGCCGACCAGCGCCTTGCCGAGCTCCGGATTGTCCTTGAGCGTCGCGCTGTTGACGACCAGGAGATCCTCGATCTCGCCGGGGATCTTGCTGGAATCGAACACCAGCGTTGCCCCCGGCTCGGCCTTCACCTCCAGTAGTTGCGGATTCCAGGTCACCACGGCCGTCGTGTCCGGCGACTTCGCGGCGGCGACGATGTCGGCGTCGGAGGTGTTGACGGTCTTGATGTTCTTCTCGGACAGTTTCGCGGTCTCGAGGCCGCGCGCCAGCAGATAGTGCGACACCGAGAGCTCGACGAGGTTGACCTTCTGGCCCTTGATGTCGGCCATGGTCTTGCCCTTCTTCAGCACGACACCGTCATTGCCGTTGGAGTAGTCGCCCATGATGATGGCCGACGTGTCGACGCCGCCGGCAGCGGGGATGGTCAGCGCATCCATGTTGGTGACGGTGACGCCGTCGAACTTGCCGGCGGTGTACTGGTTGATCGACTCGACGTAGTCGTTGATCTGCGTGATCTTGATCGAGATGCCGTATTTGTCCGCCCACTTCTTGACGATGCCGGACTCGGCCGCATAGGGCCACGGCATCCAGCCGACATAGATCGTCCAGGCGATGTTGAATTCCTTCTTCTTCTCAGCTGACGCGGATGACAGCGATGCGGTCGCCAGCGTCGATGCAGCGAGCAGTGCAACAAACAGATTTCGCGCTTTTCCCATGTCCAGTCCCTCATCGGTTTTCTGACCGCGGACTGGCATGAAGAACCTCGTGCCTGCCAAGCGCGGCCACTGAGGTCTCCCGGGTTTTTATCCCGCCGTGCACCAGGGCTCTCCCCTGGCGGCTGCTCTCGGACCAGCATTCTCGATGGAGAACCGGAACCCTAGCTGCCAACTCTGAGCAACGAGGGGAGCAATCCGCGTGCCAGGGAAAAATGCTTGCGATTCAACGGAACCAGCGGCACGCTGTGCTCAAAAATTCGGCACTCAGAATTCTTCTTGGGCGAGGTGGCGCGTCAGCCGACGCCGGCCATGCAACGACAGCATGAACCGTCCGGTGCACGGGGGGCGACATCATCAGGCAGGCCCGTCAGTCGCAGTGGCTTGGAGTCTCGTTGATATGATCAGGTCTTCCGGGATCACATTAGCAACCATTCTGGCTCTCAGCCTCGCCGCCGAGGCAGCCTTCGCGCAGAGCGCGCCCGCTCCCGATACGCCGGCGCAACCTGCTCCCGCCGCGAGCCCCATCCCGACAGCCACTCCGGCACCAGCCGCCTCGGCCGAGAAACCTAGCGACGCCAAGCCGGCCAGCGAGGCGGCCGCGCCGAAGAAGAAGCGGACGAGGACCAGCACGCGCAAGGAAGTCGAGGACTCCCTGCGCAGCGGCACGGTGCCGTCGCGCTATCGCAGCCGGGTGCCGAAGGAGTACCAGAAGTACATCCCGTTCCGTCGCTGAGGTCTAGAGTGGCGGTGTCATTTTCACGATGACTCCGACGATCAGCATGAAGGCGAGACACAGCCCCGTCTCAAGGTCGGAATGAACAGACCAGAAGCCGCGCAGGCCGGCCACGGCTTTCTGCGGTGATTCGATTCGGATACGAGGTGCACGCATTTGTTCAACCTCTGATAAAAGGAAAAACAAACTACTACCCTGGAAAAATAGTCCCGTCCAAGCCGCGCCTCAATGCGAAAAATCAGCGCATGTCGGGGCAGCTAGCAAAATCTACGCCCGACGCCCGACGCGATCTTGATTTGAGTCAATCCGCTTCCACGTCGGAATAGCCGGCAGCGCGCCGCCCTCAAATACCCAGATAGCGGTGCTGCAGCTCCGGCTCGGCCATCAGTTGCTCCGACGTGCCATGCCACACGGTGCGGCCACGCTCGATGATGTAGTGGCGATCGCAGATGCGGGTCAGATGCTCGACATTCTTGTCGATCACCAGGATCGACTGCCCGCGCGATTTCAGCAGCGACAGGCAGTTCCAGATCTCCTCTCGGATCAACGGCGCCAGACCCTCGGTCGCCTCGTCGAGAATGAGGAGTTTCGGGTTGGTCATCAGCGCCCGGCCGATCGCCAGCATCTGCTGCTCGCCGCCGGAGAGCTGGTTGCCCATGTTGCTGCCGCGTTCGGCGAGCCGCGGAAACAAGGCGTGGATCTTGTCGAGCGTCCAGGGATCGGACGCGCCGAGCCGGTTGGCCGAGGCCGCCACGAGATTCTCGGTGACGGTCAGATTCGGAAAGATCTGCCGTCCCTCCGGCACGAGGCCGATGCCGAGCTGAGCGATCCTGTAGGACGGCAGCTTTCGTGTCTCCTGACCGCTGAAGCGGATCAGGCCGGCGCGCGCCTGGGTCAGACCCATGATCGAGCGGATCGTGGTGGTCTTGCCCATGCCGTTGCGGCCCATCAGCGAGACCATCTCGCCGGGGCGGATCGCCAACGACAGGCCGAACAAGACCTGGCTCAGGCCGTAACAGGTCTCGATGCCGTCGACCTCGAGCAGCATGGCGCTTGTCCCCAGATCAACCATGGCCGACCACCACATGCTGATCGCCGAGATAGGCGCGCTTGACCTCCTCGTTCTGCCGGATCTCGTCCGGTCTGCCCGAGGCGATGATGCGGCCATAGACGAGGACCGAGATGCGGTCGGCGAGCGCGAACACCGCCTCCATGTCATGCTCGACCAGCACGATCGACACTTCCTTGCGCAGCTCGTTCAGCAGCTTCACCATGCGCTGCGACTCGGTCACCCCCAGGCCGGCCATCGGCTCGTCGAGCAGCAGGAGCTGCGGCTTGGTCGCGAGCGCGACGGCGAGCTCCAGCTCGCGCTGCTCGCCATGGCTGAGCTTCGACACCAGCACGTCGGCGCGATGGCCGAGACCGACGCGCTCCAGCGCGGCCTGCGCGGCGGCACGCAGCGGCTTGTCCTTGCGCGCGGCGGCGAAGAAACGGAACGAGTGCCTGCCGTCATGGGCTTGCGCCGCAAGCGCGACATTGTCGGCCGCGGTGAAGTCGGTCAGCAGCGAGGTGATCTGGAACGAACGCGCCAGCCCCAGCGCGCTGCGCTTATAGGCGGGGAAATGCGAGATGTCGCGGCCCCCTAGGAAAATGCGCCCCGCATGCGGCGCCAGGTGGCCGGTGAGCTGGCTGATCAGCGTGGTCTTGCCGGCGCCGTTCGGCCCGATGATGGCGTGGATCTCGCCCTTGGCAACGTCGAGACAGACGTGATCAGTCGCGACGATGCCGCCGAACCGGCGCACGAGATTGTCGACGCGAAGCAGAGGTTCAGCCACGGTTCAACCTCCCGAGCATGCCCATGATGCCGCCGCGGCCGAACAGCACGATCAGGAGCAGCAGCGGCCCCATGATCAGCGCCCAATATTCGGTGATCTGCGACAGCACCTCTTCCAGCACCAGGAACACGACCGAGCCGACGACCGGCCCCATCAGGGTGCCCATGCCGCCGAGGATGACCATCACCATGAGGTCGCCGGAGCGGGTCCAGTACATCACGGCAGGGCTGACGAAATCGGTGTTGTTGGCAAGCAGCGCGCCGGACAGGCCACAGAGCATGCCGGCGATGACGAAGCACGCCAGCTTGTAGCGCTTCGACGGGAAGCCGATCGCCTGCATGCGCTGCTCGTTGGAGCGCAGGCCCTGCAGCACGAGGCCGAAGCGCGAATTGACGATCCGCCAGATCAGGACCACGACGGCAAGCAGGCAGAACAGGCAGAGATAATAGAACTGCACGCGGTTGCCGAGATTGATCAGGCCGCCGAAATCGCTGCGCTTGTAGACGGTGAGCCCGTCATCCCCGCCGTAACGGGCGAGGCCGGACGCGACGTAGTAGGCCATTTGCGCAAAGGCCAGCGTGATCATGATGAAATAGACGCCGCGGGTACGCAAGGAGAGCGCGCCTATGACCAGCGCATAGAGCGCCGAAATCGCGATGGCGACCGCGAACTGGGCATAGCCGGAGCCGATGCCCTCCTGCGCCAGGATGCCGACGGCGTAGCCGCCGATGCCGAGATAGGCGGCATGGCCGAAGCTCATCATGCCGCCGTAGCCCATGATCAGGTTGAGGCTGACGGCCGCCAGCGCCAGGATCACGATGCGGGTGAACAGCGTGAGGATGAAGATGTTGCCGGAGAGGTTCGAATAGACCGGCAGCAGCACCAGGCCGGCCACGACGATGATGGCCACGATGGTCGAAACGTTGAGCGAGGATTTCATCTGCGGTTGGCCGGAAACAGACCTTCAGGCCGCGCCACCAGCACGATCGCCATCAGGAGGTAGATCAGCATCGACGACATCGCCGGCGCCGCAGTGGAAGCTGCTGCCGAGTTCAGCACCTGGCGCAGCAGATTGGGCAGGAAGGCGCGGCCCATGGTATCGATCAGGCCGATCATGATCGCCGCGATAAAGGCGCCGCGGATCGAACCAATGCCGCCGATCACGATGACGACGAAGGCGAGGATCAGGATGTTCTCGCCCATGCCGATCTGCACCGTGAGGATCGGCGCCTGCATCAGCCCGGCCAGGCCGGCGAGCGCGGCGCCGAGGCCGAACACCAGCGTATAGAGCAGCTTGATGTTGATGCCGAGCGCACCGATCATCTCGCGGTTGGAGGCGCCGGCCCGGATCAGCATGCCGATCCGCGTCCGCATCACGCCGAGATAGAGCAGCAGCGCCACCAGCAGCGCCACGACGATGATCGCGAGCCGATAGGCGGGATATTGGATGCCGGGCAGGATCGTGACCGGGAAGGCGAGCCAGGACGGCAGCGGCAGCGCCAGTCCCGCCGGGCCCCAGATCAGCCGGACGGCCTCGTTGAAGAACAGGATCAGGCCGAACGTCGCGAGCACGTGATCAAGGTGATCGCGCCCATAGAGATGGCGCAGTGCCGTGAATTCGAGCACGATACCGAGCAGAAGCGTGGCTCCCAGTGCCATGACGGCGCCGAGCACGAAGTTGCCGGTCCAGGCCACGAAGGTCGCCGCGAAATAGGCGCCCATCATGTAGAGCGAGCCGTGGGCCAGGTTCACGAAGTCCATGATGCCGAACACCAGCGTCAGGCCGGCGGCCAGCAGGAACAGCAGCAGTCCAAACTGCAGCCCGTTCAGGAATTGTTCGACGACGAGAAGCATGCCCCTCACTTCACGCTCAAAAAGACGGCGGCAGAACCCGTTCCAGGCGCTGCCGCCATGTCCGTCCCGATCTTAGGCCGGAGATGTTTTAAGCTTCAAGCAAATTCCAGGCCTGTTTCGTCCTCTGGCTCGGAATTCTTTTCGCTCACTTCATCGGGCACTTGTCGTGGAAGCGGTCCTGGTCGTTCTCGACGATGGTGGCGACCGTCTTCAGCGAGAGCTGGCCCTCGGTGTCCTTGACCACGTCCTGCAGGTAGAAGTTCTGGATCGGGATGTGATTGTTGCCGAACTTGAAGGAGCCGCGCAGCGACTTGAAGTTGGCCTTCTCCATCTCGGCCTTCATCGCGTCCTTCTTGGACGTGTCGCCCTTGACCGCAACCACGGCGCTGTTGATCAGCTGGGCCGCATCGTAGGCCTGGGCGCCGTAATAGGTCGGACGCAGGCCGGTGTATTTCTTGCGGTAGTCGGCGACGAACTTCTTGTTCTGCTCGTTGGGCAGGTCGTTGACCCATTCCTGGGCGCCGGGCACGCCGATCGCATTGTCCTTCTGCAGCGGCAGCGACAATTCGTCGACGGTGAAGGCGGTGTAGAGCGGCATCTTCTCCTTGAGGCCGGCCTGCGAATATTGATTGAGGAATTGCACGCCGGCCGCGCCGGGATAGAACACGAAGATGGATTCGGCGCCCGAGGCGCGCGCCTTGGAGAGCTCGGCGGAGAAGTCGAGCTGGCTCGGCCACACCGTGTATTCCTCGCCGACGACCTGGCCCCTGAAGGTGCTCTTGACGCCGGCCAGCATGTCCTTGCCGGCCGCATAGTTCGGCCCGATCAGGAACACCGACTTGACGCCCTTCTGGTTCATGTAGAGGCCCATCGCTGCGGGCGTCTGGTCGTTCTGCCAGGATGTCGAGAACACGTAGGGAGAGCACAATTCGCCGGCGAGCTGCGACGGGCCGGCATTGGCCGAGATCAGAAAGGTCTGGGAATCCACCGCGGTCTTGAGCGAGGCCAGCAGCACGTTCGACCAGATGTAGCCGACGATGAAATCGACCTTGTCGGACTGCACCAGCTTCTCGGTCTTCTGCTTGCCGACGTCAGGCTTCTGCTGGTCGTCCTCGTAGATCACCTCGACCGGCTTGCCGTCGATCTTGCGGCCGAGATGGTCGAGCGCGAGCTCGAACGAGTTGCGCATGTCGTTGCCGATCACGGCGGTCGGACCGCTGAACGTCGAGACGAAGCCGATCTTGATGGTGTCGCCGGCAAAGGCGGTGCTCGAAAACAGCAGCGCTGCGGCGCTCGCCAGCCAGAAGCTCTTCATGGTCTTCCCTCCCCTCAAACAAATCGTTCTTATCGTTGTTTTGTCGCCGCCACGCAGCAGCACGACCAGCGGCGGCGTTTCGCCGCAGCATTCGTCGCGCGGTGCTGATCCTACGCGCCATCGATCCATGCACCATAATTCCCGGAAACGGGCAAAGGCAAGAACTATAGTGCGTGTTAAGGATACTGCAGCACAGCAGACGGCAGGGTCGGGAAGAAGGTCATGAGAGGAAGTCGCCTTCCCCGCGCCGTCATGGCCGGCCTGTCCCGGCCATCCACGCGGCTCGATAGTCGCCGCTCGACGTGGATGCCCGGGACAAGCCCGGGCATGACGGAGCAACTGAAGAGCAGCGGCTCTCGCGGCATCTACTTCTAGATGTCACTCGTGGATATCACTTGCTCGCTACCCCACGAACGCATCACTTCACCAGCGCACACCCGCCATCGGCGATCGGGCGGAACGCCTGCTCGGCCGGAATCGTCGAGACCAGACGATAGTAGTCGTACGGATATTTCGACTCCTCCGGCTTCTTCACCTCGAACAGATACATCGGGTGCACGACGCGGCCGTCGGCCCGGATCGTCACATCGCCGAATAGCTTGTCCTTGCCCTTCACCGTCTTCATCTGCGGCACGACGTCCTTGGCATCATCGCTGCCGGTGGCAGCGACCGCGTTGAGATAGGCAAGCGTCGAGGCATAGACGCCCGCCTGGTTGCCGCTCGGCATCTTGCCGTTCATGCCGGGGCGCGCTGCGAAGCGCTTGGCGAAGGCGCGGGTGTCGTCGTCCATGTCCCAGTAGAAGGCCTCGAGCAGTTGCAGGCCCTGCGCCGCCTTCAGGCCCATGCCATGGATGTCGTTGATGAACAGCAGGAACGCGACCAGCGACTGGCCGCCCTGCTGGATGCCGAACTCGGACGCCTGCTTGACCGCATTGATGGTGTCGCCGCCGGCATTCGCCAGGCCGATCACCTTGGCCTTCGAGCCCTGCGCCTGAAGCAGGAACGAGGCGAAGTCCGTCGTGCCGAGCGGATGCTTCGCCGAGCCCAGCACCTTGCCGCCGTGCTTCTCGATGTAGTTGGTGGCCTCCGCCTCGATGCCCTGGCCGAGCGCATAGTTGACCGTGATGAAGTACCAGTCCTTGCCGCCGCGGCCCATCATCGCAGCCGCCGTGGTGTTGCCGGTCGCCCAGGCGTCGTTGACCCACTGGATGGTGTTCGGCGAGCAGGCCTTGCCGGTGAGATCGGAGCTCGCGGTCGACGACGCCAGGAACGTCATCCGGCTGTTGCGCAAGAGCTCGTTGACGGTGAGGCCCACGGCCGAGTTGGGCACGTCGACGACGGCATCGACCTTGTCGACATCGAGCCATTTGCGCGTGATCGCCGAGCCGACATCGGCCTTGTTCTGGTGATCGGCATAGACGATCTCGACCTTGATGCCTTTACCGCCGCCGTTGAAATCCTCCGCCGCCATGCGCGCGGCCTCGACCGAGCCCATGCCGTTGGTGTCCTGGAAGATGCCGGAGATGTCGTTGAGCACGCCGACGCGTACGACATTGTCCGAGATCTCGCCGGCCCGCGCCGCGCCTGCAAGGCAGACTATTGCGACCAGCGCCAGCGCGCACGAATTCAGCTGCTTCATGATGTCCTTCCCCGTGTGTTGCTTGTTTGATTGTTGTCGTTGCGGCTGGAGGTCGTCTCCAGTTGCGAAATCAGCTCTGCCGATCCGGAATGCGCACCACCAGTCCGGCCAGCGCCGGCTGCACCTTGATCTGGCAGGACAGCCGGCTGTTCGGCCGCCGTTCGGCTGCGGTGCCGTCCAGCAGCGCATCCTCATCGTCGGACACGGGATCGAGCTTCCCGGTCCAGGCGTCGTCGACATAGACGTGGCAGGTGGCGCAGACGGCGTTGCCGCCGCATTCGGCGACGATACCGTCGATGCCGTGGGTCAGCGCCGCCAGCATGACGCTGGCGCCGTCCTCGGCCTCCACGCTTTCGCTGCGGTTGTCGGGATGGATGAAGGTGATCGTGGTCATGGTACAGCTCAGGCTGGAGTAAAGGTGACCGGCAGGCTCTCCAGCCCGCGCAGCGTGTTGTTGTAGCGGCGCTTCGGCTCGCCGCTCATCGTGACGCTCCCGACCTTGCGGGCGAGCGCCGTCAGCACCGCCTCGCCTTCGAGCCGCGCGACGAGCTGGCCGACGCACATGTGGATGCCCGAGCCGAAGCCGACATGGCCGGATACTTTTCGGGTGATGTCGTAGCTGTCCGGCTGCTCCCAGCGGCGCGGGTCGCGATTGGCGCTACCTAAGAACATCAGCACCTTCTCGCCCTCGGGAATCGTGACGCCGCCGAGTTCGACGTCACGCGTGGTGGTTCGGAAGAAGGTCTGCACCGGGCTTTCGAACCGCACGGCCTCCTCGAACGCGTTGCGCGCCAGCGACGGATCGGCGCGCAGCCGCGCCCATTGATCGGGGAAGCGCGCCAGGCAATACACCGCGGCGCCGATGCCGTAGACGGTGGTGTCGAGGCCGGCCGACAGCAGCGAGCGCACCAGCAACGGCGCCTCGGCCGGCGTGATCTCGCCGCTGTCGCTGAAGGCGTGGATGCAGGAACCGAAGCCGCCGGGCGTGAGATTGTCGCGCTGGCACTGCTCCGTGACATAGGCCTGGTGTGGCGCCGAGCGCTCGATCGCCTGCTGGCGCAGCTCATTCGGCGGACCGAACGCGTTGAACACCAGGCTCGCATAGGGAATGAGATGCTCGCGCCCCTCCGGCTTCAGCCCGAGCGCATCGGGAAACACCGACAGCGGATAGGCCTCGGCGAGATCGGGGATGGCATCGAACGAGCCCCGGCCTACAAGCTCGTCGATCTTGGCCTCGGCCGCCGCCATGAAGCCGTCGCGCAGCCGCTTCATGACGGCCGGCGACAGCACCTTGCTCAGCACGGCGCGGGTGCGCGTATGCGCCGGCGGATCCGCCTCGAGGATCAGGCTCGGCGGCCGCCACGGCTTCTCCTTGGCGAAGTCGCTCAAGCCCACGCCGCGGCTGGAGCAGAACGTCTGGGGATCGTTGAGGACGGCATAGACCTCGGCGTAGCGGGCGACGCCGTAGACGTTCCACGCGTCCAGATGGATGACGGGGCCGGCCTCGCGCATCTCCTGATGCGCTGGATAGGGATCGTCGAAGAATTCATATGAGAACGGGTCGATGGCGAGGTGCGGGATGAGCGGCGCCATACCGGCAGCGGGGGAAAGACCTGTTGGGTTCATGCGGAGCTCCCGAAGTTTGGCCTTGTCATGCGGCTTTTCGTATCCGTATGAGTGGCGATGCATGGACGCTGGGGATCATGAGCGAGAAATCCGGGACGCCGCGCAAGGCGCAGCCGCGCGAAGCTGAGGGGCACGGCCTCACGCTCGATCTCGACCGCTATGTGCCGGCCTTCATCACCTTCATCGCCAACAAGCTGTCGAACAGCGCCACCGCGTTCTATCAGCGCAATTTCGGCGTCAACGTCACCGAATGGCGGATCATGTCGCTGCTGGCGATCGAGCCGGGCATCCCGGCCTCGCGCATCTGCAGCGTGATCGGCTTCGACAAGGGGCCGGTCAGCCGCACCCTGGCGCTGATGAAGAGCCGCGGCCTGATCGCGATCCGCGACGACCCGGAGGACGGCCGCAGCCATTCGATTTCGCTGACGGCCAAGGGCCGCGCGACGCACGACAAGGTCATCATCGCCGCGCTGGAGCGCGAGCGGCGTCTGCTCGCCTGTCTCGACAAGGATGAGCGGGAAGTCCTGATCACCCTGCTGCGCCGAATCCACGACAATCTCGACGCCGTCACGGGCGCGAGCTGAGCCACTCCGGCAGGAGCCGCCGAACGGCTGACCCGTCCGCTGCGGCAATCTGTTGGCGCGCGCGCAAGCGGCCGCGCCTGCGGCGAGCAGGCTGCGCATGACGTTCCCGTCCCTTCTTCGAGACGCGGATCATCCCGCGCCTCCATTGCTGATCGGGTCGATCGTTCCACAGATTAGTTGCTTTAGCAACGATATATTTTCGACCGCATGAGATCCCGCAGCGCGAAAGCGCCGTCGCACTCGATCCTTCAAATTCTAACTATCGGCGAAGGCGCGCGGCAATTTCGCCCTGATATGCCGTGTCGGCTGCGCTCCCGATTGCGGCGCGGCCTGCGGGGAGAGGCGGATGTTGGGGTTCATTTTCGGTTTCAATGCGCGTCTCGGCCGTCTGCAATATTTTCTCGCCTCGCTCGGTCTTGCGCTGGTTTCGGTGGTCCTGATCGTGGTTGTGGCCGTCGGTCTTGCCGCCCTCGCCCCGCAGACGTCGGAGCTGACGGTGAGCCTGCCGATCGTGGTGCTGATCGGTCTGTGCCTGGTGGCGAACCTGATGCTGCAGGCGATGCGCTTTCGCGACATCGGCTGGGACCCGGTCTGTGTGATCCCGGCCTGGATCGCCGTCATGGTGCTGGACTACGTGATCGCCGGCCGATTTCCCGAATACGCGGCGACATCATCGCACCATGGCACGTGGGTGGGCGCCCTGGTCAATCTCGGCCTCAGCGTTGCGCTGCTGTTCTTCCCCAGCGGGGCTGACGACGCGCCGTCGTCGGGAGCCACGGTGAGCCGCCCGACGTATGCATCGTTCCGGACAGCCCGTGGCGCCGGCTCGGCGACCGAGGCACGACTTGCGCGCATCACGGGCGGGGATGCCGAGCGGCGCGGGTACTAGGCGGCTGCGGCGCCCGACCTGCTCACCAATTAGGCAAATTGCCTTCGGCAACCCCGTCCGAACGCCCGACGGCCTGTCGGACGGCACAGCAACCCACTGACTCTCAAGATTTTTCCTTGTCAGGCTCCCATCCTCGCCGTGTACACAATGGCACATGGCTTGCTACGTTCGCAGCCGGATTGGCGAAGCGGGGCGCAAGGAAATGGCAGGCCAGAGTTTGGGCTCGGACGAGACGCGGAGCGCCGCGTGACCGAGACCATTGCCGAGATCGTCGCCGCCCATCGCGCCGGCCTGACAACGCCAAGCAACACGATCGCGCGCTGCTACGCCCGGATCCGCGCGCACAACGACCCGGCCATCTTCATCAGCCTGCGCGGCGAGAAGGACGCGCTCGCGGAGGCCGAAACCCTCGCCGACGGGGACAGATCGCTGCCGCTCTACGGCGTGCCCGTCGCGGTGAAGGACAATATCGACGTGGCGGGCCTGCCGACCACCGCTGCCTGCCCGGCCTTCGCCTACACGCCATCTCGCGATTCCACCGCGGTGGCGCGGCTGCGTGCGGCCGGCGCGATCATCATCGGCAAGACCAATCTCGACCAGTTCGCCACCGGCCTCGTCGGCGTGCGCTCGCCCTATGGCATTCCGAAAAATCCGGTGCGCGCCGATCTCGTTCCGGGCGGATCGAGCTCGGGCTCGGCGGTCGCCGTCTCCGCGGGTCTCGTGCCGCTCGCACTCGGGACGGATACTGCGGGCTCCGGCCGCGTGCCGGCGATGCTCAACAACATCGTCGGCCTGAAGCCGAGCCTCGGCATGATCTCGACCTCCGGCCTGGTGCCGGCCTGCCGCACGCTCGACTGCATTTCGGTGTTCTCGCTGACGGTCGACGACGCCGTCGCGGCGCTCTCGGTGCTGGCGGCGCCGGATCCGCTCGATCCGTTCTCGCGCGACCGGCCGCTTGGGGCCGTGACGGCATTTCCCGAGGGCGTGAAGCTCGGCATTCCCCGCCCCGGGCAGTTGATCTTCTTCGGCGACAAGGCGGCGGACGCCGCCTATAGCGCTGCCGCCGCGCGCTTCGTCAAGCTCGGCGCCGAGCTCGTCGCGTTCGACCTCGAGCCGTTCTACGAGACCGCGCGGCTGCTCTATGAAGGCCCCTGGGTCGCCGAGCGCTATCTCGTGATCCGCGACCTGCTCGCCTCCGATCCCGATGCGATCCACCCCGTGACGCGCGAGATCACCATCGGCGGCGCGCGCGGCAGCGCGGCCGACACCTTTGCCGCGCTTTATCGTCTGCAGGCGCTGCGCAAGGTGGCCGAGCGTACCTTCGCCGATATCGACGCGCTGGTGCTGCCGACGGCGCCGACCGCCTACACCACCGCGGATGTGCTCGCCAATCCGATCGAGCTCAACAGCCGGCTCGGCACCTACACCAACTTCGTCAACCTGCTCGATCTCTGCGGGCTTGCGGTGCCGGCTGCGATGCGCAGCGACGGCGTCCCGTTCGGCATCACCCTACTGGCGCCAGCCGGCCGCGATGCGACGCTCGCCAGTCTCGGGCGCGCCTTCCATGCCGACACGGCGCTGCCGGTCGGCGCCAAGCCGGTCCCGCTGCCGCCGCTCGCTCCCGTGTCTCCGGCACTGCATGGCGACGAGATCGCCGTCGTCGTCGTCGGCGCGCATCTCTCAGGGATGGCATTGAACCACGAGCTGACGAGCCTCGGCGGACGTCTGCTCGAGGCGACGACCACCGCGCCTGACTACAAGCTCTACGCGCTGTCGACCACGCCGCCCAAGCCCGGCATGCTGCGGATCGACGACGGCCAGGGTACGGCAATGGCCGTCGAGCTCTGGGCGCTGTCGGCCGCGAGCTTCGGCAAATTCGTCAACCTCATCCCGCCGCCATTGTCGATCGGCACCATCCGGCTCGCCAACGGCCGCAGCGCCAAGGGCTTCCTCGTCGAGCCCGCCGCCCTCGAGGGCGCGCGCGACATCTCGGAGTTCGGCGGCTGGCGCGCGTATATGGCGCAGAAGAGCTGATCGCGTCGCGACTTCGTCATTTGCGAACGCAGCGAAGCAATCCCAGAGCTGCGGTCAGGCCTCTGGATTGCTGCGCGGGCAATGACGGCAACCCGGCAGACGGCGAGCTTAGCTATACCGACACCGCGTAGATCTCGTATTCGCCGCGCACCAGCTCGATGTGCGCCTTCATGGCACTCGCCGCGCCGGCCTTGTCGCCGCGCAGGATGGCCACGACGACGCGGTCGTGCTCGGCATGCGACTTGGCGAGGCGGCCGAGATTGCGGAACTGGGCGCGGCGGAACGGCTGCACGCGCACCCGCGTCGCCAAGGTGATCTCGGCGATGTAGGCATTGTGCGCGCCGGCATAGATCGCGTTGTGGAAGCGCTCGTTCACCTCGTGGAAGCGCTCGGGGTTGCCGGCGTGGCTGAGATTGCGCAGCTCCTCGTGGATGGCTTCCAGCCGCTGCCGCTCGACCGGCGTCATGCGCTGCGCCGCGAGACCGGCGCACAGGCCCTCGAGCTCGGCCATCGCCTCGAACATGCCGGTGAGGCGGTCTGCAGACGGTCGCGCCACCACGGCGCCGCGATGTGCACGCGCCTCGATCAGCCCGGAAGTCGCCAATTGACGCAGCGCTTCGCGCACCGGCGTGCGCGAGACGTTGAAGCGCTTGGCGATCTCGGTCTCGTCCAGCGGCGCGCCCGGCGCCAGCGCGCCGCGCACGATCTCATCGGCCAGCTGCAGGCGCAGCTCCTCGGCGCGCGTGATTTTCGCGACGGCAGGCGGCGCGCGGTCGATGCGCTTGATCTCCAAGTCGCGGGCGGACCGCTGGCGCGTTCGCGGCGGTAGATCGTCCAGGCTCATCCTTAGCCGCCCTTTGCTTCATCGATGATGCTGACATGGGCAGCAACGATTCTCCAGCCTTCAGGAAACCGGACCCAGGTCTGCATCTGGCGTCCGACCTTGCCGGGCGCGGTGTCGCGATAGAACAGCGTCGAGGCGACCGCGGCGTCACGGCCGTAAGTGGTGATCACGGTGCGCGCGGTCCGCCGCATCAGTCCAGCCGGCGAGCGCGCGGCGCGAAATGCAGCGATCTCGCCGTAGCCATAGAGGTTCTCGCCGATGCCGTAGCGCAGCGTACGGGAGTCCTGCTTGAACAGCTCGTCGAGCACGGCAACGTCGTTGCCGACCAGCGCCTGTTCGTAGCGCTGGAACTGCGCGGTGACTTCCGCGACGACGTCAGGCAGATCGACTTCCATTCTCCAGAACTCCTCGCGGGGCCGACGCAGCGGCGACGCCAAGCTGTTGCAAGGCGTGGGCCACACGCAATGCGACATGTTCGCACCAGGGCGCCGCGATGATCTGCACGCCGATGGGCATCGGCGCGAGCGGAATCGGGACGGCGACGACGGGAAGCCCGATGAACGAGATCGGCTGGGTATGAATGCCGATATTGGCGCGCACTGGCAGCTCGACGCCGTCGAGCATGAAGGTCGCCTGCCCGAGCTTGGGTGCAACGCAGGGCGTTGCGGGCGCGATCAGCACGTCGACGGACTTGAACAGCTCCAGCACCCGGGCGCGGTACCAGCGGCGAAACTTCTGCGCGCGGTCGACCATCGGTGCCGGAATCATCGCACCCGCAATCAGCCGGTCGCGCACCGCCGGATCGAAATCCTGCGGCCGCTTGCGCAAGCGGTCGAGATGCAGCGAGGCGCCTTCGGTCGTGCTGATGACATAGGCCGCGGCGCGAGCACGCGCGGCTTCGGGCACCTCGACGACGTCGGTCGCCTTGAGCTCGGTCGCCACGCGGCTGACCGCCTCGGCGGCCTCCGGAAACAGGTTCTTCTGAAAGTGGCCGCCGGCAATGGCGATGCGCAGGCCATCGAGCCCTTGCGACAGCGAAGCTGAGACCGGCTCCGGCGCACGCGTGGTGCACGCGGCATCGTCGGCATCGGGCCCCTGCATCACGTCGTAGGCAAGCGCGAGATCCTCGACCGAGCGTGCGAACGGACCGAGATGATCCAGGCTCATGACGAACGGAAACGAGCGCGCCCGCGACAGCCGGCCATAGGTCGGCTTGAGGCCGAAGATGCCGCAGAACGACGACGGCACACGGATCGAGCCGTTGGTGTCGGAGCCCAGCGCGATCGGCACCAGGCCGCCGCCGACGGCGCTGCCCGAGCCGCCCGACGAGCCGCCGCTCATCCGCGTCGGATCATGCGGATTGCGCGACGGGCCGTCGTGCACGTTTTCGCCGGTGAAGTCGTAGGCGTATTCGCCCATGTTGAGCGCACCGACGAGGACGGCGCCGGCCGCCTCCATGCGCTCGATCAGCGTCGCGTCGCGCGTCGCGGGCGCTCGATCACGGTTGATCTTGGAGCCGGCGCGGGTCGGCAGCCCCGCGACGTCGAACAGGTTCTTCACCGCGAACGGCACGCCGGCGAGCGGGCCGATGGGCTTGCCCGCCGCGATGTCGGCATCCACCGCACGCGCCTTCGCACGCGCCCGCTCGGCGGTCACATCCGTGAACGAGTTGAGCACGCCATCGCGGGCCACAATCCGCGCCAGCGCGGCGTCGGTAGCCTCGACGGCCGAGAGCTTGCCGGTGGCGACCGCGGCGGCGACGGCGCTCGCGGTCATCTCGGGAGAACTAAGCGGTGAAGACACTGGCAGGCTCGGCTTCATCAGGCAGGGAGAATTCGTCGACCAGCTTCGCCATCTTCAGCGAGACCTCGAGATTGGCGCGGATAGCCGGGCGCCAAGCGTCCTCGATCGGCAGAGCCAATGCACGCCCGACGGCGTCGATGTAATCGTCCAATGGCTCCGCCATCAGCTTTTCTCCTCAAGCTTTCACGCTCAATGCGCCGGCAATGGCGGGTGCGGAATCGCCGTCAGCAACTCCCGCGTATAGTCATCCTGCGGATGACCTAGCACACGTTCGGAGGTGCCTTCCTCGACGATTCGACCCGACCGCATCACGATCACACGATCGCACAACAGCCGCACGACATTCAAATCATGGGAGACGAACAGATAGCTCATACCTAACTGCCGCTTGAGGTCCTGCAGGAGATTGAGCACGACCGCCTGCACGGAGACGTCGAGCGCCGCCGTGGGCTCGTCGAGGATGACCAGCTTCGGGTGCAGTGCGATGGCGCGCGCGATGCCGACGCGCGCCTTCTGGCCGCCCGACAATTGGTGCGGAAAGCGATCGAGCAGATTGAGCGACAGGCCGACCATGGTGGCGAGCTCCTCGCAGCGGGCACGAAGCGCGTCGCGGCCCTTGATGTCGCCGAGCTGCAGGATCGGATCGGCGATGGCACGCGCCGCGGTGAAGCGCGGATTGAGGCTGTCGGTCGGATCCTGGAACACCATCTGGATGCGGCTGCGCAGCGGCAGCCGGGCAAAGGCCTGCGGCAGGATGTTGCCGATCTCCTCGCCATCGAAGCTGATGCGCCCCGAAGTCTGGTCGAGCAGCCGCATCACCATCATCGACGTCGTCGACTTGCCGCAGCCGGATTCGCCGACCAGGCCAACGCTCTCGCCATGACCGACCGTGAAGCTGATGCCGTCGACGGCGCGGAACATCTCCGGCTCGACCGCCGGCCTCCGTCCGAACAGTTTCGACAATGTCGCCGAGGCGCCCTGGCGCGGATATTCCTTGACCAGCTTGTCGACGAGGAGAAGCGGCTTGGCGCTGCTCGCACTCCGCTCGCCCTCCGCACTCCGCTCGTCACCCCCGGGCTTGACCCGGGGGTCCATCACCTGGAGCGACTCTTGCGAAGATGGATGGATGGCCGGGTCAAGCCCGGCCATGACGGAGGCTGTGTGTGGTGGGGCTGCCACATCCTCCTCCGGCAGCAGATCGCGCAAGGACACGCCGAGGCGCGGCGTCGCGCGCATCAGCTTGCGTGTATAGGGATGCTGCGGGTTGGCGAAGATGTCGGCGGCCCTGGCGGTCTCGACCACCCGGCCCTTCTCCATCACCACGACGCGA
The DNA here is from genome assembly GCF_032487555.1 of Bradyrhizobium sp. SZCCHNRI1029. Taxonomy (NCBI): domain Bacteria; kingdom Pseudomonadati; phylum Pseudomonadota; class Alphaproteobacteria; order Hyphomicrobiales; family Nitrobacteraceae; genus Bradyrhizobium; species Bradyrhizobium sp. SZCCHNRI1029. The sequence continues at coordinate 305,871 of NZ_JAUEUK010000007.1, forward strand.
TCGCAATAGGCAGCGGCGAGACCCAGATCATGCGTGATCAGGATGGTCGACATGCCCCGGCTCTTCGTCAGCTCGACGACGAGGTCCATCACCGCCTTCTGCGTGGTGACGTCGAGACCGGTGGTCGGCTCGTCGGCGATCAGGAGCTGCGGGTTGCAGGCCAGCGCCAGCGCGATGACGACGCGCTGGCACATGCCGCCGGACAATTCGAACGGATAGGCGTGGTAGCGCTCGCGCGGACGCGCGATCTTGACCTGCTCGAGCGCGGCGATCGCCTTCTCGGCGCGATCGGTCGCGGCCGCCTGGACGTGCTGCTTCAGCACATCCTCGATCTGCTGGCCCACTTTCCGGATCGGATTGAGCGCCGCGCGCGGGTTCTGGAAGATCATCGAGATCTCGCGGCCGCGCAGATCGCGCATCGCGCTTTCCTCGGCCGCCCTGACGTCCACGCCGGAGAACATCACCGATCCCTCGGCGATGCGGCCGGCGCGGTCGAGGATGCGCATCACCGCATAGGACGTCACCGACTTGCCCGAGCCGGATTCGCCGACGATCGCGAGCGTCTCGCCCTTGGCGACGGAGATGTCGACATGCTGCACCGCCTTGACGATACCGCGGCGGGTGGAGAATTCGACCGTGAGATCGCGAACGTCGAGCAGCGGCTGGGCGGTCATCCGTGGCTCCGCTTGTTACGACCGTCATGCGCGGGCTTGACCCGCCTGCGGGGCCGAAGCCCCTTCGGCGCGGCGAAGGCCCGCGCATCCATCACACTGACGAAGGTGTTCTTGAAGGGATGGATTGCCGGGTCAAGCCCGGCAATGACGGAGTCGTTTTGTGGTGCGCTCATCGCCTTACGTCCTGCGCTGCGGGTCGACGATGTCGCGCAGGCCATCGCCGAGCAGGTTGAAGCAGAACACCGCGATCATCAGCGCGAGACCCGGGAACAGCGCGATCCACCATTCGCCCGACACCATGAACGAGGCGCCCTCGGCAACCATGATGCCCCATTCCGCCGTCGGCGGCCGCACGCCGAGGCCGATGAACGACAGGCCTGCGGCATTGAGGATGGCGTAGCCCATGGTCAGCGACATCTGCACGATCATGATCGGCATGATGTTCGGCAGGATGTGGCCGAGCAGGATGCGCAGCTCGCTGTTGCCCGACAGCCGTGCCGCCTGCACGAAGCCGGCGTTGCGGCGGACATTGGCCTCGGCGCGTGCCACGCGCGCATAGAGCGGGAAATTCACGATCGCGGTGGCGATGATGATGTTCTGCACGGTGTTGCCGAGCGCGGCGACGATGCCCATCGCCAGCACGAACAGCGGGAACGCCATGATCGTGTCGGCAATGCGGCCGACGATGCGGTCGATCCAGCCGCCGAAGAAGCCGGCGGCGACGCCGGCGAGACCGCCCAGGAAGAACACGAGCGCGACCGAGGCGATCGCGATGAAGGTGTCGAGCCGGGTCGCGACCACAACGCGGCTGAAGATGTCGCGGCCGAGCTGATCGGTGCCGAACCAATGCGCCGCCGACGGCGGCTTCAGCGCGGACGCGGTGTCGCTGGCCAGCGGATCATAGGGCACGATCCACGGGCCGAAGATGGCTGCAAACAGGATCACGACCAGGAGGCCGAAGGCGAAGCCCGTCACCTTGTTCTCGGCCAGGACATAGCGCGTGTGGCCGATCAGGGCTGTCAGTCCCGACGTCCGCGAGGGAACGGCGGCAGGCTCGATGGTCGGCGCGACAGTGCTCATCCTTCCAGCCTCACGCGGGGATCGATGACGCCATAGAGAATGTCGATGACGAGGTTCAGGACGACGTACATCACGGCCATCGTCAGCACGAAGCCCTGCACCGGCGCGAAGTCGGAGGCGATCAGCGCCTCGACCGCATAGGAGCCGATGCCGGGCCAGGCGAACACCTTCTCCACCAGCACGTTGGCGCCGAGCAGGAAGGAGAACACCATCGATAGCGTGGTGATGACCGGGAGCATGGCGTTGCGGAACGCATAGGTCACGGTGACCGTCGCGGGCGACAGGCCCGAGGCGCGCGCCGTGCGGACGAATTCCGACGACAGCACCGACAGCATCGAGGCCCGCGTCATGCGCGCGATCGGAGCCAGCGAGAAGATCGCCAGCGTCGCGGCGGGCAGGATCAACTGGCTCAGCGCCGAGCGGAACGCCTCGCCGTCACGCGCGATCAGCGTATCGATGAGGTAGAAGCCGGTCACGGGGTCCGGCGCGCTATAAAACACGTCGAGCCGGCCGAGCGGCGCCGGTGACCAGCCGAGCCGGAAGTAGAACACATACACCAGCACCAGCCCGGTGAAGAACACCGGCAGCGAGACGCCCGCGGTCGTGACGATACGGCAGGTATGGTCGATCCACGACCCCGGCCGCGTCGCCGCGAGCACGCCGAATGGCAGCGCGATCGCGACGGATACCAACAGACCGAGCAAGGTCAGCTCGGCCGAGGCCGGCAGTCGGTTGCGAATCTCGCTGGCGACCGGCTGGCCCGTGGTCAGCGAACTGCCGAGATCGCCATGGGCGAGATCGACGGTGTAGCGGAAGAACTGCTCGACCAGCGGCTTGTCGAAGCCGAGCTTCTTGCGGATCTGCTCCACCGCCTCCTTGGTGGCGGCGGGGCCGGCAAAATACGCCGCGGGATCGCCGGGCAAGGCGCGCGTGAGCAGGAAGGTGACGATCACGACGCCGATCAGCGACGGGATCGCGAAAGCGAGGCGCTTGGCGATGAGGCTCAGCATGAGCAGCCCCCTGCCCGAGTTGGCCCAGATCTGTCCGCGCTGCGCACTCGGCTCCCTCCCCCTTTGTGGGGGAGGGCTGGGGAGGGGGGTGGACCCAGACGGCAGTGGGTGTGGCTACCCCCCTCCCTGCCCCTCCCCCACAAGGGGGGAGGGAATGAGAGAGCTCGGCCCATATTACATCCCCCCATCACCGTCTCACCCCTTCACCAGAGCCCGATAGTCGAGCCTACGGTGGAACCAGTACTGATAGCCGGAGATGTTCTTCTGCATCGCGACGTTGACGAACGGCTGATACAGCGGAATGCGTGGCACCTCGGCGAAGGCGAGATCGACGAAGCCCTTCACGTCGGCATCATACGTCGCCTTGTCCCCGGTCGCGGCGGCCTCGCGCGCGCCGTTGATGAGCTTGTCCATCTCGGGCGACTTGTAGCTCATCGTGTTGAATACGGAATTGTTGCCGTGATAGCACCAGTAGAAGAAGTATTCGGGGTAATCGAGCCAACCCGAGAAGATGTTGGTGAAGAGCGGCATCTCCTTCTTGTTCAGCTCGGTGCGCCAGTTGGCGCCGGGCACCTTGTTGATCGTGGTCTTGATGCCGAGCTGGGCGAGGCTCTCCTGCACCAACACGCACAAGGGCTCGTTGACCTGTGCGAAATTGAGGTCGAAGGAGATCGTGGTTTCGAAGCCGTTGGGGTAGCCGGCTTCCGCCAGCAGCGCTTTTGCCTTCTCCATGTCGGTGAAGTACTTGGTCGGCTGCGGCCACGCCACCTCGGTCGCCTTATCCGCCGGCGCGCCGAACATCGGATTGGCAAGGCCGAACATCACGGCATCGATGATCTTCTGATAGGGCATTGCATAGGCGAGCGCCTGCCGGACCTTGGGATTGTCGAACGGCGGCTTGGTGACGTTCATGCCGATATACTGGATGCCGTTCGAGATCGGCAGCGAGATCACGGTATGCTTGCCGTTCGACTTCATCTCCTGGAAGTCCTTGTTCGGCAGCTCATAGGAGATGTCGGCATCCCCGCGCTCGAGCAGCGCGCGCCGGTTGCCGGCCTGCGGCACCATGCGCCAGATCACACGCTTGATCTTCGGCAGCGGACCGCACGCCCAGTCGTCGTTGCGCTCCATGATCACTTCGGTACCGGCGGTCCACTTCGTCACCTTGTAGGCGCCGGAACCAGCGGTCTGCTGCTTGGTATATTCGAGCCCCCATGGGTCTTTGTCGGTCGCGTTCTTCTTCACGAGCTCCGAGTTGACCACGCAGGGGACGATGACGGCGAGATCGGGGATCGTCAGCCGGTCCTTCTTCAGAAAGTCGACGCGCACGGTGTGGTCATCGACGATGACGAACTGCTCGGTCTTGGTCAGCGAGCCGGCGCTCATCTGGAAGGTCGGGAAGCCCCCGACGCTGACGGCGCGATCGAGCGACCACTTCACGTCCTTGGCCGTGACCGGCGTGCCGTCGTGGAATTTGGCGTTCTTGCGCAGCTTGAAGGTGGCGGACATGTCGCCGATGGTCATGTCCTCGGCGAGTTCGGGCTTGAACTTGTCGCGGTCGTAGTACGGCACCCCGCCCGGGCCGCTCTTCATCTCGTGGCTGATCAGGCGGTCATAGCAGTTCCAGGACACCTCGTAGCCCGGCACGTTGGTGCCGACGCCGTGGATGTCGAGGTTGTTGGGACCGCCTTCGGACACGATCAGCAGCGTCTCGGACCGCGCGTCGGCCTTGGCGGAAGACATGATGGCCGGCGCCATTGGCAGCGCGGCCCCCGCAGCCAGACCGGACACGGATTTCAGAAAATCGCGACGCTTCATCAAATGCTCCCGAGGATAACGACTGTCGGGAACAGTGGTCGCAAGCTTTGTGCCAAGCCCGGCTGAAAACTAAGCTATTGAAATATCGAGGGGTCTTCACCGAGCGGCACAGCTCAGCGCCCCCAATTGCATACAAAGCTGCATATTTGCTGAGTTTATAATCACCTCAGCTAGCCTGCGACAGATTTACGCAACACCTGTTGGACCGCCGCCCCGGTTGGGATCACTCCGGCCAGATCAGCGCCTGCAGCTCGTCGAAGTCGCGGACCTTGGCCGGCCAATCCGGAATGCAGATGTGGCGGAGCGGATCGCTGTACTGGTGCAGCAACAGCAGGACCAGCAGCCGTCGCTTCAGCTGCCGGTCGATGTCCTCCAGCGCAAATCCGTAGCCGTCGAACAAGGCACGCACGCGCCCGGGATGACCCGCTGCCATGAAGGCGCTCGGCCCGAGCAGATCATACTCGCCAAAACCGGTCATGACGTCGCCGAAGTCGAACAGCCCGCTCAGCTGCCAGCCATCACCGCTGCGCGTGACGAGTAAGTTCTCCGGAATGTATTCACCGGTCAGGATGACCGGCGGCGGATCCTGCGGCAGCAGTGCTGCGGCCTCGCGCAGGAGATCGTCCAGCCCGGCGAGAAGCGTCGGCGGCAAGCCGAGCCGCTGATGGCGTGCATGACATCCGGCCATCTGCATCCGCAAAAAATCCGACCAGCGCGGACCGAGCGCCAGCAGCTCGCCAGGCGGGACCCGCTGCACGGCGGCGATCAGACGACCGACCTGCCTGAGCAAGAGCTGCTTGTCCCGCTCCGGGAGTTGCCGCCACACATCCGAAGCAGGCATGCCGCCGAGCCTGGTCATGATCAGATAGCACCAGCCGTCGCGCTCCCCTTCGTGTCGCAGGTCGGGGGTACGGACGTCGCCGACGCCACCGGCGAGCACGCGCAAGGCCGCCCGCTCGGACTGAAACTTGCCGCGATGAAACGGCGGGAAGACCTTCAGGATCAGTCCGTCGTTCAGCGCGAGGACCAGATTGGTGCCCGCCGCGAACGGAACCAGCCGCGCGTCGTCGTAGCCATGGCCGCGCGCAATATCGCGTGCAGCCGGCAGCCAGCGCGTCACGTCGGCACGGAGGCGCCGGAGCTGCGCGCCATCGGCGACCGGTGGCAACGTCATTTTCAGCGATCCGGGCTCGCGCGCTCGAACTGGCGCAGCAGACGATTGCCGCGGTCGACGGCGGCATCGAGCGCCGCCTGCGCCGGTTTGCGGCCGCTGAAGGCCTGCTCCATCTCGTCCTCGATGGCATCACGGATCAGCACGAACGAGCCGAGCCGCAGTCCGCGCGAATTCTCCGTGGGTGGGTTGAGCGTCACCTGCTCGATCGAGATCGCGGCTCCTGGATTGCGGTCGTAGAAGCCCTGCGCGCGCGTCAGATCGAAGGCCGCCTGGGTGATCGGCAAATAGCCCGTATTCTGGTGCCAAGCGGCCTGAACATCGGGCCGCGACAGATAGGCGAAGAACTTGGCCACGCCCTTGTACTCGGCCGCGGGACGGTCGCGGAGCACCCACAACGTCGCGCCGCCGATGATCGAATTCTGCGGCGCGGCCGCAACGTCAGGCCAGTACGGCATCATGCCGTAGCCGACCTCGAACTTCGAATTCGCCTTGATGTCGGCGCGCGTTGCCGAGGAGCCGATGAAGATGCCGCACTCGCCCTTCTGGAAACGCGGCTCGGCAGCCTGACCGCGGCCGCCATAGTCGAAGACCTTGCTCTTCTGCCATTCCGCGAGCTGGGCGATGTGCCGCGTGACCTGCGGATTGTTGAACGTCAGCACGGCGTCCAGTCCGGCAAAGCCGTTGGCCCGCGTGGCGATCGGCAGATTGTGGAAGGCCGAGAAATTCTCCACGTTGATCCAGGCCGGCCACGACGTCGTGAAGCCGCAGGCGACACCGTTGTCGCGCAGCCGCCGGGCAGCCTTGCCGAGCTCGGACCAGGTCTTCGGCGCCATGCCCGGATCGAGCCCGGCCGCGCGAAACTGATCCTTGTTGTAGTAGAGGATGGGCGTGGAGGCGTTGAACGGAAACGACAGCATGTTGCCGTCGGCGTCGGCATAGGTGCCGGCGATCGCGGGCAGATAGGCCGACGGCGAAAAGCTCTCCTGCTCGTCGCGCATCAATTCGTAAACGGGATAGATCGCGCCCTTGGCCGCCGTCATCGTCGCGGTCGCGATCTCATTGACCTGCACGATCGCCGGCTGGCTGCGCGAGCGGAACGCGAAGATGGCCGCCGTCACGGTCTCCGTATAGCTGCCCTTGTAGCTCGGCACGATGCGGTAGTCGGACTGCGACGCGTTGAAGTCGGCCGCCAGCCTGTCGACCTGCCTGCCGAGCTCGCCCGACATCGCATGCCACCACACGATCTCGGTCGCGGCCTTGGCCGTGCTTGCGCCAACAACCGTCCAGAGCAGGATTGCAAACGAAACAGAACGCAGAAGGACCGTCACCAGGAGGCAACTCCAATTCGATGAATGAATAGGCTCGGGCTGAGATCGCAATCGGACCGAAAAATCAGGTCCAGCAACCCAAGGCTGCAACAAACTATCAGCAAACCATTGACGTGTATCGCTTTGACGTCAGAATGGCCTTATAGCACCTGTTCGGGAGTGCATTGAACCTTTTCATGTCCGGGCCGACCTCATCATCAGGGGGAAAAGTGTTGCCTGTGTACCGCGCCCATCTTTCGTCGATCTCGAGAGTGGACGTCACGCCGGTGCTGATGCGCGCTGAGGCGGGCGCGCGGTACCGCTCGTCCCTTTCACGCCCATCATGCTCGGCGGCGCGACTGGCTGCGCCGCAGCATACAGGCCCGGCTGCGCGCGGCAGAGCGGACGCAGGCAGGCTCCGCACGCCCGGCCCGAGGTAGCGATCGTGGCGCGATCCGAGCAGCGGAAATCCGTCGCGCGGCCGCTCGGTCTGGCGGTCCTGGGGCGGGCACGGATCGTTCGCGCGCTGCGGGCGGTTCCGATCCGCTGGCGCATCCTCTCGATCGCCGCGCTCAACTCGGCTGTCGTGATCGTGCTGGCGGCGCTGATCTGGAACGGCGCGACGGTGCTGGGCACGGCCTGGGACGACGTTCGCCAGGTCCGGGAATCCGACAAGGTGCTGGCCCTGCTCGAAAGCGAGACGAGCCGGCTGCAGAACCTCATTCATCGCTACATCAATCAGCCGAGCCCGGAGCTGTTCGCCGAGATCCTGCTGCTGCGCGAGGCCGTGCTCGGGACGCTGACGACGCGCGCCTCGACCGACCCGATGCTGTCGGGGTCGGTCGAGGAGCTGGAGCGCGTCACCGTGCGTTTCCTGGACGGCTTCGGCGAGCTGCGAAGTCTGCAGGCGACGATCTCCAAGACCTATGAGGAAGAGGTTCTCGGCCCCGCCCGCGACATCGCCGGGCTCTATTCGGTGATCGAAGGCGCGACCGGCCATCGCGACGCGCAGATCTGGCCCTCGCTCGGCAAGTCGCGCGAGGCCTTCACCGCCATGCTGGTCGCGGCCAATTCCTACTACCTGTCGCTCGCGCCCGCCTCCGCCGAGGACGCGCGCCGCAACACGGAGACGATCGAGAAGACCATTCCGGTGATGTCGAGCCTTGCGGACAATGATCTGCAGCGGCTGGCGCTGCAGCGGCTGTCGGCCCGGACCGCGGCGCTGCGCGCGGGATTCTCCAAGCTCACCGATCAGCTCACCAACCGCACCGAACTGCTGCGCAACACCATCGATGCCAGCCAGGCCGAAACCATCGGCGCCATCGACGGCCTGTCGGTGAAGATGCGCCAGCACGAGCAGAAGGCGCAGGCGACGTTCGATCGGACATTGAAGGACATCTCCCGCCGCGTCCTTTCGATCGCGGTGATCTTCCTGGGAGTCATCCTGTCCGCGGGCGTGCTGATCGCCTTGTCGATCCGGCTGCCGCTGCAGCAGATCATGGCCTCGATGCGCGCAATCATGCTGGGCGACTACGACCGCGAGGTCCAGGGCACCGAGGCGCGCGACGAGGTCGGCGCGATGGCCCGCGCCGTCGAGACCTTCCGCGAGAACGCGATCGCCAAGCGCAAGACCGAGGACGAGTTGCGCACCGCGAAGGAAAAGGCCGAGAGCGCGCTGCTCGAGCTCAACGCCGCGCAGCGCAACCTGATCGACGCCGAGCGGCTGGCGGCCCTGGGCGGGCTGGTCGCCGGCGTCGCCCATGAGGTGAACAATCCGATCGGCATCAGCCTGACGGTGGCCTCCAGCTTCGCGCGCCGCGTCGAGATGTTCGAGGCGGCGCTGCGGTCGCCCGAAGGCGGCCTGCGCCGGTCGCAACTGGAGGAGTTCGTGCGTTCGTCGCGCGATGCGTCCGAGCAACTGGTCGCCAACCTGCAGCGCGCCGGCGAGTTGATCCAGTCGTTCAAGCAGGTCGCGGTCGACCGCTCCCATGCGGAGCGACGGACCTTCGTCCTGAGCGAGGCGACCGATCAGATCATCACCAGCCTCAAGCCGGTGCTCAAGCGCGCGCCGATCACGCTGGCGGTCGATGTCCCCGAGGGGCTTTTCATCGACGGCTATCCCGGGTTCTACGGTCAGATTCTCACCAACCTGTTCCTCAACGCCGTCAACCACGCCTTTGCCGACGGCCGCGCGGGCACCATCTCGATCACGGCGCGGCCGCGCGGCACGGATGACATCGAGATCATTTTCGCCGATAACGGGGCAGGCATGCCCCCCGACGTGCAGCGCCAGGCCTTCGATCCGTTCTTCACGACACGCCGCAACGAAGGGGGAACGGGGCTCGGGCTGCATATCGTCTACAATCTGGTGACGCAGCAGCTCGGTGGCCGCATGATGCTGGAATCCCGCGAGGGACAAGGCACCACCTTTCGGATTATCATGCCGCGGGTCGCCAAGGGCGGCGCCGAGACAGCAATGGGTGACGGAACGACGCAATGGCCGAACAGGACGATGTCCTCCAACTGATCGAGGATACCGGTTTCGACGAGGACGACGGTTCGGCCCGGAAATGGAAGATCGCCGTCATCGACGACGACCATGCCGTGCACGAGGGCACCCGCTTTGCGCTGTCGGATTACAGCCTGAACGGCCAGGGGCTCGAAATCCTGTCCGCCTATTCGGCGGCCGAAGGCCGCGCGCTGATGCGGGAGCACACCGACATCGCGGCCGTGCTGCTCGACGTCATCATGGAGACCGACGTCGCCGGGCTCGAGCTCGTCGAATACATCCGCAACGAGATCAAGAACGAGACCGTCCGCATCATCCTGCGGACCGGGCAGCCGGGCCAGGCGCCGGAGCGGCGCGTCATCGTCCAGTACGACATCAACGACTACAAGGCCAAGACCGAGCTCACCGCCGACAAGCTGTTCACCTCGCTGACGGCGGCGCTGCGCAGCTACCAGCAGCTCGAGCGCATGGTGCAGACCCGGCGCGGCCTCGAGATCATCATCGACGCCGCCTCGACGCTGTATGATTTCAAGTCGATGCAGCGGCTGGCCGAGGGCGTGCTGACCCAGATCGCGTCGCTGCTGAACGTGGATTGCGCGGGGATCCTGGTGCTGCGCGACGACGGCAGCCAGACCGACGATTTTTCGGTGCTGGCCGGCTCCGGCTGCTACAGCCGCTTCTCCGGCGCCGTCACCTCGCGCTCGCTCGATCCGGATCTGCGCGACATGGTCGAGGCCGCCTTCAGGCAGCGCAGCAACGAATTCGCAGACCACCGCACCGTGCTCTATGTCCGCACCGGCTCGGGGCGCGAAGTCGTGGTGCTGCTGCAGGCGGAGCGGCCGCTGTCCGAGACCGACCGTTCGCTGGTCGAGATCTTCTCCAGCCGGCTGTCGATCGCCTTCGACAACGTGATCCTGTATCAGCAGCTGCATGAGGCCAACACCCAGCTCGAGGACCGCGTCGCCCAGCGCACCCGCGCGCTGATGCAGGCCAACCGGCGGCTGTCGGCGCAATGGCTGCGGCTGCAGCGCGCCAACGGCTTCAAGAACGAGATTCTCGGCACCGTTGCCCATGACCTGAAGAATCCGCTGGGCGTCATCCTCGGCCGCACGGAAATGCTGACCGAGTTGATCGCGACCGGCGCCTCCGCAGAGGGGATCACCAGCCAGGTCGGACATATCCGCGATGCCGCCAAGCGGCTGACCTCGATGGTCGACCATCTGATCTCGGATGCGATGGCCGACGCCTTCGACATCACCATCCGCCGCGAGCCGGTCGACATCACGGCCCTGATCCACGAGGTGGTCGAGGCCAACCAGCCGCTCGCCCTCAACAAGCAGCAGGTCATCGAGGTCTCGGCGCCGACGCTGCTGTCGACCATGTGCGACATCGACCGGATCCGCGAGGCGATCGACAATCTCTTGAGCAACGCGATCAAGTACAGCCCGATCGGCGGCAGGATCACCGTGAACGCCGCCGATGACGGCGACAACACCATCATCGCCGTCACCGACCAGGGCGCCGGGCTGTCGCCGGAGGATCTCGGCCGCCTGTTCGGGCGGTTCCAGCGGCTGTCGGCCAAACCGACCGCGGGCGAGAGCTCGACCGGGCTCGGCCTGTCGATTGTCAAACGCATCGTCGACATGCATGGTGGCGAGGTGACGGCCAGGAGCGAAGGGCCGGGATCCGGATCGACCTTCACCATCACACTGCCGGCGGCCGAATTGTCATGAGTCAGAGCCAGCACATCATCATCGTCGACGACGAGGCCCCTGCCCGCGAAATGGTGGGTGATTACCTCAAGATGCACGGCTTCAGCGTGACGCTGTGCGACGGCGGCAAGAGCCTGCGCAGCGCCATCGAGACCGGCCCCGCAGATCTCGTCGTGCTCGACCTCAACATGCCCGAAGAAGACGGCCTGTCGATCATTCGCGATCTCAAGGGCCGCACCAACATCCCGGTGATCATGCTGACGGCCACCGCCAGCCCGATCGACCGCGTGGTCGGGCTTGAGCTTGGCGCCGACGATTACGTCGCCAAGCCGTGCGAATTGCGCGAATTGATGGCCCGGATCCGCTCCGTGCTGCGCCGCAGCGGACCGGCCAAGGCTGCGGCGGCCGTCACGGAGACCGCTCCGGCCCAGGCCAAGGACCCGCAATTGGTGCGGTTCGGCACCAAATGGCTGGATCTCGATGCCCAGGCGTTGCGCGATGACGAAGGCAACGAGCACCCGCTGACGGCGTCCGAGTTCGGCCTGCTCAAAGTGTTCGCCGCCAACCCGAAGCGGGTGCTGTCGCGCGAGCGGCTGCTGGAGCTCGCCAATGCCCGCGATGCGGAGGCGTTCGATCGCGCCGTGGATCTTAGAATCATGCGCATCCGTCGCAAAATCGAGCCCGATCCGACCAAACCGGCCGTGATCCGGACCATTCGCGGCGGCGGCTACCTGTTCTCCCCGGCCGGCGAGAAGGCCTGAGGACAGCCGGCCGGCGGCGGCGAAAGCAGCCTCTGTACCCGCATTCGGTTCCGCTTCTTGGAATTGGGCACAATTCCGCCACGACTGTTTCGCGATGTGCGGCGCGACGAAACATTTCCGCGGGCGCACGAAACCATTTTCCTGTTTTCGTGCAGACGTCCCGAAACGGGCACTCCTTAACAATCCATCCCGTCGAAACGCCGCAAGGGGGCGGCGGAACGGGAGAGTGCCATGCAGAACGTCGTTGCCATCAATTCCGCAGCCAGCCAGGGCATCATCGCCGCCCAGGCGACCACGGACGACATGCTCCTGGAGAGCATTGCCGATGGCGATCGCACCGCGATGCACACGCTTTATGCGCGTCACAATGTGCGGGTCTATCGCTTCATCCTGCGCATCGTCCGCGACACCACGATCGCCGAGGACCTCGTCAGCCAGGTGTTCCTGGACGTCTGGCGCACCGCCAAGCAGTTCGAGGGCCGCTCGCAGGTCTCGACCTGGCTGCTGTCGATCGCCCGCTTCAAGGCGCTGACCGCACTGCGCCAGCGCCGCTTCGAGGACATCGACCAGGACGAGGTGCGCGAGATCGCCGACGACTCCGACACCCCGGAGACCTCGCTCGAGCGCTCCACCACCAGCGCCATCCTGCGCGCCTGCGTCGCCAAGCTGTCGCCGGCGCATCGCGAGATCATCACCCTGATCTACTACCATGAGAAGTCGGTGGAGGAGGTCGGGCAGATCATCGGCATTCCGCAGAGCACGGTGAAGACGCGCATGTTCTATGCCCGCAAGCACCTGGCCGAGCTCCTGCGCTGTGCCGGCGTCCACAGCCTCGCCGCCTGACCAAGCTTCATTCTCGTCGGGGCTGCGGTCCCGGCGGGTTCCAAAGACGACGACGCATCAAAATCGCCGAACGAAACAATTGAAACAATCGGCGAAATCACCTGGAAAATTTCGGCCGCTAGAACGTTATCCATCAGCCGAGCCTCAGTCCCCCAGCTGATCTCGGTTTGGAGCGAGCAAATTCAAGGTTACCTCCACCTTCCAAGGTTGCTCCGAAGACCCGGCGGATGCCCCCGCCGGGTCTTCATCGTTTGGGACCGCTCACGCCGCCAATAGGGCGATTTGACCATTTGATATCGCGCGTTGCCGGTGCAATCTTCCGTCATGGGGCGGTGCTACAAGCCCCACGGCAATGACGGGCGGTGCTGATGTTCGGTTTGGATGCGGTTGAGCTGGCGCGCGTGCAGTTCGCCTTCACGGTCACCTTCCACATCATCTTCCCCGCCTTCTCGATCGGGCTCGCGTCCTACCTCGCCGTGCTCGAGGCGCTGTGGCTGTGGACCGGCCGCGACGTCTATCTCAACGTCTTCAATTACTGGCTCAAGATCTTCGCCATCGCGTTTGCCATGGGTGTCGTCTCCGGCATCGTGATGTCCTACCAGTTCGGCACCAACTGGTCGGTCTATTCCGACAAGGTCGGACCGGTGATCGGACCACTGATGGCCTATGAGGTGCTGACGGCGTTCTTCCTCGAGGCCGGCTTTCTCGGCGTCATGCTGTTCGGCCTGAAGCGCGTCGGCCCGAAGCTGCATTTCCTGGCCACCTTGATGGTCGCCGTGGGCACGCTGATCTCGGCATTCTGGATTCTCTCGGCCAATTCCTGGATGCAGACGCCGGCGGGCTATGCCGTCAACGCCGACGGCCAGTTCGTCTCGGTCGACTGGCTCGCAGTCATCTTCAATCCGTCCTTCCCCTACCGCCTCGTGCACATGGTGCTGGCGGCCTATCTCACCACCTCGCTCGTGGTCGGCGCGGTCGGCGCCTGGCATCTGCTGCGCAATCCGCATCTGCCGGGCCCGCGCGTGATGTTCTCGATGGCGATGTGGATGGCGGCGCTGGTGGCGCCGCTGCAGATCCTGGTCGGCGATCAGCACGGCCTCAACACGCTCGAACACCAGCCGGTGAAGATCATGGCCATGGAAGGCCATTTCGAGAGCCACAAGGACGGCGCGCCGCTATACCTGTTCGGCTGGCCGGACCAGGCCAAGGGCGAACTGAAATGGGCGCTCGGCATTCCTAAGTTTGGCTCGCTGATCCTCAAGCACCAGATCGACGCACCGATGGCCGGCCTCGACACCGTGCCGCGGCAGGACTGGCCGCCAGTGCCGATCGCCTTCTGGTCGTTCCGCATCATGGTCGGCCTGGGCCTGCTGATGCTGGCGCTCGGCCTGTTCAGCCTGTGGGAGCGCTGGCGCGGGCGGCTGTACATCAATCGCGGCCTGCACCGCTTCGCGATTGCGATGGGACCTGCGGGATTCATGGCCGTCATGGCCGGCTGGATCACCACCGAGACCGGCCGGCAGCCGTTCACCGTATACGGGCTGCTGCGCACCACCGATTCCGTTTCGCCGCTCGCGGCCCCGGCCGTGGGTGCCTCGCTGCTCGCCTTCATCATCGTGTATTTCATCATCTTCGCTGCCGGCGTGCTGTACATCCTGCGCCTGATGGCCGAGCCGCCGCATCCCGGCGAGCCGGGCCCGAGCAGCGAGCAGCCGGTCCGCACTGCCGGCATCACGCCGGCCGCCGGCGTCGTGCAGGGAGTGGTCGGATCATGAGCGTCGCCATCGATCTCGCCACCCTCTGGGCCTTCATCATCGCGCTCGCCGTGTTCATCTACGTCGTGATGGACGGCTTCGATCTCGGCCTCGGCATCCTCTTCCCGCTGTTTCCAGGCAAGCAGGACCGCGACGTCATCACCAACACCGTCGCGCCGGTGTGGGACGGCAACGAGACCTGGCTGGTGCTCGGCGGCGGTGGCCTGATGGCCGCGTTCCCGCTCGCTTATTCCATCCTGATGCCGGCGCTGTATGCGCCGCTGATCGCGATGCTGGTCGGCCTGATCTTCCGCGGCGTCGCCTTCGAATTCCGCTGGCGCACCCGCGCCACACGCAATCTGTGGGACATCGCCTTTGCCGGCGGGTCATGGGTCGCGGCGCTCGCGCAGGGCATCGCGCTCGGCGCCATCCTGCAGGGCGTGCATGTCGAGGGCCGGCACTATGCCGGCGGCTGGTGGGACTGGCTGACGCCGTTCAGCCTCCTCACCGGCGTCTCGCTCGTGGTCGGCTACGCGCTGCTCGGCGCAACCTGGCTGATCCTGAAGACAGAGGGCGACCTGCGCGACAAGGCCTATCGCATCAGCTGGGTCCTGCTGTTCGCGATGCTGCTCGCCATTGCCGCCGTCAGTCTGTGGACGCCGCTGCTCACGATCCAATATTCGGACCGCTGGTTCAGGTGGCCGGCGATCATTCTCACCGCGCCGGTGCCGCTCGCCGTCGTCGGCGTCACCGTGCTGATGATGAAGAACCTCGCCCAGAGGCACGATAGCTGGCCGTTCTTTCTCGCACTCGCGCTGTTCTTCCTCTCCTACGCGGGCCTCGGCATCAGCATGTATCCCTACGTCGTGCCGCAGAGCATCACGATCTGGCAGGCGGCAGCACCCGAACGCAGCCAACTGATCATGCTGCCCGGCGTGCTGGTGCTGGTGCCGCTGATCCTCGGCTACACCGGCTGGGCCTATTGGGTGTTTCGCGGCAAGGTCGGGCACGACAGCGGCTATCATTGATGCCCGCTCCCGAGCCCGCGTCCCTCGCGAAGCGCCTCGCCTGGTTCGTTGCGCTCTGGCTCGCCGGCGTGGCGACCGTCGGCGCGGTGGCCTTCCTGCTGCGGCTCTGGATGAAGCTCGGATGACAACGGGTGCGCCCTGCGCTCACCTTGACTTTGCTGCGAATATGCTCCTGAAATTTGACGGGTGGATTTGATCGGGCAAGCTTCGCAGGGGTCCGTTGAGGAGAGCTTTGAATGCCGAGTTTCCGTCGCCTGCTTTGTGCGGCCAGCGCCATCATCGCGCTGGCGCTGTCCACATCGCATAGTTTTGCCCAGTCCGAGGACCCCGGCGATCAGCCCGGTCTCGTCGCCGATGACGGCTACGAGCTCGATCCCGAATGGCGCAAGCAGGTGGTCTATTTCCGCACCACCGAGCCGCCGGGCACCATCATCGTGTCCACCGCCGAACGCCACCTCTATCTGGTGCAGCCGGGCGGACGTGCCATCCGCTACGGCATCGGCGTCGGCCGTGACGGCTTCCAGTGGCAGGGGCTGCTGTCGATCACCAAGAAGGCCGAGTGGCCGGATTGGACGCCGCCGCCGGAGATGATCCAGCGCCAGCCCTATCTGCCGCGCTTCATGGCCGGCGGCCCCGGCAATCCCTTGGGCGCGCGCGCGATGTATCTGGGCACCACCGTGTACCGCATCCACGGCACCAACCAGCCCTGGACGATCGGCAGCAAGATTTCCTCCGGCTGCTTCCGGCTGGTGAATGCCGATGTCGCCGACCTGTTCGACCGCGTCCCGGTCGGCACCAAGGTGGTCGTGCGGCAGAAGCCGGAACTGTGACGCCGGCGCCCGCCGCCGGACATTCAGCCATCGCTTTGTCCTGAGATTTTTCGAAAGAGATTGACCATGCGCACTTTCCGAGGCGGCCTGCTGATCGGGCTCGCCGTCGCCGTCCTCGTCGCGGCGCTCGCCGTCACCTATGAGATGTACGACACCCGCACCTTGAAGCGGACCATCCGCCGCGGCGAGGTGTTGTGCGGCGTCAATGCCGGCCTGCCCGGCTTCTCGATTCCCGATGACAAGGGCAATTGGAGCGGCTTCGACGTCGACTTCTGCCGCGCCGTGGCGGCCGCGATCTTCGATGATCCGAAGAAGGCGAAGTTCGTGCCGCTCGACGCCAATGAGCGCTTCAAGGAGCTGCAGAGCCGCAAGGTCGATATCCTGTCGCGCAACACCACCTGGTCGATGGCGCGCGAGCAGAACTACGACCTGTATTTCCCGGCGGTCGCCTATTACGACGGCCAGGGCTTCATGGTGCCGCGGTCGCGCAAGCTGGAGACGGCGCTCGACCTCAACGGCAGCAGGGTCTGCGTGCAGGATTCCACCACCAACGCGCTTAACCTCGGCGACTATTTCCGCACCAACAACATGAAGTACGAGGAGGTGAAGTTTCCCAAGCTCGACGACGTCATCAAGGCGTATGACAGTGCCAAGTGCGACACCTTCACCGCCGACGTCTCGCAGCTCTACGCGCTGCGCCTGACGCTGTCGAAGCCCGGCGATCACGACATCCTGCCCGACCTGATCTCCAAGGAGCCGCTCGCGCCCGTGGTGCGCCAGCGCGACGACGACTGGATGATGATCGTGAAGTGGACGCTGTACGCGATGATCAATGCCGAGGAACTCGGCGTCACCTCCAAGAACATCGACGAGGCGCTGAAGTCGAAGAAGCCGGACGTGATGCGGCTGGTCGGCAACGAGGGCAGCTACGGCGAGGATCTCGGGCTGACGAAGGACTGGGCGGCGCGAATCATCCGCCACGTCGGCAATTACGGCGAGGTCTATGAGCGCAACGTCGGCAGCGAGTCGAAGCTGAAGATCCCGCGCGGCATGAACCAGCTGTGGAACGCCGGCGGCGTCCAGTACGCGCCGCCGATCAGGTAGGACGCCGGTCGGAATTGTCGGCTTCGCTTCGACGGGTCTCACACCTCTCGCGACACGAACGGTGCACCCTCTCTCCTTGTGGGAGAGGGTGGTTTCGATGCGCAGCATCGAAACCGGGTGAGGGGTTGCCACGAACTCAGACCTGCATTTGCCGCACCAGGCCCTTACCCAAGCAAGCTTGGAGTTGGCTTCTGTGTAGCCCTCTCCCACAAGGGGAGAGGCGCATTCATATGCACCGCGAGGGCTGATTTTCCGGTGCTTAGAGCAGAACAAACATCATCATCCCCGCGACGTCTTCCGCGCCCGAGCTTTGCCAAATTCTCCACCCTCCGAAAATCGAGGGCGCAGGGAAGGCCAGGTGCCGACTGGCACCTGCGGTCCGCCTGCTTAAAAAAATGCAGGCGGCAGAACCACAGGCTCAGCCGGGACAACCCGGCCTTCCCTGCGCGATGGTGTTAACGCTTATGGCGCGCTCTCCTCGGTGTCCGGCTTGTTAGCCACCGTCGCCGCCCGGGATCATCCCCCGTCGACTTGACGCCAGCATCGGGGCGCCAGGACCACGCGCTTTCACGTCCGCATCGCTATCGTTCGTCGGCGCGATCACTCGCGCTGCGATCCGATGCGTCCATCGCGTCACTGGCCCACGTTTCGTAACGATCGCGAAGCGTCCCTCTTGCGGGCCGTGACGGCGGGGAATGTGCGGCTGATTTGCCCGACGAGACAACGCCCGTCGGGTTGCGACAAAATGGCCCGACGGGCACTGCGGATGCTCCCGCAAAGCAATTAGTCCCGGGATTCATGGCTCTCGCGCGATCTGCCCGGGAGGCTCGGGGAGCCGCTCACGAGTTCGTGAACTCATTCTCAAATCCAGCCAATCGCAGCGATCGTAACGAGCCTGACCAATCCGGTCGGGTGATGCGCCCCTGCACAACAGGGAGAACAAGGGGGACCGAAATCCCTTTGCGCATCAGCCAACTCATCAGTTCAGTTCACAGGGAAAAACTCGAATGACGCTGGGATTCCGTTCGTTCGTGGCCGGCGCGTTGATGCTGGGCGCGCTCTCCATGTCAGCAGTCGCGGCACGTGCCGCCGATATCGTCGACACCGCCGTCGGCGCCGGTCAGTTCAAGACGCTCGTCGCCGCCGCCAAGGCCGCAGGTGTCGTGCCGGTGCTGAAGAGCAAGGGTCCCTTCACCGTATTCGCACCGACCGACGCGGCGTTCGCCGCGCTGCCGCCGGGCACCGTCGAGGATCTGCTCAAGCCGAAGAACAAGGGCAAGCTCGCCGCGATCCTGAAGTATCACGTGATCCCCGGCGCGGTGAAGGCCGGCGAGGTCGCCGGCAAGAAGCTGAGCGTGAAGACGGCGCAAGGCCAGCCGGTGGCCGTCGACGGCACCTTCTTCGGCGTGCAGGTCAACGACGCGCATGTGGTGCAGGCCGACGTCATGGCCTCGAACGGCGTCATCCACGTCATCGACAAGGTGCTGCTGCCACCGGCCAAGACCGCGATGCATCATTGATCGAACGAGAGCGCGCCATCGGTGATGGCGCGCTCTTTTTTTGCGAACTCTGCTGTTGTCGTCGATAGTTACTGGGTACGCCGCGAAGGCGGGGTACCCAGTACCCTGCGGGCTTGTCGGTCAATCACAACTCGCTCGGCGTACTGGATCGTCCGCCTTCGCGGACGATGACAGCTGAGCGTGTGGAGTCGGCGGGTGCCGACAAGCGGCCTTGCTTAGTACCCCCTGAGCTGAGCCAGCTGCGCTGCGTGATAGTTCGCATCGCCGAGCAGCTCCTCACAGACGCGGGCGCGCTTCATGAAGAAGCCGATGTCGAACTGGTCGGTCATGCCCATGCCGCCATGCATCTGCACGCCCTCCTGCACCGCGCGGGTCGCGGTCGCCCCCGCGCGGGCCTTGGCGACGGCCACGGCGGCCGTCGCGCCGGCGGAATCGGCGTCGAGCGTCTGCAGCGCCTTCAGCACCGCGGCGCGGGTGATCTCGATCTCGATATAGAGCTGCGCGGCACGGTGCTGCAGCGCCTGGAATTCGCCGATGGCCTTGCCGAACTGCTTGCGCTCCTTGAGATAGGCAACGGTGCGGCCGAACACCTCCTCGCTCAGTCCCACCATCTCGGAGGCCACCGCGCCCCGGCCGAGATCGAGTACGGCGCTGAGCGTGGCAGCGCCACCATCGACATCGCCGAGCACGTGATCCGCGGTGACCTCGACGTTGTCGAGCGTCACCCGCGCGGCGTTGTGCGCGTCGACCATGATGGTGCGTTCGATCGCCACGCCCTTGGCCTTGGGATCGACCAGCAACAGCGTGAGGCCATCGCGATCGCCAGGCGAGCCCGCACTGCGCGCGACGACGAGCAGGAGATCAGCGACGTGGCCGTCGACCACCATCGCCTTGGCGCCGTTCAGTTTGAAGCCGTTGCCGGAGCGCACGGCCTGCAGGGCGGTGTGCAAAGGACGATGCTTGGCGCCTTCGTCGAGCGCCAGCGCGGCGAGCAGCGCGCCGCTGGCGATCTTCGGCAGATACTCGGACTTCTGCGCCGCCGAGCCGGCGCGGGCGAGCGCCGAGGCTGACAGCACCGACGTCGCCAGAAACGGCGACGGCATCAAGGTGCGGCCGATTTCCTCCATCACGACGCCGGCTTCGACCGCGCCGAGGCCGGAGCCGCCGTGCTCCTCCGGCACGAGCAGTCCGGCAAAGCCCATCTCGGCGAAGGTGGCCCAGAGCTGGCGCGAGAAGCCGGTCGCGTCGCGATCATCGCGCAGCTTGCGCAGGTGCGCGATCGGTGCGTGATCGCTGATGAGGCCGCGCGCGCTGTCGCGCAGCATGGATTGTTCTTCGGTGAGGAGGAGAGGCATGGGAGATCCCGTTGCAACGATGGCAATCAATTTTGGTCTTGTCATTCCGGGATGGCCCGAAGGGCCAGGCCCGGAATCCATACTCACGATCGTGGTTATGGATTCCGGGCTCGCCGCGTCGCGGCGCCCCGGAATGACGGCGTGGGTGCGAACTACGCCCCCGGCAGATCGAGGATGCGCTTGGCGACGATGCCGAGCATGACCTCGGAGGTGCCGCCTTCGATCGAGTTGGCCTTGGTGCGCAGCCAGGCGCGGGGACGCGCGCCTTCGTGGGAGCGCTCGCTCTCCCATTCGAGCGCGTCGATGCCGCCGGCCGCCATCAGCAGCTCGTGGCGGCGCTTGTTGAGCTCGGTGCCGTAGTACTTCATCGCCGACGAGAACGCCGGATGCCCCTGCCCCGCCTTGGCGAGATCGACCATGCGCTCGGCGGCGGCGGCAAGCGCGGCCTCGTCGACGTCGAAGGTCGCGATATCGGCACGTAAGAGCGCGTCGTCGAGCCGCCCCTGCGCATCGCTGCCGACGGTGTCAGCCGCGACCTGGCCGAGCGGCCGGCTGCCGCCGCGCTCGCCCATGCCGGAAATCATCGCGCGCTCGTGCTGCAGCAGGTACTTCGCAACGTCCCAACCACGGTTGACGGTACCCAGCACGTTCGCCTTGGGCACGCGGACATTGTCGAAGAAGGTCTCGCAGAATGGCGAGCGGCCGGAGATCAGGAGGATCGGCTTGGTCGACACGCCCTTCGACGTCATGTCGAACAGGATGAAGCTGATGCCGTCATGCTTCTTCGCCGCCGGATCGGTGCGCACCAGGCAGAAGATCCAGTCGGCGTAGTTGGCATAGGAGGTCCAGATCTTCTGGCCGTTGATGATGTAGTCGTCGCCGTCGCTTTCGGCCCGCGTCTGCAAGGAGGCGAGATCGGAGCCGGCGTTCGGCTCGGAATAGCCCTGGCACCAGCGAATGAGGCCGGCGGTGATCTTCGGCAGGTGCTCGCGCTTCTGGTCGTCCGTGCCGTATTTCAGCAGCGCCGGCCCGAGCATTGAGATGCCGAACGAGGTGATCGGCGCGCGCGCCCCGATCGCCGCCATCTCCTGGCGCACGATCTTGGCCTCCTCGCCGTCGAGACCGCCGCCGCCATATTCCCTGGGCCAGTGCGGTACGGTCCAGCCCTTGTCGCGCATGCGCTCGAACCAGATGCGCTGCGGCTCGGAGGAGAATTTCGCGTTGCGGCCGCCCCAGAACGTGTCCTCCTCGGAGGTCATCGGCCGGCGCATCTCCGGCGGACAATTGGCCTCGAGCCAAGCGCGCGTTTCGCGGCGGAATGTGTCGAGATCGGCCATGTCTGGTCCTCGCGCGTTTCCATGATTGCTGTCGTTGGGGAGACCTAACCTCAGCCATCCCCGGAATTCAACATCGATGTCGCCGCACGGCGCAACGGCGTCGCCTCCGACCTCGCCTTATCAGGCGTTCTATGGTCATGATGCCGCCGCGTGAAATACGAGGAAACGAACATGCGCCTGAAACTTCTTTCGCCTGGCGAAATGAGCGCCGACCAGCGCCAGACCTATGACGAGTCGATCGCCAGCAAGCGCGGCTCGCCGCCGCCGCCGATGATGGCCTGGCTGAACAGCCCGGAGATGGCGCGGCACGCGACCCGGCTCGGCGCCTTCCTGCGCTACGACACGGTGTTTCCGGCAGCACTCTCGGAGATCGCGATCCTGGTGACGGCGCGGCATTGGACCGCGCATTACGAATGGTACGCGCATAAGCGTCTGGCGCTGGCCGGCGGGCTCGACCTGGAGATCATCGAGGACATCCGCGACCGTCGCACGCCGGAATTCTCCGATCCCAAGGCACAGATGATCTACGACGTCGCCAAGTCGCTGCATGAGGGCCATGGACTGACGGATGCGCTCTACAAGGAAGCGATCGCGCTGCTCGGCGAACGCGGCCTGGTCGAGATCATCGGCCTGTGCGGCTACTACACGATGGTGTCGATGACGCTGAACGCGTTCGAGTTCGACCTGCCGGAGGGCGAGGTGTCGGAGTTGAAGTGAGAAGCGCGTGAGCTGCGATGCGCCGCTGTCGCCACGATGCCGGTGCACTCCCCTCCCCCTTGCGGGGAGGGGTCGGGGGTGGGGGTCTCCGGGCGCTGCGCGAAGTGAGGTGCGACCTTATCAATCTGCACTGCTATCGGCTCTCAAGGCTGGGCATCCACCGCTCGGCCGAGCGAGAGACTTTGATCCTTGTAATCTGAGAGAGCACGGTTCGTGGACCCCCACCCCCGCCCCCTCCCCGCAAGGGGGAGGGGAGCGCACCGTGGGTGCGGCGCGACCTCGTTACTACTACGCCCGTTTTAGTCAGCCCGCCGCTGCCTCGCGCCGCTTCGACGACCACACCAGTGCAAGCACGCACAATCCCAGCAGCACCGGCGGGAACACCACGAGGTTCACCGCCGACCAGCCGAAATTGGCGAGCAGTTGGCCCGAGGAGAACGAGCCCAGCGCCATCAGGCCGAAGATCAGGAAATCGTTGAACGCCTGCACCTTGTTGCGCTCGGCGGATGTATGTGTCTCCAGCACCAGCGCGGAGGCGCCGACGAAGCCGAAATTCCAGCCGACGCCGAGCATGACCAGGGTGGCCCAGAAGTGCATCGCGGTCAGGCCCGACAAGCCGATGACGGCCGCGACCGCTTCAAGCCCCAGGCCCACCGCGACGATGGCAGGCGCACCAAAGCGCGCGATCAGCGATCCCGTGAAGAAGCTCGGGCCGTACATCGCCACGATGTGCCATTGCAGGCCGAAATTGGAATCCGACACGGTGAGCCCGCACATCTGCATCGCCAAAGGTGCCGAGGTCATCACCAGGTTCATCACCGGATAGGCGATGGTGCCACACAGGGCAGCTGCGATGAAGCGCGGCTGGCGCACGATCTCGGACAGCGGCCGGCCGCCATGGAGATCGGCAGCTTCAGGCTTCGGCAGATCGACGCCGGCGACGATCCCCATCGCGACCAGCGCGACCGCCGCCTGGACCAGATAGCTGAATGCGAACAGATAGGGTTGCCAGACGTCCATGGTCCATTGCACGAGCTGTGGACCGAGCAGACCGGCGAAGATGCCGCCCGCCATCACCCACGACACCGCCTTGGGCCGGAACGTCGCGCTGGCGCCATCGGCCGCCGCGAAGCGATAGGATTGCGCGACGGCGCCATAGACGCCGCCGAGGAACGTCGCCAGGCAGAACAGTGCGAACGAGCCGCGCAAGATGGCGAGGCAGCCGAGCACGCCGGTGACGGCGCCGCAGCCGGTACCGATCAGGAAGGCCGCCCGGCGGCCATAGCGGCGCGAGATCGCGCCGGTCGGCAAGGTGCCGGCGGCGAGGCCAACGACGTACATCGAGATCGGTACCGTCGCGAGCCCGATGTTCGGGGCAATGGTGACACCGACGATCGCGCCGGTGGCGAAGATCACGGCCGAGTTGGCGCCGGTCAGCGCCTGGGCGGCCGCGAGCCGCGCCACGTTACGGCGAGCGCGGGCATCATCGGAGGTGTCTTCGCTCACGGTCAGATCGATCATCTCAGGTATCCGGAGGCGTGGGGCGCACGCTCCCGCCTTGCTGGTTCAGCCGCACTATTGCGGGAAGCGCGCGCCCGAGGCAACGGGCGCGAACGGAGACAAGCCATGCGGCAGCGAACGCGCCACGGAGCGTGATTCGACACTCCCGACCTGCCCGGCTAATCAAGCCGGCTGTATTCTCGCGTCAACGGCGCCCGCGGAGCTTGAGCCATGTCAATCGACGATCGTCCGACCATCGCGGCGCCCGATGACGATCCGTATCTGTGGCTCGAGGAGATCGACGGCGAGCGCGCGCTCGCCTTCGTCGCGGCGCAGAACCAGCGCACGCTCGCCGCGTTCGGCGATGCGGCCTTCGAACGCGACCGCGACACGCTGGCCGCCATCTTGGATCGGCCGGACAACGTCCCGTTCGTCAGCCGCCGCGGCGGGCTGCTGTACAATCAATGGAAGGACGCGGCGCATCCGCGCGGCTTGTGGCGGCGCACGACGATGGCGGAGTTCCGCAAGGCGCAACCGCAATGGGAGGACCTGCTCGACATCGACCGACTCGCTGCCGACGAAGGCGAGGACTGGGCGCTGAACGGGGTCTCGAGCCTGCCGCCGGCGCATGAGCGCGCCGTCCTGAGCCTGTCGCGGGGCGGCAGCGACGCCGTGGTGCTGCGCGAGTTCGACATCGCGACGAAGCGCTTCCTGACGGGCGGCTTCACGCTCTCGGAGGCCAAGGGCGGCGCCGCCTGGCTCGATGCCGACACCCTGCTGCTGGCGAGCGCGTTCGGCGTGGGCATGGCGACGCCGTCGGGCTACGCGCGGACGGTGCGGCGCTGGCGGCGCGGCCAGCCGGTCGAGCAGGCGGAGGTGATCTTCGCCGCCGAAGGCAGTCAGTCGACATGGGTGCATGTCGGTGTCGATCGCAGCGTCGCGCCGGCGCGGGTGTGGTTTGCCGAGGGCATCGACTTCTTCAACCAATATCTATGGCTCGGTGACGGCGGCGGGGCGCGGACCAGGCTCGACCTGCCGACCGACTGCTGGATGTCAGCGCATGGCGACTGGATGGCCATCAAGCTGCGCCAGCCCTGGACCGTCGGCGAGGTCACCCATCCCGCAGATGTGGTGCTCGGTCTCCAGCTCTCAGCATTCCTTGCCGGGCGCCGCGATTTCACCCGCGTGTTCGAGCCCGCGCCGCGACGCGCGCTGCAGGGCCTGTCCTGGGCCGGCGACCGGCTGGTGCTGTCGATCCTCGACGAGCTCAGGGCAAGGTTCGAGGTGTGGACGCCGTCACCGGGGGAGTGGAGCTGCGAGCGGCTTCCCGGCCTGCCGGAGATCGCGACGGTGGACGTCTGGCGTCTCGACACCGACGAGGCCGAAAGCAACGGCGACCTGCTCGCCAACATCCAGGATCCGCTGACGCCGCCGTCGCTGCTACTGATCGAGGGCTTGGCCGCGCCGATCGTGCTGAAGCAGGCGCCTCGCACCTTCAGCGCCGAGGGGCACGTCGTCACGCGACACGAGGCGATCTCGGTGGATGGCGAGCGTATTCCCTACACCCAGACCGGGCCGGCCGAGCTGACAGGCGACGCGCCGGTGCACATGAGCGCCTATGGCGGCTTCGGTCACACGCTCCGTCCGGCCTACAATGCGGCGCTGGGCAAGCTGTGGCTCGAGCGTGGCGGCACGCTCGTGGAGGCCAACATCCGCGGCGGCGGCGAGTTCGGCACCGCCTGGCACGATGCCGGCCGCTATGCGGGCAAGCGGCTCGCGCATGATGATTTCGCCGCGGTCGCCGCCGACCTCGTCCGCCGCGGCGTCACGGTGCCGAAGCGCATCGCGGCGCAAGGCGGCTCCAATGGCGGCATCCTGATCACCAACATGCTGGTGCGCTACCCCGAGCGCTTCGGCGCCTTGTTCTGCACCATCCCGCTGATCGACATGCGCCGCTACACCAAGCTGCTCGCCGGCGCGAGCTGGATCGCCGAATATGGCGATCCCGACAGCGACCAGGATTGGAGCTGGATGTCGACCTACTCGGCCTATCACACCGCAACGCCCGGCCAGCCCTATCCGCCGATCCTGATCGCGACCACGCGGCGCGACGATCGCGTCCATCCCGGCCACGCGCGCAAGATGACCGCCAAGCTGCAGGCCATGGGCTACGACGCCTGGTTCTACGAACCCGCCGCCGGCGGCCATGGCTACGGCACCGACAACCGTGAGCGCGCCAGCTTCATCACGCTGGGCACGCGGTTTCTGGCGCGGCATGTCGGGCTGGAGGCGAAGTGAGCGGCCCATCTTCCGTCATTGCGAGGAGCGAAGCGACGAAGCAATCCAGAGTCCCAACGCGACCCTGGATTGCTTCGCTTCGCTCGCAATGACGGAGATCGGCGAGGCGCCGTCGCAAACCTACGAAGTCCGACCGAACACCAGGATCATGTTGTTGGCGGGCATTTCCATCGTCTCGCGCAAGGCGAGCCCGTGGCGCGCGGCGAGCGCCTCGAGGTCGGCGATGTCGCGCACGCCCCAGTCCGGATCGCGCTCGCGCAGCGACGTGTCGAACACGGCGTTGCTGACCGCCGTGTGCTTGCCGTCGCGCTTGAACGGGCCGTAGAGCACCAGTGCGCCGTCCGCCGACAGCGCCTGCCCGGCGCCGGCGAACAATCCCTCCGCCACCGACCACGGCGCGATGTGAATCACGTTGGCGCAGAAGATCGCGGCGAGCTGCGACGGCCCGCCCGCGGCGCGGAACGCCGCCGGCCAGCCGGGATCTGACAGGTCGATGCGCTGGGCATCACGGATGTTGGACAACCCGGCATGGCTGCGCCAAGCCGCAATGCTGGCGAGGTGGTTGGCGTTGAGATCGCTCGGCCACCACGTCAGGTCCGGGCGCTGCGAGGCGAAATGCACGACGTGCTGGCCGGTGCCGCTGCCGGCCTCCAGCACGTCGCCGGTCTTGCCCGCCAGCAGCCGTTCCAGCACCGCCCAGATCGGCTGGTGGTTGCGGTGGAACGCGGCCGCGTCCAGCCGTCCGTCCGGTTCCACCGGCCGGCCGTCCCGGCCGAACTCCACGACATATTCCGCCATGACCATTCTCCCGGCCGCCCCATGGACGGCCCTCGTTAACCGCGTTGCGGCGGCCACCATAGCTGCATTGTCAGCCGATGGTCTTTATGCTTTGCAGCTCTTATATTGCCGAGATCACCGAGACGTCGGAACTCCACCTTGATCACACCTGTCCTGCGTACCGCCCTGGCGATGGGGCTCTCGCTCGCCATGTCCATGGCCGCTCACGCCCAGTCCGGTGCCGTCGACGGCCAGAAGCTCGCCTTCGACCGCGGCAAGGGCAACTGCCTGACCTGCCACGAGATCAAGGGCGGCGACCTGCCGGGCTCGATCGGCCCGAAGCTGGAGAACCTCAAGGCGAGATACGACCGCGCCGAGCTGATCGCGATTCTCAACGACGAGACCAGGCGCAATCCGCTGACGGTGATGCCGCCGTTCGGCCGCAACCGCATCCTGACCGAGCAGGAAATCAGCGCCATCGTCGACTTCCTGCAGACCCTCTGATTCCGTTTGGAGACCGCCATGACTGCCTCGTTCGGCCCGTTGGCCCACCGCCGCCTGTTCCTGAAGGGCGCCGGCCTCGTCGCGCTGATCGGCCTCGGCAACGCCGTGCTGCACGCGACCCCCGTGTTTGCCGCGACCAATGACAACAAATATCCGGAAGACGCCTTCAAGCAGAAGAATGCCGGCGACGCGGTCAAGGCGCTGTACGGCCGCGACCACGAAGCGTCCGACAAGATCAAGCTGGACGCGCCGGAGATCGCCGAGAACGGCGGCGTGGTGCCGATCGCGGTGACGACGTCGCTGCCGAACGTCACCTCGATCGCCTTCATCGTCAGCGAGAATCCATTCGCGCTGGCGGCGTCGTACCACATCCCCGAGGGCACCGTGCCCGCGGTGGCGAACCGGCTCAAGATGGCCAAGACCTCCAACGTGATCGCGCTCGTCGAATCCGGCGGCAAGCTCTATAGCGCGACCAAGGAGGTCAAGGTCACCGTCGGCGGCTGCGGCGGCTAAGGTCAGGAGATCATCATGGCATCGAGCATCCGCGTCCGCGCCGTCCTGAATGGCGACATCGCCGAGGTCCAGACACTGATCCAGCACCCGATGGATACGGGCCTGGTCAAGGACGCCAAGGGCGAAGTGATCCCGGCGCACTACATCCAGCAGGTCACCTTCGTGCACAAGGACAAGACGGTGTTCCTGGCCGATTGGGGCACCGCGGTGTCGAAGGACCCCTATGTCAAGTTCGCCTTCAAGGGCGCGGCCAAGGGCGACGAGCTCAAGGTGAGCTGGGTCGACAGCAAGGGCGCGACCGACAGCCTGACGGCGACGATCCAATGAGGGCGCCGCGCCTCGCGCTGACCGTGGCGGCCGCGCTCGCTCTCGGCGCCTCCGGCGTCGCGGCCGCGGACAAGCCGAACCCGGCCGCCGACGCCAAGGCGTTCCAGGATTACTTCGTCAAGAAGTTTCCGAAGGTGGCGTTCGACGATTTCGTCAACGGGCCGTATTCGATGAACGCCGACATGCGCAAGCAATGGGAGGAGAAGGAGCAGTTTCCGCCCTACGAGTTCGCGCTCGATGCCGGCAAGGAGATGTTCGCCAAGCCGTTCAAGAACGGCAAGACCTATGCCGACTGCTTCCCGAACGGCGGCATCGGCATCCGCCAGACCTATCCCTATTTCGACGACAAGGAAGGCAAGGTCATCACCCTCGAGCTGGCGCTGAACCGCTGCCGCGAGGCCAATGGCGAGCAGCCCTACTCCTACGTCAAGGACGAGATGGCATCGCTGACCGCCTACATGGCGTACACGTCGCGCGGCAAGCGCTTCGACATCAAGATCCCCGACGACCCGCGTGCGCTCGAGGCCTTCGAAAAGGGCAAGGAGTATTTCTACACCCGCCGCGGCCAGTTGAACTTCTCCTGCGCGAGCTGCCACGTGCAGAGCCCGGGGGAGCGGATCCGCGCCGAGATCCTGGCGCCGGCGCTCGGCATCCTCAACGCGATGCCGATCTACCGCTCGGAATGGAGCGGCATGGGCACGATCAGCCGGCGCTTCGTCACCTGCAACAGCCAGACACGCGCCGTGCCGCTGGAGCCGCAATCGGACGAATACCGCAACCTCGAATATTACCTGTCCTACGTGTCGAACGGCCTGCCGGTTTCAGGACCTGGAGCGCGGCCATGAAAAACGTCACGACAGCAAGCGTCATGAAAAAGATCGTGTTCGCCATGATGGTATCAGCGGTCGGCGCCGGCTCCGCGCGGGCCGCGTCGGAGGCCGACTATCTCGCGGCTGTCGCGGCGGCCGAGAGCGCCAACAAGGAAGCCGGACGTCTGCGCAACCAATGGACCGTGACCCAGGCCGCACTCACCGCTGCGAAGAAGGCAGCGGATTCCGGCAATTTCGATTCTGCGCTGAAGTCGGCGCAGGAGGCCGAGGCGCTCGCCAAGGCCTCGGTCGTCCAGGCCACCAGCGAGAAGCAGCGCTGGAAGGACATGGAGATCCGCTAGAGCATGATCCGGAGAAGTGGCAACCGGTTTTCCCTCGCGACGAACGCCGAAGGCGTTTGTGGAGATCATGCTCAAACAAAGGGATGGATCATGATGCGATTCCGTGGAATCGCATCATGATCTAGGACGCGAGCCATGATTCGGCGCCGGGACTTTCTGAAGGCATCAGTTGTCGCCACGCTCGCCGCGCCGGCGTTGCTGCGCAGCGCCTGCGCCGCCGACACCGTCAGCCTCTACGACATCGAGAAGTTCGGCAACGCGCGCATCCTGCACATCACGGACACGCATGCGCAACTTCGCCCGCTGTTGTTCCGCGAGCCCAGCGTCAATCTCGGCATCGGCGAGATGTGGGGACGGCCGCCGCATCTGGTCGAGCGCGCCTTCCTCGACCGCTACGGCATCCGGCCCGACAGCGCCGAGGCCTATGCATTCACCTCGTTCGAGTTCGAGAAGTACGCCGTCCGCTTCGGCCGGATGGGTGGATTCGCGCATCTGAAGACCCTGGTCGACAAGCTGCGCGCCGATGCCGGCGACCATCGCTCGGTGCTGCTCGATGGCGGCGACCTCTGGCAGGGCACCGGGCTCGCCAATGCGATGCGCGGCGCCGACATGGTGAGCGCCGCCAACCTGCTCGGCATCGACGCCATGACCGGGCATTGGGAATTCACCTATGGCGAGGAGGCGCTGCGCACCAACCTCGCCCGCTTCAAGGGCGAATTCCTGGCGCAGAACGTGTTCCTGACGGAGGAGGCGGCGTTCAACGACGCCAAGGCGTACGATCCCGGATCGGGCCGCGTGTTCAAGCCGGCCACCATCAAGGAGATCGGCGGCGCCCGTATTGCCGTGATCGGCCAGGCCTTTCCCTACGTGCCGATCGCGCATCCGCGCCGCTTCACGCCGGACTGGACGTTCGGCATCCGCGAGGAGGAACTGCAGAAGCTGGTCGATGGCCTGCGCGGCGCCGACAAGGTCGATGCCGTGATCCTGCTGTCGCACAACGGCATGGATGTCGACCTCAAGCTGGCGAGCCGCGTCACCGGCATCGACGTCATCCTCGGCGGCCATACCCATGACGCGGTTCCGCAGCCGGTCGCGGTCAGCAATTCCAAGGGCGCAACGCTCGTCACCAATGCCGGCTCCAACGGCAAATTCCTCGCCGTGCTCGATCTCGACGTCGGCAAGGGCCGCGTCGCCGATGCGCGCTACCGGCTGCTGCCCGTCTACTCGGAGCTGCTGAAACCGGACCCGGCGATGCAGGCGCTGATCGATCAGACGCAGCAGCCGCAGGTCGCGGCCTGGAGCGAGAAGCTCGCGACGTCCGACCGGCTGCTTTACCGGCGCGGCAATTTCGAAGGCGCGACCGACGACCTGATCTGCGCGGCGCTGCGCCGCGAGCTCGATGCCGAGATTGCGCTGTCTCCCGGATTCCGCTGGGGTCCGACCTTGCTTGCGAACCAATCCATCCTGCTCGAGGACGTGCTGGCGCAGACCGCCATCACCTATCCCGAGACCTATGTGCAGCGGATGTCCGGCGCAGAGATCAAGGACGTGCTCGAGGACGTCTGCGACAACCTGTTCAACGCCGACCCCTATCTGCAGCAGGGCGGCGACATGGTGCGAACCGGAGGGCTATCCTACCGCTGCGCGCCCGCCGAGCCGATCGGCCGCCGCATCTCCGATCTCACGCTCGACGATGGCCGGCCGCTGGACGCCCGCAAGAGCTACAAGGTCGCCGGCTGGGCCTCGATGAACGCGCAGGACGGCAAGCCGGTGTGGGACGTGGTGGCCAACCACCTGCGCAACGGCCAACTGGTGCTGGTCGGAACGAACAAGGTCACGCTCTCGGGTGTCGACGGCAATCCCGGATTTGCATCGCAGTCGTGACAGCGGATTGCGCGATGCAATCCGACCTACCGAGCGTTCGCCGCATTGGTGACATCGGGCCGGTCGTGCTAATGCCACGATGATCCAGATCGGAAGGAGGCGCTGATGATCTTCCGCCAATTGTTCGACAGCGTCTCCGGCACCTACAGCTACATCCTCGCCAGCCGCAGCGGCGGCGAGGCCGTCATCATCGATCCCGTGCTGGAGAAGGTCGAGCGCTACTGCCAGCTTTTGCGCGAGCTCGATTTGCGCCTGGTGAAGGCCGTCGACACCCACCTGCATGCGGATCACGTCACCGGCCTCGGCGCTTTGCGCGACCGAACCCATTGCGTCACCATCATGGGCGAGCAGACCAAGGCCGACGTGGTGGCGATGCGTGTCAGCGAGGGCGACCGGATCGCCATCGAGGGCATCAGCCTGGAAGTAATGTACACGCCCGGGCACACCGACGATTCCTATAGTTTCTCGCTGGGCGACCGCGTCTTCACCGGCGACACGCTGCTGATCCGAGGGACCGGCCGCACCGATTTCCAGAACGGCGATGCGCGGCAGCAGTACGACTCCATCTTCAACAAGCTGCTGCGGCTGCCCGACGACACGCTGGTCTATCCCGCACACGACTACAAGGGCGACACCGTCTCCACGATCGGCGAGGAGCGCCGCTACAATCCGCGCCTGCAGGTCAAGTCGGTCGACGACTACGTCGCGCTGATGGCGAATCTGAAGTTGCCGAACCCGAAGATGATGGATGTCGCGGTGCCCGCCAACATGCGCGTCGGGCTGCATCAGGAGGAGTTGGCGAAGCGGGGCCTGTCGCTGTCGGCACGCGAGGCGATCGAGTGCCTGGGACGCCCCGACGTGCTGCTGGTCGATTTGCGCGAAGCCGCGGAGCGCGCCAAGCACGGCACGCTGTCCGGCGCACTGCACGCGCCCTATCCTGCGATCGAGGACAATCTCAAGCCGGGCGGCATGCTGCGCGAGGTCGCCGCCGCCACCGGCCGCCGCATTGTGTTCTTCTGCGCCTATGGCGAGCGCTCGGCGATGGCGGTGCAGACGGCACAGGCGGCGGGGCTGGCGAATACGGCGCATATTGAAGGCGGGTTGGACGCGTGGAAAAAGGCCGGCGGGCCGGTGGTGCCGTAGGAGGTCACGCTCTCCCACCTTTCGGCAGCCCTTGGCGGCGCCCTCACACTCCGCTGTCGTCCCGGGCAAGCCCGCGGACGCGAAGCGTCGGTGGACGCCGACCCGGGACCGATACCGCGTGATCTGTCTTGAGGCAGGCTGCACGTTGAACCTGCATCGCAACAAACATCCGCCGGTGGTTATGGATCCCCGTGTGCGGGGATGACACCGAGGTTGACGATGCGGAGTGGCTCCCTCAGCGCGGATGCATGCAAAGCCGGCACCCTGCCGTGTTTCCTCTACCCCAGCCCGCAAACGCCGGCCGCGGCGCGCAGGTGCCATGCGCGGGCGTTCATGGACAATGAACCGCATTCCGATAGTGTGGCGTTGTGTCGCGCGCGCCCCTGATTTCGGGAGCATCGGCGGTTTGCCGGCAACGCGCCCTCCTTTCCATCGCTGACGCCGGGGGCCAACGGATCGACCATGGCTGACGTTCTCGCCGCACCGCAACATGCTCCGGTCCGGACCGCCTCGCCGCTGCGCACATTGGCGCTGATCTCGCTGGCGCACTGGGTCAGCCATCTGCACATGCTGGTGCTGCCGATGCTGTTTCCCTACCTGAAGGAGAAGCTCGGCGTCGGCTACATCGAGCTCGGCTTTCCGCTCACCGTGTTCGCGGTCGTCTCGGCCCTGACCCAGGCGCCCGTCGGCTATCTGGTCGACCGCGCCGGCGCCCGCCGCATCCTGCTGATCGGCCTGACGCTCGGTGGCCTGTCGCTGGCGATGCTCGGCGTCTACCTGAGCTATGCCAGCCTTGTCGTCTCGGCGGTGCTGCTCGGCCTCGCCAACGCGGTCTACCATCCTTCCGACTACGCGCTGCTGGCCGCACACATGGAAGAGAAGCGCATGGGCCGCGCGTTCGGTGTGCATACCTTCGCCGGCTATCTCGGCGGCGCCGTCGCGCCCGCCGTGATGGCGGCGCTGGTCACCACCGTCGGCGGCTCCGGCGCGCTGATCGCAGCCGGCCTGGTCGGACCGCTCGCCGCGCTGCTGCTGCTCGTCGGCAACGTGCCCGAGGTGCCGCCGCATCCGCATCACACCAGCGCCGACGGCAGCAAGGTCAAACAGCCCAGCCTGCTGACGCCGATGCTGATGCTGCTGACCGTGTTCTTCATGCTGCTCAGCCTGTCCAACGCCGGCATCGCCAGCTTCGGCGTTGTCGCGCTCATGAACGGCTACGGCATCTCGTTCTCGACCGCCAACATCGCACTGACCGCGTTCCTCGGCGCCAGCGCCGTCGGCGTGCTCGCCGGCGGCCAGCTCGCCGACCGCATCCGCCATCACAACCTGGTCGCGGCCGTCGCCTATGCGATCAACGCCGTGCTGGTGCTGATGATCACTTTCATCAACCTGCCGACCGTGCTGCTCACGGCGATCATGCTGGTTGCGGGCTTCATGAGCGGCGTGATCGCGCCGTCGCGCGACATGCTGGTGCGCAATGCCGCCCCGCCGGGTGCCGCCGGCCGCGCCTTCGGCATCGTGTCGACCGGCTTCAACTTCGCCGGCGTGGTCAGCCCGCTGCTGTTCGGCTGGATCATGGACATGAACGCGCCGCGCTGGGTGTTCGGCGCCTCCGTCGTGTTCATGCTGCTGACGATCGTGCTCGCGTTCTTCACCGAGCCGAAAAAGGCCAAGGCGTAGCAGTCTTCGTAGGGTGGGCAACGTGAAGCATGCCCACCGTCCGCCAGAAATCACCGCTGAGAATGGTGGGCGCGCGCCGCCTTGCCCACCCTACGGCGCTCGCGTCACCTGCGCCGGCGCAACGCTGCTGCCTGATCCCCGCGTGTTGACATCATCGCCTTCCCGCCGATGATGCGGCCAACAACAACACCCGGGGAAGACACGCCATGACGCAGCCAGATCTCGTGATCCGCGGCGGAACCGTTGCCGATGGCTCGGGCGGCGAACTCTACGAAGCTGATGTGGCGATTGCGGACGGCCGTATCGTCGCCGTCGGCAAGGTCAATGCGACCGGCCGGGAGGAGATCGACGCGCGCGGCAAACTCGTGACACCAGGCTTCGTCGACGTTCACACCCATTACGACGGCCAGGTGACCTGGAGCCAAGACATCTCGCCGTCGTCGCAGAACGGCGTCACCACCGCGATCATGGGCAATTGCGGCGTCGGCTTCGCGCCGTGCCGGCCGGCCGATCATCAGCGCCTGATCCAGTTGATGGAGGGCGTCGAGGACATCCCCGAACCGGTGCTCGAAGCCGGCATTCCCTGGGAATGGGAGAGCTTTCCGGATTACATGGAGTGGCTCGGCAAGCGTGAATTCGATCTCGACATCGGCGCGCAGCTGCCGCATGCGGCGCTGCGCGTCTATGTCATGGGCGAGCGCGGCGCGCGCCGCGATCCGGCCACCGCCGACGACAACCGCGCCATGGCGGCGCTGGCACGCGATGCGGTCAACGCCGGCGCGCTCGGCTTCTCGACCTCGCGCACGCTCAACCATCGGACATCGACCGGTGACTACACGCCGACGCTCAAGGCCGGCGAGGACGAGTTGACGACGATCGCGCAGGCCATGCACGGCGCCGGCCGCAGCGTGCTGCAATTCGTGCTCGACATCTCCACCATCCACGAAGACCTGCCGATGATGCTGCGCATCGCCGACACGACGAAATGCCCGATCTCGTTCTCGGTGACGCAGAACGACCGCGCGCCGCAACGCTGGCGGCAGACGCTGGCCGAAATCAACGCCGCCGCCGCGCGCGGCCTGTCGGTGACGGCGCAGATCGCGGCGCGCCCGGTTGGACTGCTGCTTGGGCTGGAGTTGTCGCGCAACCCGCTGCAGACGCATCCGAGCTACCAGGCGATCGCGCATCTGCCGCTGGATGAGCGAGTCGCGCGGATGCGCGATCCGGAGCTGCGCGCGGCCATCCTGGGCGAGCAGGCCAGCGCGACCGACGACCCGCTGTTCTTCAAGCCGAACTACGACAAGATGTATCTGCTCGGCGATCCGCCGGACTATGAGCAGCCGCCGGAGCGGTCACTCGGCGCCCAGGCCCGCGCGCGCGGCTGTCGTCCCGAGGAACTGGCCTATGACGCGATGCTCACGGACAGCGGCCGCGGCATGCTCTACGTGCCGTTCCTCAACTATTCCGACGGCAATCTCGATGCCACCTACGAGATGCTGCGCGACCCGCGCAGCGTGCCCGGCCTCAGCGACGGCGGCGCGCATTGCGGCATCATCTGCGATGCCAGCTTCCCGACCTATCTGCTGACGCACTGGACCCGCGACCGCAAGCGTGGCGACAGACTGTCGATTCCCTTCGTCGTCGCCGCGCAGTCGCGCAAGACCGCGCTCTCGGTCGGCCTCGACGATCGCGGCCTGCTCGCACCGGGCTACAAGGCGGACGTCAACGTGATCGACTACGGACGGCTGCACCTGCATCCGCCCAAGGTACATTACGACCTGCCGGTCGGAGGGCGCAGACTGATGCAGGAGGTCGACGGCTATGAGGCGACGATCGTGTCGGGCGTGGTGACGCGCCGCCACGGCGAGGCCACCGGCGCACGCCCGGGACGGCTGGTCAGGGGGGCGCGCCAGCTGAGCTGAGACGTCAACTGGCCGCGGCGACTGTCTCGGCAAGCCTTGCAAGCTCGGCTTGCGCGGCGGGATGCTCGTTGAACCAGGGTGGCAACGAGCGCAGCGCGATCTCGAGTGCCCTGCCGGCCTCGTCTTTGCGGCCGTGCAGGAGATGCCACTCACCGATGTAGAAATAGGCTTCAGCCTGTTCTGGAGCCGTTGCCGCCGCGTTCAACAGCTGCTGCGCCGTCGAACGCTCCATGAGAAGATCGAACACAGGCCAGGGCCACTGCCCCGCCGCCCAGTACGCAGCGAAAGAAGCGAGATCTGGCTTGGCGCGCCCCGGCAACCGAGCCAGCGACAGGTAACGAAACAGGGCCGCATAGGGCTCGAACTGGAGCGCGAGCGATCGTTCCATGTCAGCTGCCGCGGCTTCGAACCTGCCGCGGCAGAACTGAATATAGCCACGTCCCCGATGCATGACCGGGTCTTTGGGCGCGAGGCCGACTGCTGTCGTGCTCTGGGCGATCGCGCGATCCAGATCGCCCTTCACATGATGAAGGTACGCGAGTTCACCATGAGCCGCCGCGAGCCTGGGCTCGAGCGCGAGAGCGCGCGTCTGGTCGTCAATGGCGCCGTCGAAGTCGCCGAGGAATTTGCGTGACACGCCGCGGGCGCCGTAGGTCTGCGCGTTGGGCTTGAGCTTGAGCGCGAGACCAAAATCCTCGATCGAGCTGGCGTAGCTGCCCATGCCCTGGAGCGCCACGCCGCGATTGTGGTAAGCGTAATGGTTGCGCGGGTTGAGCTGAACCACCTTGCTGAAGTGGAAGATGGCGCCCGAGAAGTCCTCGATCGTCAGGCATCGCACGCCGCGCCAGTACTGCAGCATATGAGAGAACAGGCGCATCATGCGGGACCTCACGCGGGTGAATGCGAGGCCGCCTCCTGATGACCCCGGGCGGGGGTTGTATCACGCAAATTCCGGCGCCACACCCTGCTGCGCCTGCAGGCGGGCACGCTCGCTGTTGGGCCAGAGCAGCGCCAGACCCAGCAGGCCGGAGATCACCATGATGACAGCATTGATGGTGAAGCCGGACATGTAGCCTTCGAGCAGGCTGCCAGAGGCCTGGATCATCTTGCCCATCACGAGGGGCGCAACGATGCCGGCGAGCGTATAGAGCGCGCCGTAGATCGCCATGGCGGCGCCGCGCTGCGTGACCGGGGTGAACTCGCCGATCATCGGCGGGCAGACGACGTAGATCGAGCCGCACAATCCCGATCCGACCACGAGCAGTGCGATCTTTGCCGAAGCGGCGTCGACATGCGGCATCATCGCCATCAGCCCGCCGCCGATCACGAGCGGCGTCGCGCCGACCACGCCACGGGCCATGCGCGTGGAGACGCCACGCGCCATCAGCGTCTGCGACACAAAGCCCGTGGTCAGCACCACGCACGCGCCGAAGATCCAGGGCAGGATCGAGATGAAGCCGGCCTGCTGCTGCGAGAAGCCGAGGCCTTTCACCAGGAACGGCGTGAACCAGGTCAGCCCGAGCGACAGCGCCCAATAGGCGCCGAAGGTCGCGGCGACGCAGCCGACGAAGGTCCGCGACGTCAGCAGTTGCAGATAGGGAACGCGCCGCTCGCGCAATCCGGCGAGCTCGACCTCCGCCAGCGGCCCTTCCTTGCCCAGCCACAGCCACGCCACGCTCCACATCAGCCCGACCACGCCGAGTGCGCCGAAGGCATAGTGCCAGCCGTGATTCACGATGATCCAGTTCAGCGCGGGCACGGCGAGGATGACGCCGAAGGCGGATCCCTGTGACAGGATCGCGGTCGGCATCGCCCGCTTCTCATCGGGGAACCATTTGTAGACCGCGTGAACGGCGACGGACGCCGCGGGACCTTCGCCGGCGCCGAGAATGATGCGGCAGATCAGCAGCGTGGTGAAGCCGACGGTGCCCACCATCGGGAATTGCGCGAGCGCCCAGATCAGCGCCAGCACCAGCAGCACCCAGCGCGTCGGCACCTTGTTGACGACGAAGCCGACGACGATCGCCGAGATCGAGAACAGGAAGAAGAAGGATGATCCAAGCAGGCCGAACTGCTCGGCGTTCAGATTGAGCTCGGTCATGATCGGCACGCCGGCGAGCCCGACCACGATCTTGTCGGCGAAGTTCACCAGCATGAACAGGAACAGCAGGAAGGTGATCTTCCAGGCGCCTTTCGGTGTCGCGCTTGCGCGGGATGTGCCCTTCAGCGTCGTTGGCGCGGCCATGGTCCTTCCCCATTCTGTCATGATCCGCCCCTGTCGTCCGGGCGTTTTGACGATGCTACCCACGAAGCGGCTTCGCAGGCAACCGGCTGGCGCGCTAAGTTATTGCTGCAACGCGGGAATCCGCCCTCTTGGGCTGCATCGCGATACCCTCGCAACCTGATTGCGCGCGGCCGGCATCACATCAGGGGCGTCATGAAGAACGAGCGCGTGATGTTCGCGTTGGCCCTTGTTATGTTGTGACGCAACAACCCCGATCATGCTCGTGCTCAGCGTCCGTCATCTCACCAAGTCCTATCGATCCGGCGGCGAGCCGATCCACGTCCTGCGTGGCGTCGACCTCGACGTCTCCTCCGGCGAGCGCGTCGCGCTGACCGGTGAATCCGGCTCCGGCAAGAGCACGCTGCTGCATCTCATCGCCGGGCTCGATGCCGCCGACGGCGGCGACATTCTGCTCGACGGCGTTTCGGTCGGGGCGCTCGACGATTCGGCACGCGCGGCGGTCCGGCGCGAGCGGCTCGGCCTCGTGTTCCAGCAGTTCAATCTGGTGCCGAGCCTGTCGGTTCAGGACAATCTCAGTTTCCAGGCGCGGCTGGCCGGTCGGCATCATCCGGCGTGGCACACCGAGCTCGTCGAGCGGCTCGGGCTGAAGTCGCTGCTCAAGCGCTATCCGGAGCAACTGTCGGGCGGACAGCAGCAGCGCGTCGCGATCGGCCGCGCGCTGGCGGTCAAGCCGGCCCTGCTGCTCGCGGACGAACCGACCGGCAATCTCGACGAGGACACCGCCGACGAGGTGATGGCGCTGACGCGCGACCTCGTCGCGCGCACCGGCTGCGGCTTCCTGATGGTGACGCACAGCGCGCGGCTCGCGGCGATGCTCGACCGCCGCGTCCACCTGCATGGCGGGCGCATCGCATGAGGCGCGCGCTGTGGATTCTCGCCGTGCTGCTCAGCCACTGGCGCCGGCATCCGATGCAGCTCGCGACCTTGCTGATCGGGCTGATCTCGGCGACCGCGCTGTGGAGCGGCGTGCAGGCGCTGAACCAGCAGGCGCGCAGCTCCTATGATCGCGCCGCGGCGATCTTCGGCGGCGCGCGCACGCCGATGCTGGTCGCGACCGACGGCAAGATGCTGCCGCAGAGCGTGTTCGCGGAATTGCGCCGCGCCCGCTGGCCGGTGTCGCCGGTGCTCGAGGGCCGCGTGCAGATCGACGGCCACTCGGTGCGGCTGCTCGGCATCGAGCCGTTCAGCATCCCCCGGGAGGTCGGCAATGCGCCGATGGTCGGGCGCAGCGAGCTCGAGGCCTTTCTCACACCGCCACATCGCACCTTGATCTCGCCGGAGACGCTGGCCGATCTCGGACTGAAAGACGGCACGGCGCCGCGGCTCAGCAACGACGCCCTGCTGCCACCCTTGATGGCGCAGCAGCAGCTCGCGCCCGGCGTGCTCGTGGTCGATATCAGCGACGCGCAGCGGCTGCTCGACAGGCCCGGCCAGATTTCGCGGCTGCTGGTCGGCAAGACGTCGGTCCAACGACCGCCGTTGCAGTCGTTCGCGGGCGGCCGGCTACAGCTCGTGCAGCCGGAGGCCGAGACCGACCTGGAGCGACTGACCGACAGCTTCCACCTCAACCTCACCGCCTTCGGCCTGCTGTCCTTCGTCGTCGGCCTGTTCATCGTCAATTCCGCCATCGGCCTCGCCTTCGAGCAGCGCCTGCCGGTGCTGCGCACCTTGCGCGCCTGCGGCGTGTCGGCGCGCCAGCTCAACGGCGTGCTGATCGGCGAGCTCATCGCCTTTGCCTTGGTGGCGGGGCTCGTCGGGCTGGTGTGCGGCTACGTCATCGCCGCCGCGCTGCTGCCGAACGTGGCGGCATCGCTGCGCGGGCTGTATGGCGCGCAGGTGCCGGGCGAGCTCAGCCTGCAGCCGGAATGGTGGTTTGCGGGCCTCGTCATCAGCATCGCCGGCGCGCTCGCAGCCGCGACGACCAGCCTGGTCAAATCGATGCGGCTGCCGATCCTCTCCACCGCGCAGCCCTATGCGTGGCAGGAGGCACAGCGGCGCTGGCTGCGCTTGCAGAGCGCGGTCGCGCTCGCCTTCTTCGTCGCCGCCGGCCTGCTGCTGTGGCTCGGGCAGTCGCTGCTGGCTGGCTTCGGCGTGCTCGCGGCGATGATGCTCGGCGCGGCGCTGCTGCTGCCCGCGATCCTGGAGCTGGTGCTGCGGTTCGGCGAGCGCGGCGCGCGCGCGGCGCTGGCGCAATGGTTCTGGGCCGACAGCCGCCAGCAGATCTCGGGCCTGTCGCTGGCGCTGATGGCCCTGCTGCTGGCGCTCGCCGTCAATGTCGGCGTCGCCACGATGGTCGAGACCTTCAGCCGCACCTTCCTGGTCTGGCTCGATGGCCGGCTCGCCGCCGATGTCTACATCAGCGCCGCGGATGAAGCGCAGGCGCGCGACATCCAGATCTGGCTGCGCGCGCGGCCCGATGTCCAGGCCGTGCTGCCGGGCGGACGCGCCGAAACGCAGTTGGCGGGCGCGCCGATCGATATTCTCGGCCTGCCCGATCACGACACCTATCGCGACCATTGGCCGCTGCTGCAGGCCGGCGACAGCGCCTGGAAGCAGCTGGTGCGCGGCGACGCCGGCTTCGTCAGCGAGCAATTGGCGCGCCGGCTCCATCTGTCTGTCGGTGACAGCATCGACCTCCCGGCATCCGGCGGCGACTGGCGCATCACGATCGCCGGCATCTATGCCGACTACGGCAATCCCAAGGGCCAGATCACGGTCAACGTCGCCGCGCTGACGCGCCGCTTCCCGGCGACGCCCATCACGCGCATGGCCGTGCGCGCAGCGCCGGCCGACGTGCCGGGACTGATCAGCGCGCTGACCGACAAATTCGGCCTGGACGGCCGCA
Source organism: Bradyrhizobium sp. SZCCHNRI1029 (assembly GCF_032487555.1). NCBI lineage: Bacteria > Pseudomonadati > Pseudomonadota > Alphaproteobacteria > Hyphomicrobiales > Nitrobacteraceae > Bradyrhizobium > Bradyrhizobium sp. SZCCHNRI1029. The sequence goes on from NZ_JAUEUK010000007.1 coordinate 347,273, forward strand.
ACGTCATCGACCAGGCCACCGTGAAGCAGGAATCGAAGCAGATCTTCAACCGCACTTTCGCGGTCACCGGCGCGCTCAACACCTTCACGCTGGGCGTCGCCGCGATCGCGCTGCTGACCAGCCTGCTGACCTTGGCGAACTCGCGGCTGCCGCAGCTCGCACCCTTATGGGCCATCGGGCTGACGCGACGGCGGCTCGCCGAAGTCGAGCTGTTGAAGACGCTGTCGCTCGCCGGCCTGACCGCGCTGCTCGCGCTGCCGCTCGGGCTCGTCGTGGCGTGGTGCCTGATCGCGATCGTCAATGTCAAAGCGTTCGGCTGGCGGCTGCCGTTCGACGTGTTCCCGCTGCAGCTCATCCGGCTGCTGGTCGTCACGCTGGTCGCGGCGGTGATCGCCTCGCTGCTGCCGGTGCTGCGGCTGGCCCGGATGCAGCCGGCCGATCTGGTCAGGACCTTCACCATTGAGCGCTAGAACGACGATCACGCGGCGCGGCCTGATCGGCGGGCTCGGCCTGCTGGCCCTGCCGAGCCTTGCGCATGCACAGGGCTTTGCGGGCCTGAGCGACAGCGCCGACGGCTTTGCGCCGGTGACGCCCGGACGAGCGTTCGGCTTCCCTGCGGATCACGGGCCGCACGACGATTTCCGCATCGAGTGGTGGTACGTCACCGCAAACCTGAGCGATAGCAGCGGCAAGGCCTATGGCCTGCAATGGACGCTGTTCCGCTCGGCGGCGCGGCCCGGACCGCAAGCCGAGGGGTTCGACAATCAGCAGCTCTGGATGGCGCATGCCGCGGTGACGCGCGCGGACAGCCATCGCTCCACCGAGAAATTCGCGCGCGGCGGCGTCGGCCAGGCCGGCGTCGAGGCCAAGCCGTTCCAGGCCTGGATCGATGACTGGCACCTACGAGGCACCGCCGCGACCGACGATCGATCGCTGGCGCCGCTCGACATGACCGCCGCCGGGCCGGACTTCTCCTACGCGCTGCATCTGGAGGCCGACCGTCCGGTGGTGCTGCAGGGCATCGGCGGCTACAGCCGCAAATCCGAGCGCGGCCAGGCGTCTTACTATTACAGCCAGCCGTTCTACCGCGCCCGCGGCCAGATCAATTTCGACGACACGCCGGTCGAGGTGACAGGCGTGGCCTGGCTCGACCGCGAATGGAGCAGCCAGCCGCTGGCCGCCGACCAGAGCGGCTGGGACTGGTTCGCGCTGCATTTCTCCGGCGGCGAGAAGCTGATGCTGTACCGGATGCGGCAGGGCAATGGCGACTACACGTCCGGCACCTGGATCACGGCGGACGGCGTCTCGCGCGCGCTCGGCCCCGGGGGCATCGTGATGACGCCAAAGGATATCGTTGCGATCGGTGAGCGCAGGCTGCCGGTCGGCTGGCGCGTCGAGATATCAGCGCTCGGCATCGCCATCGATACCGCGCCGCTCAACTCCAAGGCCTGGATGGGCACCCGCGTGCCGTATTGGGAGGGACCGATCAGCTTCAAGGGCAGCCACACCGGGGTGGGCTATCTCGAGCTGACGGGATATTGAAAAGCCGTCATCAGGGGGGAACCGCGCATGTATCACTTCACCGCACTCGTCACCGTGCTCGCGCTCATGCTGTATTTCTACATGGGGGTCCGCGTCGCGCAAGCGCGCGCCAGGTTCGGCGTCAAGGCGCCGGCCGTCACCGGCAATCTCGATTTCGAGCGCACCTATCGCGTGCAAGTGAACACGCTTGAATGGATGCCGATCTTCCTGCCGGCGCTGTGGCTGTTCGCGATCTATATCAGCGACCCGATCGCGGCCCTGATCGGCCTCGTCTGGATCGCGGGCCGCGCGATGTACATGGTGTCCTATGCGAAGGCCGCGGAGAAGCGCGGCCCCGGTTTCGGCGTGCAGGCGCTCGCCGCATCCGTACTCCTCGCCGGCGCGCTGATCGCCATCCTGTGGCGGATGCTGCACGGCTGATTGCTGCACCCATCGCCCGTCGTCCCGGCTTTCGCCGCGACGACAGCGATGGTGTGACGATCACTTCGTCAGCGGGCAGCCGCTCTCCTTGGCGGTGAAGAACGCCTTGTCGCCGGGCACCGTGGCGAGCTGCTTGTAGTAGTCCCACGGCTTCTTCGATTCCGACGGCTTCTTGACCTCGAACAGGTACATGTCGTGGACCATGCGACCGTTGGCGAGCACCTTGCCCTGCGCGAAGGCGTCGTCGACCGGCAGCTCCTTCAGCTTCGCCGCCACCGCGTCGGCGTCCTTGGTTCCGGCGGCCTTCACCGCCTTCAGATAGGACAATGTCGCGGAATAGGTGCCGGCGTGGATCATGCTCGGCATCCGGCCGGTGCGCTTCATGAAGCGCTCGCTGAAGGCGCGGGACTTGTCGTCGCGATCCCAGTAGAAGCCTTCGGTGAGGATCAGGCCCTGCGCCGCCTCCAGCCCCAGGCCATGCACCTCGGACAGGGTCATCAGCAGGCCGGCGAGCTTCTGCCCGCCCTTGACGATGCCGAACTCGGCCGCCTGCTTGATCGAGTTGGTGGTGTCGAGGCCGGCATTGGCAAGCCCGATGATCTTGGCCTTCGAGCTCTGCGCCTGCAGCAGGAAGGAGGAGAAGTCCGACGAGTTGAGCGGGATGCGCACCGAGCCCAGCACCTTGCCGCCCTTCGACGTCACGATATCGCTGGTGTCCTTCTCCAGCGCATAGCCGAAGGCGTAGTCGGCGGTCATGAAGAACCAGGTATCGCCGCCGGACTCGACCAGCGCGCCGCCGGTGCCGACCGCGAGCGCGCGGGTGTCATAGGCCCAGTGGAAGCCGTAGGGCGTGCAGGCATCGCCTGATATGCGCGAGGTCGCGGCACCGACGACGATGTCGATCTTCTTCTTCTCCTTCGACAGATCCTGGATCGCCAGCGCGACCGAGGAGGTCGTCAGCTCTGTGATCATGTCGACACCCTCGGTGTCGTACCAGCGCCGCGCGATCGACGAGGCGAGATCGGGCTTGTTCTGATGGTCGGCGGTGACCAGCTCGACCTTCTGCCCCAGCGCCTCGCCGCCGAAATCCTCAATCGCCATCTTGGCCGCTTCGACGGAATATTTGCCGCCGTAGTCGGCATAGACGCCCGACTGGTCGTTGAGGATGCCGATCTTGACCTGCGCCGACGCCGGCGCCGCCGCCAGCAGCGCACCGACGGCCACAAAAGCCAGCAAACCCGATTTCATATGGTCTCTCCCCGCATTTCTTGGTCTTGAGATGTCATTCGTTGGAATGCGCGCTCATGCTATGCCAGAACCCCGGCCACGCCCATCCCTTCCCGCCTCAGCCAATCGGCTGACAGCCATGTTGAGAGACGCAGGCTCCTCCGCTACATTCGCGTCCAAACAACGAGCCGTCCCGCCGGGATGGTGCGCAGGGAAGGAAACCGCCTGGACGCGTGAGGCAGCACCGTCTGCATCGCGTCGCCATGCCGAGGTGCCGCGGCAGGCGCCTTCCTCCCGCCTGCGCGCCGCGCCGCGGCGAGCTGCGCGCATCGGCAGGAGGACACATGTACACCGGCAAGCACGCCCGGCTGCGCCCATTGCAGCCTGCCTTCATCATGGCCTCGACCGGCGAGGCGGTGACCTATCGCGAGTTGGAAGCGCGCAGCAACCGGCTGGCGCATCTGTTCCGCCAACGCGGCCTGAAGCGGCTCGACCACTATTCGATCTTCATGGAGAACAACAGCCGCTATCTGGAGGCGTGCGGCGCCGGCGAGCGCTCCGGGCTGTATTTCACCTGCGTGAACTCCTACCTCACGCCCGGCGAGCTGGCCTACATCCTCAATAACAGCCGGTCGCGGCTTCTGATCACCTCCCTCGCCAAGCTCGACGTCGCGCGCGAGGCGCTGAAGGAGGCGCCCGACATCGAGCTCTGCATCGTCGCCGATGGCCGACGGGACGAACTTGGCGAGAGCGAGCGGATCGTCGGCCTCGCCGAGGCCACGGCCGGCCTGCCGGCGACGCCGATCGCCGACGAATGCGTCGGCACCGCGATGCTGTACTCCTCCGGCACCACGGGCCGGCCGAAGGGCATCCTGCGGCCGCTGCCCGAGCAGCCGCCGGTTCAGCAGCTTCCGATCTTCGACTTCCTGGAAAGACTGTGGCGCTACCGCGAAGGCATGATCTACCTGTCGCCGGCGCCGCTCTATCACTCCGCGCCGCAGGCCGCGGTCAACCTCACCATCCGCGTCGGCGGCACCGCCATCATCATGGAGACGTTCGACCCCGAGCGCTACCTGCAACTGGTCGAGCAATGGGGCATCACGCATACGCAATTGGTGCCGACGATGTTCTCGCGCATGTTGAAACTGCCGGAAGAGATCCGCACGCGCTATGATCTCTCCTCGCTCGAGGTCGCGATCCATGCCGCCGCGCCCTGCCCGGCACAGGTCAAGGAGGACATGATCAGATGGTGGGGGCCGATCATCCACGAATATTACGGCGCCACCGAAGGCCTCGGCTTCACCGCCTGCGACAGCGCGGAATGGCTCGCGCATCGCGGCACCGTCGGCAAGGTGCTGTTCGGCGACCTGCACATTCTCGATGAGACCATGCAGCCGTGCCCGACAGGAACGGCCGGCACGGTGTGGTTCAAGACAGGATCGCCGTTCGAGTACTTCAACGACCCCGAGCGCACCAAGGAGGCCCGTTCGGCCGACGGCAGCATGAGCACCGTGGGCGACGTCGGCTATGTCGATGCCGACGGCTATCTCTATCTCACCGACCGCGCCACCTTCATGATCATCTCCGGCGGCGTGAACATCTATCCGCAGGAATGCGAGAACCTGCTGATCACGCATCCGAAGGTCGCCGATGCCGCCGTGTTCGGCGTGCCCAACCCCGATCTCGGCGAGGAGGTGAAGGCGGTGGTCCAGCCGATGTCGGGCATCATGCCTGGGCCCGAGCTGGAAGAGGAGCTGATCGCGTTCTGCCGGCAGTCGCTGTCGCGGCAGAAGGTGCCGCGCTCGATCGATTTCGAGAAGGAGCTGCCGCGGCTGCCGACCGGCAAGCTCTACAAGCGCCTGCTGCGCGACCGCTATTGGGGCAACAAGACGTCAAGGATCGTGTAGGGCGGCACGACCTCGGATTGATCCTGGTCAAGCGCGCGCGGTGCCGCGCAGCTATTCTCCGTTAATTGCGATCGCAGCACGAGACGACGACATGCGCGCTCATCAAATCATGACCAGATCCGTGATCGCGGTGACGCCCGGAACCCCGGTGGCCGAGGCAGCGCGGATCATGCGGCGCAACCACATCGGCGGGCTGCCTGTGGTCGACGCGTCCGGCACGCTCGTCGGCATGGTCACGGACGGTGATTTCCTGCGCCGCGCCGAGCTCGGCACCGAACGCAGGCAAGGCCGCTGGCTCGACCTCCTGGTCGGCCGCGGCCGCATCGGCGCCGACTTCGTCCATTCCCACGGTCGTACGGTTGGCGACATCATGAGCCAGCCTCCGGTCACGGTCAGCGTCGATGCCAGCCTGGCGGAGATCGCCGAGATCATGGAGAAGCGTAACATCAAGCGTCTCCCTGTGATGAGTGGCGACCGGCTGGCCGGCGTGGTGACCCATACGGATTTCCTGCAAACCGTGGCCGACCTCGCCACTGCCGTTCCAGGCCCCACCCCTGACGATGACGGGATCCGCAACGCCATCCTCGATTCACTCGACCAGGCCGCCTGCAAGCATTGCCGCTTCAACGTCGTCGTCCGCAACGGCATCGCGCATCTCACGGGCGCGGTGCGCAACGAGAAGGAGCGGGCCACGGCGATCGTGGCGGCCAAGAGCGTCCAGGGCGTCAGGAACGTGCGCGACCACATGTGGGTCTATCCGCCGCCAGAGGACGAGTTCGGCGGCGGTGACATCGTCTCGCTGCAGGACCAGCCGTCGACCGACGACGACCAGCCGCTGTGAGGAGAGCCGGGCGTGCGACGTGCCTCCGTACCATCGCTGCTGCTGCTGGTCCTGTTGTCCGCCCCGGCGGCCGCCGAGGATCTCGATCACGGCCGCCAGCTCGCCGAGCGCTGGTGCGCCGCCTGCCACGCCGTGGCCACAGAGCCGACCAAGTTCCGGCGCGCCCGGCCGTTCGTCGCCATCGCGGCCAGGGATGACGTGACGAAGGAGATGCTGGCCAAGTTCCTCCTGCTTCCCCACGCGACGATGGCCAACAATCCGCTCAGTGCGAATGATGCGGCCGACCTGGCAGGCTACATCCTCAGCCTGAGGAAGTAGTTGATGCGACATTCGCCAATGGGTTGAGCCGCCCCCCCGGTCGGCGGCGTCCGGATGCAAGCGGACCCCTGGCGCCGAACGTTCGGCGGCAATTTAGCAGGATCTCCTGGAACAAAACGCCCATGCCTGCGTTCTCCGTGTTCGCCGTCGTGAGCTGGAGCACGTCGCACGGCCCCAAGGGGGTCTGCTGACGGCAAATCGTCCTGTCCTCGTTGCCGGAAAAACCAACAACAAGCAGCGATCGAGATAGCCCTTGCATTTGTACACAAACAAGTTGGTAATCCGGTGCACGGCGTCTTCTCTGCCGACCTGTTAGCAAGGAGCCTGCGACGTGCACGGAATGCCCGGCGCCTCCCCCGCCCCACGCGTAACCGACGACGATACGGCCTATCTGGCGGCGATCGTGGAGTCCTCGGCCGACGCCATTGTCGGCACCACCGCCGACGGCGTCATCCGCAGTTGGAACGCGGCCAGCGAACGGATGCTGGGGTTCACCGCGGCTGAAATGATCGGCAGATCCGTCTCCGAGATCATCCCCCCCGAGCTGGCGGAAGAAGCGAGCGCCTTGCGCGCCAGGGTCAACGCGGGCGAAGCGATCGAGAGCTTCGAGACCGTCCGGCTGACCAAGCAGGGACGCCCGATCGAGGTCTCCATCACGTTTTCGCCGATCCGCAGCAGCACCGGCGTGATTTTCGGCATCTCCAAAGTCATCCGCGATGTCACGCTGTCGAAGAAGACCGAGCGTGCGGCGGCGATGCTCGCGGCCATCGTCGCCTCGTCCTCGGACGGCGTCGTCAGCAAGACGCTGGACGGCACGATCACCAGCTGGAACAAGAGCGCCGAACGCATCTTCGGCTTCTCGGAAGGCGAGATGATCAACCGCTCGATCCGCACGATCATCCCGCAGGAGCGCCAGGCCGAGGAGGACCGGATCCTCGCCACCGTCCTATCCGGCGCGATCATCGACAATTTCGAGACCATCCGCCTGCGCAAGGATGGGGCGCTCATCGACGTGTCGGTCACGGTCTCGCCGGTCAGGGATTCCAGCGGCCGCATCATCGGCGCCTCCAAGATCGTGCGCGACATCACCGACAAGCGCCAGACAAGGGAGCAGTTGCGCACCTTGCTGGCCGAGGTGAACCACCGCAGCAAGAACCTGCTGTCGCTGGTGCAGGCGATCGCCCGGCAGATGACCCGTCACGGCCGCCAGCTCGACCTCAACCGCTTTCTGGAGCGCCTGCAGGCGATCGCGAGCAATCAGGATCTCCTGATCCAGAACGATTGGCGTTTCATTCCACTCGGCGGCTTGGTCCGCTCGCAGCTCGGGGCGTTCAGCGACTTGATCGGCGACCGCATCGCGATCGACGGGCCGCCGATCGAGCTGACGCCGGAGGCCGCGCAGTCGATCGGCATGGCAGTCCACGAGCTCGCCACCAACGCCGCCAAATATGGTGCACTGTCGAACGACGAGGGACGGATCGCGGTCCGCTGGACGCGCATCGACGACAGCTTCGACATGACGTGGGTCGAAAGCGGCGGACCTGAGGTCGCGCCGCCGGAGCACACCGGCTTCGGAAGCCGGGTGATTTCCGATCTGGTACGCGCCGGCCTGGATGGAACGGTCGAGGTCGAGTTCCTGCCGACCGGACTACGCTGGCACCTGAGGTGCCCCCTGCAACGCCTCTGCCGCGACCGTCATCATGCGCGACAGTGAGAAGACTCATCTCCTGATCGTCGAGGACGATCCCATGATCGGCTTCGACCTCGCGGTCGAGCTCGAAGCCGCCGGATTCACGGTCGTCGGCGTGGCGGCGACCGTGCACAAAGCCCTCCATCTGCTGGAGCGGAATCACTGCGATCTCGCCGTGCTCGACGTCAATCTCGGGCAGGAAACATCGGCGCCGATCGCGCGCGCTTTGGTCGCGGCCGGCGTGCCCTTCGTCGCCGTCACCGGCTATTCCGTCGATCAATGCCCGGAAGAATTCGCCACGGCACCGCTGCTGTCGAAGCCGTTCCAGACGTCGCGGCTGGTAGCCGCACTGAAGCGGCAATTGCATCAGTGAAGTCTGTTGCAGCGGGAGACGAGCTTCCGCGTGACGTGGCTGCAGCGGTTGCATCTTCGAGACAAGCCGACCTCTCCCCGCAACTGCCAGCGCAATCGCTTATGGCGGTCTCCGTCTTTCGACCGTCTGTTTCCACGTCGTCATGGCCGGGCTTGTCCCGGCCATCCACATCGACGTCGCGCCCTGAAAGGACGCACGCAGGCAACTCACGCCCACCTGCCCGACGGTCAGGCCGCAATCTCCGCCACGATCCGCCCCGTCGTCACCTGGTCGCCCTCGGCGACCTCGATCGCGGTCACCGTTCCGGCGATGCCGGCGGTGTGGACGTGCTCCATCTTCATCGCCTCGAGCGTCACCACCGGCTGTCCCACAGCCACGCTGTCGCCCGGCTTCACCAGCACCGCGACCACACGACCATTCAACGCCGCGCGAACCCTGCCATCACCGCCGCCAGCGGCTGAGGATTGCGGCCTCGCCAACGTCACGTCGCGCAGCGCCAGCGTCTGGTCGCGATGCTGGACGAACAGCCGATCGTTGTCGCGGACGAAGCGCGCGCTCTCGACGATCTCGGCGTGACGAACGCGGATCGCATCATCCGTGAGCGACACGATCTCGAAGCGATGCTCTGCATCGCCACGCGTCACGCGATAGATTCCGTCACGCTCGCGCAGCAGCTCGCACTCGGCCACCTCACCGGCGATCTCGAACCGGAGCGGCGTCGCGAAGGCTGCCGCGAGCGAGCGGCCGCGGCGGACGGGATGCGCGAGCGGATGGCTGACGGAGAGCAGCAACGCACCCAGCGCGAGGTCTGCCGCTTCGACCGCCGGCGCACGCAGCTCGTCACGATGCGCCGCGATGAATGCGGTGGTCGCCTTGCCCGCGGAGAAGGCCGGATGCCGCAGGCAGGACATGAGGAAGGCCCGGTTGGTCGGGACGCCCAAGGCAACGGCCTGCTCCAATCCGGCGATCAGTCTTGCGCGCGCCTCCTCACGAGTCGCAGCATGGCTGATCAGCTTGGCGATCATCGAATCGTAATGGGGCGGGATGTCGGCGCCGGACTCCAGCGCATGCTCGACCCGGATCGTCCCGGGCATCTGCCACAGCGTCATCCGCCCGGACTGCGGCATGAAGTCGTGCGCCGCATCCTCGGAGCACAGTCGCACCTCGATCGCGTGCCCCGAGAAGCTGACCTGCTCCTGGCGCAACGGCAGGGGCTCGCCGGCGGCGATGCGCAATTGCCATTCGACGAGATCGAGTCCCGTCAGTGCCTCTGTCACGGGATGCTCGACCTGCAGCCGCGTGTTCATCTCCATGAAGTAGAATTCGCCGTCGCCGTCGAGCAGGAATTCCAGGGTGCCCGCGCCCTCATAGCCGAGCGCCTTCACCGCCTGCACCGCCACGGCGCCCATGCGCGCGCGCAGCTCCGGCCCGACCGCGGGCGACGGCGCCTCCTCGATCAGCTTCTGGTGCCGGCGCTGCACCGAACAGTCGCGCTCGCCGAGATGAATGGCATTGCCGTGCCGATCGCCGAACACCTGGATCTCGATGTGGCGCGGATTGGCGATCGCCTTCTCCAGGATGACGGTGCCGTCACCAAACGCGGCGGCCGCTTCGGAGCGCGCACTGCGCAGCAAATCGGGGAACGCGCCGGCGTCTGTCACGAGCCGCATGCCGCGGCCGCCGCCACCGGCGACGGCCTTGATCATTACCGGGAAATCAATGCGGCGCGCCTCGCGCAGCATCGCGTCGTCGCCCTGGTCCTCCCCCTGATAGCCGGGTACGCAGGGCACACCGGCGCAACTCATGATCACCTTGGCGCCGGCCTTGTTGCCCATCGCCTTGATCGCCTCGGGCGATGGCCCGATGAACACCAGACCGGCCTCCTTGCACGCTTGCGCAAAATCCTCGTTCTCGGCGAGGAAGCCATAACCGGGATGCACGGCATCCGCGCCCGTCGCCTTTGCGGCGGCGATGATCGCTGCGATGTTGAGATAGGACTGTGCCGGCGGCGGCGCGCCGATGCGGACCGCCTGATCGGCGAGCCGGACATGCGGCGCCTCAAAATCTGCATCGGAATAGACTGCGACCACACCGTAGCCGAGCCGGCGCGCGGTGCGCATGACCCGCAAGCCGATCTCACCGCGGTTGGCGATCAGCACCTTGTGGAACGGCCTGCGTTGCATTCCCGTCATCTCTCCGCTCATGGCCTGGACACCGAGAACTGCATGCGCTGCGGTTGCCGCGCTTCCGCCTCGCGGCAGATCGCCAGCACCTCCGACAGCACCGCGCGGGTGTCGCGCGGATCGATCACGCCGTCGTCGAGCACGCGCGCCGAAGTCGCAAACACGTCCATCTGGCTGTCGAACACGCCGATGATCTGCGCCTTCATGGCGTCGAGCTTCTCGCGTTCCACCGGCTTGCCGCGGCGCGCCGCGGCCGCTTCGGTCACGATCGCCATCGTCTCCGCCGCCTGCTCACCACCCATCACGGCGGTCTTGGCGTTGGGCCAGGAGAAGCAGAAGCGCGGGTGGAATCCACGGCCGCACATGCCGTAATTGCCCGCCCCGAACGAGGCCCCGCAATAGATCGTGATCTGCGGCACGGTCGCCGACGTCACCGCCTGGATCATCTTGGAGCCGTGTTTGATCATGCCGGCCTCCTCATAGGCGCGGCCGACCATGTAGCCGGTGGTGTTGTTGAGATACAGGATCGGTGTGCGCGTCTGGCAGCAGGCCTGGATGAAGTGCGTCGCCTTGTTGGCGCCCGCCGGATCGAGCGGGCCATTGTTGGTGACGATGCCGATCGCCTGGCCCTCGATGCGGGCATGGCCGCACACCGTCGCAGGCCCGTAGTTCGGCGCCATCTCGACGAAGTCACTGTCGTCGACGATGCGCGCAATGACCTGGCGCATGTCGACGGGGCGCTTGTGGTCGAGCGGCATGATGCCGAGCAGCTCCTCCTGATCGTAGCGCGGCGGCTGTACCGGCGACGACTCCTGCGATGGCCGGTCCCAGTTGAGCTTGCCCATGATCTCGCGCGCGATGCGCAGCGCGTCGCGATCGTCCTCGGCGAGATAGTCGCCGAGCCCGGAGATCGAGGTGTGCATCTCGGCGCCGCCGAGCTCCTCCTCGGTGGCGATCTCGCCGGTCGCGGCCTTCAACAGCGGCGGCCCGGCGAGGAAGGCACGGGTGCGTCCGCGCACCATCACGATGTAGTCGGACAATCCGGTCTGATAGGCGCCGCCGGCGGTCGACGAACCATGCGTCACGGTGACGACCGGAAGGCCCGCCGCCGATAGCCGCGCCAGGTTGCGAAAGATGTTGCCGCCGCGGACGAAATCCTCGACGCGGTAGCGCAGCAGGTTGGCACCGGCACTCTCGACCAGTTGCACGTAGGGCAGCTTGTTCTCCAGCGCCAGCTCCTGCACGCGCAGGGTCTTGTCGAGGCCGTAAGGCTGCAGCGCGCCAGCATCGATGCCGGCGTCATTCGCCGAGACCATGCAGCGCACGCCGGACACGAAGCCGATGCCGGCGACGACGCCGCCGCCCGGCACACTCTTGGCCGGGTCCGGCGTGTCGAACATGTAGCCGGCAAGCGTCGATAGCTCCAGGAACGGCGCGCCGGGATCGAGCACCAAGGCGACACGCTCGCGCGGCAACAACTGGCCGCGCTGATGGAAGCGCTCCTTTGCCGCCGCCGAGGCATTGCGCGTGCGCGCCTCGAGATCGCGCATCCGCGCGATCAGGTCGAGCATGCCGTCACGGTTGGCCTGGAAGGCCGCGCCGGCGGGAGAGATGGTGTTGTCGATCACTGCCACGAACAAGGTTCTCTCTTTTGGCCGTCATTCCGGGGCGCGCGGAGCGCGAGCCCGGAATCCATACTCCCGATGGTGGTTATGGATTCCGGGCCTGGCCCTTCGGGCCATCCCGGAATGACGGCGGAAGTCGTTGATACGGCTCACGCGCTCTTCGCGAAATGCTCGCCATAGGCCTGGCGCAGCTCGACCTTGCGCAGCTTGCCGGTGGCCGTCATCGGCATCTCCTCGAGCACCCGCACCAGCTTCGGCACCTGGAAGCCGCCAAGCGACTTGCGGCAGTGCTCGAGCAGCTCGGTCTCGCTGGCCCGCGCGCCAGGCTTGAGCTTGACGAAGGCCGAGACGGCCTCGCCCCATTGCGGATGCGGCAGGCCGACGACGGCGGCATTCTGCACCGCCGGATGCGCCAGCAGGGTCTCCTCGATCTTGACCGAGGCGACGTTCTCACCGCCGGACTTGATCATGTCCTTCTTGCGATCGAGGAACAGCACCTCGCCCTTGTCGATGACCGCGAGGTCGCCGGTGTGGTGCCAGCCGAACTTGCGGGCGTCCTCGGTCGATTTCGGATCCTTGTAGTAGCCCAACATCACGTTGGGCCCACGATGCACCAGCTCGCCGATCTCGCCGGGCGGCAGCAGATTTCCGGCATCGTCCATGATGGCGGTCTCGTTGACGAACAGCGACTCGCCCCAGTAGTTGCCGAAGCGGTCGAGCTGGACCTCGGGCCGCGACATCGTCGTCGCCGGATACATCTCGGTCTGACCGCTGGTCAGCGCGAAGTTCGGACACAGCTCCTTGATCGCGCGCTCCAGCAGCGGCCGGCCCATCGGCGCCATGGTGTAGAGGCAGGTGCGCAGATGCGAAAGATCGAACTCCTTCCGCCGCGGATGATCGAGGATGGCTTGGTACATCAGCGGCAGACCGACGAACACGGTCAGCCGATCGCGTACGATCGCCTCCATGCAGGCGACCGGGTCGAAGCCGCGCATCAGCGCCATGCGGCCGCCGACTGAGAGATAGCTGAGCAGCAGCACGTGACCGGCACAGTGGAACAGCGGGAACTGCCCGGTGATCCCGTCGTCGCGCGAGAGCTGCATCTCGATGCAGTTGCTCATGACGGCCATCACCACGGCGAGGTGACAGTGCATCGCGCCCTTCGGCCGCGACGTCGTGCCCGACGTGTAGATGATCATCGCGAGATCGCGATCGTTGATCTCGATCTCGGGCTCGATGTCCGAATGCCCCTGGATGAGGTCGGTGAAGCTGGCAAGCCCCGCGGTCCTCGCCGTCCCGGTGAGATCGACGGCGACCAGCTCGACGCCGCGCTGTTCCAGCGCCGCCCGCCGCTCCGGCTGCGCAAACAGATTGTCATCGACGAGCGCGAAGCGCACCTCGGCATGGCCGAGGATGTAATCCATGTCGGCGGGCCCGAGCATCGTATTGATCGGCACCCAGACGAGACCGGCGCGATGGATGCCGAACAGCGCTTTGACGAACTCGATCGAGTTGTTGCAGACGGTCGAGATCTTCTCGCCCGGCTTCAGCCCCTTGGCGACGAGATGGTTCGCAAACCGGTTGGCATCGCGCTCGAGCTCGGTGAACGTCACCTGACGGGCGCCATCGGTGATCGCCACCCGCTCGGGAAAGCGGCGCGCCGCGCGCTTCAGGAGGTCGCCGATCGCAACCCGGCCGATGCGGCCGGGACCGGACACGCCGCCGGTGGCGTCGAGATTGGTCATTGGTCTGTTCCCTCCCCATTCACGTCATTGCGAGGAGCAGAAGGCGACGAAGCAATCCAGGGCGTCATGCAGAACTCTGGATTGCGTCGCTGCGCTCGCAATGACGGCGTCTGCCTGCGTCAGTTCACCGTGCCGAACATCTGCCGCGCCTCGGCCGGGCTTGCGATCTCGCGGCCGGCGCGCCGCGCGCACGCCGCGATGGCCTCGATCAGCTGGCCGTTCGAGGTCACCTTGGTGCCGTCGGCGAGATAGAACGTGTCCTCCAGCCCGGTGCGGAGATGGCCGCCGAGCTCGGCGCAGTGCTGGTGCAGCGGCCAGATCTCCGCCCGGCCAATTGCCGTGACTTGCCAGTGCGCCTCCGCGAGCTTCAGCTTGAGCAGGATCGGCAGCAGCTCGGGATCGGCCGGCATGCCGGAGGCGACGCCCATCACGAAGTTGTATTCGAGCGGGCCGTCATACATGCCGGCCTGGCGATACATGCCGACGCAGCGGACGATGCCGACATCGAAGCATTCGAATTCCGGGATCGTGTGCGCGTCCTTCATCGCGTCGAGATAGTCCTGGATCTTCTCGACCGAGTTGTCGAACATCATCGGTGGCCAGGCCCAATTGTTGTCGGCCTTGACCTTCAGATAGTTCAGCGAGCCGGCATTGCAGGCCGCGATCTCCGGCCGGGTTTGCCGGATGCAGTCGAGCGCGCCTTGATAGTTTGGTCCCGACACGCCTGAGGTGTGATTGATGATCACGCCGGGACAGGCCTCCCGGATCGCCTGCTGGATCTCGCGGGAGACGTCGACGTCCCAGGACGGCAGATGCCCCTTGCCCGGCGCCTGCTGGCGCAGATGGATGTGCATGATCGCAGCACCCGCGTCATAGGCGCGCCGCGCCTCGCGTGCCATCTCCTCGGGCGTGACCGGCACATGGTGCTGCCTGGGATCGGTGAGCACGCCGTTCAGCGCGCAGGTGATGACGGCTTTGTCGCTCATGGCACTCGTTCGATGGGCTGCGCGCAGGCGGCGCTGTGCTGACAGGGTCCGTATATGACGGCCGCACGCCGGGATCTGCTTGCGTTGACTCGCTGGTGACATGCGGCGCAACCGGATATTGCTTTGCATCAAGTCCGCGGCCGGAAACGGCGCTAAGCGGTTCCTGCTTCTCCTCACGGGCGTGCAATGTCGATCGACCCACAACCTGCGCCGATGTTTCCCAATGGCTTGAGCGCGGCGGAGGCAGCGCGCCGGCTGCGAACGGAAGGCTTCAACGAGCTGCCGCAGCCGGGCTCGCGCTCGATCCTGCGCCTCGTCGCCGACGTGCTGAAGGAACCGATGCTTCTCCTGCTGCTGGGCGGCGCCGGCATCTATCTCGCGCTGGGCGACGCGGCGGAAGCGATGCTGCTCGGCGTGTTCGCCTCGGCCTCCGTCTTCATCACCATCGTGCAGGAGGCGCGGACCGAGCGCGTGCTGGAATCGCTGCGCGACCTCTCCAGCCCGCGCGCCCTGGTGATCCGCGACGGCGAGCGCATCCGCATCGCCGGCCGCGAGGTGGTGCGCGGCGATCTCATCGTGCTGGCGGAAGGTGATCGCGTCGCAGCCGATGCGGTGCTGCGGCAATGCGACGATCTGCTGACAGATGAATCGTTGCTGACAGGCGAATCCGTGCCGGTGCGCAAGCGGCCGGCCGCCGGCGAAGCGATGGACGCGGCAACCGTGGCCGGCGGCGACGACCAGCCCTTCGTGTTCTCCGGCAGCCTGGTGGTGCGCGGCGGCGGCATTGCCGAGGTGATGGCGACCGGGCCGCACACGGCGATCGGCAGGATCGGCCAGTCGGTGACCGCCTTGGAGACCGAGACGCCGCGGTTGCGGCAGCAGACCCGGCGCCTGGTGCTGGCGTTCGCGATCGCCGGCGCCATCGTGGTTGCGGTCACGGTCGTGCTCTATGCGGTGTACCGCGGCGGCTGGCTGGAGGGAATCCTCGCCGGCATCGCGCTGGGCATGTCGATGCTCCCGGAGGAATTCCCGGTGGTGCTGACGGTGTTTCTGGCGATGGGCGCCTGGCGCATCTCGCAGGCGCGGGTGCTGACGCGGCGCGCTTCGGCGATCGAATCGCTCGGCGCCGCCACCGTGCTGTGCACCGACAAGACCGGCACGCTGACGCAGAACCGCATGATGGTGGCCCGGCTGGTGCTGCCGGACGGCGGCGCGCTGCAGCCTGCGACGGCGACGCCGGACGCCATCACACCGCCCTTCCGCGATCTCGTCGCCACCGCCGTGCTCGCCTGCGACCCGCAGTCGCATGATCCGATGGAGCAGGCGCTGCACGCGCTCGGCGCCGACACCACCGCGGGCGCCACGTTGCAGCGGCGCTACGGTCTGCGCCCCGACCTGCTGGCGATGACCAACGTCTGGTCGCGCGACGGCGCCGGCGTCGCTGCGGCCAAGGGCGCGCCGGAAGCGATCGCATCGCTCTGCGGCGTCGATGGCGGCGAGCTGGCGGCGCTGCAGGCGCGCGTCGAGACGCTCGCCGCCGAGGGCCTGCGCGTGCTCGGCGTCGCCCAGGCGAGCTGGAGCGGCGAGGCGCTCCCCGACACGCAGCAGGACTTCGCGTTCTCGTTCCGCGGTCTCGTCGGCTTCGCCGACCCGCTGCGTCCGGAGGTGAAGGATGCCGTCGCCGAGTGCCGCTCCGCCGGCGTCCGCGTCATCATGATCACCGGCGACTATCCCGCGACGGCCACCGCCATTGCGCGGCAGGCCGGGATCGATCCCGAGCGCGTCATCGCGGGCCCCGAGCTTGCTGATCTCGACGACGACGCCCTGGCGCTTGCGGCGCGCGCGCCGACGGCGTTCGCGCGCATCATGCCGGAGCAGAAGCTGCGCATCGTCACCGCGCTCAAGGCCGACGGCGAGATCGTCGCGATGACCGGCGACGGCGTCAACGACGCGCCGTCGCTCAAGGCCGCGCATATCGGCATCGCGATGGGCGGCCGCGGCACCGACGTCGCGCGCGAGGCCTCGGCGATCGTGCTGCTCGACGATGATTTCGGCTCGATCGTCAAGGCGATCCGGCTCGGCCGGCGCATCTACGACAATCTGCGCAAGGCGATGAGCTTCATCCTCGCCGTGCACTTTCCCATCGCCGGGCTGGCGCTGCTGCCGCTCGTCACGGGCCTGCCGCTGCTGCTCGGACCCGTGCACATCGCCTTTCTCGAAATGATCATCGATCCCGTCTGCTCGCTGGTGTTCGAGGCCGAGACCGAGGAAAGCGACATCATGCGGCGGCCGCCGCGCGATCCGCAGGAGCCATTGCTGCCGCGGCCGCTGGTGCTGTGGGGGGCGCTGCAGGGCATCCTGGCGATGCTCACCACGGGCGGCGTCCTGCTGCTGGCACACCGCAACGGCATGCCGGACGACGAGCTCCGCGCGCTGGTGTTCTTCACCCTGGTGTCGGTGATCGTCAGCCTGATCTTCGTCAACCGCTCGTTCTCGAGCTCGCTGCGCGAGGCGCTGCTGCGGCCGAACCGCATGCTGCTGCTGGTGATCGGCTTCGTCGTCGCCGTGCTCGCGACCAGCCTGACGCTGCCCGCCGCCGCGGCGCTGTTCCGGTTCGGACCGCTGCACGCCGACGATCTCGCCCTGACCGCGACAGCCGCGCTGACCACGCTGATCCTGCTCGAACTGTCGAAGTTCCCACTGCGCGCCGCGCTCGCGCGGCACGCAGCCAGGAAAGGTCAGGTCAAGGCGACCTCGCCGGCGCGGTAGATCGCGAGATCGCGCGAGCCGGAGAAGATCGCGCGCGGCTTCAGCCCGTAGAAGCGGCGGATCGAGTGGCTGAAATGCGTGGAATCCGGATAACCGATGTCCTGCGCGAGATGCGCCAGGTTGAGGTCCTGGTTGGCGTAGTTGAGCAGATGCCGCGCGCGCTTCCAGGCGCGGAACGAGCGGAAGGAGATGTCGGTCTCCTCCTTGAACAGATGCAGGAAGCGCGACGTCGAGAGCCCGACGGCGGCGGCGCAGCTCTCGGCCGTGGCCGGCTCGCCGGAGAAGCGGCTGATCAGGCCGATCGCCTTGACCACGCGGGGATCGAGCGTCCGCTGCGGCAGCACCTCGCCGAAGCACAGCCGGTCGAACACGGCGCTGGTGACGTCGCCGCTCAGCGGCCGCTGCACCAGCTCCTCATAGGCGGCGCGGATGCGGCCAGCATAGGCCTCCGCCTCGCGGGTGACCTTGCTCGCGAAGCGATCCAAGGTGCCGATCGGCACGCTCTCCGGCTCGATCGTTACGACGATGACGGTCCGATAATCACTCTCGATCGTGTGCGGCCTGTTGGGCGGCACGACCAGCAGCTCGCCGCGACGCTCCTCGCCGCCGTCGGGAATCAGCCGCAGGCTGCCGGTGAGCGCGACGTAGATATGGCACGCGCCCGAGCAGCGCTGGCGCGGACGGCCGAGCAGCCCGGCGTAGAAGACGCGCTCGGGCGTGATCAGCATGAGATGGCCAGAGTCCCGACGGGTCACATCCATGGTCTTCCTCCTGAGGCGCGGCTCTGTCGGCCGCTTCTTTGGAGAAGAACCATAGCGCAATTCGCGCCCCTGTCATCGGCGACGATTGCCGATTTTTGTCGCGGTTAACTCACCGATCCGAGATGATCGTCATTCCGGGGCGCGCGTGAGCATCGCCCCGGAATGACGTGCCCAAAGCTACGGCCTTACCCGCGGCTCGATGCCCTGCTCCACGCCCGCACGCTGCTCGGCGGCGCGTGCCCGCTGATAGCCCTCGCGCTGCTGTAATCGCACCCAATAGGCAGCCACATTCGGCCCAAAATCCTTGGCGAGCCCAAGCGTGTCTGCGAGACGCAATGCATAGCCGATCACGATGTCGGCCGCGGTGAAACGACCCGCGCACAAGAACTCGGCATTCGCGGTCGCTGCCTCCACGGCGCGCAGCCGTCCCAGGAACCACTTGGCATAATCCGTGGCGACCTGCGGCGAGCGACGCTCCTCCGGCTCGAGCTGAGTGTATCGCAATACCAGCGTCTGCGGGAACGTCAGCGTGGCGTCGGAGAAATACATCCAGTTCAGGAACGCGCCGTAGTCCTTTTCCTCAGGCCCGGCCATCAGCAGCGTCGGGCCGTGCTTGATGCCGAGATAATGGCAGATGCCCGAGGACTCCGTCATCTTCGTCTCGCCGTCGATCATGAACGGGATCGTGCCGAGCGGATTGATCGCCAGATACTCCTTCGCCAGCACCCGCGGCGGGAACGGCAGCATCTTCAACTCGTAGTTAAGTCGAAGCTCTTCCAGCATCCACAACGGGCGAAACGAGCGGGCGCCGTCGCAATGATACAGCGTGATCATCAGGCGCTCCCAGCTTTGCCGGTGCCGGGCAAAGTCCCCATCATCTTGCACAGGATGGTCAACATGACCTCGTCGGCGCCGCCGCCGATCGAGCTCAGGCGCGAATCGCGATAGGCGCGGCTGACCGGGGTCTCGTTCATGAAGCCCATGCCGCCCCAATATTGCAGGCAGGCGTCGGTGAGCTCGCGGCCGAGCCGGCCGGTCTTGAGCTTCACCATGGTCGCGAGCCGCGTCACGTCCTCGCCGGCGATCAGCGCCTCCGCGGCCTGGTAGGTCAGCGCGCGCAGCAGCTCGACCTCGGTCTGCATTTCCGCGAGCTTGAAATGGACGACCTGGTTGTCGAGGATCGAGCGACCGAAGGCCTTGCGGTTGCGCGTGTACTCGATGGTCGCGTTGATGATGGACTCATGCGCCTTCAGGCAGGCGGCGCCCGCCCACAGTCGCTCCTCCTGGAACTGCATCATCTGATAAGTAAAACCCTGCCCCTCCTCGCCGATGCGGTTGCGCTTGGGCACCCGGACATTGTCGAAGAAGATCTGCGCGGTATCCGACGAGCGCATGCCCATCTTGTCGAGCTTGCGCGCGACCTGCACACCCTTGCTCTTCATCGGCACGCAGATCAGCGACTTGTTGCGATGGACAGGTCCGTCGCTGGTGTTGGCGAGCAGGCAGATGAAATCGGCCTGGGTGCCGTTGGTGATCCACATCTTGCCGCCATTGATGACGTAGTCGTCGCCATCGCCGCGCGCCTGGGTCTTGATCGAGGCGACATCGGAGCCCGCGCCGGGCTCGGAGACGCCGATGCAGGCGACGTAGTCGCCTGAGATCGCGGGCGCCAGGAACTCCTTGCGCACCTCGTCGGAGCCGAACCGCGCCAGCGCCGGCGTCGCCATGTCGGTCTGCACGCCGATCGCCATCGGGATCGCGCCGCAATTGATGGCGCCGAGCTCTTCCGCCATCATCAGCGCGTAGGAATAGTCCAGCCCCTGGCCGCCGAACTCGACCGGCTTGTTGAGGCCGAGAAAGCCGAGGTCACCGAGCTTCTTGAACAGCTCATGCGCAGGGAAGATGCCGGCTTCCTCCCATTCGTCGACGTGAGGATTGATCTCGGCGGCGATGAACTTCTGCAGGATGCGGCGCGGTTCGTCGTGGTCGGCGGAGAAGAGCATGTTTCATTCCCTGTCATTCCGGAGCGATCGCGAGCGACCGAACCGGGAATCTCGATATGGTCTCATTTGACTGAGTCACGCTCGTCGTTCCGGGGCAAGGCCGCAGGCCTTGAACCCGGAATCCAGAGATTGCTTTGCGTTCGTTGCAACAACCTCGAGATTCCGGGTTCAGCCCTGCGGGCTGCCCCGGAATGACGCGCGCGGGAGGCACGCGTCACAATCCCATCTGCCGGCTCGCCAGGTCCTTCATGATCTCCTCGGTGCCGCCGCCGATGGCGTTGACCTTGACCTCGCGATAGATCCGTTCCACGCGGACACCCCGCATGAAACCGGCGCCGCCGAAGATCTGCACGGCTTCGGAGGCGCAGTAGGCCATCGTCTGCGTCGCCTGGTTCTTCATCATGCAGATCTCGGCGACCGGATTGTCACCCTGTTCGAGCCGCCACGCCAGCATTTCCAGCATCGCCTGCGATGCCGCCACGCGCTGCGCCATGTCGACCAGCTTGTGGCGGATGACCTGGTGCTGCGCGAGCGGCTTGCCGAAGGTTTGGCGCTCCTTGGCGTAGGCAATCGCATCGTCGAGGCAGACACGGGCGTAGGCCGTGCAGCTCGCCGCCATGCCCATCCGCTCGCTGTTGAAATTGTGCATGATCAGCTTGAAGCCCTGCCCCTCCTCTCCGATCAGGTTCTCGACGGGCACGCGGCAGCCGTCGAAATGCAGGGTCGCGGTGTCCGACGCCCACCAGCCCATCTTGTCGAGCTTGGTGCGCGTCAGCCCCGGCGTGTCGCCCGGCACGAGCAGCAGACTGACGCCCGCCGGCCCCGGTCCGCCGGTGCGCACCGCGACCGTGATGTAGTCGGCCCGCATCCCGGAGGTGATGAATGTCTTCTCGCCGCTGACGACATAGTGATCGCCGTCGCGGACGGCCCGGGTCCTGAGATTGGCAACGTCTGAGCCACCGCTCGGCTCGGTGATCGCCAGCGCCGAGATCTTGCGCCCAGCCAGAATCTCCGGCAGCACGCGCGCCCTCACCTGCGGCTGCGCGGCGCGCGCGATCGGCGGCGCGCCGATCGTATGGCTCATCAGGCTGGCGCTGATGCCTCCGGCACCCGCACGCGCCAGTTCCTGCGACGACACGATCTTCATGAACTGGTCGGCCGGCACGCCGCCGAATTCCTCCGGGAAGCCGAGCCCAAGCAGGCCGATCTCCGCCGCCTTCAGATATAGCGCGCGCGGAAATTCTCCGGCCTCGTCCCACGCGCTCGCGAACGGCGCGATCTCCTTGTCGACGAAGCGCTTGATGACGTCGCGGAAGGCCTCGTGCTCGGCCGTGTAGAACGGGCTTTTCGTCATGGCGGTGCCGGGAGCATCCTGCTTCGTGCGCTTCCGAAGATGCGCCGGAAACGCCCGCATCAACTTGCGTGGAGTGGCTGACCGGCAAAATCACCTGCGGCGCGCCCGGTCGGCCCGGCCGGCCTCCCGGGGCCAGCGCCTGGACGCAAGACAGTGCATTGCACACATCTGCCCACTCGTTGCCGTGAGCGGCCTTCCATGGTCGCCATCGCCGCAAGCCAAGAACAAGAACGACAATCACGAAAATTCAACCAGAGGAAGCCCAGGGAATGTTGCCGATGACGACCAGGACACTGCTCTCATTCGCGGCCGCGGCCGCCTTTTCCGTACTGGCGAGCCAGAGCGCGCTTGCGCAAAAGAAATACGACACCGGCGCCACCGACACCGAGATCAGGATCGGCAACGTCGAGGCCTATAGCGGCCCGGCCTCGGCCTACGGCATCATCGGCAAGACCGAGGAGGCCTATTTCAAGATGATCAACGATCAGGGCGGCATCAACGGCCGCCGGATCAACTTCATTTCCTATGACGACGGCTACAGCCCGCCGAAGACGGTCGAGCAGGTGCGCAAGCTGATCGAGAGCGACGAGGTGTTCCTGGTGTTCAACGCGCTGGGCACGCCGACCCAGACCGCCGTGCAGAAATATCACAACGCCAAGAAGGTGCCGCAGCTGTTCCTCGCCACCGGCGCCAGCAAATGGAACGACCCGAAGGAATTCCCCTGGACCATGGGCTTCCAGCCGAGCTACCGCGTCGAGGCGCGGATCTTCGCCAAGTACATCCTCAAGGAGAAGCCGAACGCGAAGATCGCGATCTTCTATGCCAATGACGATTTCGGCAAGGACTACGTCCTCGGCATCAAGGAGGTGCTCGGCGACAAGGCCAAGACCATGATCGTCGCCGAGGAGAGCTACGAGACCACCGAGCCGTCGATCGACTCCCACATCGTCAAGCTCAAGGGCACCGGCGCCGACGTGTTCGTCAACATCTCGACGCCGAAATTCGCGGCGCAGGCGATCAAGAAGATCGCCGAATTGGAATGGAAGCCGATGCATCTGATGACCGACGTCTCGATCTCGATCGGCGCGGTGATGAAGCCGGCCGGCATCGAGGCGTCCGAGGGCGTGCTGTCCGCCGGCTATCTCAAGGATCCGTCGGACCCCCAGTGGAAGGACGACGAGGGCATGAAGAAGTTCATGGCCTTCATCGACAAGTACATGCCGGGCGCCAACATCTCCGACGCCAACCTCGCCTATGGCTATGCCGCGGCCCAGACCATGGTGCAGACCCTGAAACAGTGCGGCGACACTCTCACCCGCGACAACGTCATGAAGCAGGCCGCCAGCCTCAAGGACTTCGCGCCGGATACCCTGATCCCGGGCATCAAGGTCAACACCGGCCCCAACGACTTCGCCCCGATCGAGCAGCTCAAGATGATGCAGTTCAAGGGCGGCAAATGGGACCTGTTCGGCGACATCATCAGCGCGGACGTCGGGGGATAGCAGCGTCGCTGCGGCGCCTCACTCGGAATCGTCCAACGGCGCGCCGCATCGCTTGAGCCCCCCTCTCTCTACGCCGACGATCGGCTCCCCTCCCCCTTGCGGGGAGGGGTTGGGGGTGGGGGTCTCCGCACTCCAAAGGCCGTGAAGGGCACAGCGCATTTCGGCGCCGCAACCACCCCCCAGAACAATTCCTTCTCATCACCCCAATACTTCGAGCGGTCTTCGTGGACCCCCACCCCCGACCCCTCCCCGCAAGGGGGAGGGGAGCAGACTGCCCGTGACGCAACATTCTGCCATCCAAAAACTTATTGCTATTTTTCCGAATCCATGATCATCTCTCGACATCCCGCCTCACCGCAGAGGGGCGTTGCGCGCGATCGTCACGACACGCGAGGCGGGGATGCGGTGGCCGCGAGAGATCGCAGCGTCTTCTCACGAGGGCGCGGACGAACGATCGCTCGCGGACGTGAAGTCGCAGCGTCCTGACACCCCGAAGCTGGTGTCCAGCGCAATGCGCGCAAGCGCATTGTCGCCATGGTGGCCAACAAGCCGGCGCACCAGGGAGACTGCGTATAAGCGTTCAACCCATCGCGCAGGGAATGCCGGCGTGCTCGGCTTTGCCTGTGGTACCTGCCGCCTGCATTCTTTTCGCAGGCGGGCCATGGGTGAGGCCTTCACCCGGCATTCCCTGCGCCCTCTGCACTGTTTGCGAGGGACATGATCACGACAGGCCTCGGGCGAGTGTCGCCGCGAGGATGCGGCCACGTGTCCATGCTGTTTGAGATGTGAATCTGATCTTTCCTCCGCGTCGTCGGCCAATCGTGTTCGACGATTCATTGCTAATCATCTCTTCGTAGGGTGGGCAAAGCGAACGCCATCAGGCGTTCGCGTGCCCACCATCGGCGCCAGTGTGTGCGGACTACGGAGCCTTGCCCAACCGCCGCAGTCTAGTGAACAGCGCCCCCGCACCACCCACCGCTGTCGTCCCGGACAAGCCGTGACGAGCGCCAGCACGGCGCGGCGCGGATCCGGTATCGATACGCCGCAGCCGGTGTGAGATGCGCGATCGTCATGACCAGCGTGCCCCGAACTGCTCTCTGTGGTTATGGATCCCGGCGTTCGCCGGGATGACAGCGGTGGTCGTTGAGGCGATGCCGTCCACCATTGGCTCCGTCATTGCGAGCGAAGGAAGCAATCCAGGGCCGATTTCGCGACTCTGGATTGCTTCGTCGCTTCGCTCCTCGCAATGACGGCGGTTAGTCGTGTGCCCAAATCTCACGGCACGCCCTGCACGAACAGCGCGAACGGCTCCTCGACCGTCTTGCGCAGGTGCTCGCGATACAGCTGGTAGTGCCGGTCATCCGCGCCGAGCCGGCCGAAGCTCGGCTCATCGACATTGCGCAGCGGTAGCAGCGCGATCGGCGCGGCGATCGGTGTCAGCAGCGAGCCGCGGCCGGCGAGCAAAGTCGTGATGATGCCGTACATCTCGCCGGTAATGGTGGGACGCGACACCGTGATCAGCCGGTGCTGGCCGTGGCGGTTGGTGACGAGGTAGACGAAGCCGGACTGGTTGGGCACGGCGACCTCGCCGAACTGCGTGAACGCCGCATCGAGCCGCGCGCCCTCGCGAAACACCAGTGACGACGCCGCATCGTCCCAGACGATGTCGGTGCGGTACGCATAGACGGCGTCCTTGTCGCCGAATGACGGCCGCAAGGTGACGTAGGTGCCCTCGATCCACTCCACAGCCCGCCGCGAATAGGAGCCGAGGCTGTCGGGCGCAATGCCGCCGCTTGCGGCAGGTGCGGCGAGAGGTGCACTCGGCGGCTTGCGCAGGGACATGCCGAGCGCCTGCTCGAGCCGGACGATGGTAGCGAGCGTGAACGGGCGGCGGCCGCCGAGGGCCTTCTCCAGGGTCGAGAGGCTCAGCTTGGCCTGCTCCGCCAGCGCCTGCCGCGACATCCGGCGCCGCGCAATCTCCTCGCGGATGGTCTCCGCGACCTGCCGGCTCTGTTCGTCGGAAAGCTCGCTGTTGTCCGGTATCGACATCCTGTCCCCTGCCGCGTGGTGCGCACCTCTTCTAGCAGACGGACAAATCAGCACAAACCCGGACAGATCAGCCGCGCTCTCGACCACCACCGGACATGCGCGGGCGGGCGGCGGCCGAACAAGACCGACCATTCCGCTCGCGGCGCTGGCGGGCTGCGCTCAGTGTCGGCATGCCGAAATTGTTCGTTGCGGAGCCAATGATGAGCGAGACGATGGACCACGATATCAGAAGCAGCACCCATCCGGTCCGGTCGTGGATCGTGACCATGCTGCTATTCCTGCTGCTGCAGGCCGCCGCCGTGCTGCTGGTCGGCTTCACGGCGCTGTTTCTCAGCGTCACCCCTGGCTGGTCCGCCGAAGGGCCGCTGGCGCCGCTGACCAGGCCGGGCGATGCCCGCTCCGGGGCGCTGCTGTTCAAGAGCGACGCCGGTTACGCCGAGGCGCCGCGGCTCGGCATCGACGTCGATATCGTCGTGTCGGGGCCGACGGCGCGGGCGCGCGTGACGCAACTGTTCAAGAACACGAGTTCGCAATGGATGGAGGCGGTCTATGTCTATCCGCTGCCGCCGGACAGCGCGGTGGACTCGCTGAAGATGATCGTCGGCGACCGCGTCGTGGTCGGCGACATCAAGCCGCGCGAACAGGCCAAGGTGATCTACGAGCAGGCCAAGCGCGACGGCAAGACCGCGGCGCTGACCGAGCAGGAGCGGCCGAACATCTTCACCAACTCGCTCGCCAATATCGGCCCCGGCGAAACCGTGCTGGTGCAGATCGAATATCAGCAGCCGGTGGCGCAGGCGGCCGGCGAATTCTCGCTGCGGGTGCCGCTGGTCGTCGCGCCGCGCTACAATCCGGCGCCGATCGTGCAGAGCGTCGATTTGCGCCCTGATAGCAACGGCTGGGGCGCCGCTGCGAACGATCCGGTACCGGACCGCAAACGCATCTCCCCGGAGGTGCTCGATCCGGCCAAGAATGATCCGGTCAATCCAACCAGGATCGCGGTGCGGCTGCAGGCCGGCTTTGCGCTCGGCGAGGTCAAGAGCCACCATCACCAGGTGACGATCGACAGCCCCGATGCGAAGACGCGAGTCGTCACCCTGGCCGAGGGCGTGGTGCCGGCCGACCGCGACTTCGAGCTGACCTGGAAGCCGGCCGCTGCGACGATGCCGTCGGTCGGGCTGTTTCACGAGCAGGTTGGCGACGCCGACTATCTGCTCGCCTTCGTCACGCCGCCGGCGGTGGCTGCAACGGCGCAGCGCCCGCAGCCGCGCGACGTCATCTTCGTGATCGACAATTCCGGCTCGATGGGCGGCACCTCGATCCGCCAGGCCAAGGCCAGCCTGCTCTATGCGCTGGGACGGCTGCAGCCGAACGATCGCTTCAACGTGATCCGCTTCGACGACACCATGACGGTGCTCTTCCCCGCCTCGGTGCCGGCCGATGCCGAGCATGTCGGCAGCGCCACCAGCTTCGTGAGTTCGCTGGACGCGCGCGGCGGCACCGAGATGGTGCCGGCGATGCGCGCGGCGCTGACCGATGATGGCAGCGACGGCGACCGCGTGCGACAGGTGGTATTCCTCACCGATGGCGCCATCGGCAACGAGCAGCAGCTATTCGAGACCATTACCGCAATGCGCGGCCGCTCGCGCATCTTCATGGTCGGCATCGGCTCGGCGCCGAACACCTATCTGATGACCCGCGCCTCAGAGCTTGGCCGCGGCGCCTTCACCCATATCGGCTCGGTCGAGCAGGTCGAGGGGCGCATGCGCGATCTCTTCGCCAAGCTCGAGAACCCGATCGTGACCGGGCTCAGCGCGAGCTTCTCGGAGGCCTCCGCCGATCTCACGCCAGCCGTGCTGCCGGACGTCTATCGCAACGAGCCGCTCGTGCTCGCCGCCAAGATCGACCGTCTCGCCGGATCGCTGCAGCTCAAGGGCCGCATCGGCGACCAGCCATGGACCATCACGTTGCCGCTGTCCGGCGCCGCCGAGGGCAAGGGCCTCTCAAAGCTGTGGGCGCGGCGCAAGATCGGCGACGCCGAGGTGGCCAGGACCATGCGGCAGATGACGCCGGAGGAAGCCGACGGCGCCATTCTCAAGCTGGCGCTGGAGCATCAGTTGGTGACGCGCCTGACCAGCCTCGTCGCCGTCGACAAGACGCCGCGCCGTCCCGACGGCGAGCCGCTGAGGCTCGCCGAGTTGCCGATCAACCTGCCGGCCGGCTGGGACTTCGAGAAGGTGTTCGGCGAGCACGGCCGGGTGCCGGCAATGCAGAACGAGCGCCGCGCTGAGGCCAACGGCGACGTCCAGCTCGCCGCGGTGAAGCGACCGGTGGTGCCAGCGTCGCCCGCGACGATCACCCTGCCGAAGACGGCGACCGATGCCGAGCTGAGCATGCTGCTCGGGTTGGGCGTGCTGATGCTCGAACTGATCTGGCTGGTCGCGATCAGGCGGCGAGTTGCCAACTAAGGAGCACGTCATTGCGAGCGAAACGAAGCAATCCAGGGCTCAGGACCCGACTCTGGATTGCTCCGTCGCTTCGCTCCTCGCAATGACGGGAGGAGAGACAATGCCCCGCTTCCTCATCCCTCTCGCGATAGCACTGATCGGCGTCATCCTGTTCGGCCACGGCGCCTTCATCCACGCCAAGGCCGTTCTCGCGCAAGCGCTGCTCGACCGCGCGTTCAGCCAAACCATCGCTACAAGCCATCCGGTGAAGCCGTGGTCCTGGGCCGACACCGTCCCGGTGGCGCGCATCGAAGTGAAGCGCCTCGGCGTCTCCACCATCGCGCTGGCCGGCTCCAGCGGCCAGGCGCTAGCCTTCGGTGCCGGCCATGTCGAAGGCAGCGCCGAGCCGGGCGAGCCGGGCGTCGTGGTGTACTCCGCGCACCGCGACACGCATTTCCGCTTCCTGCGCGACATCAAAATCGGCGACGAGATCGACATCGTCAGGCGTGACGGCAAGACGTTCCGCTATCGCGCCGACGCCGCCCGTGTGGTGCGCTTCGATGCCTCGGGGATCGATCCAGGGACCGACAGCGCCGAACTGGTGCTGTCGACCTGCTGGCCATTCGACGCCCTGACACAGGGGCCGGAGCGTTATGTGCTGCACGCCACAATGATCGCTGCGGGCGAATGAACACGAGCATGGCCGCTCTTGGGAACCAGGCGACGAATGCCCATTTGTCACCCTGCCGCTCCCGTGGGATGATCCCACGGGCTCAGCAAGGCTCACACCCAAGCGCTTCCGACATGCATTCCCAGGTCCAGTATCTGCCAATCACGCCGGCCTTCTTCGCCATCTTGGTGCTGGCGTTCGGCGTCCTGATCGTCCTGATCCAGCTCGGCATCCTGCGCTACGCCTACATGAAGCTCGGCGTCAGCTCGGGCACGGCGATGCTGCTGCTGTTCGGCTCGCTGGTCGGCAGCTATTTCAACATTCCGATCACCATGCTGCCTGGGCAGGTCGCGCGCTCCGGCGAGATCATCGACTTTTTCGGCATGCAATATGTCGTGCCGCTGGTGCATCAATGGCCCGGCACCCTGCTCGCTGTGAATGTCGGCGGCGCCGTGATCCCGACGATCATGTCGACCTATCTCATGCTGCGCTACCAGCTCTGGCTGCGCGCCGCGATCGCGGTGCTGGTGATCGCCGTGATCATCCACGCGATGGCGACGCCGGTGGAGGGCGTCGGCATCGCCGTGCCGGTCTTCGCGCCGGTCGTCGTGACCGCGATCCTGGCGTTCCTGCTGTCGCGCGAATATGCCGCGCCGCTGGCCTATAT
This sequence comes from Bradyrhizobium sp. SZCCHNRI1029, assembly GCF_032487555.1. Taxonomy (NCBI): domain Bacteria; kingdom Pseudomonadati; phylum Pseudomonadota; class Alphaproteobacteria; order Hyphomicrobiales; family Nitrobacteraceae; genus Bradyrhizobium; species Bradyrhizobium sp. SZCCHNRI1029. Next base: position 376,352 of record NZ_JAUEUK010000007.1, read on the forward strand.
CGGCGGCTCGATGGGCACGCTGGTCGGCGCCGACCTGATGAACCTCGACAAGATCGGCAGCCTTGGCGCGCCCGTGGCCTCGATCGGCGGTGCCGGGACGTTCGATGGCATTTTTCTCACCGGTATCCTGGCGGTGCTGCTGGCCGGCCTCGCCGCGCCCTCCCGGCCGGGCCTTGCGCGCTGAGCTTTCAACCGGGAGACATAGCGGCTAAAATCGAGCGAGACAGCAGTGGGCACGGAATGCGCGCGATCAATCTCATCGTGGGAACCCTGACGATCGCGGCCGTTGCGGCCGGGATCAGCGGCGTCCTGATCAAGCAGAAGCATCGCCTTGCCGAGCAGCGCAGCATGATGCGCGTCGTGTTCGACGGCGGCTCGGCCGCGGGCCTGCGCAAGGGCGGGCCGGTGAATTTCGACGGCGTGCAGGCCGGGCAGATCCTGTCGATCAATCTGGAAAGCCCGCGCAAGATCGTTGCCATGATCACGCTCGACAAGTCCGCGCCGATCCGCAAGGACACCACCGCCGGCATCGAGTTCCAGGGCCTGACCGGCATCGCCGCGATCTCGCTGGTCGGCGGCGCGCCGACGGCGCCGCCGGTGCCGCTCGATCGCGACGGCGTGCCGGTGCTGACGGCGGACCTGAAGGATCAGGAGACGATGGTCGAGACGGTGCACAACATCGACAAATACGTCGTCAGCAACGCACCGGCCATCAAGGAGGCGCTACAGAGCTTCGAGAGCGAGACCGCCTCGCTGCAGGCGAAGACCGCGGCGTTCGATTCCGCGATCGACAAGGCCGAGGACATCTTCAAGGGCTTCGACACGCTCGTGACCAAGATCGACGGCGCCATTCCCGGATTTGCCGACGGCAATCCCGGCCAGCTGTTCGACCAGATCAAGTCGATGCGCGAGCTGGTCGACGGCTTCAAGCGCAAATCTGCCAAGGTGATCGACGACAGCCGCAAGACGCTGGTCGACATCAGCGACGGCGCCAATGCGATGACCGTCAAGTTCGGCGGCCAGCCGGCGGGTCCGGGTCCGCGCCGCGTGCCGGCGTCACGCTGAGGGGCGGACGCGCCGCCCCTCGCGTTCGTTCAGTGGCTGATCATCCAGGGCCGCGCCGTCGGAAAGCCCTTGGCGCCGCTCCTGGTCTTGGTCATCAGCCGCGGCGATTTCTTAGGCCCGCAGCAGCCGCAGCCTGCACCGTGTTTGGCCTTGTACTCGGCCACCGTCTGCGGCGCGTGACGGCTGCGCTCGTTGGTGGCATGCGCCGTGCGCCGCTCCGCCGGCATGCAGGCGAAGGCGGGCGCGGTGAGGATCACGCGCGGCGCCATGTCCTGGCATTGCGGACAGACCTGCGGCTCATCACATTCCGCCATCGGACGCATGTCCGTGAACGGACCGCATGCATCACAGAGATATTCATAGACCGGCATCGTCTCTTCTCCTGCGCAACAATCATCTCCATCTCACGCGGCGGATGCGGGGCGGCCGATACGCTGCCGTCCCGCACCCATCGCGCAGGGAGACCGCTATTTGTCCGGCGAGATCGGCATCTGGATGTCGCCCTTGATGTGCTTGATCGGACCCGCCGACGACGGCATCACGTCGAAGTCGAAGATCTCGGTCGGCAGCCACAAGGTGGCGCAGGCGTTGGGCACGTCGACCACGCCGGAGATGTGGCCCTGCACCGGCGCGGTGCCCAGGATCGAATAGGCCTGGGCGCCGGAGTAGCCGAACTTCTTCAGGTACTCGATGGCGTTGAGACACGCCTGGCGATAGGCGATGTGGACGTCCAGATAGTGCTGCTTGCCGGTCTCATCGACCGAGATGCCCTCGAAGATCAGGTAGTCGCGATAATTGGGCGTGATCGGCGACGGCTTGAAGATCGGGTTCTTGATGCCGTACTTCGCTACACCATCCTTGATGACGTCGACCTTGATGTGCAGCCAGCCCGCCATCTCGATGGCGCCGCAGAAGGTGATCTCACCGTCGCCCTGGCTGAAGTGCAGGTCGCCCATCGAGAGGCCGCCGCCGGGCACGTAGACCGGGAAGTAGATCTTCGAGCCGCGCGACAGGTCCTTGATGTCGCAATTGCCGCCATGCTCGCGCGGCGGCACGGTGCGGGCGCCCTCGGCGCCGATCTTGGCCTTGACGTCGCCCTTGGCCTGGCCGGCATGCGCGGTCGGCGCGAACGGCGGGTTGGCAAGGCCGGGCACGCGGGTCGGGTTGGTGGCGATCAGCGCGGTCTCGCGCTCGTTCCAGGTCGCGAGCAGCTTCGGATCGGGCAGACAGCCGATCAGGCCGGGATGGATGAGGCCAGCGAAGTTCACGCCGGGCACGTGGCGCGACGAGGTATAGAGGCCCTTGATGTCCCAGATCGACTTCTGCGCCAGCGGGAAATGGTCGGTCAGGAAGCCGCCGCCGTTTTGCTTGGAGAAGAAGCCGTTGAAGCCCCACAGGCTCTCCTTCAGCGGACCGACATCGAGCAGGTCGACGACCAGGAGGTCGCCCGGCTCGGCGCCCTTGACACCGATCGGGCCCGACAGGAAGTGCACGATCGACAAATCGATGTCGCGCACGTCGTCGGCGGAGTCGTTGTTCTTGATGAAGCCGCCGGTCCAGTCATAGGTCTCGATGATGAAGTCGTCACCCGGATTGACCCACTCCACCATCGGAATGTCCGGGTGCCAGCGGTTGTGGACCTTGTCGTTCTCGTAGGCCGATTTGGTCAGATCGACCTTGATCAGTGTGTCAGGCATCAGAAGCTCCCCTTGTTACTTGCTTGCACGGAGTGGTTAGACGGACAGATATTTCGAGACCTGCGCAGCATCGACCTGGTCGCGCGGATCGTCGCGGACGATCTCGCCGTTCTCGATCACCAGCACGCGGTCGGCGATGTCGAGCGCAAAGCTCAGCACCTGCTCGGAGACGACGATCGACAACCCCTTCTCGTCGCGGATGCGCTTCAGGGTGCGCGCCATCTCCTTGATGATCGACGGCTGGATGCCCTCGGTCGGCTCGTCGAGCAGCAGCACCTTCGGCTTGGTGGCGAGCGCGCGCGCGATCGCGAGCTGCTGCTGCTGGCCGCCGGAGAGATTGCCGCCACGGCGTCCCTTCATCTCGAGCAGCACCGGGAACAGCTCGTAGATGTCGCCGGGCACCTCGGACCCGCCGGACACGACGAGCCCGGTCTCGATGTTCTCCTTCACCGTCATGGTCGAGAAGATCATGCGGCCCTGCGGCACGTAAGCGAGGCCCTTGGCGACACGCTCATAGCTCTTCAGGCTTGCGAGCTCGGCGCCGTCCATCGCGATCGAACCGCTCTTGGCCGGCAGGATGCCCATCAGCGACTTCATCAGCGTGGTCTTGCCCATGCCGTTGCGCCCCATGATCGCAACGATCTCGTTGGGCGCGACCTTGACGTTCAGGCCATGCAGCACCTCGCTCTGGCCATAGGCGACATGGAGATCGGAGATTGCGAGCATCGGATATCTTCCTATGCAAGAGGGAGTGAGACGGCCGATCGAGCGGCATTGGCACTAAGCTCCCTCCCCCCTTGTGGGGGAGGGTTGGGGAGGGGGGGCTCCGGGCGAGACTGCCCGTGTGGACCCCCACCCCCGACCCCTCCCCGCAAGGGGGAGGGGGGGCGCAGCGAGGGTGTGGATCGAGCGATTTCCCGAGCATCGGCTCAGTGCCCCAGATAGACTTCGACGACCTTGGGGTCGTTCTTGACCCGCTCCATCGTGCCCTCGGACAGGATCTGGCCCTGGTGCAGCACGGTGACCTTGTGAGCAATGTCCTCGACGAACTTCATGTCGTGCTCGATGACGAGCACCGAGCGGTCCTTGATGATGCGATTCAGCAGCTCGGCGGTCTTGGCGCGCTCGCTGACGCTCATGCCGGCGACGGGCTCGTCGAGCATCAGAAGGTCCGGGTTCTGGATCAGCAGCATGCCGATCTCGAGCCACTGCTTCTGACCGTGGCTGAGCACGGCCGCCGAGGTCTTGAGACGATCCTTGAGGAAGATCATCTCGGCGACCTCCTCGACGCGATCCTTGACTGCGGCGTCACGCTGGAAAGTCAGCGAGCCGAAAACGGTGCGACCGCGCGGAAACGAGATCTCGAGATTCTCGAACACGGTGAGATCCTCGAACACCGACGGCGTCTGGAACTTGCGGCCGACGCCGGCCTTGACGATCTCGTTCTCGCGCAGCTTCGTCAGCTCCTTGCCGCGGAACTGGATCGAGCCCGAGGTCGCCTTGGTCTTTCCGCAGATCAGGTCGAGCACAGTGGTCTTGCCTGCGCCGTTCGGGCCGATGATCACGCGGATCTCGTTCTCCTCGACATAGAAGGAGAGATCGTTGACCGCCTTGAAGCCGTCGAACGACACGGTGAGCGCTTCGACCGCGAGCAGGAATTCCTTGGGCTGATGACCGATGAGCATCGCTGTGTCCTCACTCTGCGGGGGCGCCGTTGGCGACGAGGCCGCCATTGCCGGATTTCTTGGTGCGGGAGGCCAGTAGCTTGTCGATGCGCGGCTGCACGTAGTCGCCCCAGATGCCGGCGAGGCCGTTTGGGAAAGCGAGGACGACGGCGATGAACAGCGCTCCCAGGCCAAACAGCCAGAGCTGCGGGAACGTCTCCGAGAGGCTGGTCTTGGCAAAGTTGACGAGGAGCGAGCCGTAGACCGCGCCGAAGATCGAGAGCCGGCCGCCGACCGCGGTGTAGATCACCATCTCGATCGACGGCACGATGCCGACAAAGGACGGCGACATGAAGCCGACTTCCAAGGTGAACAGCGCGCCGCCGACTGCGGCGAACACGGCGGCCGCGCAGAAAGCAAAGATCTTGAAATTGGCGACGCTGTAGCCTGAGAAGCGGACCCGGTCCTCCTGCTCACGCATCGCCACCAGGATGCGGCCGAGCTTGGTCAGCCGGATGAACTGGGCGACGAGGATCGCTGCGAACAGGAAGAACACCTCGACGAAGTAGAGGATGTACTTGGCGTGGTCGGTGCGGATGTCCCAGCCGTGCAGCGTGCGCAGGTCGGTGATGCCGTTGATGCCGCCGGTGTAACCCTGCTGTCCCACGATCAGGATCGTCATGATCGCCGCGATCGCCTGGGTGATGATTGCGAAGTACACGCCGCCGACCCGCCGCTTGAACATCGCAGCGCCGATGATGAAGGCGAAGATCGCCGGCACCAGGATGATCGCGGCGAGCGCGAACGGGAAACTCTGGAACGGCTTCCAGAAGAACGGCAGCTGCGTCAGCTGATTCCAATCCATGAAGTCCGGAATGCCCGGCGTCGACTGGATCTTGGTGTTGGCGACGCTGGAGGCTTCCAGCTTGAGGAACATCGCCATGCAGTAGCCGCCAAGGCCGAAGAACACGCCCTGCCCGAGGCTGAGAATGCCGCCATAGCCCCAGCACAGCACCAGGCCGATCGCGACGAAGGAATACGTCAGATACTTCGCGACGAGGTTGAGGCGGAAGATGTCGAGTGCCAGCGGCAGGATGACGACGAGCAGCAGCAGCAGCGAAGCGAAGCCGATGAGCTCGGAGCGGTTGAAGAAGCGCGTGTTGATGATCATGACCGTGCCTTCTGATTCCCTATTCCCTGCGCGTTTCGGCTACTTGCGGACCTTCAGGGCAAACAGCCCCTGGGGGCGCAGCATCAGGATCGCGACGATCGCCAACAGCGTGAGCACCTTGGCCATCGAGCCGGACATGAAGAACTCCATGGTCGACTGCGCCTGGGAGATGGTGAAGGCCGATGCGATGGTACCGAGCAGGCTGGCGGCGCCGCCGAACACGACGACCAGGAACGTATCGACGATGTAGAGCTGTCCGGCGGTCGGACCGGTCGAGCCGATCATGGTGAAGGCGGAGCCGGCGACCCCGGCGATGCCGCAGCCGAGGCCGAAGGTGTAGCGGTCGACTTTCTCGGTGTTGATGCCGACGGCGCCCGCCATGACGCGGTTCTGCACCACAGCGCGCACCTGCTTGCCCCAGCGCGACAGGAACAGCACGTAGGCCACGACGATCGTGATCAGGATGGTCAAGCACATCACGAACATGCCGTTGATTGGGATCTGGATGGCGTCGGTCGCCTGCCAAGAGCCCATCATCCAATCCGGCAACTCGACGCCGACCTCGCGCGCGCCGAACACGGAACGATAGGCCTGCTGCAGGATCAGGCTGAGACCCCAGGTGGCGAGCAGCGTGTCGAGTGGCCGCCTGTAGAGACGGCGGATCATCGCCCACTCGACCAGCATGCCGAGGGATCCGGAGGCGATGAAGGCGAAGATCATCGCGACGAAGAAGGAGCCAGGAAACAACGAGGGCAGGAAATGCTGGAAGGCGTTCGACGTCATCCAGGTGACGTAGGCGCCGAGGATCATGAACTCGCCATGCGCCATGTTGATGACGCCCATCTGGCCGAAGATGATGGCAAGCCCCAGCGCCATCAGCACATAGACCGAAAACAGGATGAGGCCCGCGAAGCCCTGCATCGCGAAGATGGCCCCGAGGTCGCCGATGGAATAGTCACCGAACATGATCCGTCCTCTCGTGATGCCCTGCTGCAAAATGGATCGGCGCCGGCACAGTGTGTCCGCAGCCAAGATCGCTCCCTCCCCCCTTGTGGGGGAGGGCTAGGGAGGGGGGCCTCCGCGCCGAGCTGCGGGTGGGGTACCCCCCCTCCCCAGCCCTCCCCCACAAGGGGGGAGGGAGCGCACTTCCCGCGCAGCAGCATCAGCGATCTCATTCGCCTGTTGCTATGAGACGCGACAGATCAGCTCACTGGTAGCCCTTCGGAAACGGATCGGGCTCGACCAAGTCGGCGGTCTCGTAGATCAGCTCATACTGACCATCCGCCTTGGCGCGGCCGACGCGGGTCTTGGACCAGAGATGGTGGTTCTCGTGGATCCGAACGTAGCCTTCCGGCGCGCCCTTGAACTCGATGCCAGGCGAGGCGGCGGCGACCTTGTCGATGTCGAAGCTGCCGGCCTTTTCCACCGTCAGCTTCCACAGCCACGGACCGAGGTAAGCGGCTTGCGTCACGTCGCCGATGACGGTCTTCTCGCCCCACATCTTCTTGAATTCGGCGACGAAGGCCTTGTTGTTCGGATTGTCGAGCGACTGGAAGTACTTCATGCAGGCGTAGGCGCCCGCGATGTTCTCGCCGCCGATGCCGTCGATTTCGTCCTCGGTCACGGAGATGGTGAGCAGCGTCTGCTTCGACATGTCGATGCCGGCCGCCTTGAGCTGCTTGTAGAACGCGACGTTGGAGCCGCCGACGATGATCGCGTAGATCACGTCCGGCTTGGTCAGCTTGATCTTGTTGATGACCGAATTGAACTGGGTGTGGCCGAGCGGGAAGTATTCCTCGCCGACGACCTTGCAGCCCTGCAGATGGCCCTCGATGTGCTTGCGCGCGATCTTGTTCGAGGTGCGCGGCCAGATGTAGTCGGAGCCGAGCAGATAGAAGGTCTTCGCGCCCTTGGTCTTGTTGACCCAGTCGAGGCCGGCGATGATCTGCTGGGTGGCTTCCTGGCCGGTGTAGATGACGTTCTTGGACTGCTCGAGGCCTTCGTAGAAGGTCGGGTAGTACAGCATGCCGTTGTACTGCTCGAACACCGGCAGCACCGCCTTGCGCGAGGCAGAGGTCCAGCAGCCCATCACGGCGGCGCATTTGTCGTTGACCAGCAGCTTCTTCGCCTTCTCGGCGAAGGTCGGCCAGTCGGACGCGCCGTCTTCCTGGATGTACTTGATCTTGCGGCCGAGCACACCGCCCGCGGCATTGATCTGCTCGATCGCGAGCTTCTCGGCCTGCACTGACCCGGTCTCGGAGATCGCCATGGTGCCTGTGACCGAATGCAGAATACCGACGGTGACTTCGCTATCCGTGACTGCAAGGCCGGTGGTGTTGACAGCGGAGGTTGCGGGGCCGGCGCCGAAGGACGGCCGCGGCATCATGGCCAGCGCCGGGATCGCGGCCATTCCCATCAGCAACTGCCGCCGAAGCGGCGACTTCAGGCCCTTTTTCGTTTCGTCTGACATGAGCACCCCATTCATTTGGTTCGAGGACACGCGTTGGGTCAGACGAAGGATGGCGCGCTTTGTGCAACGCACGGATACGCAAGATTGCGTATACTGCACCGCAGAAGCGCGACGTAGGCTCTGCGTAAGTCTTGCGAGGGGCAGGACGAGCGTGCGGACAAGCGCTCGCGGGTGAGGAGTTCGAGAGTGGCAGGGCGGCAGCGGATCGACCGCGTCAGGCGCCAATACAACCAGTGGGTCGCCAACCAGACGTTGGAGGACTATGCGCTCCGTTTCACGGCCAAGAGCGCACGGCGCTGGTCGGCCGCCCGCGTCGCCAACACCGCGCTGGGCGCGATCTCGTTCCTCGCACTCGAGGCCATCGGCGGCACCATTACGCTGAACTATGGCGTCACCAACGCGACCGCCGCGATCCTGGTCGCCAGCGTCATCATCTTCTGTTGCGGCCTGCCGATCGCCTATCATGCGGCCAAATGCGGCATCGACATCGACCTGCTGACCCGCGGCGCCGGCTTCGGCTATATCGGCTCGACCGTCACCTCGCTGATCTACGCGTCGTTCACCTTCATCTTCTTCGCCATCGAGGCGGTCATCCTGGCTTCGGCGCTGGAGATGTGCTTCGGCATTCCCCGGCCGATCGGCTATCTCATCAGCGCCGTCGTCATCATCCCGCTCGTCACCTACGGCATCACCCTGATCAGTCGCTTCCAGCTATGGACGCAACCGCTATGGGTCGTGCTGCACATCCTGCCCTTTGCCGCAATCGCCTATGCCAGCCCGCACTCCTTTGTCGAATGGCAGCAGTTTCCCGGCGAGCACGGCGATCCCATGGGCCATCTCGATCTGGCGCTGTTCGGGACCGCGGCGGCGGTCGTGTTCTCGCTGGTCGCCCAGATCGGCGAGCAGGTCGACTTCCTGCGCTTCCTGCCGCGCGACAGCCGCACATCGAAGCGTTCGTGGTGGATCGCGCTGCTGTCGGCCGGACCTGGCTGGATCGTGCTCGGGGCACTGAAGCTACTGGCAGGCTCGTTCCTCGCCTTCTTCGCGCTGAGCCACGGAGTCTCCGCCGACCACGCCGCCGAACCCGCGCACATGTATCTGGAGGCGTTCCGCTATGTCTTGGCCCGGCCGGACCTGGCGCTTGCGTTGACCGGCACCTTCGTGATCGTCTCCCAGATCAAGATCAACGTCACCAATGCCTATGCCGGCTCGATCGCCTGGTCGAACTTCTTCTCCCGCCTGACCCACAGCCACCCCGGCCGCGTGGTCTGGCTGGTGTTCAACGTCGTCGTCGCGCTGCTGCTGATGGAGATCGGCGTCTACAAGGCGCTGGAGCAAACGCTGGCGCTGTACTCCAACATCGCGATCTCCTGGGTCGGCGCGCTGGTCGCCGACCTCGTGATCAACAAGCCGCTGGGCCTGCGCCCGCCGCAGATGGAGTTCAAGCGAGCCCATCTCTACGACATCAACCCGGTCGGTGTCGGCGCGATGACGATCGCGACGATCGTCTCGATCAGCGCCTTCTATGGCCTGTTCGGGCCGACCGGAAAGGCGCTGTCGACCTTCGTCGCGCTCGGCGTCGCGCTCGTCACCGCGCCTGCGATCGCCTATCTGACCGACGGCAAATACTATCTGGCACGCAAGCCAAAGCGGAGCTGGCAGAACATCGAGCGGATCCAATGCTGCATCTGTGAGCATCAGTTCGAGCCGGAGGACACCGCCTCTTGCCCGGCCTATGCGGGTCCGATCTGCTCGCTGTGCTGCTCGCTCGACGCCCGCTGCCACGACCTTTGCAAGCCGCACGCGCGGGCACAGGCGCAGGTCGCAGCGGCGCTCAGCGGCATGCTGCCAGAGCCGTTGCTGGCCAAGATCAACTCGCAGCTCGGTCACTATGTCGGTGTATTTCTGACATCGGCCGGGCTCGTCGCACTGACGCTCGGCATGATCTATCTGGAGACCTCGGCGGCGCTCCCGGGCTTCAAGGGCATCATCTCCGACGTGCTGTGGAAGGTGTTCTTCGCCCTGTCCATCATCATCGGCGTGGTGACCTGGCTGTTCGTGCTGGCGCAGCAGAGCCGTCGCGCCGCCGAGGCCGAGACACGCCGGCAGACGCAGCTGTTGATTCAGGAGATCGAGGCGCACAAGCGCACTGACGCCGAGCTGCAACGCGCCAAGGAGGTGGCGGAGTCGGCCAATCTCGCCAAGAGCCGCTATGTCGTCGGCCTCAGCCATGAGCTGCGCTCGCCGCTGAACGCGATCTCCGGCTATGCGCAACTGCTCGAGCAGGACACGAGCCTCGCACCGAAGCCGCGGGACCAGGTCCGCGTCGTCCGCCGCAGCGCCGATCATCTGTCCGGCCTGATCGACGGCATTCTCGATATTTCCAAGATCGAGGCCGGGCGACTTTATCTGTCGCGCGACGAGGTCCGCCTGAGCGAATTCCTCGATCAGCTCGTGGGCATGTTCCGATTGCAGGCTGCGGCGAAGGGCGTCGACTTCGTGTTCAAGCGGCCTGCCGTACTGCCGCTGGTCGTCTATGCCGACGAGAAGCGGCTGCGCCAGATCCTGATCAACCTGCTGTCGAATGCCATCAAATTCACTGGGGAAGGCAGCGTCCAGTTCGTCGTGCATTATCGGAGCCCGGTGGCCGAATTCGAGGTGATCGACACCGGTCCGGGGATCCAGCCTGACGATCTGGAGCGCATCTTCGCGCCCTTCGAGCGCGGCGCGCTCGGAATTGCGCAGCCGCAGACAGGTACGGGGCTCGGCCTGACGATCAGCCGTCTGCTCGCCGGCGTCATGGGCGGCGACATCAAGGTCGTGAGCAAAGTCGGCGCGGGCAGCACGTTCAAGGTCAAGATCCTGCTGTCGGAGGTCACCAACCCGACACGGCATCCCCCGGTGAAGGCGCCGGTGGCCGGCTATCTCGGGCCGCGCAGGACGATTCTGATCACCGACGATGATCCTGTGCATCGCGACCTCCTGCGCGAGGTGCTGACGCCGCTCGGCTTCATCCTGCTGAGCGCGCCCGACGGTCCCGCCTGCCTCGCGCTCGCACAACACTGCCAGCCGGATCTGTTCATTCTGGACATCTCGATGCCCGGCATGGACGGCTGGACAGTGGCCGAGACCTTGCGCAACAGCGGTCATCATCAGGCCCGGATCCTGATGACATCTGCGAGCGCGCTCGAAGCGCACGGCCGGCCGTTGGCGCAACCATTTCACGACAGCTACCTGATGAAGCCGATCGACATCCCAAGGCTGCTGGAGGCGATACGTCAATTGCTGAAGCTCGAATGGAGCTACCAGACCGATATCCCCGTGGTTCCGCCACGCTGGCGGCCGGACACCGGATCCAGGCCCCCGCTCAACTATGTCGAGGAGTTGATGAGCCTCGGCCAGATCGGCTACATCAGGGCCATTCAGCTCAAGCTCGACGAGATCCGCAATGCGCATCCGGAGCATGCCGACTTCGTCGCACATATGCGCACGCTTGTTGACCGCTTCGATCTCGATCAGTACATGGCAACTCTGAAGACCTTGCATGCCTATGAGCACTGACAGCAGGAAGCGTGACGTCGCGCTGGTGGTCGACGACTCGCCAGAAACGCTTCGGCTGCTCACCGACGCGCTGGATAGCGCCGGCATGACCGTGATGGTGGCGCTCGACGGCGCGGCCGCGATGCGCATCGTCGACCAGATCACGCCGGACATCATCCTGCTCGACGCGGTCATGCCGGGCATGGACGGCTTCGAAACGTGCCGCAAGCTGAAGCGCGAGGCCGGCCTCTCCAACGTCCCCGTGATCTTCATGACCGGGCTCGCCGATACCGAGCATATCGTGAAAGGACTGGAGGCCGGCGGCGTCGATTACGTCACCAAGCCCATCGCGGTCTCGGAAATGCTGGCGCGCATTCGCGTGCATCTCGCGAACGCCCGGATGACGCAGAGCGCGCGCGCCGCACTCGATGTCTCCGGCCGCTTCCTGCTTGCCGTCAACCGTGAGGGACGGCTGATGTGGGCAACGCCGCAGGCGCAGAAGCTGCTGTCGGACAGTCTTGGCACCGCCGACGACCTCGTGCTGCCGGAGGCGCTGCGGCTGTGGCTGGATCAGGCGCAGAACGGCAAGGGCGGTGCGAAGGCCGCCGCTTCGATCCCGGATCATCCCGAACTGCGCCTCTACTACATGGGCGGAGCCGGGCCCAACGAGTTCCTGCTGCGGCTCGCCAAGGAGTCCTCCGGTGAGCTGCCCAAGGAGTTCTCCAGCGAGTTCGGTCTCACCACGCGCGAGGGCGAGGTGCTGTCATGGCTCTCCAAGGGCAAGACCAACCGCGACATCGCGCAGATCCTGGGACTGAGTCCGCGCACGGTCGACAAGCACCTCGAGCAGATCTACGCCAAGCTCGGCGTCGAGAACCGCACCGCCGCCGCGGCGGTCGCGACGGGGGTGACGCGGCGGGAGGGATGAGGCGGGCCGACCAGCGTGCCCCAACCATCACTGCCGTCCCGCGCAAGCCCTGCGGCGCGAAGCGCCGGCGGGCGCCGACCCGGGACCGATACCGCGTGATGCCGCTTGAGGCGGGACGAAAGTTGACGTTGTGCCCAACACACCTGCCGGTGGCTATGGATCCCCGCTTTCGCGGGGACGACGCCGTCTTTGGAGCGGCACACCGGCCGTCAAAGGCTCACCCATACACGAACGCCGGATCATCCAGATCGATTGCCGGGATCTGGTCCTTCTCGCTCCAATAGTCCTGGCTGTGCTGCCACTCCGGCTTATCGCCGCGCTTGGGCAGCAGGTGCATGTTGCGCATCATGTAGCCGGGGTTGAAGTTCTCCGGGTCGATCCATGGCAGCAGCGGCATGTTGTGATCCTCCGGGCGCAACGCCGGCACGACCTTGCTCACGCCTTTTTCCTTCATGTGCGCGAGCAGGCGGCACACGAAATCCGCGACGAGGTCCGTGCGCAACGTCCAACTGGCGCGGAAATAGCCGAACACCCAGGCCAGGTTCGGCACGCCGGTGAACATCATGCCGCGATAGGTCACGGTGTCGGCGAAGTCGAGCGGCTTGCCGTCAATGGAGAATGCGATATCGCCGAGCACGCAAAGATCGAAGCCGGTCGCGGTGACGATGATGTCGGCCTTGAGCTCGTCGCCGGACTTCAGCTTGATGCCGTCTTGCGTGAACCGCTCGATCTCGTCGGTCACGACCGAAGCCTTTCCGCTCTTGATGCCTTCGAACAGGTCGGCGTCCGGTACGAAGGCGATGCGCTGCCGCCACGGACGGTAGCTCGGCGTGAAGTGCTTGGCGGTGTAGTCGGGTCCGAGGATGGCGCTGATCTGGCCGATCAGCTCCTTCTTCACCTGGTCTGGCTCGGTCAGGCAGCGCTTGGTGAACCAATCCTGTTCGAACAGGATCTTGCGCCTGACGATCTCATGGATCCATTCCTCCTTCACCTGCAGTCTCCGCAGCTCCTCGGCCAGCTCGATCGCATTGCGGCCGATGCGGAAGTAGGTCGGCGAGCGCTGCAGCATGGTCACGTGTGCGCATTGGCCCGCGATCGATGGCAGGATGGTCGCGGCGGTCGCACCGGAGCCGATGACCACGACCTGCTTGCCCGTGAGATCGAGATCCTCGGGCCACACCTGCGGATGCACGATGCGGCCCTTGAACTCCGCCATGTCCGGCCACTCCGGCGTGTAGCCCTTCGAGTGGCGGTAGTAGCCCTGGCACATCCAGAGGAAATTCGTTGTAAAGGTGGCGGGCTGCTGATCCCTGCCCTTCACCGCCTGCACCGTCCAGAGACCGGTCGCGCTCGACCAGCTCGCCGACACGATGCGGTGGCCATAGCGAATGTGCCGGCCGAGATCGTTCTCCTCGATCACGTCACCCATGTATTTGAGGATCTCTTCCGCGGTCGCGATCGGCGGCCCGACCCATGGCTTGAAGCTGTAGCCGAACGTATGCAGGTCGCTGTCGGAGCGGATGCCGGGATAGCGGTGCGTCCGCCAGGTGCCGCCGAAGCTGTCCTGGCTCTCCAGGATCACGAAACGCTTGTCGGGCATCTGCCTGCTCAGCTGATAGGCGCTGCCGATGCCGGAGATGCCGGCGCCGACGATCAGCACGTCGAAGTGTTCGGTCGCGTGCGAGGACGCGGCCTCCCGGATGGGCGCGATGACGTTCATGTGAGTCCCTGGGCTTTGGTCTTGATGGTGTTTCCTCGCGTGACAGGCTGAACCCGATCACGACGATGGTCAACCCGCGACGGCGAGCCTCAACCCAGCCCTGAACGATCTCAATTTCCGCTGAGCGGCATGCCCCATTGCCGCGCGATTTGTGCGACCCAATCGCGATATAGCGTGAGCGGCGTGACGCCGGTCATGCCGCCGCAGCCGGCGCCGAGATTCGGTCCGGTCGACCATGAGATGACGCCGATCAGCACCTGACCCCGCGGCTGCGTCTCGAACGCAGGGCCGCCGGAGTCGCCGGTACATCCGCCCAGTCCGGACCGCGCGCCTTGCGTCGCCGGATCGACCAGCCGGATCTGCAACGTGCCTGGCTTGCCCGTCGCAACCAACGCAGCCCCACGCACCACGCCGCCGCTCTTGCCGTCGCCGGGAATCGCGACGCCGATCCCCGCGACCGTGAACGCGTTGCCGGCGGCAAGCGGCGGCTGCGGCACGCCGAGCGCCACCGGCACGCGCGCCTCCGCGGGCGCCTCCAATTCCAGCAGTGCGACATCGGCGGTGGCGCGATGCGCCAGAATGGCCTGCACGCTGAAGCTCGGATGCACCGCCACCCGCCGGACCGTCTTGAGAACCGGCTTGCGGTCACGATCGTATTCCACGATGCGGTAATCGAGCCCCGGCTGCACGCAATGTCCGGCGGTCAGCACCAGCTTCGGAGCAATCAGCGCGCCGCTGCAAAAATTGCCGCGCGAGCCGACGATCGTGACCACGGAGCGGCCGATGCCGTCATTCAGCGCCGGCGCGTTGCCGACGATGGCAAGGATTGGCGATGGCGCCAGCAGGACGGCGGCTGCAATGATTGCGTGAGACGGCTTCATCGCGGCAGCAATAGCGGCTGCCGCCGAGGTCGCCAAGTGCGGCGTCCCGTGCTAGCGATCATCCAGGGATCGAGGGAGGACGGGACTGACATGGTCGAGGCGGTGATCTTTGATTTCGGTGGCGTGATGACGACATCGCCGTTCGAGGCATTCGCGCGGTTCGAGAAGGAGCGCGGCTATCCCGTCGACATCATCCGCAACACCAATGCCGCCAACCATCTCGAGAACGCCTGGGCGAAATTCGAGCGCGCCGAAATCGACCTCGAGACGTTTGATAGGTTGTTTGCCGAGGAGTCGCTGGCACTCGGTGGCGCAGCGGTCAGCGGGCGCGAGGTGCTGCCGCTGCTCGCCGGCGATCTCCGGCCCGACATGGTCGAGGCGCTCCGACGCATCAAGGCGGAATGCAAGACCGGCTGCATCACCAACAATCTCCCGGCGAACGCAACCGGCAGCCAGGGCGGCCGCTCGTTGTACGTCGCGGAGGTGATGGTGCTGTTCGATCACGTGATCGAATCGGCCAAGATCGGGCTGCGCAAGCCCGATCCCCGGATCTACCAGATGATGACCGAGACGCTCGGAGTCAGCCCCGCGGACTGCGTCTACCTCGACGATCTCGGCATCAACCTGAAGCCGGCGCGCGAGATGGGCATGACCACGATCAAGGTCGTCAGCGCATCGCAGGCGATCGCGGAGCTGGAAGCGGCGACGGGATTGAGCCTGCGCTGATCGTCATTGCGCGGCGAACTTGCGCCGAAGCAATCCGGAGGCTTCGTGGGATTCTTGATTGCGTCGCTGCGCTCGCAACGACGCTGATCTCAATAGTTCGTCTGTTTGGCCCGCTCCGGAAAAGCCGCCGCCAGTGCTGCGCCGTCGGCCCGCAGCACGCCACGCTCGGTGATCAGCCCGCTCACCAGCCGGGCCGGGGTGACGTCGAAGCCGTAGTTCGCGACTGGCGATCCCGGCGGCACGATGCGCACGGTCTCGATGCGGCCGTCGGCGGTGCGGCCGGTCATCTCGGTCACTTCCTGCGCACTGCGCTGTTCGATCGGGATCTGCCGTCCCTCGGCAACGGCAAAGTCGATCGTGGGCGACGGCAGCGCGACATAGAACGGCACACCATTGTCATGCGCGGCCAGCGCCTTTAGATAGGTGCCGATCTTGTTGCAGACGTCGCCATTGGCGGCGACGCGGTCGGTGCCGACGATGGCGAGATCGACCATCCCATGCTGCATGAGATGGCCGCCAGTGTTGTCCGGGATGACGGTATGCGCCACGCCGTGATGCCCGAGTTCCCAGGCAGTCAGCGAGGCGCCCTGATTGCGCGGCCGGGTCTCGTCGACCCAGACATGGATCGGAATGTCGCGATCGTGCGCGAGATAGATCGGCGCGGTCGCCGTGCCCCAATCAACGGTCGCAAGCCAGCCGGCATTGCAGTGGGTCAGCACGTTCACGACTTCGCCCGGCTTCTTGCGCGCCGCGGCCGCCTCGATCAGCGCGAAGCCGTGCGCGGCGATGCCCTGGTTGATCGTGACGTCCTCGCCGGCAATGTCGACGGCGCGGGAATAGGCCGCATCGCGACGCTCCGACGGCGCCAGCCGGCGCAGCATGGTGCTCATCGTGTCGAGCGCCCATTTCAGGTTGATCGCCGTCGGCCGCGTCGCGATCAGCATCTGGTAGGCGCGGTCGATGCCGGGATCGGAGCGGTCGTCGCGCATCGCCAGCGCCATGCCGAACGCGGCGGTAGCGCCGATGAGCGGCGCACCGCGGACCAGCATGCCGCGGATCGCGTCAGCGGCCTCCTCGCATGTCGTGATCTTCGCCACCACGAACTCGTGCGGCAATCGGCGCTGATCGATCGCGCAGACCGACCAGCCGTCGGAGTCGAGCCAGATGCTGCGATAGTGCCGGCCGTCCACCTTCATGTTCGATCCCCCTCAGCCGCGCAAGATACGGCCTGCGACCGCATCGAGCTTCTTCAGAAGCTCGGGATCGCGCGCCTCCGGCGCAGTGATCAAGGCTGTGTCGAGCGCACGGTCGGAGCCGATCGGGCACGGTTCGTGCTCGCGCGGAAACTCGCGGGCGAGCCGCGAGACCAGTGATTTGGCCTTGTCGGCGTTGGTGGTGAGCACGCGAATGATGTCCTGCACGGTAACGGCGTCATGATCCGGATGCCAGCAGTCGAAGTCGGTCGCCATTGCGACCGTCGCGTAACAGATCTCGGCCTCGCGGGCGAGCTTCGCCTCCGGCATGTTAGTCATGCCGATCACCGAATAGCCTGACGCCTTGTAGGTCATGCTCTCGGCATAGGTCGAGAATTGCGGCCCCTCCATGCAGACATAGGTGCCGCCGCGCACGACCGCGATGCCTTCCGCCTCGGCCGCCGCCGCCAGATGAATGCGCAACCGCGGCGAAACCGGATGCGCCATCGACACGTGGGCGACGCACCCCTTGCCGAAAAACGAGCTCTCGCGCTTGTAGGTGCGATCGACGAACTGATCGACCAGCACGAAGGTACCCGGCGGGAGCTCTTCCTTGAACGAGCCGCAGGCCGACAGCGACACCAGGTCGGTGACGCCAGCGCGCTTCAGCACGTCGATGTTGGCGCGATAATTGATGTCGGAGGGGGACAGCCGGTGTCCCTTGTCATGGCGCGGCAGGAACACGATCGGCAGGCCCGCGATCGTCCCCCGGCGTACCGGCGCCGACGGCTCACCCCAGGGGCTCGCGATCACCTCTTCGCGGGCATCTTCCAGTCCCGGCAGATCATAGATGCCTGAGCCGCCGATAATGCCAAGCACAGCCTTCGTCATGACGTCCCCATCTCCAACCGAGACGAGAATGCCAGCTTTGCGACGAATTGAAAACAGCGACGCGGTGATCCGTGGGGCGTGGCAACTGGATCAGGCAGCCTTGGCTGCCGCCAGCTGACCGCTCACCAGACGCTCCAGCGTGGCGACAGACTGGAAGTTCTCCGGCGTGATCAGCTCCTGCGGAATGGTGAAATCGAACTCCGCCTCAAGCGCCAGCATCAGGTTGACCATGTCCATGGACGTCAGCCCGATGTCGACGAGCTTTGCATCCGCCGTCACGTCGGCGGCCGTGGCGTTCTGCGCGAGGATATCGCGCACGAGCGCCACGATCCTGTGACTGACATCGACATCGAAACTCGGCATGGGGACCTCTTCACTCGCGGCTTGTTCGGGCACGTCGGATCTGATCGACGCTCGCGCAGGGAGATAATGCAATTCGGCGTCGAAAGAGTTACGCCGCAGCCCGTTCCAAGTCTGAACTCGTCTTAACGCTAACGGCTTGGTCTAGAATTCTCGGACCAAAACAACCAGGAATTAACCCCCACCCGTCGATGGCGCGGCGTTTACCCTGAATTTCGTCGACGTATTTGAATCAAATCCATACCCTGCGTGCAGCCCAAAGAAGGCGCAGTGCATCTGTCCTGATCTTGCGAGGACGCACGTGCCGATCTCTCAACGAGACAAAATCCGGAGTATCGATCGGTCATGACTCTCCAGGGAACCGCGCTTCGAAACCCGATCCCCGACGATGGCGAGAGCCTCCTGCTCGATCGCAGCGACATGTTCCTGCAGCGGACCGCCGCTGTTGCCGCGCGGGCCGCCGCGGAAGCCGACGAGGTCGACCGTGACGGCCGCTTCCCGAAGGCAGCAATCGAAGCGTCACGCGAGCACAAGCTGCTCGGGATGCAGATTCCGGTCGAGTTCGGTGGCTTCGGTGCCTCGATTCACGACATTGCCGATGCCTGCTATGCGCTCGGCCGCGCCTGCGCCTCCAGCGCCATGATCTTCGCCATGCACCAGACCAAGGTCGCCTGCCTGGTGCGTCACGGCCGCGGCAGCGCCTACATGGAATCCCTGATGCGCCGTATCGCATCCGAGCAGCTGCTGATGGCCTCGTCCACCACCGAGGGACAGAACGGCGGCAACATCCGCGCAAGCGCTGCGGCCGTCGGCCACGAGAATGGCCGCATCTCGCTGAAGCGCGACGCCACGGTCATCTCCTATGGCGCGGAAGCCGATGGCCTCGTCACGATTGCACGGCGCGCCGACGGCGCCGCCGCCTCCGATCAGGTGCTGCTGGCGCTGACCAGGGACGACTACACGATCTCGCGCACCCTTGGCTGGGAAACGCTGGGCATGCGCGGCACCTGCTCAACAGGATTCGCGCTCGAGGTGAGTTGTCCCTCCGACCGCATGTTCACCGAGCCCTATGAGCGCATCCACGGCCAGACGATGACGCCGTTCGCACATCTGTGCTGGTCGTCGGCCTGGGCCGGCATCGCTGCGGCTGCCGTGGAGCGCGCTCAGCGCTTCCTGCGCAAGGCCGCACGCGGCGCCGGCGGACAGATGCCGCCGGCAGCTGCGCATTACACCGCGGCGAAGATGGCGCTGGCCCGGCTGCGCGCAATGATCGTCACCAACATGGATGCCTTCGTCGCCCATGAGTATGACGAGCGGGCGCTGGGTTCGCTCGACTTCCAGTCCTCCATCACGCTATTGAAGGTGCAGGCCTCTGAACTTGCCGTCGAGACCGTGATGCATGCCATGCGCGCCTGCGGTCTCTCGGGCTATCGCAACGACGGCGAGTTCTCGATCGGCCGCCACCTGCGCGACGTTCTGTCGGCGCCGATCATGATCAACAACGACCGTATTCTCGCAAACATTGCCACGGCCAACTTGATGAGCACGGTACCGACTTCGCTCCATGAATGATCGCGCCGATTGCAGCCATTGCCTCGACCCAGGATTTGCACAATGACGATTCCCGTTCTCCCGCAGTCGCCCGAGATTGCACCCCAGCCGGCCGACGCGCTCGATCATCTGACCGGCGCGCTGTTCCATCGCATGGGCGCGGATGGCGTCTATGCGCGGACCGCGCTGTATGAAGGCGTGGTGGAGCGGCTCGCGACGCTCATCACGCGGCATCGCGAGCCCGGCACGGAGGTCATGCGCTTTCCGCCCGTCATGAGCCGCGCCCAGCTCGAAAAGTCGGGCTATCTGAAGAGTTTCCCCAACCTGCTCGGCTGCGTCTGCGGCCTGCACGGCACCGAGCGGGACATCCATGAAGCCGTGGCACGGTTCGACAAGGGCGGCGACTGGACCACCTCATTGTCACCAGCCGACCTCGTGCTGTCGCCCGCGGCCTGCTATCCGGTCTATCCGATCGCGGCGAGCCGCGGCGCGCTGCCGGTCGGCGGCCTGCGCTTCGACGTCGCGGCCGATTGCTTCCGCCGCGAGCCGTCGCGTCATCTCGACCGCCTGCAGTCGTTCCGGATGCGCGAATATGTCTGTATCGGCACGCCCGACGACGTCTCGGCATTCCGCGACCGCTGGATGGTAAAGGCACAGGCGATTGCGCGCGATCTCGGCCTGTCGTTCCGCGTCGATCATGCCAGCGACCCGTTCTTCGGCCGCGTCGGCCAGATGAAGGCGGTCAGCCAGAAGCAGCAGGCGCTGAAATTCGAGCTGCTGGTGCCGTTGCGCTCGGAGGAGCAGCCCACCGCCTGCATGAGCTTCAACTATCATCGCGAGCATTTCGGCACCACCTGGGGCATCGACGATGCCGACGGTGCGCCGGCGCACACCGGTTGCGTGGCCTTCGGCATGGACCGCCTGGCAGTCGCGCTGTTCCACACCCACGGCATCGATCCGACGCGCTGGCCGTCGCGCGTGCGGGAAGCGCTGCAATTCGAGCGCCAGGCAAGCACCGTCGGCTGACGCCACCAAGCCGCCGGCGAGGGATCGGCAGACCATCTCATGAGCGCGCTCCAGCCACCGATCCGGTGCCGCGAGATCGGAGCCTCCGATCTGGACGCGGTCGCCGATCTCTTGGCGCGCGGCTTTCCCCGGCGCCCCTGCCGCTATTGGTCGAGCGGCCTGCAGCGACAGGCCGCGCGCCCGACGCCCGAGGGCTATCCACGCTACGGCTACCTGCTCGAGCAGGGCGGCAATGCGGTCGGCGTCCTGCTGCTGATCTACAGCAATCGAGGCACACCAGCGCAGCCCCGGATCTGGTGCAATCTCTCGAGCTGGTATGTCGAGCCGGCGTTCCGCAACTACGCGACGATGCTCACCGCGATCGCCCAGCGGCGGCCCGAGGTCACCTACGTCAACATCAGCGCCGCGCGCCGGACCTGGCCGATCATCGAGGCTCAGGGGTTTCGTGCCTATTGTCGCGGCCTGTTGTTTTCCATTCCGGTACTCTCGGCTGCGGGCCAGGGCGCTCGAGTCCAACAGGTCGCGGCAGATGCGCACGCTGTAGACGGCATTCCATCCGACGAAGCGGATCTGCTGATCCGCCACGCCGGCCATGGCTGTCTCAGCATCGTGGTCAGGTCGAAGCAGAGCAGCATTCCCCTGGTGCTGCAGCAGGCGCGCATCCGGCAAGGACGGTTCGCACTGCCCGCCATGCAGCTGATCTATTGCCGCGACATCTCAGACTATGTCGCCTGCGCCGGCGCCGTCGGCCGTTTCCTGCTGCTGCGGGGCCGCGTGTCCGTCATCGTCGACGCCAACGGACCGGTCGCCGGGCTGTACGGCGTCTACACCGAACGCCGCGGCCGCAAGTACATCAAGGGGCCGCAGCCGGCGCGGCTCGGCGATCTCAGCGACACCGAGCTTCCGATCTACGGGTCCTGACCTATGCCGCCGCCCTGGCCTGGTGCGCATAGTCCCAGTACAGCCTGCGCGCACGGCTGAACACCGGACCGATCGGCATCGTCCGCTCGTCGATGCGGATCACCGGCGCGACCTTGGCGAAGTTGCCCGATGAGAATATCTCGTCGGCGTTCAGAAAATCGTCATATCGAAGCGTCGTCTCGACCACACTGACGCCGTCGCCTCGCAGCAATTCGATCACGCGCTGTCGCGTGATCCCGTTGAGGAAGGTTCCGTTCGGCACCGGCGTAAAGACAACGCCATCCTTGACCATGAACACGTTGGCATTGCCGAACTCGGCGACGTTGCCGAGCAGATCCAGCATCAGGCAATTGTTGAAGCCGCGCGAGGCCGCCTCGATCAGCGCGCGCGAATTGTTCGGATAGAGGCACGCCGCCTTGGCATCGACCGGCGCGCATTCGGCCGTCGGCCGCCGGAACGGCGACAGCGTGATGGCGTTGCCCGTCGGCTGCGGCATCGGCGCCTCATAGATGCACAGGCACCAATTGGTGGTCTCGGGATCGAACAGGACACCACCGCCGGCGCCGTGCTGCGCCCAGTACATCGGGCGGATGTAGAGCTCGGCTCTTGCTGCGAAGCGCGCGACGCCCTCCCGCGCCAGCCCCATCCAGGTCTCGACGTCCACCACGGGCTTGAGCCGGAAATTGATCGCGGACTGATTCACGCGCGCGCAGTGGCGATCGAGATCAGGCGTCACGCCTTCGAATGCGCGCGCCCCGTCGAACACGGTCGATGCCAGCCACGTCGCGTGGGTCCGGACGCCCATGATCGGCGCATTGCCCTCGCGCCATTCGCCGTCGAAGAAGGTCCAGGTCTGCGAGTAACTGACAGGCTTGACGATGTGGGTCATGGCGGCGCTCCCGTTCGGCATCGATCGTATCTGCACTTCTGGCGTGAATATTTTAAGGATTTCCCGGTCGCGACCTGCCGCTCATGATCGATTCACTGCTGATGGGCACAATGCCCGATGCCTTGGTTAACTGGAGCTGTCATGCCGCTCGACCCTCGCGCCCAGCGCCTGCTTTCGATGGTGGCGGCCGTTGTGACGGAAAGCCGGGAGCCTCCGAGTCCCCGGCAACGCCGGCAGTCGCTGGCGAAACTGATGCAGTTCGCGCGCAACGACTGCGGCGCCGCCATCACGCGGGACGGCGATTTCTCCGGTCCCTCCGGGCTGCTTCGTTATCGCCTGTATACGCCTGCAGCAGGCCTGGACGATACCGGGATGCCGCCCGGCTTCGTATACTTTCACGGCGGCGGTCTCGTGGCAGGCAGCATCGACACGCACGACAAGGTCGCCGCCGCGCTTGCCGCCGCCGCCGGCTGCCGGCTGCTCTCGATCGACTACCGTCTCGCTCCCGAGCACACGTTCCCCGCAGCAATCGAGGATGCGATCGCTGCGGTTCACTTCGCCATCGATCACGCGGCCGCGCTCGGCATCGACGGCAATCGCATTGTGATCGGCGGCGATTCCGCGGGCGCCACGCTCGCCGCCGCGGTTTGTCAGCAGGCTGCCGGCAGCACCGGTCTCAGGATCGCGCTGCAATGCCTGATCTGCCCGGTGCTTGATTTTTCCAACCCCTGGCCGTCGCGCGAGTTGTTCGGGACCGGCTATCTGATCGACAGGGCGACCTGGCAGGCCGACCTCGCCGACTATCTGGCCGGCGAGTCCGATGTCGCCAATCCCCTGATATCGCCCTTGTGCCGCGAGACGCTGGCTGGGCTTCCCCCCGCCGTGATCCACACCGCGGAGTTCGATCCGATGCGCGACGAGGGCAATGCCTATGCGGCACGGCTCACGGAGGCCGGCGTCACCGTCGCGCATGTCTGTCACGACGGCATGGTTCACAATTTCCACGCCCTCGGTGCGATCCTGCCGCAGGCGAAGGTCGCACTGGATCTGGTCGGGCAGCAGATCCGGTCGCTCCTGCGTGTCCCTGTTGCGCGCTAATTCGAAGCTCTTCGGCCACATATCGTTAGGGTTATTTCGTCGTTCTTGTCGCGAATTATTGCCCGCTTTACGCCTGCGCTCCTACAACGACACCACTCGCGGAATACGAGCAGCTCGCCGCATTGATCGAAGCGAGCGGGGAGATCGCCGATGCGCAACGAGACGATTGCAATCCACGCCGGCTATGAGCCGGAGGCGACCACCAAGGCCGTCGCGGTTCCGATCTATCAGACCGCCGCCTACGCCTTCGACAGCGCCGATCACGGCGCCGCGCTGTTCAATCTCGAAGCCGAGGGCTATCGCTACAGCCGGATCTCGAACCCGACCACGGCGGTGCTCGAGAAGCGCGTCACCGAGCTCGAGGGCGGCGTTGGCGCGCTCGCCGTCGGCACCGGGCAGGCGGCGCTTCACTTCGCATTCGTCAATCTTGCCGATGGCGGCGGCAATATCGTCTCGGTGCCGCAGCTCTACGGCACCACGCACACGCTGCTCGGTCACATCCTGCCGCGCCAGGGCATCACTGGACGCTTTGCCGAAAGCGATGCGTCCGACGCCATCGAGCGTCTCATCGACGAAAACACCAAGGCGGTGTTCGCGGAGACGATCGGCAATCCCGCCGGCAATGTCTGCGACATCGAGGCGCTGGCGAACGTCGCGCATCGCAACGGCGTGCCGCTGATCGTCGACAACACCGTCGCAACACCGATCCTGCTGCGGCCGTTCGATTACGGCGCCGACATCGCGGTGCATTCGCTGACCAAGTTTCTCGGCGGTCACGGCACGACGCTGGGCGGAATGCTGGTCGACAGCGGCAACTTCCCCTGGAAGGATCACGCCGACCGCTTTCCCGCCTTCACCCAGCCCGACGCGTCCTATCACGGGATGGTCTACACCGATCATTTCGGCCGCAGCGCCTATATCCAGCGCGCGCGCAGCGTCTATCAGCGGACCATGGGCGCGGTGCTGTCGCCGTTCAATGCCTTCCTGCTGCTGCAGGGCATCGAAACGGTCGCCCTGCGCATGGAGCGCCACGTCGAGAATGCGCGCAAGGTCGCCGAATTCCTGCGCAACGATCCGCGCGTAGCGTGGGTCAACTACGCCGGTTTCGCCGACAGCCGCCATTATCCCCTGGTCCAGAAATATCTCGACGGCCGGGCGTCGTCGCTGTTCACATTCGGGATCAAGGGCGGCATGGAGGCGGGCAAGGCGTTCTACGACGCCCTGAAGCTCGTCACACGGCTGGTCAATATCGGCGATGCGAAGTCGCTGGCCTGCCATCCCGCATCGACCACGCATCGGCAGATGCCGCCGGACGACCAGCGCAAGGCGGGCGTCCTCCCGGAGACGATCCGGCTGTCGATCGGCATCGAGCACGTCAGCGACATCATCGAGGATCTCGACCAGGCGCTCGCCCAGGCCTGCCCTCGCACGCGTCAGCTGGATGCGGCGGAGTAGAGCGATCAGCCGATGACCCTGCTGTTCGACCGACATCGCAGGATCGCGAGCCCTGCCCTCGCGCCCGCTGAATTCGACGACCGCGGCCGACGCCCGATCGAGCTTTCGATCGGCCTCGTCAACAACATGCCGGACAGCGCCCTGAAGGCGACTGATCTCCAGATCGGCCGCCTGCTGCGGCAGTGCGCGCCGCGGCACGTCCGCATCCGCCTGCACTGCTTCTCGCTGCCCTCCATCTCTCGCTCGCAGGCGGCCAGGAGCCACGTCGCCCAGTCCTACGCCGACATCGGGTCGCTCGATCGGCTCGGCATCGACGGCCTGATCGTGACCGGCGCCGAGCCTGTCGCCGCGGCCTTGCGCGACGAGCCCTATTGGTCGGACCTCGCCTCCGTGATCGACTGGGCCAGAACCAACACGCGCTCGACCATCTGGTCGTGTCTCGCGGCCCACGCGGCCGTGCTGCATCTCGACGACATCGAGCGGCAGCGGCTGGCGAGCAAATGCTCCGGCATCTTCGACTGCGTGAAGGTCCAGGACGACTGGCTCACGCACGGCATCCATTTGCCGCTTCAGGTACCGCACTCCCGCCTCAACGCCGTCAACGAGCCGCTGCTGGCGGAGCGCGGCTACGACATCCTGACCCGCTCGGACGAAGTCGGCGTCGACATTTTCGCGCGCTCGACGCCGAGCCGGTTCGTGTTCTTTCAAGGCCATCCCGAGTATGACGCGCTCTCCCTGCAGCGCGAATACATGCGCGACATCGCGCGCTTTCTCGCCGGGCAGCGCGACGACTACCCACGGCTGCCGAAATCCTATTTCAGCGCCGAGAGCGAGGCGGTGCTCAACGCGTTCGAGTGGCGGGCCAAGGAAAGGCGCGACCCGACGCTGGCGGCCGAGCTCCCGGGATTGACGCTGCGGCCCGATCTCGCCGCAGAAGGCGCCGCCCAGACGCTGTTCAGGAACTGGATCGGCCATCTCGGGCAAACCGGATAGCGCCAAGGCCCGCGTCCCATCGCAGCGATCGCGCGATCGCGCGCCGTCTGTTAGATTGGCACGGCACACTTCGCTTGCAAGGTTCCGATGGCCCGACGCACCGGCAGCGCCGATCTTCCGCTCCATTCCGGACGCGTCCCGGCCTGGCTCGGCACGCGCATGGCCTCGCTCGGCGCCATCATCACCCAGGCGATCGTGCATCATTACAGCCGCGACGAATTCCTGGCGCGGATGTCGCATCCGTTCTGGTTCCAGTCGTTCGGCGCCGTCATGGGCATGGACTGGCATTCCTCCGGCATCACCACGAGCGTGATCGGCGCGCTGAAGCGCGGGCTGAAGCCGCTGTCCGGCGAGCTCGGCATCTACGTCTGCGGCGGCCGCGGCGAGCATTCGCGCAAGACGCCCGACGAGCTGCGCCTGCTCGGCGACCGGCTCGGCCTCGACGGCGAGGAGCTGGTGCGGACCAGCAAGCTCGTCGCCAAGGTCGACAGCGCCGCGGTGCAGGACGGCTTCGACCTCTATCTGCACGGCTTCTTCGTCACCGCCGACGGCAAATGGACCGTCGTGCAGCAGGGCATGAATGGCGACGCCCGCCAGGCCCGGCGCTATCACTGGCACTCGCAACAGCTCGCGAGCTTCGTCGACGCTCCGCACAGCGCCATCGACGGTCCGGTCCAGGGCGAGATCGTCAACCTCACCGACAAGCGCGCCGCGCCGTCGCGCGACGCGCAGCTCGAGCTGCTCGCCGAGCTCGGCCCCGACCGCGTCGTCTCCGAGTTCGCACGGCTGAGCACGCCGGAGCCGGCGCAGGGCCTGCTGCCGCATCTCGTCATGCCGGCGCATCACGACGTCAGGCCGAAGGACGTATTCGCCCGCCGCCTCCACGGCACGCTGGCGGCCGCGGCCGAGCGCGGGCCGGTCGACTTCCCCGACCTGCTGCTGACGCCGGGCGTCGGCGCCCGTACCGTGCGCTCGCTCGCCATGGTCGCCGAGGTCGTGCACGGCGCGCCGTATCGATTCGGCGACCCGGCGCGGTTCTCGCTGGCGCATGGCGGCAAGGACCGGCATCCCTATCCGGTGCCGATCAAGGTCTATGACGAGACCATCCGCGTGCTCAAATCGGCCGTCGGCAACGCCAAGCTCGGCCGCGACGAGGCGCTGTCGGCGCTGAAGCGGCTCGACGACCAGGCCCGCCGGCTGGAGCGCAGCGCGACCGGCCCCTCGCTCGATGCCTACATCGCGACCGAGCGCGCCGCCTCGCCAGAGCTCGACGGCCGTTCGGTGTTCGGCTGGGAGCGTGACCTCATCCAGCGCACCGGCGAGGCGTAGCGGCATGCCGGCGCGCAGCGCGGGCGTGCTCGCCTTTCGCCGCACCGCCGATGGACTCGAGGTGCTGCTGGTGCATCCCGGCGGCCCGTTCTGGCGCAACAAGGATCTCGGCGCCTGGTCGATCCCGAAGGGCGAGTTCGGTGCCGGCGAGGCGGCCGAGGCGGTGGCGCGGCGCGAATTCGCCGAGGAGCTCGGCACGACGCTGACGGCGCCGCTCGTGCCGCTCGGCGAGATCAAGCAGCGCGGCGGCAAGGTGGTCGAGGCATTCGCCGCCGAAATCGATCTCGATGCCGGCAGCATCACCAGCAACGCGTTCGAGCTCGAATGGCCGCCGCGTAGCGGCCACGTCAGGCGTTTTCCCGAGGTGGACCGCGCCGCCTGGTTCGACCTCGCCGAGGCGAGGGTCCGGATCAATCCAGCCCAGGCCGCGCTGCTCGACCGTGTCGTGGCGATCGGCGGAGGGTGAACTGTCACCATCCGCCGCCGACGTCACGCCGCGCGGACGTTGCCGAGGAATCGCCCGGTCTGGGTCTTGAGCTGATCCGACTGGCTGCCAAGCTGGGAGGCCGCGCTCAGCACCTGCGCCGCCGCGGCGCCGACCTGGCCGGACGCCTCGCGCACGCCGACGATGTGCTGCATGACCCCCTGGGTGCCCTGCGCCGCCTGCTGGACGCTGCGGGCAATTTCCTTGGTCGCGGCACCCTGCTCCTCGACCGCGGCTGCGATCGCGTCGGTGATCTCGTTCATCTGGCCGATGGTCGCGCCGATCTCGCGGATGGCGTTGACGGTGGAGCCGGTGGCGTCGCGGATGGCTTCGATCTGGCTGGTGATCTCCTCGGTCGCCTTGGCGGTCTGCGCCGACAGCGCCTTGACCTCGTTGGCGACCACCGCGAAGCCCTTGCCGGCCTCGCCGGCACGCGCCGATTCGATGGTGGCGTTCAGCGCCAGCAGGTTGGTCTGGCCGGCGATGGTCTGGATCAGCGCCATGACCTCGCCGATCTTCTGCGACGCGTGGACCAGCCGGTCGACCATCGCCTCCGTCCGCGTCGCCTGCCCGACCGCGTTCTGAGCGATCGAGGACGACTGCGTGACCTGCTTGGCGATCTCCTGGATCGATGACGACAGCTGCTCGGCGGAGGCCGACACCGTCTGCACGTTCTTGGCGGTCTGCTCGGCGGCCGCGGCCACCTTCGCGCTCTGGTCGGTCGTGCCGGCGACGATGCTCGACATCGATTGCGCCGAGGTCTGCAGCTCGCCGGCGGCGGTCGCGGTGGTCTGGATCACGCCGCCGATCGAGCGCTCGAACTCGTCGGCGATCCGCACCAGCACCGTGCGGCGCTCCTCGGCGGCCTGCTGCTTGGACTGCTCCTGCTCGGCCCGGAGACGCTCGCTCTCGGCGAGATGGTCCTTGAAGATCTGCAGGCTGCGCGCCATGCGGCCGATCTCGTTCCGGCGATCCGTGAACGGCACCTCGAGGCCCAGATTGCCCTTGGTCAGCTCGTCCATCACGGCGCAGGTACGGTCGAGCGGAACGACGACGCTGCGTCCGAGCCAGAAGGCGACGACCGCGGCCACCAGCAGACCTGCGAGCGCGCCGAAGCCGGCCCACAGCGCGCGCTGATAGACGACCGCATCGACGTCGTCGACATACACGCCGGCCTGGATCGCCAGCATCTTGTCGCCGCTGCCATAGGCGCCGACATAGGACATCTTCGGCAGCTCGGTCGTCCCCCCCGCGCGCGGCACCTTGTACTCGACGAAGCCGCCGCCGGCGCGCGCCATGCGCACGATGTCCTGGATCAGGAGCTTGCCGGTGGAATCCTTGAAGTCCCAGCGGTTGACGTTGATGTATTTCGGGTTGGCGTGGACATAGGTCACGCCGGCATCCGACGATCCGGTTCCGTAGACGCCGAGATAGTCGTTGTACGGGCCCCAGCGCATTGCGCCGATCGCGGCGTAGGCCTGCTGCCGCGCCTGCTCCGGCGCCATCTTGCCGGCGGTCGCCGCGGCGTCATAATAGCTCAGCACCTTGACGGCGGACTCGACGAGGTTGCGGACCATGGTCTGCCGCTCCTCGAGAACGGTTCCGCGCAGCATCAGGATCTGCATGGCGGAGACGGCGAACAGTGCGATCGACATCACGGCGATGATCGCCGCGAGACGCTGATAGACAGTCAGGTGTCGCATTTTCTGGTTCTCGTTGCGTGGACTGTATGCACGATACCAACCGTACATTAATGGTTTGCTATCCGTGCCGCCCGAACACTGTCGAACTAATTAGTTTTTGGACGGATCATGTCCACTCACGCGAACTCAAGCCAGAGAACAACCAACCCGACCTGGGGTGGCGATCGTTCGAACTAACATGCGATAATCCGAGGTATCATCCAAGGGGACGGCCGGTTCCCTGCGAAGTTCCAGTGGGTTAGGTGTCGAGTTCCCACGGAGTTTCGTCGTCGCGACGCGTCAGGCGCCCGAGCTTTGTGCAGCTCAGCCCTCACCTCATCGAGGGCGCAGGGAAGACCAGGCATCGGCTGATTCCTGCGGCCCCCGTGCGGAAAGGAATGCACGGGGCAGGAACCACAGGTTCAGCCGGGTTTGCCCGGCCTTCCCTGCGCAATGGTGTTACGGCTGCTTCGCACTCTCCCCGGGGACCGGCGTTCTTGCCCCCGTTTGCGGCAACGCGCCAATGGCACGCCGCGCAGGCATCAGCGTCGGGATGCCAGGACCATGCGACTTGACCGTCCGTGCCGGCGCCGCTCGTCAGTCGGCGCCTGCCCGTCCATCACATCCCACCCCAACGCTCCTGACGATGCGCAGCGCCCCTCGTCGATGAGGCGGGACAATCAGAGAGAAGCACGAATTCCGATAAAACGAAAGAACAAAATTTGCGCAAGCGGGCGCGATTGCGCCGATGTCGTTGAGACGGCGAATGAACTTCGTGTTTCGGCGCAGGGGGAATGCGGCATGTCGCGGCGCTCCCGGCGAGCCCATGTCCGGCCCGACGGGCGACTCGGTCGAACGCCTCAGGGAGAGACCGCCGCGCGCGCCGGCCGGCGCTGCCGCAGCAGCAACAGGATGACCACCGCCGCGCACGAGCAGGCCAGGCTCAGCGCCAGCGGCGCTTTGCTGCCGTAGCGGGTCAAGAGCTCGACGAGGATGGGCGCCGACACCGCCGACAGCAGGTTGAGCGGCAGTCCGATTTGGGCGGACGCCTTGGCGAACGCCGCCTTGTCGTAGAACACCAGCGGCATCGTGGCTCGCGCCACGGCGAGCGCGCCACTGCCAAGGCCGTAGATCAGGATGAAGCCGCCGATCGCGGCGTGCGAGCCGTCGCTCAGCATCAGCAGCAGCATCGCCACCGGCAGCGCCAGTCCGGCGACGATCGCGGTGGTGATGCCGTCCCAGCGGCCGCCGCCGAGAAAATCGATGGCGCGGGCGCTGATCTGGATCACCCCCAGCATCGAGCCGAAACCGACCGCCTCGGCCGCCGACAGGCCTTTGGCCTTCAGGAGCTCGATCAGCACGGCCCCCATCCCGAACGCGACGAAGGCGTTGAGGCCGGAGGCGCCGACCAGCAGATAGAACGTGCCGCGCGACGGCGTCGATGCGGGAGCCGACGCCGGCGGATCCGACGACGGCGGCAGATGATCATGGACGCGCCGCGGCAGCAGGAACACGAACAGCGGCAGCGAGACCAGCAGCAGCAGGCCGGCATAGACGAGACAGGTGCTGCGCCAGCCGATATGCGCGGAGAGGGCCGAGGTGACCGGCCAGAAGATGCTGCTCGACAGGCCCGTGACCAGCATCAGCGCGCCGATGGCGCTGCGCGCGCGCAGGCCCGCGATCTCGTTGAGCACGATGTAGGAGGCGGTCGAGAGGGTGGCGCTGCCGGCCACGCCGAGCAGCAGCCAGGCGGCATAATAAGAGAGCGGCCCCTGCGCCGCAGACAGCAGCGCGTAGCCCGGCGCCGCCAGCAGAGTGCCCGCGATCATCACCCGCCGCCCGCCATGCTTGACGAACGGTCGCGCCAGCAGCGGCGAGCACAGCCCCATCGACATGTACAGCACCGTCGTGCTGGCGAAGATCGCCGTCAGCTCCATCTCCAGATCCGCCGCCATCGCCCGGCCGATCACCGCCGGCAGGCTGAGCGTGCCCCAGGCGATCAGCTGGGTGATGGCGAGCACGATCAGTACGCGCAGGAGGGAGGGGTCGGCGATGACGGAGGGCATTTCGGACGGGGGCACTGCACGGAGGTGACGCGCGGCGCGCGTTGCAGCTCTAATTCTAGAGCATTCGCGCCGAATCAGCCCCGCTGTTTCGGAATTGCGGCCCCGCCACCGGCGGGGTGCTCGTGCCAGTGCCGGCAACTGCACGCACGGCCGCCGGCCCGAGCAGGAACAGCATGAGCAGCGCCGCACGGGAGCAGCCGATCGTCAGCCCCCATGGGTCTCAAGGCGAAGCAAGAGCATCGCCTAACGCGCCGCAGAGCGGCGCTCCTCACCATGAGGGTTTAGATTTGGCCGCGAAAAAGACCCTCATCCCGAGAGGCCGCCTTAGGCGGCCGTCGCGAAGGATGGCCGCGAAACGAGCGCTCGCCACAGCTTATTGCCTCATATGCGATCGCCCCACCGGCGGAGCTCAAGCTTCGCGCGTCTGAAGGAGGTGTGATCGAAACCAGTCACGCGCAGCCGAGGATGATCGTTCGAAGTGCTCGACATAGGGCGCGAAATGCCCGCAAGGCAAACTGACAAACTGTTTTGGCTCGCCGGCGCGCGCGAACGCCTCCCGCGACGCCTCGATCGGCATCAGCATGTCGCCCTCGGCCGCGATCAACATCAGGGGCCGCGGCGCGATGCGATGCAAGAAGGCGACCGGCTCGAAGCTGAAGGTGAGCTCCAGGCTGCGCACGGTAACCTCGTTGCGCCACAGCGGCGAGATCTTCGCCGCCTCCATGCACCAGTCGTAGGCGTCCAATGTCCCCAGGATGCACGGCGTCGTCGCCGGATCCTGCGCCACAACCTGCATGGTCATCGGCGGCTCGCCCGCGGCACGGGCCAATCGCTCGCCTACGAACAGCTGCGACAGCTGCGCCTTCGTCTCCGCCGGAATGTGGCTCCAGATCGCGCCGCCGCTGAGGAACGAGACCTGCACTGCCACGCAGCGGATGCGCTGATCGATCGCCGCCGCCTGGATGGCGACACCGCCGCCATAACTGGAGCCCCAAGCGCCGATCCTTCTGGGATCGACGCGCGGCAGGGTCATTGCGAAGGTGATGGCATCGCGGTAGTCGGCCAGCTGCTGCATCGGGTCGATCTCCTGCCGGACGCGCCCTTCGCTCTCGCCAAAATTGCGGGGATCATAGACCAGCGCGCCGAGACCGGCTGCGCTGAACGCGGCGGCATATTTGTCGAGATAGCTTTCCTTGAGCCCGCTGAAGCCGTGATGAAGCACGACGATGGGCGCTGTCGGCGCGTCCCCCTGCGGCGGCACGTGCCAGCCGCGCAGCACCGTACCATCGTCGGCCTTGAAGGCCACCTTCTCGAACCCAGCCCGCAGATCCGAACCGACCATTGCAACCTCCCTTTGCTCTCGTCTCTCCGCCTTGTCTGCACGGCGGTCACAGCCTAGGCTCTAGTCCAAGCGCGGCACCGACGTCCCGGACGGCAGCGAAAGCGAACCCGGACGACGGCGAAACGCGGGCGGACGCAGCCGCCGCAAGCGAGGGCCTCCGGGCGGCCAAGGGAAAGCGTTGCAGATGCCGAACGTGCAAGGGTTTGCCTCGCTGACCGCGCCCACGACGTCCCTCGACCCACTGCTCGGCTGGACCATTCACGAGGCCATCTCGCTCCGTCAGCAGTTGAGGCAGCTAGGCGATGCTCTCGTGATCGAAGCGCAGGTCGCACAGGGCTGCGCCGGGATGCGCCGCGCTTCCGATGCCGGTCTGGTGGTCGTGATGACCGTGATCGAAGGCCGGGAGCGCGGCGAGGACTCAACGGGCACGGTGCTGTTCGAAGCGGGCGACGTGATCGTCTGGAACACGCGCGAGACGCTCGCCTTCGCCACGCTCAGTCCGCTGCGCAAGATGATGATCGCCTGCCCTGAAGCCGTGATCCGGAATTTTCACCCCGACCTGATCGGACGCGGCCCCCTGCATCTGCCCGGCCGGCACGGCTTCGGCGCCGCCGTGTCCGGTTACTTCGAGGGCTTCGCCGGCACGCTGGCCGAGATGGACGACCGCGAGGCCCATGCCGCCGTCGATACCGGGCTCGAGATCGTCGCCAGGGCTGTGCGCCTCGTGCGCCGCGACGCTGCACCGCGCCGCTCATCCGCGCGGTTCGCGCGCATCATGAGCTACATCGACGCACAGCTGCACGACCCCGATCTCGACAGCGCCGAGATCGCCGCCCACTTCGGACTATCCGTCCGCTCCGTACAATTGTTGTTTGCCGAGCACGGCACCACGCCCTCGGAATGCATCCGCCAGCGCCGCCTCAACCGCTGCCGCCGCGACCTCCAAGCCGCGCGCCGAACCGAGAGCATCACCGACATCGCCCTGCGCTGGGGCTTCAACGACCCCTCGCATTTTAGCCGCCTCTTCCGCCGTCGATATGGCGTGCCCCCGCGCACGCTCGTGCGGAAGAGGCCGGAGGGCTGACGGCCCAGCGATTTCATCTTCTCGCAACTGAATGGAATGGCTGGGATGGGTGACTGGCGGAGAGAGTGGGATTCGAACCCACGGTACGGTTTCCCGCACACACGCTTTCCAAGCGTGCGCCTTAAGCCACTCGGCCATCTCTCCGGCGGCCCTCTCTTGGCGGGGTCGGCGGCGTTTTGCAAGCCGGGCGGGGGCCTCGGCGGCAAATTTCCCCCAAATCGCTGATAAAAATCATCAATCCGCCCTGGTTGCGGGCTCGGCCGGGGGCCGCCGCCGCTCGCCGGCCGATCGATGAACCGGCCGGCCGGCCGGCACGACCACTGATTTGCAGCCCGTCGGTCCGGCTGCACACGAGGGACCTCGCGATGCCGTCATCCACCCCTGCCCGTCTCGCCGTGCTGCTGGCGGCAGCATTCAGCCTGACTGCCGCCGGCCCGGCGCGCGCCGATCAATGCACCAAGCAGGGCGTCGACGTGACCTGCGACGACGGCCGCAAGGGGATCTGGCAGGGCGATGCGATCCTGTGGCCGGACGGGACCAAGTCCAGCCTGAAGCCGCACCCGTCCGTCATCGTCGGCAACAAGGCATCGGTGGTGGTGGGACCCGGCGTGTTCGTCGGACAGGGCAACGGGATGGTGCCGATGGACAATCCGAGTTCGCCAAACAAGCTGCGCTGCGCCGTGCTCGACGGCGTCTCCTACTGCCATTGAGCCTCGCCGCCGTGCGGCGGCGAGGTGTAACGCCCGGTTCAGTGATAGCGCGCGCCGGGCGACAGCATGCGGCCGGCCAGAAAACCCGCCGGCGCTGCAGGCAGAGGCTCGATCTCGACCTCGGCCGAGTCACCGTCCTGCAGGGTCTCGACGAAGTCGGCAAACCATTGCTGGATCGAATGGCGGCGCAGCTTCGTCATCATGATCTCATAGCGCATGCGGCGCTCGTTGAGCGGCATCGACAGCGCCATCGCGATCGTCCGCGCCATGCCGTCGATGTCATGCGGATTGACGATCAGCGCCGCGTCGAGCTCGTTGGCGGCGCCGGCGAATTTCGACAGCACCAGCACGCCGGGATCGACCGGGCTCTGCGCGGCGACATACTCCTTCGCCACCAGGTTCATGCCGTCGTGCAGCGGCGTGACGACGCCGACCTGGGCGCTGCGATAGAGGCCGGCCAGCACGCCCTGACCATAGCCCTTGTTGAGGTAGCGGATCGGCGTCCAGTCGACCTCGCCGTGGCGGCCATTGACCTCGCTGACGAGGCGCGCGACCTCGCTCTGCAGATTGCCATAGGCCTCGATCGATTCGCGCGACGGCGTTGCGATCTGCAGCAGCGACACGGCGCGCAGCAGGCTCGGGTGCATCGTCCACATCCGGTCGAACGCGTTGATGCGGTTGACGAGGCCCTTGGAGTAGTCGAGCCGATCGACGCCGATGGCGAGCTTCTCGCCGTGCAGGCTGCGGCGCAGCCGCGACACGTCCGGATGCGCCACCGCCTTCGCCGCCTGCTGCGCAAACTTGTCGGCATCGATGCCGATCGGGAACACCGCCAGACGGGTGCGGCCGTGCAGCGACCTGACCACGCCGTCACGCACCTGCAAGCCGAGATCGGCGCGGATGCAGGCGGTGAAGTTCTCGCGATCGTCCTCGGTCTGGAAGCCGATCAGATCATAGGCGAGCATCGCGGTGACGAGATCGCGGTGATTCGGCACGCTGTCGATGACGCTGCGCGCGGGCCACGGCGTGTGAAGGAAGAAACCGATCGGGCTCTTGACACCGAGCGTGCGCAACTCCGCGCCGAGCGACAGGAAGTGATAGTCCTGGATCCAGAACAAGGTGTCCGGCTTCTGGAACCGGAGCAGCGCGCGCGCCACGAAGGCGTTGACCTCGCGATAGGACCGATAGTCATCATGCGAGACGCTGATCAGATCGCTGCGTGAATGCAGCGCCGGCCACAGCGCCGAATTGGCGAAGCCTTCGTAGTAGCCGGCATAGTGCGCAGCCGGCAGATCCAGCAGCGCGAGCGCGCCTTCACCGATCTGCTCGATCTCCGCGATCGGTTCCGTCTGCGCGCCGTCGCGCACACGTCCCGAAGATCCCACCCATACTGCCCCCGATTTCTCCACGATGGGCAGCAATGCTGCCGCAAGTCCGCCGGTCATTGGCTCGTTGGCTTTGCCACGTGCCACCCGATTCGAAACCACGACGAGGTTCACAGCTCCCTCCTGTTGGTCATGTCGGTTAACAGCTGTTCATCAATATGGTTCCAGGCCACCCTTTCAACCAAATGAAACCAAATTCGGGCATTCGCGCGGTGTAATCACAGCGTCAATCAAGTCAGAACGTTTCTAATCAAGAGCGACGCATGCAACATGCGAATGCATGGCGGATGGAACTAATAACGCGGCGATACCGAACCACTGCGCGGACCGCTAGGTCGATGAATTAGTTCCGCCGTCGGCGAGGCGCGCCAGGAACGCGCGCACGTCGTCCGGAGCGTCGAAATGTCCGTCGACACCGAGCGCCCGACGGCCGACCGAGAACGACAGGCCGGCGAAATCCGGCATGATCGCGAACACCGTCTCGTCGGTGACGTCGTCGCCGATGAAGAACGGCTTGCGTCCCTTGAAGGGCGCGTGCCGCATCAGCTCGCGCACGCCGCTCGCCTTGGTGAAGCCGGCATGCTTGATCTCGCACACACATTTTCCGGGCAGCACCTCGATCGGCGCCTCCGGCAACTCGGCGCGGATGCGCGACACTTCCTCGTAGATCGCCTTCTCCGCCTGCGGCGCGAGGCGATAATGCAGCGCCAGCGAGTACCCCTTGTCCTCGAGCAGAATGCCGGGGCTGAGCTTGGCGATCGCAGCGAGCCTGCGCTTCAGCTCCTTGTCCAGCGGCGGCGCCTTGATCGCATCCGCCTCACCACCGCCGCCGAGCCGCATCTCCGCGCCATGACCGCCGACGGCGGGGTAGACCTCCGGCGCGAAGATGAGATCGATGTCGTTGAGTGAGCGGCCCGAGACCAGCGCCAGCGCGCCGGAGGTTCGTTGCAGCAACGCGTTGAGTGCCTCGGCAAGGCCCGGCGGGACCCACACCTCGCGCGGTGTCGGCGCGAGATCGAGCAGGGTGCCGTCGATATCGAGCAGGATCGCCACCTCGCGAAGATGCGGCACGAGACTCACCGGCGTCGGAACGATCTCGGCGGGCTCCGCCGCAGGAGAACCGATCAGATCGGAGTTGTCGGACATCATCATCTACTCCATGACAGCGAGCGGGCGCGCCACCTGCTCGAGCGATTTGCGCTCGGCCGCGATGGCATAGCGCCAAGCGACGAGCGCCGCCACCAGCATCAGCGCGGCACCGAACAGATAGCCGCCGAACACCGCGCCGCGCGCCCCGCTGTCGAGCAGCGCGCCGAACAGCGCGGGTCCCGCCACGCCGCCGATCCCGGTGCCGATTGCGTAGAACAGCGCGATCGCGAGCGCGCGCACTTCCAGCGGAAAATTCTCCGACACGGTGAGATAGGCGGCGCTCGCCGCCGGTGACGCGAAGAAGAAGATCACCATCCAGGCCGCGGTCTGCGTCGCGGCGCTCAGCACTCCGATCGAGAACAGATAGCCGGTGAGCGCGAGCAGCACGCCGGAGACGCCATAGGTGAAGGTGATCATGGCGCGGCGCCCGAGCGTATCGAATAGACGGCCGAGCAGCAGCGGTCCGAGCACGTTGCCGGCCGCGAAGGGCAGGATGTACCAGCCGACATGATCGGACTTGATGCCGTAGAAGTCGGTCAGCACCAGCGCGAAGGTGAAGAAGATCGCGTTGTAGAAGAACGCCTGGGCGATCATCAGCGTCAACCCGACCAGCGAGCGCTGACGATAGACCGAGAACAGCGTATGCGCGACCTCTCGTAACGGCGTGTGGCTACGCATCCGCAGCCGCATCCTCGGCAATTCCTTAGCGCGCGCCTCGCGGTCGTGGCCGGTGACGTCGCGTTCGATCTCCGCCACGATCCGATGCGCCTCTTCGGGATGGCCGTGAATCATCAGCCAGCGCGGACTTTCCGGAATCCACATCCGCATGACCAGCACGACCAGGCCGAGACAGGCGCCGATGCCGTAGGCCAGCCGCCAGCCGACATCCGGGCCGGCGACATCAGGATCAAGCAGCACGATGGCGCCGACGGCGCCGAGCGCGGCCCCCAGCCAGAAGCTGCCGTTGATCATGAGATCGGTCCAGCCGCGATAGCGCGCCGGCACCAGCTCCTGGATCGTCGAATTGATCGCGGTATACTCACCGCCGATGCCGGCGCCGGTCAGGAAGCGAAACAGCGCGTAGGTCGCGACATTCCACGACAAGGCGGTGGCGGCCGTCGCGGACAGATAGAGCGCGAGCGTGATGAAGAACAGCTTCCGGCGGCCGATGCGGTCGGTCAGCCAGCCGAAGCCGAGCGCGCCGAGCACGGCGCCGGCGAGATAGGCGCTGTTGGCAAGCCCGATCTCGAGATTGGAGAAATGCAGCGCCGGGCTCTGCTTGAGTGCGCCCGACAAGGCGCCGGCGAGCGTCACCTCGAGCCCATCGAGCACCCAGGTGATGCCGAGCGCCAGCACGACGCGGGTGTGAAAGGCGCTCCAGCGGAGGTCGTCGAGCCGGGCGGGGATGTTGGTTTCGATGATTCGATCCTGGCCAGCCGTGTCGCCCGGCGGCGCGCTGGATTGCGGCGCTGACGTGATGACGCGGAGGTGCGGAAAGGATGCCTGTCGGGGTGCCATGGAATCCCAATGCGACGGCGCGGGTCGCACCGCATGCTCGACCGAGAGGATGAAGCAAATGCGGCAATGAAACCCTGCCGCTGCGACCCAACGTCTCGCCGCGCGCTGGGTTCCCGGAAGTGGGGCGGGGTTCGGCGCTCGACCCGCCCCGGGGGGGCGCAGCGTTTCCTGGGTGAGGCCCAGGCGCGCCTCATTTCAGCTGTCGTCCCGGGCAAGCGGGCGGAGCGAGCGCGATCCGGGATCCATACCGCGTGGTGCAAGATTGGGGCACGCGATCGATACCGCCCGCGACACATCTGCCGCGGCGTATGGATCCCGGCGTTCGCCGGGATGACAGCGGAGGGGTTGGCCGCGGGCTCGCCAACGCATCTGCGAGCGGCGTGAAGACCAGCCTGTCGCCGCAAAACTCACGCCGCGCGGATGTTCGCCATGAAGCGGTTGAGCTCCGCGCGCAGGCGGGCGCTTTCCGAGGACAGCGACTGGGCCGAGCGCAGCACCTCCTCCGAGGCCTCGCCGGTCTGGGTCGCGCCGCGATTGACCTGGGTGATATCGGCTGCCGCGGCCTGCGTGCCTGCCGCGACGCTCTGCACGTTCCTGGCGATCTCCTGGGTCGCGCCGCCCTGCTGCTCGACCGCGGTCGCGATCGACGAGGCGATGGTCGAGATCTGGCGGATGGTGCCGCCGATCTGCTTGATCGCCGTCACCGACTCCTGGGTCGCCGCCTGCATGCCGGAGATGTGGTTGGAGATGTCGTCGGTCGCCTTGGCGGTCTGCTCGGCCAACGACTTGACCTCGGAAGCCACCACCGCAAACCCGCGGCCGGCATCGCCGGCGCGGGCGGCCTCGATGGTCGCGTTCAGCGCCAGCAGGTTGGTCTGCTCGGCGATCGCGGTGATCAGCTTGACGACGTCGCCGATCTCCTGCGCCGCGCGCGACAGCTTGCCGATGCGCCCGTCGGTCTCCTCGGCCTGGGCCACGGCTGACTCCGCGATGCGGCTGGACTCGCGGACCTGGCGGCCGATCTCGTTGACCGAGGCCGACAGCTCGTCGGTCGCGCTCGCCACCGAGTGGATGCGGCCCGTGGCCTGGTCGGAGGTGCCGCTCACGCGGCTCGCCAGCGACTGCGTGGTCTCGGCGGTGCGCGTCAGGGTCGAAGCCGCCTGCTCGAGGTGCTCGGCCGAGCTCGAGACGTTGGACACGATCGAGCCGACGGCGGTCTCGAACTCGTCGGCGAAGCGGATGAGCTCGGCCCGGCGCGCGGCGCCCGCAGCCTTGTTCTGGGCGTCCTGCGTCGCGGCGTCGCGCTCGGCCTTGGCCACCGCCTGGACCTTGAACTCCTCGACGGCGGCCGCCATCTCGCCGATCTCATCGGCGCGCCCGAGGCCGGGCAGCCGGACGTCGAAATTGCCCGAGGCGAGCTCGCGCATCGCCTTGCACATCGTGATCATCGGCCTGGAAATGCCGTTGCCGAGCATCAGCGCCAGCACGGCGCCGAGCGTCAGCCCGCCGATCGCCAGCATCGCGATCAGCCGCTCGATGTCCGCGATGGTGGTGTTGGCGGCGGCCTCGATGCGCTGCTGGTCGGAGGCGACCTCGGATTTCAGCCCGTTCGACAGCGCGATGATCTCGGTCCCGACGACGCCCATCTCCTGTTCGAGCTTGCCGAGCGCTTTCATGTTCTCCGACAGCTTGATGAAGGCGGCGCGGTACTGCTTGATCAGGTCGCCGAGCTCGGCGACGCGCTGGGTGATCTTCTCGTCATTGGCATAGATCGTCACCAGCGAGGTTTCCAGGAAGCGCGTGCGCGCGATGGCGCCGTCGGCCGTCTTGGCATCGGGCTTGGCGATGTAGGTCCCGACCAGCGCGGACACGGTCAGGTACTGGCCGGTGAGGTCCTTGGCCGTCGTCTGCACGGACGGCAGGCCGGCGAGCGCGGCGGTGTCCGCCAGATCATCGAACTTGAAGCGGATCTTGTTGCCGATGATGCCGATCTGGTCGGTCGCCAGCTTCGCGTTCTCGCGGGTCAGGGCAACGATGCTCGAGAATGTCTTGGCGAAGGCCTGAAACTGCGCCTGCAGCTTGCCGACCTGGGCCCGCCGCTCGGCACCGGTCGCAGCCATCGATTTGTCGATCGCGGCCTGGAGCGCCTGCTGGGCAGCGGTGGCCGCCGCCTCGTCGTCGGCTTTGCCGGTCAGGGCATAGTATCGGGCGAGAGCCTGGTACGAGACCAGCTCGCGATCGATGGTGCGGGTGGTGTCGGCTTCCGCAACGCTGCTGCGATAGGCCGCCACCGCTGCGGCGACCCGCTCGAACCCCAGATAGGAGAAGCCGATGCTGACGGCGGAGATGGCCAGCACCACGGCAAAGCCCAGGAAGATCTTGCCGCGAAATCGCAGGGTCAGAAAATTGGCACGCCGCGACTGCGGCGCAAGCTGCGCAGACATTCCCACCCCCGACACGCCATTCTTTATATTGGCCAGAAACCAACTGCCCGGCAGCAACGCACCAGAGCGTGATCAAAACTACGTCACAATGGCTAAGGGGCGGTAAATGGGCGGCATCGGCCTGCGGCCTGCGCTCACCCGCGCCGGTGCCGCCTCGCATGGCGTGCCACATGCGACCGAATCGCCGGGGCCGCGCGCAAGACGTCGCAATGACATCAGAGACGAAAATTCGAGTTGCAAAGTCCTGAGGGCGCTGTTTCTAATCAGAATAAGAAAAATTCATCGGGAGGTTACTCGTGTCGACAGTCAAACTGACGGTGAACGGCAAGGCGGTCTCGGTCGAGGCCGAGGATCGCACCCTGCTCGTTCACCTCCTGCGGGATCATCTGAACCTCACCGGCACCCATGTCGGCTGTGACACCAGCCAATGCGGCGCCTGCGTCGTCCATATCGACGGCCGTGCCGTGAAATCCTGCACCGTGCTGGCCGGCCAGGCCGCGGGCGCCAACGTCACCACCATCGAAGGCATCGCCAAGGGTGACGAGCTGCACCCGATGCAGGCGGCCTTCCGCGACAATCACGGCCTGCAATGCGGTTATTGCACGCCGGGGATGATCATGTCGGCCATCGACATTGTGCACCGCCACGGAGGCGAGCTCGACGAGAGCACGGTGCGCGAGGAGCTGGAAGGCAACATCTGCCGCTGCACCGGCTATCACAACATCGTCAAGGCCGTGCTCGACGCTGCCGGACGGATGAAGGTCGCGCAAGCTGCCGAATGAGGCCGGCGAGAGCCGCCGTTTACCGCAATACCGAGACCACGACCGCTGCGCGCGATGGCCGCGGCGGGACAATAGAACTCCGGTAGGGGAGAGATTCGCATGGGTATGGAAGGCATTGGCGCCAGCGTCGTCCGCAAGGAGGACAAGCGTTTCATCACCGGCAAGGGCCGTTACGTCGACGACGTCAAGCTGTTGGGCATGACCTTTGCCCATTTCATCCGCAGCCCGCACGCGCACGCCAAGGTCAAGAGCATCGACTCCTCGGCCGCCGAGGCAATGCCCGGCGTGGTCGCGGTGCTCACGGGCAGGCAGATCGTCGACGACAAGGTCGGCAACCTGATCTGCGGCTGGGCCATCACCTCGAAGGACGGCTCGCCGATGAGGATGGGCGCATGGCCGGCGATGGCGCCGGAGACCGTGCGATTCGTCGGCCAGGCCGTGGCGGTCGTGATCGCCGAGAGCAAGAACCTCGCCCGCGACGCCGCCGAGGCCGTCGTGGTCGAATATGAGGAGCTGCCGGCGGTCGCCGACATGCCCTCCGCGCTGAAGCCCGGCGCGCCGCAGCTTCACCCGGAGGCCCCCGGCAACGTCGTCTATGACTGGCATATTGGCGACGAGGGGGCGGTCAACGCCGCCTTCGCCAAGGCCGCCAACGTCGTCACCCTGGAATTGACCAACAACCGGCTGGCGCCGAACGCGATGGAGCCGCGCGCGGCGATCGCCGAGTACGATGCGGCCGAGGAGCATTTCACGCTCTATACGACGTCGCAGAACCCGCACGTCGCTCGCCTGGTGCTGTCGGCGTTCTACAACATCGCACCAGAACACAAGCTGCGCGTCATCGCGCCCGACGTCGGCGGCGGCTTCGGCTCCAAGATCTTCATCTATCCCGAGGAGATGGTGGCGCTGTGGGCCTCCAAGAAGGTCGGCCGTCCGGTGAAGTGGACCGGCGATCGCACCGAGGCGTTCCTGACCGACGCGCACGGCCGCGACCACATCTCCAAGGCCGAGATGGCGCTCGATGCCGACAACAAGATCCTGGGGCTGCGGGTCAAGACCCACGCCAATTTCGGCGCCTACATGTCGCTGTTCTCGTCCTCGGTGCCGACCTATCTGTACGCGACCCTGCTGTCGGGCCAGTACAACATCCCGGCGATCTATGCCGAGGTGATGGGCGTCTACACCAACACCACGCCGGTCGACGCCTATCGTGGCGCCGGACGCCCTGAGGCGAGCTACCTGCTGGAGCGGCTGATGGAGACCGCAGCGCGTCAGCTCAAGGTCGATCCGGCCGAGCTGCGGCGCAAGAACTTCATCACCCAGTTCCCGCACCAGACCCCCGTGATCATGGCCTACGACACCGGCGACTTCAACGCCTCGCTCGACGCGGCGCTGAAGGCGATCGACTACGCCGGCTTCCCGGCGCGCAAGGCGGCCGCCAAGGCGCAGGGCAAGCTGCGCGGCCTCGGCTTCTCCTGCTACATCGAGGCCTGCGGCATCGCGCCGTCGAAGGCAGTCGGCAGCCTTGGCGCCGGCGTCGGTCTGTGGGAATCGGCCGAGATCCGCGTCAACCCGGTCGGCACCATCGAGGTGCTCACCGGATCACACAGCCACGGCCAGGGCCACGAGACCACCTTCTGCCAGCTGATCGCCGAGCGCCTGGGCGTGCCGATCAGCCAAGTCTCGATCGTTCATGGCGACACCGACAAGGTGCAGTTCGGCATGGGCACCTACGGCTCGCGCTCGGCCGCAGTCGGCCTCACCGCGATCCTCAAGGCGATGGAGAAGGTCGAGGCCAAGGCCAAGAAGATCGCAGCGCATGCGCTGGAGGCCTCGGAAGGCGACATCGTCATCGAGAACGGCGAGTTCAAGGTGACCGGCACCGACAAGTCGATCGCGCTGCCGATGGTCGCGCTCGCTGCCTACACCGCGCACAACCTGCCGGACGGCATGGAGCCCGGATTGAAGGAGACTGCGTTCTACGATCCGACCAACTTCACCTTCCCGGCCGGCACCTATATCTGCGAGCTCGAGGTCGACGAGGCCACCGGCAAGACGTCGTTCGTCAACTTCGTCGCGGCGGACGATTTCGGCCGGCTGATCAACCCGATGATCGTCGAGGGCCAGGTCCATGGCGGTCTGGTCCAGGGCATCGGCCAGGCGCTGCTCGAGCACGCGATCTATGACAGCAACGGCCAGCCGGTGACGGCATCGTTCATGGACTACGCGATGCCGCGTGCCGACGACGTGCCGTCCTTCAAGCTGAGCCACACCACGACCCTGTGCCCGGGTAATCCGCTCGGCGTGAAGGGCTGCGGCGAGGCCGGCGCGATCGGCGCATCCGCCGCCGTGATCAACGCGATCACGGATGCGATCGGCAACAACAAGCTGGAAATGCCGGCGACGCCGGACCGCGTCTGGCACGCGATCCACGGCAACGCCTGATCGAACGGAGGAGCAACCATGTATCAGACGACTTATCATCGTGCCTCCTCGGTCGACGAGGCGGCGGCGCTGTTCGCCAAGGGCAGCGAAGCCAAGTTCCTTGCCGGCGGTCACACCTTGATCCCGGTGATGAAGCAGCGCCTTGCTGCTCCGTCCGATGTCATCGACATCGGCAAGATCAAGGACCTGATCGGGGTGCAGTTGTCGGGCGACACGCTCGTCATCAAGGCCGC
The DNA here is from genome assembly GCF_032487555.1 of Bradyrhizobium sp. SZCCHNRI1029. Classification (NCBI taxonomy): domain Bacteria; kingdom Pseudomonadati; phylum Pseudomonadota; class Alphaproteobacteria; order Hyphomicrobiales; family Nitrobacteraceae; genus Bradyrhizobium; species Bradyrhizobium sp. SZCCHNRI1029. Next base: position 421,244 of record NZ_JAUEUK010000007.1, read on the forward strand.
GACGACCTACTACGACATCATGACCAATGCCGATGTGAAGAAGGCGATCCCCGCGATCGCCCATCTCACCTCGGTGCTCGGCGATCCCGCGGTGCGCGCCCGCGGCACGATTGGCGGCTCGATCGCGAACAACGATCCGGCGGCGGATTTCCCGGCGGCGCTGATCTCGCTCGGCGCCACCGTGAAGACGAACAAGCGGTCGATCTCGGCGGATGATTTCTTCAAGGGCCTGTTCACGACGGCGCTGGAGGACGGCGAGATCATCACAGAGGTGTCGTTCCCGGTGCCGGAAAAGGCCGGCTACGCCAAGATGCGCCACCCGGCGTCGCGTTTCGCGCTCACTGGCGTGTTCGCCACAAAGACGAAGGGCGGCGACGTCCGCGTTGCGGCCACCGGCGCTTCGCAGAGCGGCGTGATGCGGGTGCCGGCGATCGAGGCGGCGCTGAAGTCGAACTGGTCGGCCTCGGCGATCGACGGGGTCACGGTGTCGGCGTCAGGCCTCTTGAGCGACATCCACGGCTCCGCCGATTACCGTGCCAATCTGGTGAAGGTGATGGCGCAGCGCGCGGTGCAAGCCGCGGGCTGACCTCACGACGCGGATCATTCCGCGCAACGGCACGACAAATTCCATGCGGCGCGCAGCGATGCGCGCCGTTTTGCTTTGCGACATACGGCGCGCTTGCGTTGGCCTGATGCACGCGGGACAATCAAAGGATCAGGAAACGCATCGCGCGCGTGATGATGTTTGATTGATGCGGACAGCAGCCAAGCACACCCACCCTCCCCTAGAGGCGGAGGGTGAAGGTCACGGCGACCATCTTTGTCCGATCGACCTCATCACGCGCCGAAGCACCGCAGGGACAAGACAAACGTGCTCGACAAGACCGCACCACAGACCGAGACCCGCGCCACCGGACCGCTCGCGGGCTTCCGCATCGTCGAGTTCGCCGGCATTGGACCGGGTCCGTTCGCCTGTATGCTGCTGGCCGACATGGGCGCGGAGGTGGTGACGCTCGATCGCGTCGGTGCGCGCAAGACCATGAAGTCGGTCGCCGGCCGCGGCCGCAAGGTGATCGAGCTCGATCTCAAGGACAAGGGGGTCATCCCCCAGGTGCTCGATCTGCTCGCCGGTGCCGACGCGCTGATCGAGGGTTTCCGGCCCGGCGTGATGGAGCGGCTCGGCCTCGGCCCCGAGGTCGTGCTCGCGCGTAATCCGAGGCTCGTCTACGGCCGCATGACCGGCTGGGGCCAGGACGGACCGCTGGCGCATGCGGCCGGTCACGACATCAACTACATCTCGATTACCGGCGCGCTGGCCGCGATCGGACCCAGGGAGCGGCCGGTGCCGCCGCTCAACCTGGTCGGGGATTTCGGCGGCGGCGCGCTCTATCTGGTCGTCGGTGTGCTTGCCGCACTGCTCGAAGCCTCGAAGTCCGGTAAGGGGCAGGTGGTGGATACCGCGATGTGCGACGGCGCGGCCTCGCTGCTCGCGATGTTCTTCGACCTCACCGCGATGGGCCGCTGGACCGAGGGGCGCGAGCGCAACTTCCTCGACGGCGGCGCGCACTTCTACGGCGTCTACGAATGCGCCTGTGGCAACTTCATCTCCATCGGCTCGATCGAGCCACAGTTCTACGCGCTGCTGCGGCAGCATGCCGACCTCTCCGATCCCGCCTTCGACGCGCAGATGGACCCGCGCGCCTGGCCGGCGCTGAAGGAGAAGCTGGTCGCGGTGTTCAAGAGCAAGACGCGCGAGGAATGGTGCGCGATCATGGAGGGCACCGACATCTGCTTCGCGCCGGTGCTGACGATGTCGGAGGCGCCGAAGCATGCGCACATGGCCGCGCGTGGCGTGTTCGTCGAGCGGCACGGCGTGACGCAGCCCGCGCCGGCGCCAAGGTTCTCGCGGACGCCGTCGAATATCCGCGAGCCGGAGGTGACGGAGATCGGCGCTGTGGTAAGCGCTTGGCAGGCAGGGCGGTAAAGCTCGATCGCTGCAGCAGCGCCGATCGAGCGCTGCTCGACTGTTCCGATGTCAACGAGTTGGCTACGCCGTCGCCTCAATCTCAGTGTCGTCCCCGCGAACGCGGGGACCCATAACCACCGGCCGTCCTGAGACGACGATTATCTGTCGCCGTGCCTCATCGACGCACCCTGCGGTATGGGTCCCGAGTCGGTGCCCAACGCCGCTTACGCGCCGTCGGGCTTGCCCGGAACGACAGTTGAGAGTTTGGCGGCAAACTGCCTCCAATCACGCCGTCATTGCCAGCGAAGCCAAGCATTCCAGGGACAGACGGAAGTCTGGATTGCTCGTCGCTCCGCTTCCCGCAATGACGGCCTGCTTCCTTCGCCTACTCCGCCGCCTCCACCTTCAGCACGCCGCGGCGGATCTGGTCTTCCTCGATCGACTCGAACAGCGCCTTGAAGTTGCCTTCGCCAAAGCCGTCGTCGCCCTTGCGCTGGATGAACTCGAAGAAGATCGGCCCGACCGCATTGGCCGAGAAGATCTGCAGCAACACCTTGGTGTGACCACCGGCGACGACTCCTTCGCCATCGATCAGGATGCCGTTTCTCTGCAGCCGGGCGAGGTCCTCGCCATGTTTGGGCAGGCGAGACTCGATGCGCTCGAAATAGGTGTCGGGCGGCGACGGCATGAACGGCAGGCCTGATGCGCGCAGGCCCTCGACGGTGGCGTAGATGTCGCGGGCGCCGCAAGCAATGTGCTGGATGCCTTCACCGCGATAGATCTTGAGATACTCCTCGATCTGCCCGGAATCGCCGGCATCCTCGTTGATCGGAATCCGAATCTTGCCGTCGGGGCTGGTCAGCGCGCGCGAGAACAGGCCAGAGGCGCGGCCCTCGATGTCGAAGAAGCGGATCTGGCGGAAGTTGAACAGTTTTTCGTAGAAGCCGGCCCAGACGTCCATGCGGCCGCGATGTACATTGTGGGTCAGATGATCGATGTAGTACAGGCCGGAGCCTGCGGGGCGCGGGTCGCGCGCGCCGGTCCACTCGAATTCGAGATCATAGGCCGAGCCCTTGGCGCCGTAGCGATCGACCAGATACAGCAGGCTGCCGCCGATGCCCTTGAGCGCGGGCACGTCGAGCGTCTTCTGAGCCGGCGGCAGATCGGCCGGCTCGGCACCGAGCGCGATCGCCCGCGCATAGGCCTTCTTCGCATCGACGACGCGGAACGCCATCGACGGCGCACACGGCCCGTGCGCGGCGACGAAGTCGTGGCCGTGGCTGCCGGGCTCCTCGTTGACGAGATAGTTGATGTCGCCCTGGCGATACAGCGTGATCGCCTTGGTCTTGTGGCGCGCGACCGCGGCGAAGCCCATCAGCTTGAACAGCGCGTGCAGCTCGCTTGCTTCGGGGTGCGCATATTCGACGAACTCGAAGCCGTCCGTGCCCATCGGGTTGTCGGCGGAGATGGTGGCAGGAGGCGCATCGTGCGGAAATGGACCCATCGGGGGAAGCTCCTTCAGCTTGATGGACCGATCATCTCCCGAATTCCGCGCACAGGGCATGCAAACCATTGTCATTTTCGCCTGGATATGCACGATCCATGCACGACCAGAGGAAATGGCGCATGATTTCGGTCGACAGCTTCGATCTCCGTATCCTGGCCGCGCTGCAGGACGACGGCCGGCTCACAAACCAGGAGCTGGCCGACATCGCCGGCCTGTCGGCCTCGCAGTGCTCGCGGCGCCGGATGCGGCTGGAGCAGGACGGCGTGATCGCGGGGTATCGCGCGCAGCTCGCCAGCCAGGCGCTCGGCTTCGAGCTGATTGCCTTCATCCAGATCACCCTGGCGACGCATTCGCCCGACAACGCGCAGAAGTTTCGCACGCTGGTCAACCGCGTCGACGACATCCAGGAGGCCTACGCGCTGACCGGCGATTCCGACTATCTGCTCAAGGTGGTGCTGCGCGATCTCAAGAGCTTGTCCGACATCGTCAACAACGTGCTGATGCCGCACCAGAGCGTGGCGCATGTCCGCTCCTCGATCGTGCTCGACCGCCTCAAGGAGAGCGCGAAGCTGCCGCTGGCTTCGCTATCGACCGACTGAGCGTCTGCGGCGCAAATCGAGGGAAATGCGTCCTTCAACATCGCCAGCGCTTTTGCGACAGTGACCGTGTCCCCTGATCTGCGAGACGACCATGGCCCTGCAGCTTCGGCCCAATTGCGAATATTGCGACAAGGACCTGCCGCCCTCGGCAACAGATGCGCGCATCTGCTCCTACGAATGCACGTTCTGCGCCGACTGCGTCGAGACCAAGCTGTTCAATGTCTGCCCGAACTGCGGCGGCGGCTTTGCGCCCAGGCCGATCCGGCCCAGCCGCGAGTGGCGGTCGGGAGCTTGCGTGACGAAGCAACGGCCGTCCGACACGCGCGTGCATCTGAAATATGCGGCGGAGGACGTTGCGGCATTCGTGGCTGGTGTGAAGGACGTTATGCCAGAGGACCGCTAGATCTTCGTCATAGCGAGCGCAGCGAAGCAATCCAGGGCTGCGGACACGACTCTGGATTGCTTCGCTACGCTCGCAGTGACGCCTACTCCGCCGCCACGATCGTGCCTTCGACCTCGCCGAAGCCGACGCGATAGCCCTGCCCCTGGCACCAGCCGTGCATGATGAGGGAGTCACCGTCCTCCAAGAACGAGCGCTTCACGCCACCGGCGAGCTCGACCGGCTCGGTGCCGTTCCAACTGATCTCCAGCAGGCTGCCGCGCTGGTGCTTTTCCGGACCGGAGATGGTGCCGCTCCCCAGGAGATCGCCGACACTCATGGCACAGCCGGACGAGGCATGGTGCATCAGCTGCTGCACGCTCGACCAGTACATGTACTTGAAATTGGTCTGCGCGATGGTCTGCGCGGCGTTGCTGCCGGAGGCGCGCAAGGCCACGTCGAGGGAGAGATCGTAGTTCTGCGCCTCCTTCTGCTGCAGGTAGGGCAGCGGCGTTGGATCCTGCGTTGGCCCCGACACGCGGAACGGCTCCAGCGCCTCCCGCGTCACCACCCACGGGCTGATCGACGTCGCAAACGCCTTGGCCTGGAACGGGCCGAGGGGCACATATTCCCATTGCTGGATGTCGCGCGCGCTCCAGTCGTTGAGCAGCACGAAGCCGAAGATCATCGCCCCCGCCTGCGCCTCGGTCAGCATCTCGCCGAGCGGCGAGGACTGGCCGATGACGACGCCCATCTCCAGCTCGAAATCGAGCCGCTTGCATGGACCGAAGCTCGGCACGTCGGCGCCCGGCGGCTTCAGCTGTCCGCGCGGCCGACGCACTCGGGTGCCCGACACGACCACGGTCGACGCGCGGCCGTTATAGCCGATCGGCATGTGCAGCCAGTTCGGCTGCAGCGCATTGTCCTTGCCGCGGAACATGACGCCGACATTGGTGGCGTGCTCCTTCGACGAATAGAAATCCGTGTAGCCGGCGACATGGAACGGCAGATGCAGCGTAACGTCGGAGCGCGGCAGCAGCGCCCGGCTACGCAACGGCTTGTCGTCGCGCAGCCGCGGATTGTCCTGGCGCAAGAGGGCGCTGATCGCAGCCCGCGTCTTCGACCACACGGCGGGGCCGAGCGCCATGAAGGCATTCAGCGAGGATTGCGCGAACACCTCATAGGCCGGCGCCAGATCGAGCAGGCCTTCGTCCTCGAGCACCGCGAGGTCGAGGACGACGTCGCCGATCGCCACGCCGACGCGCGGCTTCGGCGAGTCGGCGGCGGAGAACACGCCGTAGGGCAGGTTCTGGATCGGGAAGTCGGAAGACGGATCGACCGGGATGAAGGAGCGGAGCGAGGGATCGTTGGGGTGGGGCACAGTTGTCTTCCTGAGTTCGGACCATGTCTCCGCTCGTCATTCCGGGGCGCGCGCAGCGCGAGCCCGGAATCCATAGCAACGGGCAGATGTGTGGGGCACAGTGGTTGTGGCCGAGCTTTGCATCCCCACGGCCGATCGTGGTTATGGATTCCGGGCTCGCCGCTGCGCGGCGCCCCGGAATGACGGCGGAGGTCGTGGCTACGGCCGGTTCGGATCGAAGCGCTTTTCGAGCCCGTTCCAGCAATCGGCATAGTCCGGCTGCAAGGTGCCGGACTCCGCCGCATGCTTCGTGATGCGCTGGGGAAAGCGAGTTTCGAACATGAAGGCCATGGTGCCTGTGAGCTTGACCGGCTTCAACTCGCCATTGCTGGCGTGATCGAACGCCTCGCGATCCGGCCCGTGCGGCAGCATGCAGTTGTGCAGGCTCATGCCACCCGGCACAAAGCCCTGCGGCTTGGCGTCGTAGACGCCGTAGATCAGCCCCATGAACTCCGACATGATGTTCATGTGATACCACGGCGGACGGAAGGTGTTGTCGGCCACCATCCAGCGCTCGGGGAAGATCACGAAGTCGATGTTGGCGGTGCCGGCCGTCTCCGACGGCGAGGTCAGCACGGTGAAGATGGACGGATCGGGATGGTCGAAGCCGATGGCGCCGACCGGCGAGAAGGTGCGCAGGTCGTATTTGTAGGGCGCGTAGTTGCCGTGCCAGGCGACGACGTCGATCGGAGAATGTTCGAGCTCGGTCTTGAACAGCGCGCCGCCCCACTTGACGTAGAGCTCGGTCGGGGTGTCCTTGTCCTCGTAGGAGGCGACCGGCGTCAGGAAGTCGCGGGCATTGGCGAGGCAGTTGGCGCCGATCGGTCCGCGCTCCGGCAGCGTGAAGGCGCCGCCATAGTTCTCGCAGAGATAGCCGCGCGCCGGCCCCGCCGGGATCTCGACCCGGAACTTGACGCCGCGCGGGATCACGACGATCTCGCCGGGCTCCGCATCGATGCGGCCGAACTCGGTGACGAGCTTGAGGCGCCCCTGCTGCAGGACGAACATCAGCTCGCCGTCGGCATTGTAGAAATGCTGGTCGACCATCGACTTGGTGATGACGTAGACATGCGCGGCCATGCCGGCCTGCGTCGCGGCGTCGCCGGCCGTCGTCATGGTCTGCACGCCCTGCAGGAACGTCACATCGCCCGATGGCAACGGTGTCGGATCCCAGCGCAGTTGCTGCACCGTGATCTCCTGCTCGTGGCAGGGCGCGGTGCGCCACAGCCCGGCATCGACCTTGGCGAAGCGGCCGGAATGCTTCACCGACGGACGGATGCGATACAGCCAGGAGCGCTCGTTGGACCCGCGCGGCGCGGTGAACGGCGAACCCGAGAGTTGCTCGGCATAGAGCCCGTAGGCGCAGCGCTGCGGCGAGTTGCGCCCGATCGGCAGCGCGCCGGGCAGCGCCTCGGTCTCGAACGAATTGCCGAAGCCGGACATGTAGCCCGGCGTCACCTGCCCGGTGGCGCGGTTGAGCTGGTCAGGCGATGTGTTGACGTTCATCATCCTTCTCCTTGCAGGCGGGCCCACATCTCGCGGTCGCGCTCGGCGGTCCAGATCACGGGATCGTCGATGCCGCTGGCCTCGTCATAGGCGCGCGACACGTTGAACGGCAGGCAGTGCTCGTAGATGGCGAAGCTCGAGAATTTCGGATCCATCACCTCGCGCGTCGCCGCCATCGACTCCTTCAGGCTGCGTCCCTTCGCGACCGACATCTCGGCCGCGCCATACAGCGACGTGACGAAGTCGCGCGTCATGGCGATCGCCTCGCGCACGGTGGCCTCGCCCTTCAGCGCATCGCCGCGACCGGGCGCGATCGCCTTGGGATTGAAGTCGCGGATCTCGTTCAAGGTCGACGGCCATTCGCGCAAATAGGCATCGCCGCAATAACAGGCCGAGTGATATTCGATGAGATCGCCGGAGAACATCACCTCGGCGTCCGGCACCCAGGCGACGATGTCGCCGGAGGTGTGGCCCGCGCCGAGTTGGATCAGCTGCACCTCGCGCTTGCCGAGATGGATCGTCATCTCGCCCTCGAAGGTCAGGGTCGGCCAGGTCAGGCCGGGAATGCTCTCGGCGTCCTGGAACAGGCGCGGGAAACGGCCGTATTCGGAGTCCCAATCCTGCTGGCCGCGCTCGACGATCAGCCGGTGCGTCTCCTGCGAGGCGACGATGCCCTGCGCATGATAGGCCGAGGCGCCGAGCACGCGCACGGCGTGGTAGTGCGACAGCACGACATATTTGATCGGCTTGTCGGTGACGGTCTTGACCCGCTCGATCACCTTGTTGGCCATCGCCGGCGTCGCCTGCGCGTCGAACACGATGCAGCCGTCGTCGCCGACGATCACCGCAGAGTTCGGATCGCCCTCCGCCGTGAAAGCATAGAGATCCGGGCCGATCTCCGAGAAGGTGACCTTCTTCTCGGCGAGATCCGTGGTCGATGCGAAACCCTTCGCCATCACTTCATTCCTTGTGTGCGCAGCAGCCTATTGCTGCTGCTGTTGTTGCTGTTGGCCGGCATCCGCCATGCTGCGTTTCGCCAGCGCGATCGCCTCGCCCAGCACACCGATGTCACCGATGTGATTGGCGAGGATCAGGACCAATGCCGCATCGAGATCGGCGCTTTCGAGGTCCGAGAGGCCCCGATGCGCTTCGACAATGGCGCGGAAGGCATCGTCGGGCTTGGCGAAATTGGAGGCGGTCGAGAGCGTCATCGTTGCGGCTTCCTCAGTTCAGGCCGGAGGCGCGGGCGACCGCCGCCGCGATCGCGGCGCGGCGCGGGTGGCGGAAGCGCGCCGCGACATAGCCATCCGGACGCAGCAGATAGGAGGTGCCGGGTTCGGCACCGTAACGCCTGCCCGCGAAGCCCTCGCTATCGGCAAGTCCATTCGGACCGCCGATGCTGACGACACCGACATCGTCGGGTACATCGATCGCCTCACCATTGGCAAAAGACAGCAGGGTGAAGCGCCGGCCCTGAGCATTGAATGCATCGGTAAGGTGAAGGTGCCGTCCGTCTGCCGTCTCGAGGGGCGCATCCGGCATCGATGTTCCCGGACGAGGGCCACTGTGCCAGGCCTCGTCGTCTTCGGTCGACAACGGCGTCTGGTAGACCGAGGGAACCGACAGCCGGCCGCCATTGACCATGCGCTTGCCGAATTCGGTGTCCCTGGCGAGCGCGAGCACCACCTTGCGCAGCCGCGCTTCCTGGTGCGAATTCGGCGCCATGAAATCCGTCGCCCGCGTGGATTCGCGAATGTTTTCGTCGGCGGCCGCGCTTCGCTCCAGATGGTAGGTTTCGAGCAGCGTCGCGGGCGAGGTTCCGCGCAGCACGCGATCGAGCTTCCAGGCCAGATTCTCGGCATCCTCGAGCCCCGAATTGGCACCGCGCGCGCCGAACGGCGAGACCTGATGGGCGGAATCGCCAGCGAAGACGACGCGACCATGAATGAAGCGCTCCATGCGCCGGCACTGGAATTTGTAGAGCGAGATCCATTCGAATTCGAACTGATCATGGCCGAGCATGCGCGCGATCCGGGGCCGCACATTCTCCGGCTGCTTCTCGACGTTGGGATCGGCATAGCGGCTGAGCTGCAGGTCGATGCGCCAGACATTGTCCGGCTGCCGGTGCAACAGCGCCGAGCGCCCGGCATGGAACGGCGGATCGAACCAGAACCAGCGCTCGGTGGGGAATTCGGCCGTCATCCTGACGTCGGCGATCAGGAACTGATCCTCGAACACCTTGCCGGAAAAACCCGCGCCGACCATCTGGCGCAGCGACGAGCGCGCGCCGTCGCAGGCGATCACATATTGCGCCGACAGCCGATAGGGGCCGTCCGGCGTCTCGATCGTCAGCACGACATGATCGTTGCGCTGTTCGAGCGCGGTGACCTTGTTGCGCCAGCGCAGCGAGATCGCCGGCAGCGCGTTGACGCGATCGACCAGATAGGCCTCGGCGTAGAACTGCTGCAGGTTGATGAAGGCCGGCCGCTTGTGCCCGGGCTCCGGCAGCAGGTTGAACTGATAGAGCTCGGACGGACCGTGAAAGATGCGGCCGACGTTCCACACCACGCCCTTGTCGACCATCCGGTCGCCAACGCCGAGGCGATCCCAATATTCCAGCGAGCGCTTGGAGAAGCAGATCGCGCGCGAGCCCTCGCCGATCCGGTCGGCATCATCGAGCACCACGACCGCATGGCCGCGCTGCGCAAGATCGATGGCAAACGACAGCCCGACGGGACCCGCACCCACGACGACGACCGGATGCGCGGCCGGCGTGGCCTGATCCTGGTCTTCGTGCCGATGATAGCCGAACTGAACCTTCGCCTGGCTCGCGCCCTGCCCCGGATTGGCCTGCACCATGGCTTGCTCGCCTTGTGGTTTTCTTGGACTTTCGAAGCGACGACTTTCGAAGCGACCGACATTTCCTCGGGCGAGGCATCTGGCCGTCTTGCCAGATAGTCTCACCTGCAACTATTCTAAAGCCGACGGCTTCGGCCGCGTCAACTCAAAAATCGGAGCGCGATCTTGGCGAAGCCATCTACCGCGGCGTCCAGGCGGCAGGCGAAGCCGGTCGAGGATGACCGAAATGCCGCAGTGCCGCAGGACGACGAGCGGCTCGACCTGTTCAAGTTCGCGCCATTCCGGCTCAACCGTCTGGCCGCCGAGGTCAGCGCGGCGCTCGCCGTCGAATATCGGGAGCGCTACGGGCTCGACATTCCGGAATGGCGCGTGCTGGCGACGCTCGGCTTCCGCCGCGAGGCCTGCAGCGCGCAATATGTCGCAGCGTGCACCCGCACGCACAAATCGACCATCAGCCGGGCCGTGACGTCGTTGCTGGAGCGGCGGCTGATCGAGCGCGTCGAGAACGCCGAGGATCGCCGCGAGTTCCGTCTGCGCCTGACACGTAAGGGCAAGACGCTGTACGAGGAGCTGATCCCGCGTTTGCAGCAGCGCGAGCGCGAAATCATGGCATGCCTGTCCGCCGACGAGCGCAAGACGTTCGACCGCCTGATCGGCAAGATCGAGGCAAGCCTCGATCTGATCCAGACCAGCGAGGAGGCCGATGCGAAGCAGGCCTATTGAGCCGAGCTTCGTCGGGTGGGTAAAGCGCCGAAGGCGACCGGTGCCCACCATCCTTCGTCAAATGACAGCGATGGGCACGGGGGCGCGCGAGACTGCCGTCGACGACGAGCAAGGCGCCACGCGCCTTTGCCGGCCCTACTTGTTAGTCGCCGACGATCGCCGCCGCTCCTCGACTTCGACCACGTCGGCGCCCTCCCCCCGCCAGCGCAAGATCTCCATCGCCAGCACCGGGTGATTGAAGCCCTTGAGATGCAGGTCATCGATCGGCCTGGCATCGACCGACTGTTCGACGACGCCGAACACCCGGCGCGACACGATCACTTGGCCTGCCTTGGCCTCGTCGCACAGCCGCGAGGCGAGATTGGTGACGCTGCCGATCGCGGCGTATTCGAGCCGGTGCTCGAAGCCGACCTGGCCGAGCGTCGCATATCCCAGTGCGATGCCGACGCCGAACCCCAGGCTGTGGCCGCGATTTTTCCAGCGCTCCGTCAATTGGCCGATCTCGTCGCGCATTTCGAGCGCCATCTTCACCGCGCGCGTCGTGTGGTCCTCGAACGGGATTGGCGCATTGAACAGGATCATCACGCCGTCGCCGGCATAGCGATCGAGCGTGCCCTCATATTTGAAGATGAGCTTGCCCAGCGCGGCGTGATATTCACGGAGCACGTTCATCGCCTCTTCGGGCTCGGTCGTCTCGGTAAACGCTGTGAAGCCGCGCAGATCGCAGAACACCACCGTGACCTCGCGGCGGTGGCTTTCCAGCAGCGCATCATGGCCGTCCGACGACGCGATGATCTGCGCCACCTGCGGCGCCAGGAAGCGCTCCAGCCGCCTGATCCGCTCGATCTCCGCCAGTTGCTTCTCGACGCGCTCCTCGAGCGACTTGTTCCATTCGCGCAGCTGCTCGGTCTGCTCGGTGAGCTTTTCGGCCTGCTGCTGCACCGTCGCGTGGGTCAGCGCCAGCTCGCGGCCCTTCTGATCGACCTCGGTGAACAGTCGTGCGTTGCGCATCGCCAGCACGGCCTGGTTGGCGAACGTTCGCATCAGTCCGATCAGGTTCGGCGGGAACGTACCGGCCGACCGGCGGAGCACCACGAGCGCGCCGAGCACGCCCTGCTGATCGACCAGCGGCGTGAACAGCACGGCGTGAAAGCCGGCGGCGACCGCGACGTCGCGCAGCGGGTGATCGGGCGCGTTTTCCAGCTCGGCGATCGCGATCGGCTCGCCGCTGCGCACGGAGTCGGAGAGCAGGCTCGTCCGCTCGTCCAGCACATTGTGCGGGCCGTCCCGGTCGACGCCCTTGGCCTCCACCAGCCTGAAGCGGCGTTCGGCGGCCTCATAGGAATAGATCAGCACGGCGTCGGTCTTGGTGATCTCCAGCGCCCGGGCCGCCACCGTCGGCAGCACCGCATTGAGATCGAGCGAGGAGGCCACCGCGCGGCCAACCTCCTCGAGCACCTTCAGCTCATTGATCGACTGGGCCAGATCCCGCGTGCGTTCCTCGACCTTGGCTTCCAGCACGGCATAGGACTGCGCGAGCTGGCCGGCCATGCTGTTGAACTGATCGGCGAGCTCCTCCAGTTCGTCATGCGTCCTCACCTCGATGCGCTGGGCGAAATCGCCGGCGCCGAGCTTGCGCGCGCCGGCGCGCAACGCGGTGATCGGGATGAGCATGCGTCGCGCCAGCACCGAGCCCGCGAGGATCGCAACCGCAAGGCCGAGCGCGATCAACAGCGCACCGCGCAACAGCTGATCGCGGATCGGCGCCAGCGCGTGAGCCGTGGACTGCTCGAAGAACACGGCCCAGCCGAGCTTGGGCAGCGTCGCGGCCGCCGAGAGCACCGCGTGCCCCTCGCCGTCGGTGCCGGAGGCCAGCGGCTCGCCATCCGGCGTGAGCACCGCCGCGACCTGCGGCAGCTTGGAGAGGTCCTGACCGACCGCCGGTCCCCTCGCCGAGCTCGCCAACACCTGGCCCCGCGGATCGACCACGTAGGCGGTGCCGACCTTGCCGATCTGCGCCTCGGTCATGAAGTCTTCGAGAAAGTCGAGGTCGATGTCGGCCACGGTCACACCGGCATTGAAGCCGGAATGCGCGACCGAGATCGACATCATCGGCTGCGCGCCCTTGAAGGTCACGGCGGAGAAATTGCTTCCGTGCGTGACGGTGTCGGTGAAGCGCAGATCGCGTGACAAGTCGTTGCCCGAGGCAAACGAGATCGAGGTGCGCGACACGCGGAGCTGTTCCCGGCCCTGGCCGTCGAGCTGATACAGCTGCCGCACAGCCGGCGCCTGACTCAGCAGTTGTACATAGTCGGCGCGGCGGAGCTCCAGCGTATTGGCGCTCGCCCGCGTCACCCAGCTGATCTGTCGCTGCAGATCCGAGAGCGCCTGATCGATCCGCCGGGCGCTGGCGTTGGCCTTTTCGGCCATGGCGGCGGTCAGGCTCGCCTTGGTGGACTGATAGCTGATCCAGGTTTCGGTCGCGCCATTCACGGCCAGGACGAACACGACGAGCCCGACCAGCGACACGACGTATTTGGCGAACAGGCCCTGCCGCAACGACCAGCCTCTGTTCTCGACCTCGTTCATCCGGACCCCTCACGCGCATCATCGCCGAGGTCAGCCTCGGACAAGCGCGTCCGCTGCCGTCCTCGCGGCAGCAACACTTTGGAGGCGGGACCGCTCGGGTGCGAGACGGTCCGTCGCCGGCACCCGTTTAGCACAGAATGGCATGCACAGCGGCGACCATGCCGGCGCCCCGCGCCAACTCGTTATTGCTCGGCTGGTCCTGAATCGCATGCACCGCTCGAGGAGATTCTCCGCGGGCTCGGTCGATCGCGGCTATATATTACCTATTGAAGATGCGCTTCAGAACGTCGTTCATCGGCTGGCTGTCCTGCACACCCTCCTGCAAGGGCTCGGCGGGAGCTGCCTCCGCCGCGCCCCGGCCGTCGTCGCCCGGAGGCCGAGAAACAGCGCCGTCCTGAGGCGCAACCAGCGTACGGCCGCGGCTCTTGGCTGGCGGCTGCGCGGCCTGCAGTCCTTGCTGAATCAGATTGCCGATCGCCGATCCGAGATCGCCGCCGAGCAGGTCGGATTGGCCGGCCGCCGGGGCCTGCGCATTCGGGGCTGCCGTTGACGGCGCGCCGTTCGGACCAGCAGCACCGGTGGGCGCAGAATTTCCGATGAGGCCGCCGATGCCGTTGATCAAATTGTTCAGCCCGACCCCGTCCTTGCCGAACAGGCCCTGGCCCATCTGCTTGAGCCTGGCGTAGGCAGCATCCGGATTGTCGAGGATGCCGGCCATGTCGGGGTAGAAGCGCGGCTGACTCCAGGGGCCGTCGATGACGACGGGAATCCCGAGGCCTATCGGCTCCGAGGTGCGGCCCTGCCCCTCGGTCGTCATCACGAGCTTCGGCTCGACCCGCATCGCCAGCGCCCGATTCCCCAGATCGATCGTCCCCGTACCGGTGACTTTGACCAGCGGTCCGACCAAGTTGAGGTCACTGGTGGCGGCCTGCCCGCGCTCGACCTGAAACGAGGCCGAGAGCTGCGTGAGATCGGTCGTCAGTTCCTTCGAATCCTGCCATCCCGACAGCGGATTGGACGTCAATGAGCGGATCATCTGCGCAACGTTGATGCCGCGGATCGCGCCGTCCTGGAACAGCAGGAACGCCGAGCCGCTCAGGTTGCTCATGAGAGCCTGCTGGCTGGCGCCGCTGGAGCGCAAGGCCAGCTTGCCCTGCATCCGCGCATCGAGCTTGTCGAATCCGGCGACGCTCGAGAGCAGCGGCAGCGCCCGGATGCCGACGAGATCACAGTGCATCGCATAGGCCGGATTGCCCGTGGAGGCGTCGATCACGACCTCGCCACTGGCCTGCCCCTCATAGGCGCCGAGATTGGCGACGGTCGCCTTCAGCAGGCCGCCGGCCAGCGAGGCTTCGAGATCGAGCGGACCGAGGCGAGCCCCGGAGAGAACGACATCCGTCGCCGACAGCTTCACGCGCGCATCGACGTAGTTCAGACCCCGCAAGTCGATTGCCGCCGTGCTCCATCCCGACGCGCCGGCAGAGCCCTGCGCGGCAGGCGCTCCCAAGTCGAGCCGGCGAACGTCGAGATCGACCTTCACCAGCGGCTTGCTCGCCAGATCGACCGAGGCCCAGCCGTTGAAATCGCCGTCGCCAAGCGTGCCGCTGAGGCCGTTGATCATCACCACCGGGCCATTCAGCCGAACGTCGGCGCGGCCGGCAAGACTCCCGCGGAATGCAGAAGCCATGTCGATCTTGAAATCGACCGGCAGCGTCTGGCGCTCAATAGGCAGCGCGGGCGCGGCCGCTGTGAGGTCGAAGGTCACCGGACGGTCGCCGGCCCGGGCCGTACCCGTGATCTTGACCTTGCCATCGGACAGAGACGCCGTCGCGCCGATGCCCTCGAGCCGATTCTCGACGCGGTCGCGCGGGTTGGAGAGGACGACGGCGCCGTCCCTGACGGTGACCCGTTCGATCCGGGCCGCAAGCGCCGCTTCCGGCTTCGCCGAGGCACGGCTGCGGGGCCCATTGTCCCGCAGCCGTTCGCGCAGCAACGGCAGATAAAGTGTGGGCTTGTCGATGATGATCTCGCTGATGTCGGGCCGGCCGGACCACAGGCTCGACAGCGCCACGTCGGCCTGCAGCTTGCCGATCGTCAGCCGATTGTTGCCGTCACGCTCCTTCGGATCCTGCAGGGTGATGTCCGTCAGGGTCGCATGCAGCGACGGCCACAGGCTGACGCTCGCCGAGCCGGCGATGCTCAGGCGATAGCCGGTGTCACGCTCGACGCGGTCCTGGATGGCCACCGTGAGGAAGCTCGCCGGAAGTCCAAAAGCCAGCGCCAGAGCCAGCACGACGATGACGGCGCCAATCAAACCGCCTGCGATCTTCAATGCCTTCATGTCGATGTCCCAAGCGCGAGGCGCGAGCGGTCTCCACGGGTTAGCGTGCGGCAATGCCGACCCGGTTCAATCCGAAATTTTCTCGGAACGAAGACCGCTCCCAGCGCGACCAAAATAGTCGGAAGCCCGTGCGTCATTATGTGACTTATGACACACTTCCGCCCGGGGGGTTTCTGTAACTGAGGCTTTGAACCGTTGCCGAAGGTATAGTGATGAGCAAGCAGGCCGAATTTGCGGTCATTCTGAAGATGAACCCGATGTTCGCCGACCTCGGCGCGGACGAGCTGCAGCGAATCTCGAGCCTGTGCCACACCCAGCATCTGTCGTCGGGCGAGGTGCTGTTCCAGAAGGGCGACCCCGGCAATGCCCTGTTCGGGGTGCGGCGCGGCCAGATTCGCATCGAGACCGGTGCCACCGACGGCAGCCGGCTGACGCTCAACTTCATGGGGCCCGGCGATCTGTTCGGCGAGGTCGCCGTGCTCGACGGGCAGGAGCGCACGGCCGACGCCACCGCCGGTGAAGCGACCGAACTGTTCGTGCTTCGCCGCGAGGATTTCCTCAGCTTCCTGGAACGCGAGCCCAAGGTGGCGATCAGGATCATTCAGCTGCTGTGCCAGCGCATCCGCTGGCAGAGCGAGCGAATGGAGGAATCGGTGCTGCAGCCGCTGCCGGTCCGGCTGGCACGCCGGCTGTGCGCCCTGGCGGAGGATTTCGGCTCCGAGGTTCATATCTCGCAGGAACAGCTTGGCGTCTTCGTTGGCGCGGCGCGTGAAAGCGTGAACCGCCAGTTGCAGGCCTGGCGCAAGGACAAGATCCTGGATCTGCAACGCGGCCGCATCCTTCTGCATGACCTGACCAAGCTGAACACGATCGCACGCAACGACTAATTGGCCGAGCGCGCAGCGTCGCTCACCGCAAATTTGTCGATTGCGGGTCCGGTCCATGGCGGGAACCGCCCGCCATGCATCGTTTCGTATCAGCATCGGCCAAACATGATCGCAATTGGGCCACCACGCCTCACAATTTGCGACATGAACTCTTTTTAACAATTCTAACAGGGTTCAATCCGGCAGCGGAGAGTTCCATTTGCTCGCGCGCGGCGGCGCGCGGGGTGGAGCTTTGCGCGCCAGGCAAGCGTGGTTGGAAGTGACGTCATGAGTCTTGCGTTGCCGGCAATCGCCATCGAGGCCAGTGGTTCTGTTGGCCGTTGGCGCAGAGCTCTCGCGGTCTGGATCGACGCCGTGGAGGACGGCTGGGCCGTTCCGGCCTTGATCATCGGGTTCGTCGCGGTCTGGATGGTGTATTTCTCGATCGCCTATCTCGGGGGCGATCTCCACCAGGACGTGATCGAGACCTGGTCGCTTGGACGCAGCTTCGACTGGGGTTCGACCAAGCATCCGCCGCTGATGGGCTGGGCGGCGTGGGCCTGGACCACCGTGTTTCCGCTGACCAACTGGTCGTTCAACCTGCTGGCGCTGACCAACGCAGCCGTCGGCCTCTTCGCCGTCGACCTCATCACCCGGCGTTTCGCGCGCGGTGACAAGCGGCTGGTCGTGCTGCTGTTGCTCATGCTGCTGCCGGTCTATCAACTGCATGCGCAGCGCTTCAACGCCAACGCCGTGCTGCTGTCGAGCTGGCCGCTGGCGACCTGGTGTTTCCTGCGCTCGTTCGAGACGCGTCACGTCGGCTGGGCCATCGCGGTCGGCCTGACCGGGGCGCTCGCGATGCTCGGCAAGTACTACTCGGTCTTCCTGATCGCGAGCTTTGCGGTCGCAGCGTTGTGCCACGGCGAGCGTCGGGCCTATTTCACCTCGCCCGCGCCGTGGATCGCGGCGCTGTCCGGCCTGGTCGCGCTGGCGCCTCATATCTATTGGCTGGCCACGACCGGCGCCCAGCCGTTCTCGCATGCAATCGAGCATCACGTCGGCAAGACCGCCGTGGCCGCCCTGGTCGAGGGCAGCGGCTTCCTGTTGGCGATGGCCGGCATCGCCGGTATCCCCGGCCTCATATGGCTCGCCATGACGCGGCCTCGCCCCACCCGCGTGCTGAACGATGCGCTCAGCCTCGACTCCGGACTCCGGCTGCTGGCGATGATCAGCATCGGGACCGTGGTGTTCCCCGCACTGGTCTCGATCGTGTTCGGCACCGACATGCCGCCGCTGTGGGGCCTGCAGGGCGTCTTCCTGTTCGTCATCGTGATCGTGTGTGGCGCGAGCTATCACGCCCCCCGCGACATCACTATCAATCTCGCCGTGGCGACGATCGCGATCGCCGCATTCGCGGCCACCGTCGTGGCGCCCCTCCATGCAGTGTACCGGAACTACGTTCCGTTGAACGAGGGCCGCAACTTCTACGAGCCGGCCGTGACCGAGCTGGACCGCCTGTGGCAGACGGCATCGAACGGCGCCCTTGTCTCCGTCGGCGGCGATGACGGCCTCGCCTTTGCCGCAGCGTTCTACAGTCCCGACCATCCGCACTATGAAATGGCGCTGGTGCACCCGCATGAGCTGCAACCTCCGTCCGAAGCGCTGACTGCGCAGGGCTGGGCGGCGCTGTGCTACGACACCGACATCTCCTGCATCTCCGGCATGCAAGCCGCGGCGGCGCAGGCGCGGCGTTCGGTGCGGGCCGATTTCACGCTCCGGACCAAGCTGTTCGGCCTGGAAGGCGCCAGCCAGGGCTTCGTTGCCCTGATCGTGCCGCCTGAGACCGCCGCGCCAGTCGACGGCGCCCCGAGCGGGGGTCTCGATCTCAGCGCACGCCGCCGCATGCCCTCGACCGCGAACTGAAACAGCTCGTTCCGGCACGTCATCTCATTCCGCAGCCGGCGACATCGCCGACGGCGGCGGCTTTGGCTGATGCGCCGCCTCCGGCCCATGGCCGGACTGCGCCTCGTCGGCGGCATCGCCGGAAGAGACGATCAGCTTGCGGCCAAGGCGGGCGAACAACGCGCCGACATCGTCCATCACCAGGAACATCGCCGGCACGAACAACAGCGACAGCACGGTCGAGAACACCAGCCCGCCGATCACCGCGAGCGCCATCGGCGAGCGGAATTCGCCGCCGGCACCGACCGCGAGCGCGCTCGGCATCATGCCGGCGACCATCGCGATCGTGGTCATCACGATCGGACGGGCCCGCTTCATGCCGGCATCGATGATCGCCTCGTCACGCCTGACGCCGGCATGGATCGCCTCGACCGCGAACTCGACCAGCATGATCGCGTTCTTGGTGACGATGCCCATGAGCATCATCATGCCGATATAGACGGGGATGGTGAGCTGCTTGCCCGTCAGCATCAGCGCGGCGATCGCACCGCCGATCGACAACGGCAGCGAGAACAGGATCGTGATCGGCTGCAGGAAGGTGCCGAACAGCAGCACCAGCACGGCGTAGACGATCATCAGGCCCGCCGTGATCGCCGTGATGAAGCCCGACGCCAGCTCGTTCAAGCTTTCGGCATCATCGGACGGGATCAGCTTGACGCTGGCCGGCATGCTCTTTCTGACCGGCAGCTCGTCGATCTGCTTGGTTGCATCGCCGAGCGCCGCAAGTCCGACGAGGTCGGCGGCGACGGTGGCCTGCCGCCCGCGATCGTAGCGACTGATGCTGGTCGGGCCCTGGTCGAGCTTGATGTCGGCGACGACGGCCAGCGGCACGCCGCCTTTTTCGCCGTACTGCCCGAGCGGCACCCGCAACTGTTCGAGGATCTTCACGTCGCTGCGCGCCGCGTCCTCGAGTTGTACCCGGATCGGGACCAGCCGGCCGCCGGCGTCATACTTCGCCAGCGCAGGTCCAACATCTCCGATCGTGGCGACGCGGATCGTCTGCGACAGGCTTTCGGTCGACACGCCCAGACGTGCCGCCAGATCCGCGCGCGGCTGCACCCGCAACTCCGGCCGGTCGAGCGAAGTGTCCGACACCACGTTGGAGATGATCGGAATCCGCTTCATCTGCGAGGCGAGCTCGCTCGCAACGTTGTCGACCAGCTTGGGATCCGAGCCCGTCAGCACCAGCTTGATCGGGCGCAGACCATTTTCGTCGGTGAACCAGAAACGGATGTCCGGAATGGTTTCGAGATCCTTGGTCATCTCGAGCTCGAGCTCTTTCTGGGTGATCTTGCGCTCGGTCTTCGGCGTGTAGTTGACGATCATTCCGGCGCGACGAACCTCCATCGCGCCCTGAAGCCGGCCGCCGTCGACGAACACGCTGCGGACCTCGGGCCGCTTGCGCAGGCGCGCGACGATGTCCTCGGTGACCTTCTCGGTGTAGGCGAGCTGCGCGCCTGGCGGCAGCTCGATCGCGAGCAGCGATCGCGCCGCGTCCTGCGCCGGCAAGAACCCTTGCGACAGCAGCGTCGTGCTCCAGATCGAGGCAGCGAAGATCCCGATGCCGAGCAGCACCGTGACGAAGTAGTGCTTTACCGACCAGGTCACGATGCGCTGATAGGCACGCAGGATGAACCCCGGCGGCGGATCGTCGTGCTTGTGGTCCTTGAGGAAGTAGGCCGCCAGCATCGGCGTGACGAAGCGCGCCGCCAGCAGCGAGAAGAACACCTGCACCGAGACGGTGATGCCGAACTGCTTGAAGAACTGTCCGGCGATGCCGGACATGAAGCTCGCCGGCGCAAAGATCGCGATGATGGTGAGGCTGATCGCGATGACCGCGAGCCCGATCTCGTCGGCGGCATCGAGCGCCGCGCGATAGGGCGACTTCCCCATCCGCATGTGGCGCACGATGTTCTCGATCTCGACGATGGCGTCGTCGACGAGAATACCGGTCGACAACGTGATCGCCAGGAACGACACCATGTTCAGCGAGAAGCCGAGAATATCCATCGCCCAGAAGGCCGGAAAGATCGACAGCGGTAGCGAGATCGCCGCGATCACCGTGGCCCTGAAGTCGCGCAGGAACAAGAGCACGATGATGACGGCCAGGATCGCGCCCTCGAACAGGGTCGAGATCGCCGCTTCGTAATTGCCCTTGGTGAAATCGACCGACGTATCGATCAGCTTCAGCTCGACATCGGGATGGGCGGCTCTGACCTGGTCGATGCGCTTCTGGACCGCGGCGGCGACGACCACGTCGCTGGCGCCCTTGGCGCGCTTGATGCCGAGCGCGACCACCGGCTCGCCGTTGAAGCGCGCAAAGGTGCGCCGATCGGCAATCGTGTCGGTGACCGTCCCGAGATCGGCGAGCCGGACCTCGCCGCCGCCGAACAAGGGAATCATCGTGTTGGACAGCTCGTTCAGCGTCTTGGCGCCGGCAAGCGTGCGGATCGCCTGGTCGTTCTTGCCGATCTCGGCGCGGCCGCCGGCGACGTCGACATTGGTGCCGCGCAGACTCTGGCTGACATTGACGGCGGTGAGACCCATGGCCTGCAGCCGGTCGGGATCGAGCGAGACCAGAATCTCGCGCTCGACGCCGCCGATGCGCTCGACCTGGCTGACGCCGCGCACGCCCTGCAGCTCGCGCTTGACCACGTCGTCGACGAAGAACGACAGCTGCTCCGGGGTCTTGCCCGGTGAGATCGCCGCATAGGTGACGATCGGCAGGCCGATCTTGTCGACGCGCGAGATCAGCGGCTCGGTGACGTTCTGCGGCAGGTCGGAACGGACCCGGGTGACCGCGTCCTTGACGTCGTTGATGGCGCGATCGGTGTTGGTCTCGAGCGCGAACGTAATCGTCGTCACCGACAGGCCGTCGGTGATCAGCGACTGGATGTGGCGCGCGCCCTCGACGCCGGAGACGCCGTCCTCGATGATCTTGGTGACCTGGGATTCAAGCTCCGACGGCGCCGCGCCGAACTGCGCCACCGCGACCGAGATCACCGGAATGTCGGCGTTCGGCAGCCGGGTGACCGCGAGCTTGGTGAAGCTCATCCAGCCCAGGATCAGCAGGATGATGGAGAAGAGGATCGACGGCAGCGGGTTCCTGATCGACCATGCCGAAATGTTCAGTGCCATCAGCGTACCCGCGTGCGATCGATGTCTTCGGCAAACATGGTCTTGATCTGGTCGCCATCGTGCAGCGAGCTGCCGGCGTCGGCCACCACGATTTCACCCTCCGTCAATCCGTCGAGGATTTCAGTCGACGTATCCGACACCAGGCCGACCCGCACCCGGCGGGTCTCGATCGTGTTGCCCTTCACGACCTGGATGGTGAGATGATCGATCGCCGTATTGGGCACGGCGACGCCGCAGCTCCGCCGGGCATCGATATTGGCGCGCGCGAACATGCCGGGCTTGAGCGACGGATTGCTGGTCAGCGCGATGCGCACATGGCCCAGCTGGGTGGTCCGGTCGACCTGCGGCGCCACTACGCGCAGGCGGCCGACAATGTCAGGTAGGTTGTCGCGAGTGATGCGCACCGGCGCGCCCGTGCCGAGCTTCAGGAGATGAACGCTCGGAACTTCGGCGTCGAGCTCCAGCTCGTTGTTCACGGCGATGCGGAACATCGGACCGGCCTGCGGCGAGGCCGGCGCACCGGCGATCGTGCGGACCTCGGTGACGAGTCCTGCGGCCGGCGCACGCAGCGACACGGGCCGGTTCGCGGCCGCCGCCGGCGCTCCCGGCTGCGGCGGTGACGGCGTCAGGCGCGCCAGCTCCTGGTTCTCGGTAACGGTGTCGCCCTCCTTGACCAGAACGTCGATGACCCGCGAGCCTTCCTGATCGGCGCCGACCACCGCCTCGCGGCGGGCCACGACGAAGCCGGTGACGCGCACGAGATCTGAGAAGCAGGCCTTCACCGCCTTGGTCACCAGCACCTGGGCCTGCATTGGCGGCTCCTCGGCGGTGTGATGGGGACGATGCTCATACCAGTAATAGCCGGCGAACAGGGCCACGAAGACGACCGCACTGGCCGCGGACTTGAGGGATTTTGGCAGCTTCATCGGCAGGGGGATCCGGTCGGCGCGAGATGCGGGTTATGGATGCTGCGAATTTGGCACGGCGCGCTCCGACAAGGCGATGCGCCCCGCAATCCTGCGGGACGCATCCGGCCACCTCGATCTCCGGCCACGCGACCTCCGACGGCGCTCGATGGACGCGGCGCTACTTGGCCGCCGCCGTCTTGCTCTGCATGTTGACGACCTGAACGCGGCGATTCACCTCGGCCAGCGGCTGGCTCGGATCCTTCAGCTTGCTCTTGCCATAGCCCACCGTCACTAGGTCGGCGCCGGCGATGCCGAACTTCTCGACCAGATAGCGCTTGATCGAATCGGCGCGGCGCTCGGAGAGATCCTGATTGTAGGCCTCGCCACCGGCGGCATCGGTATGACCGGCGACGACGAAGGTCGACCCTTTCAGCTCGGCGTTGGTCAGCGCCCGGCCGAGCGCCTGCACCGACGGCAGCGACTTCTGGCTGATGTTGGCGGAGTTGTAGTCGAAGGTGATCTCGAGGTCGATGTTCGGCTTGGTCTTGGCGACCGCCGCGATCTCCTCGCGCTCGGCAGTGGACAGCGACCGCGTCGAGCGGCCGCGAATGCTCTGCAGGAACTTGTCCTGCTCCGGCGCGACCGCGGGTGTGGCCTCCGACGGCGGCGACATCGACAGTCCCCGGGTCAGCGGCCTCTTCGGCCCGGCCAGGGCGCGGACGATCTGATCCTCACTGACATCATCGGCGGCGAAGGCCGGCATCGCGCTCAGCGACGCGGCCGCGCTCAGGACCGTCGCGGCCAGGAGAGCCGTCAGGCCGGCGGTCATGGTCGAATTCGTTTTCGGTGCGGTCATTGCCAATCCCTCCTCACGCGAACTGATCGTCCCGGTCTCCGCCGCGCCCGGCGCGACACCCGGCTGTTCGCTGTTATGTCGGTCCGGCCTGCCGCATGGTTCGAGCCGGCCGGCCGACGCGCGCAACAAATCAGCGCACGCCGTAGGCTTCGAACTCGCGGACGATGTTGGGGTCCATCGCCTTGGCGTTGGCGATGTCGAGCGCCCCCTCCTGCGCGGCGCCGTTACGCTGTTTGGCGAGACCGCGGCCGTACAATGACGACGTCAGCCGCGGGTTGATCTTCAGCGCCGCATCGAAATCGGCGATGGCGTTCTTGACCGCGCCGCTCTTGAGGTTGACCAGCCCGCGGCTATCGAGCGCGTCGACGAAATTCGGCCGCAGCCGCAGCGCCTCGTTGCAGTCGCGCAGCGCAGGTTGCAGCTCGCCGACGACGGTGCGCGCCCAGCAGCGGTTGTTGAGCGCCTCGACGTCCTTTGGATTGATTCGGATGGTGTCGTCGAAATCGCGGATCGCCTGCGCGTAGGCGCCCTTGCTCGCATACACCTGGCCGCGCCGGTACAGCG
The DNA here is from genome assembly GCF_032487555.1 of Bradyrhizobium sp. SZCCHNRI1029. Lineage (NCBI taxonomy): Bacteria > Pseudomonadati > Pseudomonadota > Alphaproteobacteria > Hyphomicrobiales > Nitrobacteraceae > Bradyrhizobium > Bradyrhizobium sp. SZCCHNRI1029. The sequence continues at coordinate 445,427 of NZ_JAUEUK010000007.1, forward strand.
CGCCGGCATCCTCCGGATTGGCCGCGATCTTGGCGCTCAGGCTCTTGATCGTCGGATCGTCGGCGAACGGATCCTGCGCGGGCGCTGCTGGGGCCGCGGGCGCAGCAGGCGCGGCGGGCGCGACGTTCGCGATCACGGGAGATGGCGCGGGCGCCGGCGGCGCCGGAGCAACCGGCGCGGGCGACGGGGTGTCCACCTTCTGCACCGGCGTCGGCTGCGGCGCGGGCGGAGCCGGCGGCAGCGGCGACGGCACCGGCGGCGCCACCACGACCTGCGTCGGGGTCGGCGCAGGTACAGGTGCAGGCGCCGGCGCGGCATTACTCTCGGCCGGCGGCGGCCTGACGCCGCCATTGCCCGGCACGAAGGAGAAGTCCTCCGCCAACGACGACGAGATCCACGGCACCTGCTCGCTGCGCGAGGCGCGGGTGACGCCGACGCGGGTGCGGTTCAGCGTCTCCTCGGCGGTGAGGTCGGGAACGCGGATCTCCTTCAGGAGCTCCTGCACGAACAGGCTGCGATCGCGCCCGCCATCCGTCACGACAGCGGACAGCGCCGCCGAGTACATCACCAAAGTACCGCTCGGTGCGATGACCGGCGCGAGGCCGGCCGAGGCGGTGCGGAACCTGCGCTCATAGGGATTGCGCCGGGAGGCATCGAGCAGCGCGATCTTCACGCCGGCGCCGCGGCTGTTGATCTCCTGCAGCACCTGCTCGAGGCCGATGCCGTCGCGCCGCACGTCGGCCTCCTGCCAGATCTGCGCATCGACCGGGATCATGTAGCTCTGCCGGCTCGACTGGATGCCGTAGCCGGAGAAGAACAGCAGCGCCACCGAGCCCGGCTTGATCTTGCCATAGAGCCGATCGAGGCCGCGGCGCATCGCGTCGCCGCCGGCATTTTCCAGCGTCTCGACGCTGAAACCGTCACGCTTCAACTCGTCGGTGAGATCGCGGGCATCGTTGACCGGTTCCTTGAGCGGCGCCTCGGCATCCGGATATTTCGCATTGCCAATCACCAGGGCGAAGCGGTCGCCGGCCGCGTGCGCGGGCCCGGAGACAACGGCCGAAAACGCGACGGAGAACATCAGGCCGAGCGGCAACAGCAGGCGGAAAGTCATCACGATGGCGGTCCAGCGGTCAGCAATCAGGCGCCGTCCAGCTTGCGCCGCGGCGACCATATCCCACGCGTCAGGCATTATCAAATCGCCGTGACGGCACGTCAACCGCTTGCAGAGGTTGACGAATCGTCTGAGGCGGCGACCGCCCGCAGGAGCCTCTTGCGAGCTGCGGGCCATGACACGAGCGGACCATGCAACGATCCCAATGGCTTGAAATGTGAGATGCCTCACGCTGTGTCGCGGCAGCGCAGCGTCCGGTTCGACGAGCACCGCGATTGACCTCGATGCGATTGACCTCGATCCGTGCCGATGGCTCGATGGTTGCCGCGCCCAACCAACGAGAAGGCCATCATGGGGAACGCCGCCGAGATCTACGCGCTGCGCTACGCGACGATGTCGCCGCGCACGCCGCACATGAACTTCCTGCAGCCCGATCCGCACGACAGCACGGCGCAGGACCTCGACTATTTCGTGTGGCTGATCCGCCGTGACGGGCGCGACATCCTGGTCGACACCGGCTTCAACGCCGCGGAGGCCGAGATCCGCCATCGCACCCTGACGCGCGATCCGATCGATGCGCTCGCTTCCTTCGGCGTCGCGGCGGCCGACATCCGCGACATCATCGTGACCCATCTGCACTACGATCACGCCGGCAATCTCGACCGCTTCCCGAACGCGCGCTTTCACCTGCAGGAGCGCGAGATGGCGTATGCGACCGGACGCTGCATGTGCAACGGCATGCTGCGCTACCCGTTCACGGTCGAGCACGTCACCACGATGGTGCGCCACGTCTATGGCGAGCGCGTCACCTTCCACAACGGCGACGGTGAGGTCGCGCCGGGCGTCACCGTGCACCGGGTCGGCGGCCATTCCGACGGGCTGCAGGTGGTGCGCGTCGACACCGCGCGCGGCCCGGTCGTGCTCGCCTCCGACGCCGCGCATTACTACGCCAACCTGCAGCGCCGCAGCCCGTTTCCGATCGTGCTCAACATCGGCGACATGATCCAGGGCTGGGAGATCATCGAGCGCCTCGCCGGGCATCCGGATCGCTTCATTCCGGGCCACGATCCGCTGGTGACCGAACTCTATCCGCGCGTGAGCGAGGCGGCCGATGCCTACGCACTGCATGTGGCGCCGTCTCGGTCGTTTGCGAGATAGCGGCGCGGCAGGACCAAGTGACGTGACAGGAATGAGCATCGTTTCCGCCATCCCGAGGCGGTGCTGATTTTCTTCGCCGTCATCGCCCGGCTCGATGTTTAGCCCGAAGCGGGTGATGACACCTGAATCGACGAAGCGCCGCGCGAACATGACACTTCGGTCTCGCGGCGCGTTTCGCGTCCGAGCTTTACTCATCGAGACACCCTCTTCTGAACAGAGGGCGCAGGGAGAGCCAGGCCTCGGCTGAGGCCTGCGGTCCGCCTGCGAGAAAAAATGCAGGCGGCAGAACCACAGGTACAGCCGGAATGACCCGGCCCTCCCTGCGCGATGGCTTTACGATTTATACGCAGTCTCCTCGGTGACCGGCTTGTTTGTCACCGTGGCGACGACGCGCGCATCACGCGCGCCGCGCGGACCTCAGCGTCGGGAGGCCAGGACCCTGCGACTTCACCGTCCGCAGCATGGCGTACGTCCGCGTGCTCTCACGCTGCGCCCCGCCGCGGCCATCGCATCCCACCTCAACGCGTCGTGACGTTCGCGAAAGCGCCCCTCTTCAACGAGGCGGGACGGGCGGAAGTCTCCACCTGATTTGCCCGACGGCACAAGCGATTTCTTTTTTACCGAACATCTGGACAGCCCAGATCAAGTTGAGATGACTGAATAAATTGGCCGCTACGCGCAGATGCAGATTGACGTGCTCCGTCATTGCGAGGAGCGAAGCGACGAAGCAATCCAACCGCCCCGGAATGATTGTGAACATTCAATGCAGCTCCACCTTCGCCTTCTTCGCCAGGTGGTCGCCGAGGAATCGCACGTCCCAATTGGTCAGCCGCACGCAGCCATGCGACTCCGACTTGCCGACCTTGGACGGTTCGGCCGTGCCGTGGATGCCGTAGCCGTTGCCGACCGACAGGCCGATCCAATAGGCGCCGACCGGGTTGTTCGGGCCGGGCTTGATGGTGAACGGCTTGCGCGACTTGACGCCCTTGAACTCGTAGTGCGGATTGTAGCGGTAGTTGGGGTCGGCATCCCGCGAGGTGACCTTGAAGGTGCCGTCGGGCGTCGGCTTTTCGTCGCTGCCGACCGTAGCGGGAAACACCGCCACCAGCTTGCCGTCCCGGTCGAACGCCTGCACCGTGCCGGCGTCCTTGCTGATGTCGAGCCGCATGATCTCCGGCGCCTTCTCGTCCGGCCTGATCACATTGGCGACGGCGATCTGCTCGCCCTCCTTGTCGAAGCTGGCTTTCGGATTGAGCGCCGACAGCAACGCCTCGCTCATGTGGAATTTCTCGGCCAGCGCCTCGCGCGGCGAGGTGTAACCGAGCGCCGGGAGGTCCTTCATGTCCTCCATGTGCTGCGGCAGCTTCTTCAGGAACGGCCCTTTCACATCGTCGCGGGTGATCGTGTAGGAGACGATCGCCGGCGCCTGGTCGCCGCGCAGCAGCGCCTCCCACAGCTCGGGCGTCAGCTTCGCATCACCGGCAAGCTCCTTGGTGCGCGCGAACGCGGCGAGCGCCTTGCGCGCATTGTCGCCGAAGCGGCCGTCGATCTCGCCGGGAGAGACATGCGCGCGATCGAGCAGCACCTGGGCGCGGATCGCCACCGGATCCATCTTCTCCTCGGCAGGCGGCCGCTTGCGCAGCTCGGCGCTGTTGACGGCGTCGGCGGTGAGCTCGGCGGAGAGCGCAGGCGTGACGACGACGGCGCAGAGCAGAAGCGGTATCCAGAGCCGAAGCATGGTCGTGAGTCCCAGGTGAAAGACGGCTGACATTCGGCAGCGTCAACGTGGACCCGGCCGAGAAGTTCGGCACCATCGGCTGAACGTCGCGGCATCCTGGCGCGACTACCAGGGACGCGGGTCGGCTGGCCCGGCGGCGGTGCGTCTGCTATCCCGGCGACAGCCGTGCAATGAATTGGGTTCGCGAGGATCGGTTTCGGATGGGACATGCCGCAATTGCCGCCACGATGCGCCGGATGCCGATGCTCGCCGCCGCCGGCCTGCTGGCGATGATCCAGGCTGCGGCAGCCGATGACGGCGCGCCGAAGGGCGCCGCGGTCAGCGTGCTCAAGGCGACCAAGGCCTGCTTCGACAACACGGTCGAGGTGTCCGGCATGGTGCTGGCGCGCGACGAGACGGCCGTCAGGCCCGATCGTCCCGGCCTGAAGGTCGCAGAGGTGCTGGTCGATGCCGGCGACACCGTCACGGCCGGACAGAACCTGGCGCGGCTGACGCCGCCGGAGGGCGGCACGATCATGATCCAGGCGCCGGTCGCGGGCACCATCCTGTCGTCGAGCGCCACCATCGGGGCGTTCGCCTCCGGTCGCGGCGAGGCGCTGTTCTCGATTCTCGCCCGCAACGAATATGATCTCGTCGGCCTGGTGCCATCAGCCCAGCTCGGCAAGCTCGCGGTCAACCAGACGGCGCGGATCCGCATCGTCGGGGCCGGCGAGGTCGAGGGCAAGATCCGAAGGGTGGCGCCGACCGTCGAGCCGAACAGCCAGCTCGGCCAGGCCTTCATCGGCATCACCGGCACGGCGCGGTTGCTGGTCAATTCGTTCGGCCGCGCCGTGATCAAGATCGGCCAGAGCTGCGGCGTCGCGGTGCCGCTGACCGCCGTGCTGTACGATCCCGACGGCACGGTGGTGCAGGTGGTCCGGGCTCAGCGGATCGAGACCAAGCGGGTCGAGATCGGCCTGATGGCCGGCGGCCAGGTCGAGATCCGCGACGGCCTCGCCGAGGGCGACGTCGTCGTCACCCGCGCCGGCGCGCTGCTGCGCGAGGGCGACCCGGTGCGGCCGGTGATGGCGAGCAATTGAAAGACGCGACGCCGCAGGGGTCTGAGGGGCACGCGGCCCCACCCTCCCCTGGAGGGGGAGGGTCGTCGCGCGGCGCGCCAGCGTCGTGCGGCGGGGTGGGGCGGAGCCAGGGATGACGGTGCAAGTGGAGAGATCACCCCACCCCGCCCCACGGTTCGCTTCGCTCGCCGTGAGGCGACCCTCCCCCTCCAGGGGAGGGTGGGAGGCCGCCGAGAGGGCGGAGCATCTCAGGCGCGGGACAGGCTAAGCTCAGCTGCCGGCGTTGGCGACGTCGGCGCTGAAACGGATGTCCTCGACCAGCGAGGACGACACGGTCGGCACCTGCTCGCCGTCGGAGCTGCGGGCGATGGCGTTGCGGGTCTTGTTGAACACGGTCTCGGCGCTCGGGCTCTTGCCGAGCTGGTTCAGCAGCTCGGTGACCAGCACGCTGTTCTGGCCCTTCGGATCGTCCAGCACCTTGCCCGGCGTCGCCGACGACAGGATCAGGGCGTTGGCCGGCGCATTGATCGGCGCCAGGCCGTGCGAATAGGCGCGGAAGCGGCGCTCATAGGGATTGCGGCGGGCGGCGTCGATCACCACCAGCTTGGCGCGCGCGCCCTGCTCGCGGACGGTGTCGAGCAGGCGCTCGATGCTGGTGCCGTCGCGGCGCACGTCGGCTTCCCGCCAGATCTTGGCGTCGACCGGGATCATGTAGCTCTCGCGTCCGGCCTGGATGGCGTAGCCACCGAAGAACAGCATCACGACCGAGTCGGGCTTGATCCTGGCCTTCAGGCGCTCGACCGCGCGGGCCATGTCGTCCTTGTTGGCATCCTCGACGACATCGACGTCGAAGCCGTCGCGCCGCAGCGCGCCGGTCAGCGCACGGGCATCGTTGATCGGCTGGACGAGTGGCGCGTTCGCGTCGGGATAGTGACCATTGCCGATCACGAGCGCGAGGCGCGCGCCGTTGCCGGTCGCCACGCTGCTCTGCTCGGAGGCCGCGGCCTTGGGCGCCTCGAGCGAACGCTTGTTCAGGGCAGCATGCGCGCCGATCGCGAGCGACACCGTGCAGAGAAGCGCGGCGGCGATCACGGCCGATCGGCGGGAAAGAGAAGGCTGCCTTGCGGTCATCACGTCAATCCTGGTCCGAGCCTGCCCATCGATGCCAAAGGGGTGCACCCTTTGGTCGCGCTGGCGCCTCTGAGGTTTGAGGGGTTGCGAGACGATGTGTCGTCTCAATGCGCGCAAATTGCGGCGCCGCAACGAAGAAAGGCTTAACCCGAACCCGCGTCCCAAGCAACATCGGAACACCATTGACTTTTCAAGCACTTGAAGAGAAACGCAAATTTAACCATGACGGCGATCTCCAAACGGCCCCGGACGGACCGCCGGGAGACCACATTGCCGCCAAATCCGCCTCCCGCGCCGTGACCGCCGTCACGTTGTCTTTGGCCGTCCAGCGTGTCAGTTTGCCCAATGCATGCGCGTGACGCGCCGTTTGCCGGGCGTCTCGAGCAACGCATGCCGCTCGTCCTGCCTTCGACAACCCGCGAGTCCTCGCTTGAGTTTCCAGTATTTCGCCGGCGCGGCCTGTCGCGCACTGACGGCCCGGAAGGATGGGCCCTCGCTGTACGAGGTCTGCGATCCCATCCTGCGCCGGCCCGGCAGCGGCGACCCGCATCTGTCGAAATTCTACCGGACCGCGCTCGGGAACCCGGCGCTGCGCGCATTGCTGCGCCGTGCCGGCCTGCCCGAGTTGAACGATCCCGCTGTTCTCAATGCGCTGCGCGACGCGCTGGTCCTTGCCCGCGACAATCCGACGCCAGACTGGGAGCAGGTCGGCCGCCCCGTCGCCGATCTGGTCGACAGCGTCGCCTTGCACCACCCTGCCCCGCCGCGCCGGACTGCGGCGGCGGCCATGCCGCCGGCCGGCGAGGTCGATCGCGTGATCCGGGCCTGTGGCGCCGACCTGCTCGGCTCGTTCAGCCGCAATGGCTTCATCCCGACCTATGCCGCCTTCAACCTGATCGGCGATCCCGACATGAAGGGCCGCGAGGTCAAGATGGCGCTGCAGGGGCTCGACGCCCGCGGCTACAAGAACTCGACCTTGCTGTTCAACCTCGCCCGCGTCTTCATCGCGCGATCGCCGGCGGCCGCGGTGATCAATCCGCCGTGGCGCGGCATCGCCGAGCCGATGTGGGAGCCGGTGCAGATCCGCCACCGCTCGGCCTATTACGACGCGTTCTTCACCGAGGCGCTGCTGAGTTATCTGGAGACGGGCCTTGCGTCATCGGAGCAGACAAGCGCGGCGCGCAGCGCCATCGCCGCCATGGTCGAGTTCTGCCTGACCATCAGCCGCGAGGAGGTGCGCGGCGCCGACGGCAAGAGCTACAATGTCGTCACCGCGCTGGCGCCGCCGCCGCATCCGCGCTTCTCGCGCTTCTTCACCCAGATCAAGCAGGACCTCGGCTTCGGCATCTACGTGCCGGATTGCGACACCACGGCGTGCTCGTTCTCGGCGGCGACGCAGGCCGGCTCGGAGGATCCGATGTTGAGCCAGCCGCTGCTGGATTTCTATGCGGGCTACCAGGTGCGCGCCGGCGGCAACGAGCCGCGCGTGACGGTGCCGATCAACGACAACATCGACTATGAAGGCGGTGTCGCGACCTGGATCGACAGCCTGGCCGGCGAGCGGCCCTACGGCAATGATCTCGATCCGACGTTGAACCTCGACGTGCTCGAGGTATCGTTCCGCAATCTCGGGCGCTGGCAGATCCTGGAGACGCAAGCCCGGCTCGACGTCGTCAGGCGGATCGTCGGCTTCCAGCAGCGGCTGGTGCTGAGCGGCGCCTTCGCCGACCCCCGCTCGCACATCTATTATCTGCCGGAGCTGTACTGCGCCTATTTCGGCCGCTGCTACCACGCCTTCATGGCGCTGCCGCCGGCGGCGCGGCAGGCGATCGATCCCGACGGCGCGTTCGAGCTCATTCGTCTGCGCGTGCTGGCCTATGTCGAGGACGAGCTGGTCGGCCGCGAGATGAACCCGTTCGACGCCGCGCTGGCGCTGATCGCGCTCGGCCATCTCGGCGGCGCTGCGGCGAGCTTCGCGCCCGCAGTGCATTGCATCGTGACGTCGTTCGGCGAGGGTGGCCGGCGGCATCCGTACCGCGCCTATGAGTGGAACAAGATGAAGACCCCGACCCGGATCCTGGTCGGCGGCCCTGAGGTGACATCTGCCTTCGTGCTGATGGGCCTGGCGCTGGCGCGGCGGGTCGTCGTGCGGTGAGGGAGTGATGGCGGTCGGCTCCCCTCCCCCTTGCGGGAAAGGGAGCGCACTGCCGTCGAGGTGATAGCTCGAGTCGCCCTTCTCTCAGCCCGCCATCGCGCGAAGTTGAGCGGCTCAGCCAATCACGGCGCTGGAACCGCGGGCCGATCCGCCGCACAATTGCTCCAGCCTTCCCATCCCCAAGGACGACCCGCGCCCGTTGATGTCGATGAAACCAGCTTTGCTTGCGCTCCTCCTGCTGCTGCCCTCCGTCGCGTCCGCGGCCGACATCACCGGGATTCCCAAGATCCGTGAGGCCGATGGGATCACGATCGGGACCACCCGCATCCGGCTCGGCGGCATCGACGCGCCCTCCGTGGATCAGCTCTGCCTCAACAAGAACGGCGAGCGCTGGACCTGCGGCGTTGCGGCGCGTGACGAGCTGATCAAGTACGTCGACGGCAAGAGCTGGACCTGCCATCCGCGCTCGATCGACCGCCGCGGCCGCCAGGTCGCGCGCTGCGACGTCGATGGCGAGGACATCCAGAAATGGCTGGTGCGCAGCGGCTGGGCGCTGGCCTATCGCACCCTCTCGCATGACTACGAGCCCGACGAGGCGGAGGCGCGCGCAGCCAAGGCCGGCATGTGGCAGGGCGCGTTCATCGCGCCATGGGACTGGCGCGTGCGCAACAAGAAGACTGCGATCCTCGGGGCCACCAACCCGCCGGAGGGCGCGCGCAAAATCCTGCTCGCCTCGGCCTCGGGCCCGGTCGCGCCCTCGCCGGACTGCACCATCAAGGGCAATGTCAACGGCGCCGGCGAGTGCATCTATCACACGCCGCAGAGCCGCTGGTACGCGCAGATCAAGATGCACGTCGCCAAGGGCACCCGCTGGTTCTGCTCGGTCGAGGAGGCCGAGGCCGCCGGCTGCCGCGAAACGAGGCGCTGACGGCCCGACCCGCCGGCCTGCCGGGGCATGCCAGCCCCCCGGCTTCTCCGGCTTTTCTTAATGCGCCGCGCCACGTAAAACGACCATGGGCCGGCCGTGTGCGAGAGCCCGTCACCACCCTCAACCGCCAAAGCACATCGCCGAGGACACTGACAATGACCGTTCGCGCGGGCCGGGAGTTTCTGGCCATCCCGGGACCCACCACGATGCCCGACGAGGTGCTGCAGGCGATGCACCGCCCCGCGCTCGACATCTACTCCAAGCAGATGGTCGAGCTGACCGACGGCATCATGTCCGATCTCGGCCGGCTGTTCGCCACCAAGGGCAAGACCTACATCTACATCGCCAACGGTCACGGCGCCTGGGAGGCGGTGCTCTCCAACGTGCTGGCGCGCGGCGACAAGGTGCTGGTGCTGGAGAGCGGCCGCTTCGCGATCGGCTGGGGCAATGCGGCGCGCGCGATGGGCGCCGAGGTCGAAGTGCTCCGCGGCGACTGGCGCCGCGCGGTGCGGCCGGCCGAGGTCGAGGCGCGGCTGCGCGCCGACAAGGAGCACAGCATCAAGGCGATCGTGGTGGCGCAGATCGATACGGCGTCCGGCGTCGTCAACGACGTCGAGGCGATCGGCCGCGCCATCAAGGCCGCGGGCCATCCGGCACTGTACATGGTCGACACCGTGGCCTCGCTCGGCTGCATGCCGTTCGAGATGGATGCCTGGGGCATCGACGTCGCGATGTCCGGGTCGCAGAAGGGCCTGATGACGCCGCCGGGTCTCGGCTTCGTCGCGGCCAATGACCGCGCGCTCGAGGCGCACAAGCGCGCCAACATGCGCACGCCCTATTGGGACTGGAGCGAGCGCGAGGGCACCGAGCACTATCGCAAATATGGCGGCACCGCGCCGGTGCATCTGCTGTTCGCACTGCGCCAAGCCATGGACATGCTGTTCGCCGAAGGACTGCCGCATGCCTTCCGCCGCCATGAGCTGTTGGCTGAGGCCGTGCGCCGCGCGGTGGCGAAGTGGAGCGAGGGCCAGGTGATCGGCTTCAACATCGCAGACGCCGCCGAGCGCTCCAACACCGTGACCACTGTGCTGGTCGGCGAAGGTTATGATCCGGCCGTGTTGCAGACCTACTGCAAGGAGCAGTGCGGCGTCGTGCTCGGCACCGGGATCGGCGATCTCCAGGGCCAGGCGTTCCGCATCGCCCATATGGGCCATGTCAACGCGCCGATGGTGCTGGGCACGCTCGGCGTGATCGAAATGGCGCTGGTGGCGTTGAAGATTCCGCACGGCCGCGGCGGCCTCGACGCCGCGATCCAATGGCTCGGCGAGAGCGTGACCCCGTAAAGGACGACATGACCGACTTGAGCACCAAGGCGCCGGTGGCGCCGCGCCATCCGCACAGCTTCACCCGTCACGGCATCACCGTAAGCGACGACTATGCGTGGCTGAAAGACGCGCGGTGGCAGGATGTGCTGCACGATCCGTCGCTGCTGGATGCTGATATCCGCGCCTATCTCGAGGCCGAGAACGCCTATGCGGAATCCGTGCTCGGCCACACCTCACCGCTGCAGAAGAAGCTCGTCGCGGAGATGCGCGGCCGCATCAAGGAGGACGATTCCTCGGTGCCGTCGCCGGACGGGCCCTACGCCTATTTCCGCAAGTATCGCGAGGGCGGCCAGCACGAGCTGTTCTGCCGGACGCCGCGCAACGGCGGGGCGGAGACGATCGGGCTCGATGGCGATGCGCTGGCGCGAGGCCACGACTATTTCAAGTTCGGCGGCAGCCGGCATTCGCACGACCACAAGCGCGTCGCCTGGAGCGCCGACACCAAGGGCTCGGAATATTTCACCATCCGCGTCCGCGACTGGGATAGCGGCGATGACCTCGCCGACGTCGTCGAGGAGACCGACGGCGGTGTGGTGTGGTCACGCGATTGCACGAGCTTCTTCTACGTCAAGCTCGACGACAATCACCGCCCGATGCAGGTGTGGCGGCATAAGCTCGGCACCAGGCAGGCCGAAGACGCGCTGGTGTACGAGGAGAAGGACACCGGCTGGTTCACCCATGTGCACGAGTCGACGTCGGGCCGGTTCTGCGTCATCGCCGGCGGCGACCACGAGACGTCAGAGCAACGATTCATCGATCTCGATGCTCCCGAGGCGCCGCCGCGCCTCGTGGCCGCGCGCGAGAACGGCGTGCAATATTCGATCGCCGACCGCGGCGATGAGCTGTTCATCCTGACCAATGCCGACGGCGCCATCGACTTCAAGATCGTCACCGCGCCGCTGTCCGCGCCCGAGCGCGCCAACTGGCGCGACCTCATTCCGCACCGCGCCGGCATCTACGTACTCGACCACGATCTGTATGCCGGGCACCTGGTGCGGCTGGAGCGCGCCAATGCGCTGCCGTCGATCGTCATCCGCGATCTCGCATCCGGCGAGGAGCACGCGATCGCCTTCGACGAAGGCGCCTATTCGCTCGACGCGATGGGCTCCTACGAGTTCGACACCACCAATCTGCGCTTTGCCTATTCGTCGATGACGACGCCGTCGGAGGTGTGGGACTACGACATGGTGACGCGCGCAAAAACCCTGCGCAAGCGCCAGGAGATTCCGTCCGGGCACAATCCGGCCGACTACGTCACCACGCGCATCATGGCCAAGGCGGAGGACGGTGCCGAGGTGCCGGTGTCGCTGCTGCACCGGCGCGACCTCAGGGCCGATGGCTCAGCGCCGCTGCTGCTGTATGGCTACGGGTCCTATGGTCATGCGATGCCGGCCTCGTTCTCGGCCAACCGGCTGTCGCTGGTCGACCGCGGCTTCGTCTATGCCATCGCGCACATCCGCGGCGGCACCGACAAGGGCTGGGGCTGGTACCTTCAAGGCAAGCGCGCGAAGAAGACCAACAGCTTCGACGATTTCGCGGCCTGCGCGCGGGCGCTGATCGCGGCGAACTACACCAGCGCCAGGCGCATCGTCGGCCATGGCGGCAGCGCCGGCGGCATGCTGATGGGCGCGGTTGCCAACCGCTCGGGCGAATTGTTCGCCGGCATCGTCGCCGAGGTGCCGTTCGTCGACGTGCTCAACACGATGCTCGACGACACCCTGCCGCTGACGCCGCCGGAATGGCCCGAATGGGGCAACCCGATCGAGAGCGAGACGGATTTTCGCACCATCCTGTCCTACTCGCCCTATGACAACGTCGCGGCCAAGGACTATCCCGCCATCCTCGCAATGGCCGGCCTCACCGACCCGCGCGTCACCTATTGGGAGCCTGCTAAGTGGATCGCGCGGCTGCGCGCGACGATGACCGGCGGCGGGCCGGTCCTCCTGCGCACCAACATGGGCGCCGGCCACGGCGGCGCCTCCGGCCGCTTCAACCGGCTGGATGAGGTCGCGATCGTCTACGCGTTCGCGCTATGGGCGGTGGGTCTGGCAGATCGGAGCGTTTGAGCCATGATCGCGCCTGAACACCAATGTCGTCCCTGCGAACGCAGGGACCTATAACCACCGGCGGCAATTGTTGAGCGCGCTGGAGCTACGTCCCTCGTCATCACAACCGCCTGTGGTTATGGGTCCCGGCTCAAGGCCGGGACGACAGCGGAGTATGGGGCCAATCTCGCCTCGCAATCGGCGTCGCATCCGCAACGACAGCCGAGGACGTAGCGGCTACCGGTTGTTCTTCGCGCGCCACGCCGCGAAGTCGGCGGGCGCCTGCGGATCCGTCGCGGGATAGAGGCCGAGGATCGAGCGGCCCTTGGCAACTTCCTCGGCAACGAAATCCTCGAACGCGGTCATCTCGAACGTCTCGTCCGCGATCTCGTCGGCGAGATGGGCGGGGATGACGATGACGCCGTCGGAATCGCCGAGGATGACGTCACCGGGAAACACCGGCGCGTCGCCGCAGGCGATCGGGCCGTTGATCTCGATCGCATGATGCAGGGTGAGATTGGTCGGCGCGCTCGGACGCTGGTGGAAGGCGGGGATGCCGAGCTTGGCAATGTCGGCGGCGTCCCGGAAGCCGCCGTCGGTGACGACGCCGGCGACGCCGCGCTGCTGCAGGCGGCTCACGAGAATTGCGCCGGCCGAAGCGGCGCGCGCGTCCTTGCGGCTGTCCATCACCAGCACGGCGCCGGGCGGGCAATCCTCGACGGCCTTGCGCTGCGGATGGCCGCGGTCGCGAAACACCTCGATGGTGTTGAGATCCTCGCGCGCTGGGATGTAGCGCAAGGTGAAGGCCTCGCCGACCATGGTCGGCTGCGCCGGGCTGAGCGGATGGACGTTCTGGATGCACTGGATGCGCAGGCCGCGCTTGAACAGCGCGGTAGCGACCGTGGCCGTCGAGACGGTCTTGAGCTTGTTGCGGGTGGCGGTGCTGAGTTTGGTCATGTCCTGCTCTCTCCGGTCGTCATTCCGGGGCGCGCGGAGCGCGAGCCCGGAATCCATACTCCCGATCGTGGTTATGGATTCCGGGCTCGCCGCTCCGCGGCGCCCCGGAATGACGGGTGAACTAATAAATCGCTGGCTCGCCGACTGCGGCGCCGAAGCCGGTCTCGAGGAAGTCGAAATCGCAGCCGTCATTGGCCTGCTTGATGTGGCGGGCGAACATCCAGCCATAGCCGCGCTCGAAGCGCGGGGCCGGCGGAGTCCAGGCGGCGCGGCGGCGCGCCAGTTCATCCTCGGGCACGTCGAGATTGATGGTGCGCGCGGCGACGTCGAGCGTGATCAGGTCGCCATTCTTCACCAGCGCCAGCGGGCCGCCGACATAGGCCTCCGGCGCGACGTGCAGGATGCAGGCGCCGTAGGACGTGCCGCTCATGCGCGCGTCCGACAGCCGCACCATGTCGCGCACGCCCTCGCGCACGAGCTTGGTCGGGATCGGCAGCATGCCCCATTCCGGCATGCCCGGCCCGCCCTGGGGCCCCGCATTGCGCAGGATCAGCACGTGGTCGGCTGACACGTCGAGATCGGGATCGTCGATCGCCTTCTTCATCGAGGGATAGTCGTCGAACACCAGCGCCGGGCCGGTGTGCCTGAGGAAGCGCGGATCACAGGCAGAGGGCTTGATGACGCAGCCGTCCGGCGCAAGGTTGCCCTTGAGCACGGCGAGCGCACCTTCGCGATAGATCGGGTTCGACTGCGGACGGATGACGTCGTCATTGTAGACGCCGGCGCCCTTGATGTTGTCGCCGAGGGTGCGGCCATTGACGGTGAGGCAGTCGAGATGGAGATGCTCGGTCATACGGCTCATCAGGCCGGGCAGCCCTCCGGCATAGTAGAAATCCTCCATCAGGTAAGTGTCGCCGCTCGGCCGGACATTGGCGAGCACCGGCACCTTGCGGCTGGCGGCCTCGAAATCATCAAGGCCGATATCGGCGCCGGCGCGGCGCGCCTGCGCGATCACATGGATGATGGCGTTGGTCGAGCAGCCCATCGCCATGGCGACCGCGATCGCATTCTCGAACGCCTGATGGGTCTGGATCTTCGATGGCGTCAGGTCCTCCCACACCATCTCGACGACGCGGCGGCCGCATTCCGAGCTCATGCGGATGTGCTCGGCATCGGCAGCCGGAATCGACGAGGCGCCGGGCAAGGTCATGCCGATCGCTTCCGCGATCGCGGTCATGGTCGAGGCCGTCCCCATGGTCATGCAGGTGCCGTGGCTGCGGGCGATGCCGGCTTCCATCGCGTTCCAATCAGCGTCCGACAGCTTGCCGGCGCGGCGTTCATCCCAGTACTTCCAGGCGTCGGAGCCGGAGCCCAGCGTCTTGCCCTTCCAGTTGCCGCGCAGCATCGGCCCGGCCGGGAGATAGATCGCCGGCAGGTTCATGCTGGTGGCGCCGAGCAGCAGCGCCGGCGTGGTCTTGTCGCAGCCGCCCATCAGCACGACGCCATCGACGGGGTGGCCGCGCAAGAGCTCCTCGACATCCATCGCCAGCATGTTGCGATAGAGCATCGTGGTTGGCTTCAACAGCGACTCCGACAGCGACAGCGCAGGCAGCTCGATCGGGAAACCGCCGGCCATCAGCACGCCGCGCTTGACGTCGTCGACCCGCTGCTTGAAGTGCATGTGGCAGGGCTGCGCGTCGGACCAGGTGTTGATGATGGCGATGACCGGACGGCCCTTCCACTCCTCCTGGGCATAGCCCATCTGCATCACCCGCGAGCGGTGGCCGAAGGAACGGAGATCGTCGGGCGCGAACCAGCGCGCGCTGCGCAGCTGATCGGGGCTCTTCTTGTGGCTCATGATTGCGTTCCCCAGGTCAGCACGGTCTTGCGCTCGATGGTGCGGAAGATCAGGTTCTCGACCACGAGGCCGATCAGGATCACGGTCAGCAGGCCGGCGAACACCGCGGGGATCTCGAGCAGATTGCGGTTCTCGAAGATGAACCAGCCGAGGCCGCCCTGCCCCGAGGAGACACCGAACACCAGCTCGGCCGCGATCAGGGTGCGCCAGGCGAAGGCCCAGCCGATCTTCAGACCCGTGAGGATGGCGCCGAACGCCGCCGGAATCAGGATGCGGATCACATAGGAGAAGCCGCTGAGACCGTAGTTGCGCCCGACCATGCGCAGCGTGTTCGAGACGCTTTTGAAGCCGGAATGGGTGTTGAGCGCGACGGGCCACAGCACCGAATGGATCAGCACGAAGACGAGACTGCCGCTGCCGAGCCCGAACCAGATCAGCGCCAGCGGCAGCAGCGCGATCGCCGGCAAGGGATTGAACATCGCCGTGATCGTCTCGAGGAAATCGGTGCCGATGCGGGTCGAGATCGCGAGCACAGTCAGGATCGCCGCGAGAACGATGCCGGCGGCATAGCCCATGAACAGCACCTTCAGCGAGGTCCAGACGCGCATCGGGATGGTGCCGTCGCGGACCTTCTCCCACAGCGCCGCGATGGTGTCGGAGAAGGTCGGGAACAGCAGGGGATTGTCGAGATAGCTGCCATAGGCCTGCCAGATCGCGGCGAGCAAGACGATGATCAGGCTCTTGCGCACGAAGCCGTCGTTCCACAGCAGCTCGAGCACGCCGAGCTTGCGCGCGACATCTGCAGGCGCGGCGCTCGCGGCCGACGTATCGCGCAGGATGATCTTGGCTTCAGCCATGGGCGCCGTCCTCAATGCGTCGTTGCAGGTTCGGAGAACAAGAGATCATGGATCTGCTTCTCCAGGCGCGCCGCGCTGCCGTCCTCGGCCGAGACCTTGTCGACGTCGACCACCTCGGCCTTGACGCGGCCGGGATGCGGCGACAGCAGCAGAATGCGGTTGCCGATCTTGATGGCTTCGGCGATCGAATGCGTCACGAACAAGACGGTGAATTTCGTCTCGTTCCACAACTGCAGCAGCTCGTCCTGGCAGGTGCGCCGCGTCAGCGCATCGAGCGCGGCGAACGGCTCGTCCATCAGCAGGATGTCCGGCTCCATCGCCATGCCCCGGGCGATCGCGACGCGCTGCTTCATGCCGCCCGACAGCGTGTGCGGATAGGCATCGACGACGCGCGTCAGCCCGACCTTCTCGATATAGGTGCGGGCGCGGCTCTCGGCCTCCTTGCGCGGCATGCGCCGCGCCGTCAGCAGCGGGAACATCACGTTGGCGAGCACGGTCTTCCACGGCAGCAGCTGGTCGAACTCCTGGAAGATCATCATGCGGTCGGCGCCGGGACCGGTGATCTCGCGGCCGTTGATGCGCATCCGGCCCTCGCTCGGCTTGATGTAGCCACCGACCGCCTTCAGCAAGGTCGACTTGCCGCAACCGGACGGTCCCAGCAGCACGAAGCGATCGGAGCGGTCGACGGAGAAGCCGACCCGCTCCGTCGCGGTGATCACCGCGCTGGAGGTCTTGTAGCGCAGGGTGACGCCATCGACGTCGAGCAGCGCGGACATCAGTTGCCCTTCAGATCATGCGCGACCGGCAGATAATAGTCGGTCCAGGCCTTGGGCTGGGTCTTGATGGTGCCGATCTTGGCGAGATGGGCCGCGAACTTCATGGTGCCCTGCGGCTCCAGATTCCATTCCATCATGCCGGGCTCCTTGAGCCAGGCGAGCAGGTCATCGACCGAGGTCTTGTCGCCGGTGATCTCCTTGTAGATCTCGACCGCCGTCCTGGTATCGCTGCGGATCAGGTCCTGCGCTTCCTTGGTCGCATCGCGCACCGCCTGGATGATCTTCGGATTGGCGTCGGCGAACTTCGTGGTGGTGAAGAACTGCGCCTGGCTCAGCGGTCCGCCCATGACGTCGGGCGAATTCATCACGACATGCGCGCCGGGCACGTTCTTCAATTCGAGGAACGTGTAGGGCGGGATCGAGAAATGATTGTGCACCTCGTGCTGCGGGTTCGACAGCGCCGTATAGGCGTCGGGGTGACCGAGCTGCACGGTGTTGGCGTCGAGCTTGTTCCACTGATCGGCGCCAAACGCCTCGGCGGCCGCGATCTGCAGCACGATGGCCTGGGTCGAGACCTTGACGGTCGGCACGGCGATCTTGTCACTGGGACCGAAGTCCTTGATCGACTTGATGTTGGGATCGCGGCTGATCAGGGTCATCGGCTGCGCCGAGGTGGCGACGATGCCCTTCACGCCGCCACGCGTGCGGTCCCACAGCAGCAGCAGATTGCCGGTGCCGGTGTTGAGGATGTCGACGCTGCCCGACAGCAGCGCATCGGTCTGCGCACCACCGCCGGAGAAGGTCAGCCATTTGGTGGTGACACCGGGCGCGCCGAGCGCGGCCGCATGCTTCTCGATCAGCTTGTTCTTCTCGATGATGTGGCTCGGCATGTAGAAGATGCCAGGCTGGCGCGACAGCGAGATTTCGGTCTTCTGCTGGGCCTGCGCGGCGTCATTCCAGGCCGCCGCGACCAGCAGCGTGGCCAGCAGGCCGGCGGCTCGTGCGGCCGAGCGCGCGAACTTCTCGAACATGGGACATCCCTCCTCGCGTGCCGGCTCCTTCTTGACGGCCGGCGGAGAGATGCACTAATGCATTAGTGCATCTCTGACAAGGGCTGTTCTCCCCCTGCGACATTCGAGCCGGACGTCCCACCAAATGGCATTGCCCGCGACGCCTGCTGCGGTTCTCCCGCCCGAACGGCTCGATCCGAGCCGGCGCGCGGCACCGCAGGTCTTCGAGCGGTTGCGCGACCAGATCATCGCCCTCGCGCTCCCACCGGGAGCGCCATTGTCGCGGCCGGCGCTGCAGGCCGAGTTCGGCCTCAGCTCGACGCCGATCCGCGACGCGCTGATGCGCCTCGCCGAGGAAGGCCTCGTCGACGTGTTCCCGCAGCATGCGACCCTGGTCAGCCGCATCGATGTTGGTCGGGCGCAGCAGGCGCAATTCCTGCGCCAGGCGCTGGAGCTCGAGATCGTGCGCCTGCTCGCGCTGCGGCCTGCGGCGGCGCCGATCGACGAACTCCATGCTCTGATCGCCCAGCAGCGGCGATTCGCCAAGGACGGCGACTTCGCGTCATTCACGGTGGTCGACAACGCATTTCACGAGCGGCTCTACACCGCCGCGGACAAGCACGAGCTATGGACCCTGGTGCGCAGCCGCAGCGGTCACATCGACCGGTTGCGCCGGCTGCATCTGCCCTCGCCCGGCAAGGCGCAGACGATCCTGCGCCATCACAAGCAGATCGTCGATGCGATCGCCGCCGGCCGGCCGGACGACGCGCAGACGCATCTGCGCGAGCACCTGACCGGGACGCTGAGCGACCTCGCGACCATTCGCGGCCGCTGGCCGGACTATCTCAGTGGCTAGCGGCCCCGCCCAATCGGAGGACGTGAGCGGTGTCACGCCGCACGCCGGCATGTCGTCTGTGGCCACTTCGTCCCGTGCTGGTCCGCACCGTCTGTCGCGCCACCTGGGATCGCAAACCCTCACACATGTGCTCAAATATTGTGCATTCGGCGCGAGGACGAGGCGATTGTGAAGCGCTCCGTGCCATGCAACTACGGCGCGAGCGCCTCGAATGCAGGCCCGGCGCCCGGATAGTCCACCCTTGTCCCGTACAGGACATCGATCACCGCGCCCCATCCTGCATGTGACTTGCCCGGCGAAACGCTTGCGGCGCGCCGCGAATTGGGCAAAACCTTACAACTGACCGTTGGTCTTGCTGCCAGCCAATCGGGAGATGCGGAGCGTGGCGAAGATTCTGGTCGTGGACGACGATCCGCTCATGCAGCTGACAATTCAGCGCGTGCTCGAACGGGCCGGTCACGTCGTCGGCATCGCCGGCGACGGCCAGAAGGCGCTCGTCCGCTTCAAGAGCGAGAGCTTTGACTTGGTGATCCTGGACATCTTCATGCCGGGCATGGACGGGCTGGAGGCGATGCGCTTGATCCTCAAGCACACGCCGGGCGTTCCGATCATCATGACCTCGGGACGTGCCCACACCCCGACCTCGGTGACCGAGCCCGACTATCTTACCATGGCCACCAGGCTGGGAGCGGTGTCCGCATTGCCCAAGCCGTTCAAACCGGCAGCCCTCCTGACGATGGTTTCCGAATGCCTGGCATCGGCAGGCGATCGGGCTGCTCGACCCCGGCCAGGCCAAGATGCTGTTCCGAAATCCTGACGGCCGAACCGAAGGGCTCCTGCTCAGCGGCGCGCAGCGCGCGAGCGAGGCGCCGCGGTTCGGCGGCCGCCTCACGCTGACGACGCGGCTGGCGATCGCGATGATCCTGCTGGTCGCGATCGCGGTGTTCGCCGTCGGCTGGCTCGGCTATCGCAGCCTCGAGCGGGCGCTGTTGCCACGCGCGCTCGATCGAATCGAGTCGCATTCGCGCCTGATGGCGACCGAGCTCGAAAACTATGTCGGCGGCGCCCGGAACGACATCAACGGCTATCGCGCCTCGCCAAATCTGGCGACGTTGATACGCACGCTGAAGACGGGAGCTCCCGATCCCCGCGAAGGGCTGCCGGCGCAGTCGTGGCGCGAGCGGGTCGCAACGCGCTACTTCGCCGAGCTGCAGGCCAAGCCGACCTACGCGATGATCCGCCTGGTCGGGATCGAGAACGATTATCGCGAGCTGATCCGGGTCGACCGGCTCGGGCCGGGCAACACGGTGCGGATCGTTCCGGAGAACGAGCTGATCACGCGCGGCGAGCGCAACTACATCAAGGAGACGCTGAGCCTGCCGCCCGGCGGCATCCGGCTCTCGCCTATCATTCTCGACGGCAACACGACGGACCCCAAGACAGGCGTGCCGATGCTGTGCGTCGGCACGCCGGTGTTCGCGCCGGACGGCAAGCCGTACGCGATCCTGATGGTCGATCTCGACATGCGCCCGATCTTCGCGCATCTGCGCACGGCGGCCCGCCCGGGCGCGCAGCTCTATGTCGTGAACGCCCGCGGCGACTATCTCTTCCATCCCGAATCAGACCGGGAATTCGCCTCGAAACGCGGCCGATCGACGCGATGGCAGGACGATTTTCCGACGCTCGCCGGCGCGACCGGCAGCGCCGAGGGTTTCGCGCAGATCCTGCACGACGAAGCCGATCGTCCCGGCGGTGTCGCCTTCGCGCCGGCGCTGCTCGCGGGACAGGAATGGGTGGCGGTGATCGAGACGATCCCGAACACCGCCTTCATGGCGCCCGCCCTCGCCATCCGCAAGACGGCGATCGAGGTCGGCCTGATCGCGATGCTGTGCGCGGCCGCGCTCGCCTTCGTGGTCGCGCGCTCGCTGACGCGGCCGATCAACCAACTGACCCAGGCCGTCGAGGGCGTGGGGCGCGGCGAGGCGGTGAATATCCCGCTCGAGGCGGTCGGCGAGACCGGCGTGCTGGCGCGCGCCTTCGCCCGCGTGCTGGACGAGGTTCGCACCAAGACCGCCGAGCTCGAGCGCGAGGTCCAGGAGCATTACCTGACCGAAGCAGCGCGCGACCATTTCGCCGCCCGCGAACGGCTCTACAGTGCCGCGGTGGAATCGTCGAACGACGCGATCGTGACGCTGTCGCTGGACGGCACCATCACCGCCTGGAATCCGGCAGCCGAGGCCATGCTGGGCTACTCCGCCGAGGAGGCCGTGGGCCGCCTTGCGGATTTCCTCGTGCCGCCCGAGCGCATGGCCGAGGCCCAGGACCTTCTGGCGCGCATGGCCCGCGGCGAGCGGATCCAGCATTTCGAGACGGTGCGGATCCGCAAGGACGGTGAGCTGGTCCAGGTCTCGCTCAGCGTCTCGCCGATCAAATCACCGACCGGCCAGATCATCGGCGCCTCCAAGATCGCACGCGACGTCACCGAGAGCCGCCGGACCGAACTGGCGCTGCGCCAGCAGACCGAGGAACGGCGGCGCATCTTCGAGACGTCGCAGGACCTGATCCTCATCACCGACCGCAATGGCATCCTGGTTCAGGTCTCACCGAGTGTGGAGGCGATTCTCGGCTATACGCCGGCGGAGATGATCGGCCGCAGCGGCGCGGAGTTCATCCACCCGGACGATCTACCCAAAGCACGCGAGGAGCTTCGCGCCTCGCGCCTCGGCCTTCGGGCGCGCACCTCCGACTGCCGCTACGTCCACAAGGACGGCCGCGTGGTGACGCTGTCCTGGACCTCGAACTGGTCGGAGCCGGTGCAGCGCCACTTCTTCATCGGCCGCGACATGACCGAGAGCCGGCTGGCGCAGGAGACGCTCCGGGAGAGCGAACAGCTCGCCCGCAACATCGTCGAGACCGCGCTCGATGCCTTCGTCCAGGTCGACGACAACGGGGCCATTCTCAACTGGAACTCCCAGGCCGAGAAGATCTTCGGCTGGTCGCGCGCCGAGATCATCGGCAAGGACGTCTTCGACGTCATCACCGTCGGGGACGTCGGCGAGGAGCTGCGCGCCGCGCTCGGCCGCATCCTGATGACCGGACAAGCGAGCGCACTCGGCGTCGGCCGCCGACGCGAGGTCATGGTGAAGCGGCGCGACGGCCGCGAGTTCAAGGCCGAACTCAGCGTGACCGCGCTGAAGACCCGCAACGGCTTCGTGCTGAACGGCTTCTTCCGCGACCTCACCGACAAGATCGCGACCGAGGAACGGATCCGCCAGTCCGAGAAGATGGAGGCGATCGGCCAGCTCACCGGCGGCATCGCACACGACTTCAACAACATCCTCACCGTGATCACCGGCACGATCGAGATTCTCGCCGCGGCCGTGGCCAAGGAGCCGCAGCTCGCCGCGATCACCAGGATGATCGACGAGGCCGCCGCGCGCGGGGCCGATCTCACCCAGCATCTGCTCGCCTTTGCGCGCCGGCAGCCGCTGCAGCCGCGCGAGGTCGACGTCAACACGCTGATGATCGACACAGCCAAGCTGCTGCGGCCGACGCTCGGAGAGCAGATCGAGATCGAGTCCGTCTTCCAGGACGAGACCTGCGTGGCGCATGTCGATCCGAACCAGCTCGCCACGGCGGTCATCAACCTCGCGCTCAATGCCCGCGACGCGATGCCGAATGGCGGCAAGCTCATCCTGGAGACCGGCTGGGCCGACCTCGACGAGAACTACGCAAGTCTCTACGACGACGTGCGGCCCGGTCGCTACGCGATGATCGCGGTGAGCGACAGTGGCAGCGGCATTCCCGCCGCCATCATCGACAAGGTGTTCAATCCGTTCTTCACCTCGAAGGGGCCGGGCAAGGGGACGGGGCTCGGATTGTCGATGGTGTACGGCTTCGTGAAGCAATCGGCCGGCCACATCAGGATCTACAGCGAAGAGGGCCACGGCACCACGATCCGGATGTACCTGCCGCCGGGCAGCGAAGAAGCGATCACGCAGCCCTCGGGCGACGCGCCGGCGATCCAGGGCGGCCAGGAGACGATCCTGGTGGTGGAGGACGACCGGCTGGTGCGCGGCTACGTTCTCGCCCAGCTCCATGCACTGGGCTATGCGACGCTGGAGGCGGCCAATGCCGCCGAAGCGCTGGCGATCACCAATGCCGGAGAGCCGTTCGATCTGCTCTTCACCGACATCATCATGCCGGGGACGATGAACGGCCGCCAGCTCGCATCCGAGATCCAGCGGATTCGTCCGACGCAGCGGGTCCTGTTCACCTCCGGCTACACCGAGAATGCCGTGGTGCATCACGGCCGGCTCGACGAAGGAATTCTTCTGCTGCCGAAGCCGTACCGCAAATCCGAGCTCGCCAAGATGATCCGCAAGGCGCTCGCCGCGACCGAGGCTTGAAAAACCAGGCTTGAAAAACGAGGCTTGGCCAATGCGGCCCGACCAACGCGGCCTGGCGCTTGCGGTTGCCGCTACTCCAGCTTGAGGCCCCGTGCGGGCGGCCCGACCATCGGCTCAATTGGCGCGCGACGCCGTCATCACGATGCGGATCAGATCGGCCGCGTTGCGCGCGCCGAGCTTCTTCATGATGTTGGCGCGATGATCCTCGATCGTGCGCGGGCTGATGCCCAGCGTGCGCCCCGCCTCCTTGTTCGAGGCCCCCGCCGTGAATTGTTCCAGGACCTCGCGCTCGCGCCGCGTCAGCGGCTCGCGGCCGGGGAAATGCAGCGAGCCGATCTTCGGCGAGGCATTCTCCTTCTGCCGCCGCGCGAACGCGCCGATCGCCTCGTTCAGACGGGCCACGATCTCACTGCCGCGGAACGGCTTCTCGATGAAGTCGAGCGCCCCGTTCTTGATCGCATTGACGGCCATCGGGATGTCGCCCTGGCCCGAGATCATGAAGATCGGAGCCGGATAGTCCTCGCCGTGCAGTTCCCTGAGAATGTCGAGACCGGACTTTCCGGGGATGTGCACGTCGAGCAGGATACAGGCCGGTGTCCTGCTCCGCGCCACCGCCAGGAGCGCGGCGCCGTCCGCAAAACAGATCACTTCATACCCACCTGCCGACAAGACCATCGAGAGGGTGTCGCGCACGGCTGGGTCGTCATCGACGACAAAAATCTCACCGCGGGAAGCTGTTTGTTCGGCCATGGGCGATTGCTCTTGCAAAGGAGAAGAAACAATGAAAGCGCGTCTTATGATACCATACTCGTCGGGTGCTTTGGGCACCCGTATTTGTACGGTTTATGATCCTAACCCACAAGTAGTAGCTGCAGATCGGTGATCGCCTTCACGAGACCATGATCTGGACACGATCTCAAGGCAGTCGTCTCGGGCAGCATGCTGCCTTGCAAAAACACATCAACGCCGACAGCGTCATGATCGACATCAAACTCTGATCGCATCGGCGTTGCCCACGTGCACCACGCCCACAGACATGCTCGGCGGCGGACGCGTGCACGGCCCTCAGCCCACGAAAATCTGCACGGCATTTGACACAAGACGTACAGCCGTCAGCCGGCCTTGCCCTCGTTTTGATCAGAGATCGGCGGGATTCGGACGTTGCATAGGATTTTGCGCCCTGGACCGCGGCTTGCGCCGATGCAGCTCTGTCAGGACCGATGCTTCGCGGCAACACTTTCGGCGGCGACGCCGCCCCAGGTGTGAACCACGGGCAGGCCGAGCACAGTCTTGCCGAGATTCGCCAGGCAGATGCGCAACGCTGCCAGATCGACTGGCTTCGGCAGGCTCTGCAGGTCGATCCCGAGCGAGCGCGCGAACAGCCGGGCCTCAATTCGCTTTGCCGCATCCATGCCGCTGATCACGATCACGGAACCGGCGAAGCGGGTATCTGCGATGACCTTGAGGACCTCGGTCCCCTCGCCATCCTCGAGCATGAGATCGAGCGTCACGCAGTCAAAGCGGTTGTTGCGCACCTCGCGGATCGCATCGCTGCACGTGGCCGCGACCGTCACGGCGTGGCCGGCCTGCTTGGCCGCCAGCGCGATCAGCGTCCGCTGCGCGGCGTCGTCGTCGACGACCAAGAGCTGCAGCGCGCGCCGTTCGCCATCATCGGCGCGCTCCGACCGGCTGGATGCAAGTTCCGAACTCATGACCGGCATTGGCCGTCCCTGGAAAATTTGACCGACGTCGTTGTCATACACGTCCGACCCTGCGGCGACGTAAAGCGGCTCTCGGAAAAAAGGCCACGCGTCTTAGGACTTGCGCAGGACCCGGGCCGGCGCGTCTCCTCGTCGCTCCGCGCGCGGAAGTTTCCCGAGCGGCGGGCGAGCAATGCGCCGTGCTGCCGCAAGGCGAACTAGTTGACGGTCGTTTCCTGGCCGGCGGAAGCGTTGCCACGTTTCTTCTTGTTCTTTCCCTTGATGAACTGGATGTCCATCTCGGAGCCGTTGACCCGGACCAGCTCGCAGCGGCGGTAGGCGAGCCCCGTCGAGGACAGCAGCAGAAAGAACTCTTTCAGATTCAATCCCTGGATCGATCCCTCGACCGTCAGCACCGCGTCGGTGTCCGAGATGGCGTTGAGCTGGCAGTCCCTGCGCCAGGTCCCGTCGATGCCCATGATGCAGACATCGTAACCACGGCTGAAGGTGACGCGCTCCGTACCTTTGTTGTCGTCAGACATCTTCGCGTCCTGCTCTATTGGGCTGCGGGAACATCTAGTTGCCCGCGGCCGCGATCCTGGGCATTCCCGGAGCGGACGCCTTCGCCGCGGAAGCGATCCCGCTCGGGCGATACAGGCCACGCCGGTCCGCGAGCGGCTTGAACACGTCGGTGAGGCCGACGACGGTCTCCGCCGCACCGAGTACGAGGAAGCCGTCCGGCTCCATCTGCTTGGCGAGCCGGCCGAAGATGTTGATCTTGGTGTCCTGATCGAAATAGATCAGCACGTTGCGGCAGAACACGACGTCGAACGTGCCGAGCTGTGAGAAGTCGTGCAGCAGATTGAGCTGGCGATGCTGGACCATGCCGCGCACGTCGGAATTGATCTGCCAGAGTTCGCCTGCCTGCTTGAAATATTTGACCAGAAGCTGGATCGGCAGCCCGCGCTGCACCTCGAACTGGCTGTAGAGACCCGCTTTGGACTTCTCCAGCACCTCCTGGGAGAGATCGGTGGCGATGATCTCGATGCGCCATCCACTGAGCGCAGATCCCATCTCCTTGAGCGACATCGCCAGCGAATACGGCTCCTGGCCGGTCGAGCAAGCAGCGCACCAGATCCGGATCGACTTGCGGTTGGCGCGCGCCTTGAGGAGCTCCGGCATGATCACGTCGCGAAAATGATCGAACGGGACCTTGTCGCGGAAGAAGAACGTCTCGTTGGTCGTCATCGCTTCGACGACCTGGCTGATCAAGGCGCTCGACCCGTCCTTCAGCTTCTGGACGAGATCGCTGATGCTGGCCAGGCCGGCCTTGCGCGCGAGCGGAAGCAGGCGGCTCTCGATCAGATATTGCTTGTCGGCAGACAGATCGAGACCGGACTTGTCTCGAAGCAGCTTGCGCAGGAACTCATAATCAGGCTGGTTCACGGGCGGCCTCTTCTGGGCAGACGAAGGGATCAGGCGGATTCGGCTGACAGCGCCTGGATGAGACCAACTTCCTGGAATTTGGCGGCCACAATCTCTTTGTCGAACGGCTTCATGATGTATTCGTTGGCGCCGGCGTTCAGCGCGCGCGAAATGTGATCGATGTCGTTTTCGGTGGTGCAGAACACCACCTTGGGGCCTTCGCCGCCCGGCAGCCGGCGCAGGCGCCCGAGGAAATCATAACCGTCCATGACGGGCATGTTCCAGTCGAGCAGAATGGCGTCCGGCAGGCTCTTGGTGCAGATCTCGAGCGCCCGCTCGCCATCCTCCGCCTCGACGACGGAGAAGCCCAACTCCTCCAGGATACGCCGTGCGATCTTGCGCACGACGCTGGAGTCATCCACGACCAGACAGCTCTTCATTGTTGTCTCCCCTATGGGACGGTTGACGGGCTAGGCGGCGATTGCTGCCTTCGGCAGGAGCTCGAGCACGCGATCGACGTCGAGAATGACCATCAGCTGGCCGTCGAGGCGGTGCACGCCGCCGGCGAATTTCGCCATGCGCGGGTCGAGATTGACGGGGTTCTCCTCCCGGCCCTCCTCGGACAGCCGCAGCACCTCGCCGATCTGGTCGATCAGGAGACCGTAGGACTCGCCGCGCAGATCGACGCCGACCGCCATAGGCGGCTTGCCGTCCTCGGCGCGGGCAAGGCCGAGCCGCGCCCGCATGTCGACGACGGTCACGATGCGGCCGCGCAG